>CAYYZO010000095.1:13596-15701 GCA_964476185.1 uncultured Myxococcales bacterium
GGCCTTCTTCGGCAGCGCGTCGGCCGGCGGAACCTCGAAGCCGGCCATCGTGCGGCGGCGCGCGACGAACTTCATGTGCGCGGTCTCGCCGGCGCGGTAGAGCGGCCGGTCGAAGATCGCGTGGAACGCGAACCCGGCGTCCTGCCAGTCCCGCGGCGGCAGCTGGAAACGCCACGACTCGATGCCCTGGTTCCACGACGAGTGCGAGAACGTGAGGTCGTCGTCGGTGCGCGCGACCACGAACAACCCACCGCCGAGCGCGGAAAGGGCCGGCACGTTCGTGAAGTCGCGCGAGTCGCCGCCCGTCCGGTGCGGGCTGGGGCACCACGGCAGCTGGCCGTCCTCGGGCAGTTCGGCGAAGCGCGCGACGCCGATCGAATCGGTCCCGGCGGACGCGAGCTGCCTGCCGTTGCAGTCGCTGACGACGACGCGCGCGCCGGTGACCGGCTCGCCGCGATCGAGCGTCGTGACCCACGCGATCGAACCCTCGCGGCCGCGCTTGAAGTGCACGGCGAGGTTCGTGACGAGCGCGGCGGCGGCGACGTACATCGGCTGGTCGGGGGCGGGGCCGCCTTCGGTCGCCGGGCCGAGCAGCGACGCGCCGAGCAGCGGACTCTCGATCTCGACGACGTGCAGGCCCGCGCCCTCGAGCGGGAGCCCGACGACCTCGGTCTCGCGCGCCGCGAGCGGCTTCGGCAGCTGGAACGTGCGGCGACCTTCGCCGGCGTCGTCGTTCGCGAAGATCGAGCGGCGGCGGCTCGCGGCCGCCACGCGCCGCAGCCAGTCGAGGATCGCCTTCGGGTCGTCGCCGTCGAGGCGGAACGCCGTGCCCTGCGCGCGCGCGTGCAGCGCGTCGAGCGCGGCGCCGGCCGGCGGCGCGACCGGCCGCGTCCCCGAGCCGGCGACGACCGGCTCGACGTTGCGCAGCGTGATCGGCAGCGCCGGCTCGGCGTTGCGCTCGAGGATGCCGAAGTTCGTCGCGAACTTCGCGAGCACCGGCTGCGGGCCGGTGCGGACCGCGACCTCGCGCCGCTCGTCCTGCAGCGCGCGGCCGGCGTCGTCGCGGAATCCCGACGGGACGCGAAGCGTGTAGGCGGCGTTCTCGTCGAACGGCGGCGCGAACTGGACCGAATCGCGGAACTCGTCGTTGCCGGCGTCGTCGTCGCCGAGGCGCGCGGGCTTTTCCGATCCGTCGGGAGCGACGAGGACCAGCGCGGCCGCGAGGTCGCGCGCGACCGGCGCGGAGAAGTGCACCGAGACCGGCAGGATCGGCACGCAGCCCGCGCGCGCGTTCTCGCGCTGGCAGCGCGTTTCGATCGAGAACGCGGGGCGCACGCGGAACTCCCAGGTCTGCCGCGAGACCGTCTTCTCGCCCGACGGCGCGCGGATGCCCGCGTCCCAGACGAGCCGGACCTTCTGGCCGTTCGCGAACGCGCGGCGCGCGCGCAGCGCGATGACGGGCGGCGTGGGGCGCGTCCACTTCGACATCGCGGCCAGCAGGCGCTCGAGCTCGTCGTTGCCGACGAACTCCGCCTCGACGCGCTCGGGCAGCCCGTCGACGAAGAACCCGGCGTGCTCGAGCACGGACGCCGCGTCGACCTCGCCGTCGAGCCCGAGCAGGAACACCTGCTCCTCGTCGATGCCGTCGGAGCCGGGCCACGGCCGGATCTCGGCGACCGAGGGCCCGCCTGTCGAGAACGCGAACGAGCGCTCGCCGCCGACCTCGCTCCCGTCGTGGGAACGAAGCCCTCCCCGCAGCGTGAACGTGCAGCGCAGCCCGGCCGGCAACGGCTTCTCGAAGTCGTACGCCCAGGTGACCGAGTCGATCCAGCGGCTCGTGCCCCTGGCGCCGCAGTCGACCTCGAACGGCGGCGCGACGTCGGTGAGGTCGCCGAACGGGACCATCGGCGCGGAGAAGCGCGCGGTCGCCTGCTGCGGGCCCTTGACGACGCCGAGCGGGGAGAAGCGGGCGACGGTGGCGGGGGCGGCGTGGGCGGGGTGGGCGGGGTGGGCGGGGTGGGCGGGGTGGGCGGGGGATGGAGCCGACGTTAGCGCCAGGAAGGACAGGGCGACTGCGAACGATCGATGAACGCGGGGAGCAGGGC
>CAYYZO010000096.1:0-15679 GCA_964476185.1 uncultured Myxococcales bacterium
CTCCCGCCCGAATCGCTCCCGCCCGAATCGCTCCCGCCCGAATCGCTCCCGCCCGGGCGGATCGCCTCCAACGAAAAAGCCCGCGCCTCCTGAAGAGACGCGGGCTCCTTTCGGCCGGCGGTCGGCTTTGCTGCCTGCCGCCGGGGTTGGTTCGGGCGGCGGCGGCGGGACCGTGGTCCCACCACCGCCGCCTTCCGATCAGGGCAACTCGGTGAAGTTGGTGATCACCACCGACGGCTGGCGGATCCGGCCGGGGCCGGGCAGGCCGGCCGTCGAGTTCACGGCCGAACTCGTGCTGGCCGGAATGCAGTACGTCGCAACCGAGTACGCATTCGTCGCATCGCCGTTGCCGTTCAGCGTGTCACCACCCTCGGCGTAGCCGTCGTTGATGAAGCAGTTCGAGACGTCGGCCACGCAGAATCCGGCGCCGACGTTGTCGTTGGCGTTGCCGGCGATGTTGTCCGTTCCGAACTCGCAGCCCTGCTTCGTCCCGACCTGGTTCGGCGCGCAACTGACGAACTCCCAACCCGGGCCGTCGCAGTGGTTGAACGCACCCTGGGCGCACGCGCCCTCGGAGGGATCGCCAGGCACGCAGGTGCCGCCGAGGCAGTCCGGATCGAGCGCGCACTTCTGCCCGTCGCGCAAGCCTCCGCTGCAGAGGCCGCGCGTGACGCACAGCGGGGAGCAGCGTCCCGTCGGGCACGCATCCTCGCAGGTGCCGCCATCGGTGCACGCGGCTCCGATCGTCGGGCAGGCGTCCGCCTGGCAGTAGCCGTTCGGGCACGCCGGCCCGCCGACCGTGCACGAGGGGATGTCGCAGAAACTGGACGTGCACGGGCTGTCGGTGTTGCAGAGCTTGCCGACGTTCGGCCCGCCCGCGCAGGTGCCGACACTGCAGATACCGGTGTTGCCCACGCCGCAGACACCGGGGTTGCCGTTGCAGGCGCCGCCCGGGCAGTCCGAGTCCTGGTCGCACGCCTTGCCGTTGTTCGCGCCACCGACGCATTTCGTGAGGTCCGGACAGCTTGCGCCGTAGTTCGCTCCGGCATTGCAGGCCGGCTTGCACTTGTTCGGCCGGTTCCTGGTGAGACCCGTTCCGAACACGCAGTTGCAGGTGAAGTTCTCGTAACCCTCCGCATTGCAGGCGGCCGGCTGCTCGAGCGTGACGACTTCGCTCGTCAGAGGCGTCCAGCTGATCGCCAGACCCTCGCCCGAGACGTTCAGTGCAGCAATTTGCGGCGGACAATCGGCGGAAGTGGTCCCGAAGGCCGTGTACGCCTCGATGCGACAGGGAAGGTCCTTGTTCGGGCCGAGGTTGCACGACAGGTCGAGGCGGCAATCGCCGCCCTGACAGTCGGGCGACGCCGTCCCGCTGCAAGTGCCGCTCGGGCAGTCGTCGTCGAAGCGGCAGCGCACCGGTCCGCAGAGGAAGTCCTCGCAGTCGGTGTTCGTCAGGCACGTGTCTCCCTTGTTCGGGCCGTAGCGGCACTCCAGCTCGGAGCCCGAGCAGACGCCGTCGCAGCGCGTGCGGTCGAGCTGATTGCCGGTCACGGCGCACCAGCCGCCGCACACCGGGCACGGCGACGAGTTCAGCGTGTCGGCCAGCACGGTGACCGAGCGCAGGTCGTAGTTGATCGCGTGCTCACCGGTCACGATGTTGCGCGTGCCGGTCATGTTCGTCGCGAAGCGGCTGTCGATGCAGACCGAGGTTCCCTCGGAGGACAGCGGCAGCGGGGCGCCGTTGCGCAGGATCAGGCAGTAATTGTCCTTGTCGCAGCGGCCCTGGCAGCGCTCGCCGCCGGCGGTGTCGCAGTCCGACTGCTTCCAGCACGGATCGCCGGTCGCGACTCCATCGGCGTCATAGCACTGCGATCCGCAGTCGCTCGTCTCGGCGCAGCGGCCGCCGGGGCAGTCGCCGTCGGCGTCGCACGACTGGCCGTCGTTCGCGCCGCCGAAGCAGAGGTCCGACATGCAGCTGTCGGTGGCGCCACCGTAGCCGCAGGTCGACCCCGGGCAGCCGGCGTCGTTCGTGCAGGAGAGGTTCGCGTTCACGCCGCCGAGGCAGGCGCGGCAGTTCTGCGGGCCGGCGCAGCCGTTGCCCTGGAACGGACCCGCGCTGCACTTGCCGAAGCCGCTGCAGGCGCCGCCCGGGCAGTCGCCGTCGAGGTTGCAGCGCTCGCCGTCGCTCGCGCCGCCGACGCAGAAGCGCGACGCGCCGGTGCAGTAGTCTCCGGCGTTGGTCGTGTAGACGTCGCAGGCCCAGCAGTCGGAGTCGCCGTTGGATGCGTTGCTGTCGTTGCCCGCCTGGTCGCAGGTGATGCTCTCGTCGAGTCGGTGCGAGCAGCGCGGCTGCAGCAGCGCCGAGATGTCGCAGACCGGATCGGTGGTCGAACCCGTGCAGGTGGCGCCGGTGAAGGAATCGCAGTCGCAGCTCGACGGATCGACGTCGGCGACGAAGCCGGCTCCGTCGGTCACTTTCGAGTTGTGCGAAGCGCCGCTCCAGCCGTTGTCGAGGTCGGCGGCGAAGCCGTCCGCGAAAGCGCGCGAACGACGCTTCTCGGCGCAGGTGCATTCGAACACGTCGCCCGGGGGCAGGCAGGCGTCACAGTCGCCGAGGCTGAGTCCGTCGCACTCTTCGCCGTTGAGCAGGAACTGGCTCGGGAGTTGGTTGATGACGTCGTCTCCGCAGCGGGCGGCGGCCGTCGACGGGTACGCGCCGTTGACGATGCTGACGCTGGCGTAGGTGCGGTCCTCCGCGTTCTCGATCGAGTACGAGATCTCCGTCAGCAGTTCGCCGAGACAGGCCTGGGCGCTGGCGACGTCGGGCGTCCCGCCGACGCCGTTGCCGCAGAGGTCGAGCTCGAGGATCTGGCCGTCGGTGCACGCCTTGGCGATCGCGTCGTTGAACTTCGTCGAGAGCTTCGTGATCGTGCTGGCCGTCTTCGGGTCAGCCGTCGCGCAGTCGTCCGCGAGCAGGTCGGGCGGATCCGACGTGAGCTGCTTGGAGCGGCATTTCGAGACGGTCTGCGCGAGCTTCGCCGCCGCCTTCGGCAGCTGCTTCGCGATCGTGTCGAGGCACTTCTGGCCGGTCGCCGGTGCGGTGTTCAGCGTGCCGTAGACGTTCTCGAGCAGGTTGAGCGCGAGGATCTCGCCGAGATCGTCAGCGCAATCCCCGAAGTCCTTCGGCAGGATCATCGGGTGCCCGAGCAGGCCCTCGCAGTAGGGTCCGGGGAACGACATGTTCGAGAACTCGAAGAAGTTCTTGCCGCCGGCGGTGCAGTTCTCCGTGAGCTCGCCGTTGGGCGGGCAGACCGACGAACCGATGCACTCGACGAAGGAGGCGGAGCAGGAGCTGCTGCACTTCTTGCTGAGGACCTTGACCACCTTGTCGGAGGACTTGTCGATGGCCGCCTGCGCGCCCGCGTCGGGGCACGGCCCGGAGATGTCGCCGGCGAGCACGGCGTTCTCGCACTTCGTCATCGCCTTCGCGATCGAGGCGACGTGCTTGCCGAGCGATTTCGTCAGCGTCGCGTGGCACTTGCCTTCGCCCTTGGTGTTCTGCGAGACGGCCCACGACTGTGAGGCGCCCGCTGTGATCAGGAGGGCGGTGGCGAGTGCAAGCCACCCCTTCCTGGGCTTGTTCCGTGAATTCATGTCGTTTCCTCCTCCAGGGCGTTGGACGTCGTCGGAAAGGCGGCGCGCCAGCCGCGGGTGTCTCGTTCGAACCGCTGTTGGCGCTCCAGGCCAGGGTCCACAGGGCGAGTTTGCCGCCTTGCTGCGGGGGCTAACCTACGGAGCGGAGGAACCTTAAGTCAAGGTGAAACACGGCGTTGCCGCTGGGGTCGTGTCTGTCGCCACAACCGGCGCGCGGCCAAGAAAAAAGGCCCCGGGTGTTTCCACCCGGGGCCTTTTCTTGACGCGGTGCGCCGCGTCTTCGTCGGTTCAGTACCGAAGCTGGACGAGGGAGTCCGTCTGCACCACGCCCGGGCCTGGCGAGCCCGTCGTCGTGTTCACCGCCGTGTTCGACGACGGCGGCAGGCAGAACGTGCCGACCAGGATCGGGTTCGTCGGATCCGGCGTGCCGGTGATCTCGATCGGGTCGAGGAAGCAGCTCACGAACGAGTTGACCGTGCAGGTGCCGCAGTCGTCGTTCGGGCAGACCCAGGTCGCAGGATCCGGATTGCCGGTCTCTGAGGCCGCGCAATCGCCGTCGGTGCCGCAGGCGATGACGCCCTTGCCGTTCGCGAACACCATGCCGCTGCAGAACGTCTCGATGTTCGGGCTCTCCGTGATGCAGGTGCCTCCGCCGTCGCAGTCCGCGTCGACGGCGCAGGTGGTGCCGGGCTCGGTGCCGCCCTCGCACAGCGGCGAATTGGCGCTGCACTGCCCGCGATCGGTCCGCGCCGGAATCTGCGGCCAGCAGAATCCGTCGTCGCAGGAGTTCGGCAGGCGCTCGGTGCCCGAGCCGAAGCCGCAGGTCCCGAAGCCGAGGTTCGCGCACTCCGTGTCGCTGTTGCACGGCACGCCGCCGCCGCCGCCGCTGCAGACGCCGCAGAAGCAGTCGAGCGCACCGTTCGGAGCGTCGCACGGGTCGACCGCGTCCTTGGTGGAGGTCCCGGTCGTCAGCGGGAGCTGGACGACGAGGCCGCTGCCGCTGATGTTCGCGCCCGAGCTCGGCGGACAGTCGAGGCTGTTGCCCGAGGTCGGGTTCGAGACGCGCGTCGGGTTCGCGAACGTCAGGTCGAAGGCCTGGACGTCGCAGGCCTGGCCGTCACGCGGGCCGCCGAGGCAGGTCCCGCTCTTGACGCCGTCCTGCGGGGTCGCGTCGTTGCGGCAGTACGGGCACGGGCGCGTCAGCGACACGCCGAGGTGCACGATCGAGCGCAGGTCGACGAGGAAGTCCGCCGTGCCGGCGTCCGGGTCGCCGGTGCCACCGATGATGTTGGTGTTGACGACGTTCAGCGTGCAGGTCGGGCTCCCGCCGGCCGAGATCGCGAGGGGCGGTCCGAGGAAGTACTTGCAGAGGCCGTTCGACGGACAAGCCGCGTCGTTCTGGAACGGCAGCGTGCAGGACGTCCACGGAGCATCCACGCAGCGCAGGAAGTCCGAGGCCTGCGGGTTGTCGTAGCTGATGCCGGTCGACGTGCAGGTGCCGCAGCTTCCCTTGTCGGTGCCGGAGCAGGTCACGTCCACGGCGATCGTGTAGTTGTCCGTGATGTCGACGCCGTGCGCGAGGCCCTTCCAGCCCACGGACAGCACCGTGCCGGTCTGGTTGCCGACGTCGCAGACGCCGGGCGAGGTCCCGCCCGCGGTGCTGCAACCGCCGAAGATCGTGGTGCGCACGGTCGAGGGGCAGCCGGTCGGCTCCTGGATGTACGTGCTCTGGAACGCGTCGTCCTTCGCGGAGCCCCAGTCGGCGCTGGCGCAGGCCTTCAGGTTCGTGACGTTGTCGGCGGCGCAACTGTCGAGGTCCGCCAGGTTGGCAACGGGCGCACAACTCTTGTCGAGGCCTTCGTCGGCCTTCGTCAGCGACTTCGCGACCTTGCCCTTCGGGTCGTAGCCCACGCACCCGTCGAGGGAAATGTCGCCGAGCTCGTCAGCATCGCCCTGGCAACCGGTTTCGCTCTTGTGCGCGGTCGTCAGGTACTTCGAGTAGCCCTTGACGATCTGCGCGTGGCACTTCTGGTCGTCCTTGTCGAGGGTGGTCGGGTCGGGCATTCCGAGCGTCGACGCGCCCACGTCCCCGGCGACGTCGGCCGCCACGCACGCGAGGCAGGCGCCGATCTCGGAGTTCGTGTCGATCACTCCCGAGACGCCGGTGCAGGGATCGACGGCGCAGGAAACATAGAGTTCGGAGCTGCCGACTTCACCGCCGACGTTGGCGGCGGTCAGGGTCGAGACGGCCTGGCTGTCGCAGGAGCCCTCCACCGTGGCGATGAACTTGTCACTCGCCTTGGCGTACTTCCCCTTCGCGTCCGCCTGCGCCACGTCGTTGCAGTCGGTGGCGAGCAGGGAGCCGTCCTTGTTCTTGTTGCGGTTCTTGTGGCATCCGGCGATCGTCTTCGTCGCCGTCTTGAGCAGCTTGTTGTAGCCCTTGGCGACGGCAGCCCGGCAGCTCACCGAAGCGGCGTCGATCTGGGCAGCCGCCGGTGAAGCGCAGAGCATGGTCGCGACGACGGTCGCGACAGCGCCTCTCCTCAAAATCGTGGTTGTGTTCATGTCCTCCTCCTCTGGCTTACAGGGGGTCAGTTCGGGGTCGAGCGCGGACACAGGGTTGGTCCGCTCTGTCGAGCAAGGGACCCCGAGTCGCCGGTACCCTACTGGCGGGGTCGAGCCGGAGTCAAGGGAGATTCCTCGGCGATTGACGCGACGTCGGGTTCACCGACAATCCGCAACTACTTCATCCGGGCAACCGGATTTTCAGGAGGACCCCGTGCGACTCACTACGACCCGAACCCTGCCCCTCTGTGTCCCTGCCGCGCCAGTCCTGGCCGCGTCCCTCGCTGCCGTGATCGCGTTCGGCGCCGCCGCGGCGCGCGCCGAGGCGGCGCCGCAGCTCGTCTGCCGCAAGGTCGTGGCCGAAACCGTCAGCGGAGAGGGGCGCAACACGGCGGCCGGCTCTCGCGTCAAGTGCGGCCCCGGCGAGATGCTGACCGGCGGCACCTGCTACGCCGAGACGCGCCCGGAAGAGGACGGAAGCTGCCAGACCTCGGCGATGGGCATCATCCAGCAGATCGTCGACCACCCGCAGACGACGGAGGAGGCGTTCTTCACCTGCCTGCAGACCGGCGGCACCGAGTGCCCGGTCCAGGCCCGCACCCGCGCGATGGCCGTCTGCTGCAAGATCGTCGAACCGGAGGCGGAGACGAAGAAGTAGGTTCTTCCGATCCATCGCCCGAAACGACGAAGGGGCTGCCGCGTTCGCGGCAGCCCCTTCTCCTTTTTCACGCCCGCCGGCCGGCGGGCGAAGGCGCCGGGCCTAGAACTGCCAGGTGAACTGGATGCTCGTCTCCGAGCGCCCGCGACTTCCACCGCCGAGGAACCACGGCTCGAACAGCTCGCCGTTGTCCACGTCGTTGTTGTTCTTGTGCCCGTCGTACGGGTCCCACGGCGCGCCCGCCCAGATCAACCTGGTCGTCAGGTTGAACGCGAGGTCCGGCGTGTAGAACCAGTCGAAGCCGAGCGCGATCTCCTGCGAGTAGCTGTTGACCGGATCCAGCAGGTAGATGAGCGCCGGGACCAGCGTGCCGCCGCGGTAGAAGCCGAGCGCGGCGAAGGTCATCAGCATTTCCCACTGGTGGATCGTGTCACGACCGCGGCCCGCCGGAGCATCGAGCTTCGGAAGGTCGAGCGGTCCGATGAACCCGGTCTGCTCGCCCGGCAGCAGGAAATTGTTGTTGTCGCCGCAGTTCTCGGACGGGTCGGCCGTGTAGCCGATGAAGTTCGGGTTCTTCGTGCCGTCGGGCAGGTACTCGGGCTGGTCGTTGATCGCGCAGCGACGGCGCTCCATGTCGATGATGTAGTGCCAGAAGAGCTGACCCGACAGGAAGAACGTGGTCTTCTTGTTCAGCCAGCGGATCCAGGTCGGGCGGTCGAACGCGAGCATGCCCTTCCACATGTTGCGCTTCGTGATGCCCGGCAGCAGCGTCGGGCCGTTCGGCGCGCGGCCGAACAGCGCGACCTGCTTGTCGCCGTCGTAGAACGGCAGGTCGAAGTCGATGATCGTCTCGACGCGCCAGACGGTCTGCGTCCAGTCGCCCTCGAACCAGTTGAACGAGAGGCCGACCGTGTGGATGTACGGCGCGAAGTACTCGATGCAGAGCTGGTTGGCCGCCCACGGGATGATGGCGGTGATGTTCGGGTCGTTGCCGTTGTAGCGCAGGCCGTCGCAGTACTCGGTCGCGCTCAGCTCCTGGCCGATCTCCGGCACGTAGACGTTCTGGTTCTCGGGGATGCCGCGCACGACCGCCGTCGGCGAGCCGTCCGGCGCCCAGCGCTGGTACAGGTAGTTGACGCTCCACTCGGTCGAGCCCGCCAGGAAGTGGAAGCGCACGCCGAACTGGCTGTTTTCGGCTGCGTTCTTCTTGTAGTTGCCCTGGTTGAACAGGCGCGTGCCGTAGAGCAGCGACTCGCACTCGCCGTTGTTGACCGCGCTGCCGTCGTCGGACGCGTTGTCGCAGAACGACGACTGCAGCACGCCCGTGCCCTTGTCGTTCGAGATCGGATCCAGCAGCCGCACGCCCCACGGACGCGGGAGGAAGCCGATCTTGCCGGGGTTCCAGTCGAAACCCGGCGTCCAGTACGCCTCGAGGAAGGTCTGCGAGAGCGGTCCGATCTGCTTGAAGTCCCAGAGGCCCTTCACCATGAAGAACGGCTGGCGCAGTTCGTCGAAGCCGAATCCCGGCGGCGGCAGTTCCTGGAAGAAGTGCCAGCTCAGGTCGAGGGTGTTCGCGCGATCGAGCATGCGGAAGCCGTCACTCTCGCCCCACACGACCTGCTGCTTGCCGATACGCAGGGTGAGCGGCAGCGTCTTGAAGTAGACGTCCATGTAGGCTTCGCGGATGAGGTTGTTGAACTTCAACTCATCGCGCTGGTCCTTCGGGATGTTCTCGATCCGGTTGAACTGCGGCTCGATGTAGTCGCCCTGGAGATCGTAGCGCTCGATCTGGCCCGGCGTGCTGTCGTAGATCGAGTCGTAGACGCCGCGGTACAGCACGAAGATGTCGGAGCGCTCGATGAACGGCACGTTGAACATGCCGAAGGCCTTTCCGCGCTGGAGCCACTTGTACTCCAGGCGGAGCTTGAGGCTGTTGCGCTGCATGATGAAGGCCCATTCATCGATGTCGGCGTGACGGAAGATGTTGGTCGTCCGAAGGTGTCCGCCCAGGTCCACGCTCGAACTGCGGTAGATCGCGTGGGCCGGCGCCGGCGCGAGTGCCGCCAAGCAGACCGCTACCTTCAGGAAGGTCGATAGCCTTTTCATTCGCAGAAGCCCCTCTCTTTTTCTGGTCCGGGAACGGTCGCGACCCCTGCGTCACGAGCGTCCTCCCGTCGGAAGTTCGAGGCATTAGAACATCCGGACCGCTCTTGGGCAACCGGAACGAAAGGTCGTCAATCCGCCGACTTGCGACGAATCGGGACGAGTTGCGGAGAGTCGGGGCCGACGCTATTCCCGGTGGGCGATCGCGCGTCGCGCAACGTGCGTGGAGAGGGATCGGGCCCGGTGGCCCGGCCGGTCTTCAAAACCGTGATGCCGACCTCAACGGTCGGCGGAGGGTTCGACTCCCTCCCTTCTCCGCCGTTCCTGCTCGAGCCGGGCGTGCTTCTCGGCTGCCTGGCCGCCGAGCACCAGCAGTTGTCCGTCACCGGCCGTCCACGCGATCGTCATCCAGGACGGAAGGGGCGCCAGCCCGAGTTCGTCGAGGAACTTGCTGCGGGTCAGCAGCGCGGCGTCGGCGCCCGCGAACAGCTCCGGGACCGCGGACTCCGGGTCGTCCGCTCGCCGGACATAACGCTCTGCGTAAAACGCGAGGGCGTGCGGTGCGACGCGATAGCTGGTCAGCGCGGCATGCGGCGGCACGAGCGCGCTGACGATCCTGGCCGCATCGCGCTGGCTCTCGCGGGCGTTCACCGCATCGGCCGCCGCTCCGTAGACCATGGTGAGGAGGGCCAGCGACGACCCGACCATCGCGAAGGCGAGCGTCGCGCCGTCGCGCGCATGCCGGAACGTCAGCACCGCAATGGCGATCGCGGGCGCCGCCAGCACCGGGCGCCCCCAACTCGACGGCGCTTCGATCACGATCCAGACCGCCCCGACGACCGCGATCGCGGCGACCAGCACGGTCCACGCGACCACCGCGAACTCCACGGCCCGCGGCATTTCAACGCGGCGCGTCAGGGTGTCGTCGACGTAAACGGCGGTCAGCGCGACCAGCGGCGGGAACGCGCTGAG
Source organism: uncultured Myxococcales bacterium (assembly GCA_964476185.1). Classification (GTDB taxonomy): domain Bacteria; phylum Desulfobacterota; class Binatia; order UBA1149; family CAITLU01; genus DATNBU01. The sequence goes on from CAYYZO010000096.1 coordinate 9,953, forward strand.
CACGTAGGTCGGGATCTTCGTCTGCGAGAAGCTGAAGAAGCCGACGACCACCGTCACCCAGGCGATGGCGTGTCGCACGCCCGGCGTCGGGTTCCTCCAGGCGGTGACGAGGGAGGCCGGGAACAGGATGCTCCACGGGAGCAGCACGATCGGGAGGGCGAGGAAGTAGAAGTACCAGGGCTCCTGGTGGGCCAGCGCCCCGGGCACCGCGTAGCGCGCGAAGTTGTGCTCCCAGAGGAAGACCCGGATGTACTCGGGGTCCTTGACCCACGCGGCCAGGTACCAGGGGCCAGCGATCGTCAGCAGGAGCAGCGATCCGCGCAGCGGATGCAGGCGCAGCAGCAGCGACGGCCTTCGCTCGAAGATCGCCGTCACGACGGCGACCCCGGCGACCACGACGGCCGCGACCGGGCCCTTGGCCAGACAGCCCACGGCCGTGCACGCATAGATCGGCCAGACCCGCCGCCGCCGCTCCGGCGGATCGTTCAGCACGAGTCCCAACCAGGCGAGCGCTCCGGTCAGCGCCGCCGTGAGCAGCATGTCGATCACGACGTAGCGGCCGACCGCGACGAAGAAGAGCGTCGTGCCGAGCATCATCGTCGTCCAGCGCGCCGCGCCGGTTCCCCAGGCGCTCCTCACCCACGCCGACGTCATGACGATGGAGAACAGCGTGCCGGCCACCGACGGGATGCGCGCGGCCCACGCGCTCGGCCCGAACAGCCAGAGCGAGGCGCCGGTCAGCCAGTAGAACAGCGCCGGCTTGTCGTAGTACGGCTCGCCGTAGATGCGCGGCGCGATCCAGTTGCCCTCCAGGAACATCTCGCGCGCGATCTCGCCGTGGCGCGCTTCGTCCGGAGTCAGCAGGTCCACGCGCCCCAGCCAGGCCAGCAGCGCGAACGCGACGACGAACCACGGAAGCATCGAGGCCAGCAGGTTGTCGTCGCGCTCGGACAGCACGGCGGGCCGATAGCGCCTGCGACCTGCGAGCGCCACCCGGGCGGCCGCCGGCCCGTTCCCCGGGCGGAGACGCCGGCGAGGGCGTTCGCGTCGACGGCGCGCCGGGGACGGTCAGTCGACGAACGCGAGGGTGAACGGGGCCTGCCCGAGCGGGATCGGCTCCGGGGTGACCTCCGAGCCGGTCGTGACGTCGAACACGCGCAGCCCGGGAGGGTCCGGGAACGTCTCGCCGCGGTAGGCGACCCAGAGTTCGCCTCCCTCGCTCATCTCGATGTCGGTGATCAGCGCGGTGCTCGACAGCAGCACCCGCCGGATCGCGCGGTCCTCGGGCGCCGGGCCGATCAAGAGCTCGACGACCGAGTTCGACTGCTTGTCCGCGACGATCGCGAACGCGCGGCGCCGACCCACGATCACGTAGTCGAAGATGTTCGCCTGGATGTCGGCGCCGGTGATCAGCAGGCCGGCCGAGGAGAGCGTGGCCGGATCGACGGCTTCGATGCCGCCGTCGTCGAGCACCCGCACGTCGCCGGGGCCGCCCGCGAACAGGAGCTGCTGGAACTCGTCCCACGGAAGGCCCTTCGTCTCCGCGAACGGGTTCGCGAACGAGAGCTCGATGCTGCCCTTGACCGCGTCGGTCGCGGTGTCGATCACGGCGATCCTGCCGTTGCCCTTCGGTGGAAGGCCCCCGACGTCGTCGTCGAGGAGCTGCAGCGCGACGAACAGGTCGCCCCCGACGACGGCCATCTGGTCCATCTGCGGGATTCCGTCGTCGTCGAACCCGGAGAGGTCGATGCGGCCGGTCAGGAACGTCTTGCACGACGGGTCGAGCCCCGGTTCGAACAGCACCGGCGGGGAGAGCACGAAAAGGTTCGGCCCGGCGTACGGCGTCGCGTAGCCCTTGTCCGGCGAGACCAGCAGCACGTCCTGCGGGTTGGAGTTGAAGCCGTCGGAGACGCTGCAGTCCTTGACGGTCGGCAGGTTCGCGTCGTCGATGTCGAGCACCTGCAGGGAATTGAAGTTGTGCCGGTTGACGACGACGGGCGAGCCGAGCGGCGTGCGGACGACCGCGTCGCCGGCCAGCGAGCCGCCGCGGAAGCGGACTTCGTGCGTGGCGAGATCGACGACCGCGAACCCGGCCGAACTGTAGAAGTCGTACGGGGCGGTCGTCACGACGACGCGCGAAGCGGTGAAGCCGCGGCAGGGCGGCACTCGCGATTCGACCGAGGCCTTCAGCACTTCGAGCGCGTCGCCCGCGGCGAGCTTGTCGTCGCCGGCCTGGCCGGCCGCGCCGCCGCGGCGCGGGATCACGTCGCCGCGCCGGTCGTAGCCGCCGGCGACCGCGAGGCGCAGCGTCGCGAGCGCATCGGTCGCGGTGAGGAAGCCGTCGCCGCTCGCGTCGCCGCAAAGCGCCGCCGTCGCCGGGACGGCCGGGCACGCCAGCAGCAGCGCCGCGGCGCACCAGGTCCTGCCTGCCCGCCGGACTCGCTCAGCCTTCATCCTCTCCTCCTTCGCCCGGCGCGGCGGACCAGCTCAGCGTCGCGTAGAACGCGCGTCCCGGCAGCGGGTAGCCGATCTCGTCGGGCACGAGCGAGTCGCCGAGGTTGTCGCCCTCGAACGTCAGCCGCAGGCCCTTCCAGAACGGTCCGTAGACGATCGAGACTCCGTGCACGGTGCGGGTGGGAAGCTTCCTTCCTTCCACGTTCTCCCTGTCGACGTAGTGGGCGCCCGTCACCTCGAGGTCGTAGGCCAGGGTGAATCGGCCACCGGTCCAGCTCAGCCGGCCCCAGCCCTCGTCGGGAGCGATGCCGGGCAGGTCCTTGCCGTACTCGGTGGGCCGCTCGGAGCGGCTGATCGCCTCCTGGCGCGTGTAGTTCATCGACAGCGCGAAGCCGTACGGCCCGCGCCACTCCGCTCGCGCCTCGTGTCCGCGCACCTTCGCGCCGCTGACGTTCTCGGCGCGCGCGATGCGGTCGAAGTCGAGCGTGACGATGATCATGTCGTCGATGTCGCTGCCGAAGTACGAGTAGCCGAGCGAACCCTGCCCCAGGCGCTCGTGCGCCGCGTTCCACTCGAAGCCGGCGTCCCACGTTCGTCCGGTTTCCGGCACGAGAGCGGGATTGCCCAGCGTGAAGCCGTCGGTGCCGTAGAGCTCGTCGAAGTTCGGCGGACGGAAGTACGTGGAGAAGTTGGCCTTCGCGACGATGCTCGAAAGGGCCGACAGCGCGGAGCCGACCGGAAGGCGCGCGAGCGGTTGCCAGCGCAGCCCGACGCGCGGGTCGGTCGAGCCTTCGTCGTCGTCGGGGACGTTCGGGGAATCCGAGGCGTTCCACAGTTGCTGGTGGCGAACCTGCAAGGTCAGCGTCGTGTCGATCTTCTCGATGGTCCAGTCGTCGCCGATGCCGGCCGCCAGCGACGAACGCCCGGCGTTGCGGGTCGGCAACCCGCCGCTCGTCTGGTCGAACCCCTCCCAGGTGAACTCCGAGCTCGCGGACACCCAGTGGGACTTCGCGACCGGGCGGGCCCAGCGCACGGCGGTCGTCGACGCGATCGTCTCCGAGACGTTGTCGACGGCCTGCCGGAACGGCGAGTCGGAGAAGTCCTTGCGCTCCCACGTGACGACCTGCTCGGCGTTCCAGCGCCCGTCGGGGTCGCCGAGGCCCGCCGCCGCGATCTCGCGGATCGTCTCGAGCCGCGCTTCCCGCGAATAGTTCTGGAATCCCGGCACGCCCTCGTCCTTGTAGAAGAGATGGTGGCGGGCCTGCAGCCGGACGTCGTCGCCGAGCGGCCGCCGCCAACGCAGCAGGTTCTCGACGGTGTCGCTGTCGTTGTTGCGGAGCTTCTCGACGGTGTCGTCGTTCGGGTTGTTGACGGCGTTGGGCTGCACGAAGTCGAAGTCGCCCTCGGTGTGCCGGTAGGAGGCGAACGCGGCCACCGATCCTCCGAGCAGCGGCCCGGCAGCGCCCGCGTTCGTCTTCGCGCTGCCGAACGATCCTCCGCCGGCCGCGAAACTGCCGGTCGCGGTTTCCGGGTCACGCGTGACCACGTTGACGACGCCGGCCGCCGAGACGGGCGTGAGCGAGACGGGGGAGAAGCCGCGGTAGACCTCGATGCGCTCGATCGTGTCCATCGGCAGGTCGGCGAGGTTGACGACGCTGTCGGACGCGCGCCCGAGCGAGACGCCGTCGAGCAGGATGCGAAGCTGCGCAGCCGGCGCACCGCGGATGCTGAGAGTCGCGAAGTCGTCGCGCCCTCCACGACGCCGCACCTGCGCGCCGACGCTTTGCCCGAGCAGGTCCGCGGTCGACTCGAAGCCGCGCCAGAGCGGATCGGCGAAGATCGTCTCCCCGAACCCGGTCGCGTCCTCCGGGGTCTCCATGCTGCGCTCGACGAGCGCGGGCTGGGCGCTTCGCTCGGCGTCGACGACGATCGGCGCGAGCTCGGCAGGATCGTTCGTCGCCTCCATCCGCCCGGCGGCGACCGGCGTTTCCACCGTTCCCGGTTCGTCGTCGGCCGCGGCCGCGCACGGCAGCAGCGCCGCGGCGAGCGCGAGTCGGCACGCCGTCGACCGGAGTCGACGCGATTCGCGCCCGCTGCTCGCAAGATTCAGCCGCATCCCGTCTCCGACCTGCCGCGGTCCGCCTTCGAACGGCCGCGTCGCGCGACGAGCCTCGGCGTCGTCGCGCGCATGCGCACCGGCGGGAAGAACGTCCTCGGCGAAAAAGCGGAGATCGGGCTCGTGCTGCGATCGCGCGCCTCGGCGCAGGCGGTCGCATCCCGGTCGCGCCTTCCCCGTCGGAAGGTTCAACCCTGCGAGCCTCGTCGATATCCTGACTCGGGGATCGTCCGGTGGCGTCGCGCCTTCCCAGGCGCGTCGTGCGCCCAGTGGCTTCGTGCGACGACCGTCCCCCCTCACAGTTGCGGGGCAGTCGAGGAGTTGCACCTCGTTCCCGACGGAGGGCGCTCTCGGGCTCCCTCGGTCGGCTCGCGCGGCGGACCGTAGGAGCCGGTCGGCAGGATGTCAATCGTTCGCAGCTTTGACACCCTCTGGTCGGCAACCTAATAGCCGCGGATGGCTCCCGGCAGGCGCAAGGCCGTGTCGATCCTCGGTTCGACCGGGTCGATCGGCACGCAGACGGTGGCGCTGCTCGAGCGCTTCCCGGACCGCTTCCACGTCACCGCGCTGGCCGCCGGCCGCCGTGCGGCGGACCTCAAGGAACAGGCGCTTCGGCTGCGGCCGTCGGTCGTGGCCGTCGCGTCCGCGTCCGACGCGTCGGACCTCGCCGCCGCGCTCGCGAGCGAGCTCGGCGATTCGGCGCCGCGCGTCCTGTCGGGACGCGAAGGCCTCGTCGCCGTCGCGTGCGCGCCGGGGACCGACATCGTGGTGTCCGCTCTCGTCGGCGCCGCCGGCCTCGAGCCGACGCTGGCGGCGATCGACGCCGGCATCGACGTAGCCCTCGCGAACAAGGAAGTGATGGTCGTCGCCGGCGAACTCGTGCAGCGCCGCGCGCGAGCGTCGGGCAGCCGCCTGCTTCCCGTGGACAGCGAGCACAACGCCGTCTTCCAGGCTCTCGCCGGGCGCGACCGCGAGCACGTCCGGAAGATCGTGCTGACCGCCTCGGGCGGCCCGTTCCGCGAGCACACGGCCGAGCAACTCCGGCGCGTCACGCGCGCCGAGGCGCTGCGCCACCCGACCTGGAACATGGGCGACAAGATCACGATCGACTCGGCGAGCCTGATGAACAAGGGGCTCGAGGTGATCGAGGCGCGCTG
>CAYYZO010000097.1:0-14851 GCA_964476185.1 uncultured Myxococcales bacterium
TCTGGCGGTCGCCGATGATCAGCTCGCGCTGGCCGCGGCCGATCGGGATCATCGAATCGATCGCCTTGACGCCGGTCTGCATCGGTTCCTTGACCGGAGCGCGCGACACGATGCCGGGGGCCTTCACCTCGACGCGGCGCCGGTGCGGCGTCTTGATCTCGCCGAGGCCGTCGATCGGCTGGCCGAGCGCGTTCACGACGCGGCCGAGCAGCGCCTCGCCCACCGGCACGTCCGCGATGCGCCCCGTGCGGCGCACCTCGCTGCCTTCGCGGACGCGGTCCGGGTCCGCGAACACGGCGGCGCCGACGTTGTCCTCTTCGAGGTTGAGCACCATGCCGAGCACGTCGCCCTCGAACTCGAGGAGTTCGCCGGCCGCGGCGCGCTCGAGGCCGTGGATGCGCGCGATGCCGTCACCGGTGGCGAGCACGCGGCCCGTCTCCCGGACCTCGACTTCGCGACCGAACTCGCGGATCTGCTGCTTGATGAGATCGCTGATCTCGGATGCCTTGATCTGCTGCACCGAATTCCTCCGAAACTTCCCGCGGGCGGCTCAGGCCTGCCCCGCCATCTTGCGCTCGAGCCGCGCGAGCTGGGTGCGTATGCTGCCGTCGTACACGCGCCCCTCGGCCTCGACGGTCACGCCACCGAGCAGGTCGGCGTCGACCTCCACCGCGTCGAGCACGCGGCGGCCCGTGATTTTCTCGAACCGGGCCCGAAGAGCGGCCCGGTCGCCGTCCGACAGCGGCGTCGCGCTGCGGACCCGGACCCGGACCCGGCCGGCGGCTTCGTCTTCCAGATTCTCGTAGCTCGCCCGGATGGCGGGAAGCTGGTGGAGTCGATCGTTGGCGGCGAGCACGCGCACGAACCGCCCGAGCAGGGACGCGCCGTCGGCTCCCGCCACCAGGGCCTTCGCGATCTTCTCCCGCTGCTCGACCGTCAGGAGGCCCGGAGCCAGCGTGCCCGGCTCGAGGGACTCGACCGCGGCGGCGAGCTCGGCCAACTGGGCTCCGATCTCCGCGACCATGTTCTCCTCGCCGGCCAGATCGTAAAGCGCGCGGCCGTAGCGTCTGCCGATGGCTCCTGTCACTGGCGTGCGACCCCCTCGACGAATTCCTGCAGAAGGCGCGAGCGATCGGCGTCGGTCAGCTTCGCACGAACTTCCTTCTCGGCCAGCTCGGCGGCCAGACGCGCGGCCTCGGCCCGCAGCTCGCGCCGCGCTCGCGCGAGATCGTGTTCCGCCTGGCGCTCGGCATCGACGCGAAGGCGCTCGGCAGCGTCCTGGGCTTCCCTCAGAAGACGATCGCGATCGGCGGCGGCGCCCAGCCGAATCTCCTCGAGCATGCGCCGACGGGTCTCTTCGAGGCCCGCTTCCTTCTCGGCGTATTCACGGCGAATCGCGTCCGCCTCCCGCCTGGCGGTCTCGGCGGCCGCCATCGCGGCCGCGACCTCGTCGCGTCGACCGGACAGGAAATCGCGAACGCCAGGCCAGCCGAACCGGTAGATCAACAGCGCGAAGATCGTGAAATTGACCGCGGAGAAACCGAGCGTCAGCCAGGCCGCTCCATCGGGACCGTGAGCCTCGCCGTGTCCGCCTTCGGACGCGACCGCGGCCGCCGCCCCCGCGAACACGAGGAGCGCAGCGCAAGCGGAGGAAGCCAGGGGCAGTCGTTGCCGGGCGGGCGTCATGCGTTTCCCCCGCGGCCGATCACCGCGGCCACCATCGCGTCGGCCATCGCGCGCGCATCCGACGAAAGCGCGCTTCGCGCCTCACGGGTCGCACCGGCGACCTGCTCCCGCAGTTCGCCGAGGCGTGCCGCTGCATCGTGCTGCGCGCCCTCGAACAACTTCGCGGCCTCCTCCCGTGTCTGCGCGCGAAGCGCATCGACCTCGGCCTTCGCCTCGGCCCTCGATTTCGCGAGGTCGGCGTCGACGCGGGCGGCGAGCGAGGTGACCTCGGCTCGCGTGGCCGCGGCCTCCTCGATGTCCCCGACGGTGCGCGCTTCGCGCTCGGCCAGAACCTGCAGGAACGGCGCGAACAGCAGGCGGCTGAGCACCACAAGCAGGACGGCGAACATCCCCAGCTGAATCAGGAAGGTGTAATCAACAGTTATCTGCATCTCGGGATGCGCTCGCGTGCGTACACCGCTCGTGTTCGTGCCCGTTGCGAACGACCGCCGTGACGGAGACCGTTCACCGAACCGGGACCGTGGAAGTCGCACTTTCTCGAGCACGGAGCGCACGGAAGAAAGCGGAGTTTCGCGGCAAGCGGCTCCGGGTAGCACCGCAATTGCGGGTTGTCAAAAGGTTAGACGGCCTCTCGTGACGAGAGAAAATCGATTAGCCGCGTTAATTCTTCCTGCGAGTAATACTCTATTTCTATGCGGCCTTTCTTGGCGCCTCCCCGGACGCGAACCTTGGTCCCGAGCGCCCTGCTGAGGTTCGCCTCGAGCGGCGACGACGGCTTCCGATCACGGCGCGCGGGCGGGCGACCAGGCGCCGTCTCCGTCTGGTCGCGAACGAGCTGTTCCGTCTCCCGCACGGACAACCCTCGACGCACGACCGCCTGCATCGCCTCGATCTGGCGCGTCGCGGTCGGGAGCGCGAGCAGGGCGCGCGCGTGACCTTCGCTGAGAAGGCCCTGTTCGATCGCGTCGAGGACAGGCGCGGGAAGCGCGAGAAGGCGGAGCGTGTTCGCGACGGCCACCCGGGACTTTCCGACCTTGCGCGCGACGTCCTCCTGGGACAGGCCGTGGGCCTCCAGGAGCCTCTCGTACGCCCGAGCTCGCTCGATCGGCCCGAGGTCCTCGCGCTGCAGGTTCTCGACGAGAGCGAGTTCGAGCATCTCGGATTCGGTCGTTGGGTCGTGCAGGACGACCGGGACCTTCTCGAGGCCCGCTCGGACCGCGGCACGCAGGCGTCGCTCGCCAGCAATCAGTTCGTAACCACCATCGATCGCAACGACGACGAGGGGCTGGAGGATACCCTTTTCGCGAATCGAGGCCGCGAGTTCCTCGAGCGGTTCGTCCTCGAAACGCCGGCGCGGCTGGCCGCGACCCGCGAGTACGCGCTCGATCGGCACGAGCAGCGGTTTCCCCTTCTGTTCGCCCTGCTGCGCTGCCGCGACCGAGGATTCGGCCGGCGGCCGCGACGCACTCGCCGCGGGACCTCCGAGAATGGCGTCCAGGCCTCTACCCAGCGGTTGTCTCATTCGTTTCCTCCGGAGCGACTTCGGGCTCGCCCTCGATCCGGCCGACCGCCGGCTGCGTCATCGCCGCGACTTCCTTGGCGGCGTTTCGATAGGCCAGTGCTCCCTGGCTGCCCGGATCGTAGGTGACGACCGGCTGGCCGTAAGAAGGGCTCTCGCTGATCCGAACGTTGCGTGGAACCATCGCCTGCAGGACCTTGGGCCCGAAGTGCTGGCGAACTTCACGGGCGACCTGGCGGCTCAACGACGTGCGGCCATCGTACATGGTCAACAGGATACCGAGGATTCGCAGGTCGGGATGGAAGGTCGCGCGAACCCGCTCGAGCGTCTCGACCAGCGCGCCGAGGCCCTCGAGCGCGTAGAACTCGCATTGCAGCGGTACGATCACGGCGTCGGCCGCACAGAGCGCGTTCAGGGTGAGCATCCCCAGCGAGGGCGGGCAGTCGATCAGGATGTAGTCGTAGTCGGAGCGGATCGTCTCGAGCTGGCTGCGCAGCCGGGAATGACGGTCCTCGAGCGACACGAGTTCGACCTCGGCACCGGCGAGATCCCTCGTTCCCGGGATCACGAACAGGTTCTCGATGGAGGCGGCGTGGATGGCCTGAGACGCCGTAATCTCACCGCTCAGCACTTCGTAGCTGGACGCCCCCTTGGTGTGCTCTTCGCCGAGACCGCTCGTGGCACTGCCCTGAGAGTCCAGGTCCATCACGAGTACGCGATACCCGTCGAGCGCCAGCGACGCCCCGAGATTGACGGAGGTCGCCGTCTTGCCGACACCCCCCTTCTGGTTTGCTATCGCAAGGATCAGTCCCATCGGTCCACCTCGGCGCCGAGCGGGTACCCGTACCACAGCCACGCGGTGGACGCGATGGAGTGCAGCGTGCACAAGCGCTGGCGCGAATTTTCACGATCGCAATCGAGTAGTTGCACGGCCGTGGAGGCGTCCGCGCCCGGTCGTGCAGTCGAATATGTTTCACGTGAAACCGCGCATGAACCGGCCTGCGCGGCCCACGGATCCATCGGTGGCGCTCCGCTCCTGGGCGAAGAGGATGTCGCCGCCGTACGGGCCGCGTTTCACGTGAAACAATGGACCCCTCGGAGGCGGCCCCGCCTCGCAGCCCTACCGACCCGTGAGGCGGCGAACCGTTACCGCTCGCGGCAGGACTACCCGCCGATCGCGCGGCCCTGAAATCCGAACGAACCCGCGATGCCGCTCCGGACGGCGGGGCCTCAGTCCGTTCCGGGAACAGGCGCGCCCCATGTTTCACGTGAAACATGGCCGACATCGAGCACGAACGTCGCAACAGCCCGCGGCTCGTCGCCGGCTGGCAGCGAAAGGCGACGGCACCGTTGCAGCGTGAGACCGGAATTGCCGGCCAATTCCCGAAGATCGGTGTCGGTCGCGTTCGCGGTCATCAACAGGATCCGACCGTCCGGCGCGACGAATCTGACCGCCGTTCGCAGGAACTCCAGCGGCTGGCGAAACGCGCGAGAGACGACCGTGGGAAACTTCCGATCCTCGGGCAAGGCGTCTGCGTCCGTCTGCAGAACTCTCACGTTGCGCAGTCCGAGTCGGCGAACCGCCTCGAGGAGGAAGCTGCACTTCTTCCGGTTCGATTCCACGAGCTCAACCAAGACATCCGGCCGTGCGATCGCGAGGACGATCCCCGGAAGACCCGCCCCGGTCCCGAGATCCAGACACGGGCCATCGACGATGGAGGGGAGCACCGACAGGCTGTCCAGGACGTGAAGGCGAACGGCGTCCCCCGGTGGGATCGTCGTGAGGCCGGCCGTTCGATTCCAGACGTAGAGCAGGTCGAGATAGCCGAGGAGTCGCCCGGTTTGTTCGGGCGTCAGGGCGGTTCCGAGCGCTGCGGAGCCCTCCTCGAGAAGCTGGAGATCCCGCGCCCTGGTCACGCACTATCCCGTTTTTTCAGATGAATCGCGATGGCGGTCAGCGCGGCGGGCGTGATGCCGCTGATCCGGGAGGCTTGGCCGAGCGTTCGCGGTTCCACGCGCGTCAGCTTCTCCGTGGCCTCGGACGACAACCCCTCCACCGCGCGATAATCGATGGTTTCCGGAATGCGTGACGATTCGAGCCCCGACATCCGCTCCACCTCTTCGAGTTGCCGCTGCACGTAGCCTTCGTAAGCGGCCTCGATCTCGACCTGCCTCTCGACCTCGCGATCGAGTCGCGGGATCTCGGCGGTCTTTTCGATGATCCAGGCGAGCGCGCCGTACGTCATCCCCGGCCGGCGGAGCAGGTCGAACGCCGACGTGGGATTGGGCAACGGCGATTCCCCGGCGGACGAAAGACGGGCCTGGGTCTCGGTGGACGGGTTCACCGCAACGGATCGGAGCCGGGCGAGCGCGTGTTCGATAGCCGCGCTCTTCTCCCGCAACCTCTCGGTCCTCGAGGAGTCGAGAAGACCGAGTCCCGAGCCGATCGCGCCGAGCCGTCGATCCGCGTTGTCCTCGCGCAGGACGAGACGGAACTCCGCGCGGGAGGTGAACATGCGATAGGGCTCGCCGTCGACGCCCCGGGTCACGAGATCGTCGATCAACACGCCAATGTAAGCCCGGGAACGATCGAGGACGAGGCTTGGGGCGCCGCGCACGCTCTGCGCGGCGTTGATTCCCGCGACGAGGCCCTGGGCCGCGGCCTCCTCATAACCGGTCGTGCCGTTGATCTGGCCGGCCAGGAACAGACCCGGAACCGCCTTCGTCTCCAGGGAAGGCCTCAGCTGTGTCGGGATGACGTAGTCGTACTCGATCGCATAGCCGGGCCGGAGGATCACCGCCTTCTCGAGGCCCGCGATCGACGCAACGAACCGCTTCTGCACCTCGAGCGGCAGCGACGTGGACAGGCCGTTCGGATACACCTCGACGGTGTCGAGGCCTTCGGGCTCGAGAAAGATCCGGTGCCGGTCCCGATCCGGGAACTTCATCACCTTGTCCTCGATCGACGGACAGTAGCGAGGCCCACGCGAGGTGATCGTGCTGTTGTAAATAGGTGATTTATCTATGGATTCGGCTATAACGCGGTGCGTTGTCGGATTCGTGTATGTGAGGTGGCACGAGAGCTGGGGGAGCCCGGGGGGCTCCCCATCGAACGAAAACCCTTGGGGATCCGGGTCGCCCGGCTGCTCTTCGAGGCCGGAGTAATCGATCGTCCTCGCGTCGAGCCGGGGACAGGTGCCCGTTTTCAGCCGGCCGGTTTCGAAGCCGACGCGCTCGAGCGCCGCGGTCAGGCCCACCGCCGCACGGTCGCCTGCGCGGCCACCGCTCATCTGGCGATCACCGACGTGCAGGAGTCCATTGAGGAACGTCCCGGTCGTCAGGACGACCGCCGGTGCCCTCAGCACTTCCCCGTGCTCGGTGACGACGCCGGCCACCCGCCCGCCTTCGAGAAGGAGATCGACCGCCTGGGCCTGGACGGCCGTCAGGTTCGGCGTGCTTTCGACGACACGCTTCATGCGCAGGCGGTAGCGGGCCTTGTCGGCCTGCGCGCGCGACGCCTGCACCGCCGGCCCCTTGCGGGTGTTCAGCTTCCGGAACTGGATCCCGCACTCGTCGATCGCCCGTCCCATCTCACCGCCGAGCGCGTCGATCTCCCGAACGAGGTGACCTTTGCCGATGCCGCCGATTGCCGGGTTGCACGACATCTGGCCGATGCCGTCGAGGTTCATCGTCAACAGCAGCGTCCGCCGTCCCATCCGCGCGCACGCGAGCGCCGCCTCGATGCCGGCGTGCCCCGCTCCCACCACGATGACTTCGCTGTGTTCGATCATCTCCGCGTTCCGTCACGGCCGAGGCGGCGAGAAGGCCGCATCTCACTTCCCGATGCAAAACTCCGAGAAAATCCGGTCGAGCACGTCCTCGGCGCCGACCGGTTCGCTGATCGCCGCCAACTCGGCCAGGGCGCCGCGCAGCTCGAGCGCGGTCAGTTCGCTTCGGTCATCGGCGACCGCAAGCTCCCGCGCAGCCCGCAGCGAAGCCATCGTTCGCTCGAGCGCGCTCCGGTGACGAAGCCGGCTGATGCCGGCCGGCTGCGATTCGAGCCGCTGCCTCGCGGCCGCCACGAGGGCCTCGACCAACGCGTCGCAGCCGTCTCCGGTCGCCGCACTCGTCAGGAGAACGCCCACGTCGCACCCGGCGAAGCGCCCCGACCAGCCGCCGGCGACGCCGAGGTCGGCCTTGTTCAGGAGGACGAGGTCGGCTCCGCCCGCACGCCCCCACGCTTCGTCGTCGTCGGGCCCGGGCGCCCTGGACGCATCGAGGACGAACACCCGCAGGTCGGCGTCCTCGAGCGTCGCGCGGGCGCGCTCGACCGCCTGGGATTCGGCAGCGCCCGCGGCATCGCGGAGGCCGGCCGTGTCCGTCAGCACGAACGCGATGCCGCCGAGATCGACGACCTCGTCGACCACGTCGCGCGTGGTCCCCGGCTCGTCCGAAACGATCATGCGCCCGCTGCCGAGCAGCCGGTTGATGAGGCTCGACTTGCCGGCGTTCGGCCGCCCGGTGAACACGATGCGGAGGCCTTCCCGCTGCCGCCGGGCAGCGGGAAACCCTCGAAGCAGTTCTTCGATGCGGGCGAGCACCGCGTCGATCGCCCGGGCGCGGGCCAGAGGATCCGGATCCGGAAGCTCGTCGTCGGTGAAGTCCACCGACGCCTCGATGTCGGCGAGCACCGCGACGAGCGAAGAGCGCAAGCTTCCGAGATCGCGCGACAGCGCTCCTTGAAGCTGGTTCCAGGATGCGCGGGCGCCGGCCGCCATCTTCGCGTCGATCAGGTCGGCGATCGCCTCGGCCTGGAGCAGGTCGAGCTTTCCGTTGAGCACGGCCCGCCTCGCGAACTCGCCGCGCTCCGCGGCCCTTGCCCCGTGGGCGATGATGCTGGCGACGATCTCCTCCACGACGACGGGGGAACCGTGGCAATGCAGTTCCATCGTGTCCTCGCCGGTGAACGAGTGCGGCGCGGGAAAGAACACCGCGAGCGCCTCGTCGAGCGTCGTGCAACCGTCGGCAGCGAGGATGGTCCCGAGCCGCATCCGCCACGGCTCCGGCTCGACTCCCGCCCTTGCCCGGAACACGCGCGAGAGGATCCCGCGCGCCATCGGCCCGCTGCAGCGAACGATCGCGACCGCTCCACGGCCGGCTGCGGTCGCGCAGGCGACGATCGTGTCGGCGCGATACATCGCGCGGATCCGACCGACCGTCGTCAGTGCTCCGCCTCGAAGCCCGCGACCGATCCGGGGCTTCCCGGCGCTTCCTCGACATCCTCGACGTCCCGAAGCTCGTCCATCGGGGCCGACGCCCCCATGCCCGCCGGCGCGACGATCACGCGACGGTAGAACCCGGCGCCGAGAGCACGGACCTCGACCGCGTCGTCGCCCGCGAGCGCCAGGGAGAAGTAGCGCCGGTCCCGCGGGCTCATCGGACTCACCTGGACGGTCCGCTGCTCCGTCACCGCACGCGCACGCAGCCTCCCCGCGAGTTCCTCGAGGCTCTCTCGCCGGCGCTTGCGATAGTCGCCGATGTCGACCTGCACCCGCCCCTCCACGTAAGCCTCGCCACGCAGCACCATGCGGTTCACGATGTGCTCCAGCGAGTCCAGCGTCTGTCCGCGGCGGCCGATCAGCAACCCCTCGCTATCGGAGTGGACGGAAACCACGGCTTCCCCCGCGGCCTCGTCCACGCTCGAACGGATCTCGGCGGCAAAGCCCATCCTGGCGAGGAGCTCGCGCACGAGTTCCTCCGCCCGGGCGCGGATCGCCTCGAGGGTTTCGGCGTCGAGCGGGGGCTCTTCCGCGACGGGCGGTCGCCGCGAAGGCGGAAGCGCGGACAGCAGCTCCGGCGCCGCGATCGCCGACGCCGCGGGGGGCGCGGAAAGCGCCAGCTCCGCGGCCGGCTGGGCCGGGACCGGCCGGCCGGCATCCGACCGGATTTCCTCGGTCGCTCCGGCGGCGGGCGGAGCGGGACGGTCGCCACGCTGGCCGCGATCCTCGCGGTCCCGGCGCTGGTCCCCCCCGCGCTGCCGACCCTGACGGTCCTGCCGATCCTGCCGATCTTGCCGATCCTGACGGTCCGGCCGACCCTGCCGATCAGGGCCCTGCCGGTCGCCGCGCTCGGACCGCTGCTCCGGACGGCCACCCTGACCACGCGGTTGCTGCGGTCCACCTCGCTGCTGTCCGGCGCCCTGCAGCGCATCCGGAGAGCGCTCGCCCCCGCGGCCCCGTCCACCGCCGCGACGGTCGTCGCGACGACCGTCGCGCTGGCGACCGGCCTCGTCGCGCCCGCGACCTCCGTCCGGGCGGGGACTCTCCCGGTTGCCGTCGGGACGGGCCGGCGCCGCGCCACGCGCCGGGCCTTCCGTCGCTTCAGCGCCTTCCTCGCCGCGGGCGCCTCCGCGCGTGCGACCTCCGCGACGGCGTCGACGGCGCGGCTTGTCGTCCAGGGATGCGCCGCCGGACATGTCGAACTCTTCTCCGTCGGGCATTACGCTCTCGCGGATCGTCGCACGGACTTTCGCGCGGCGGGCGCCTATGCCGAGCACGCCGCGGCGCGGGTGGTGCACGATCTCGATCTCGACCTTGTCGCGACTGACGCCGAGCTGGTTGAGGGCGATCTGGATCGCCTCGTCGACGGAATGACCTTGTGCTTCGATGGTGGTCGGCATGATTGCCTCTTACTTGCCCTTGCGATCGGACACCCACTGCTGGGCGATCGAGAGAATGTTGTTGGAGAGCCAGTACAGCACCAGGCCGGAAGGGAAATTGACGAACATGACCGTGAACACGACGGGCATGATCATCATGACCTTCTGCTGGGCAGGGTCGGCGGTACTGGGCGTCATCTTCTGCTGAAGGATCATGCTGGCTCCCATCAGGAGCGTCATGACCGGGATTCCGGCCGGCTCGACGAACGGAATCGCGAGCGAGCCGAGACGGTCGGGCTGCGAGAGGTCGTTGATCCACGCGAAGAACGGCGCGTGGCGCAGCTCGATGGACTGGAGGAGGACGTTGTAGAGGCCGATGAAGACGGGAAGCTGGATCAGCATCGGCAGGCAGCCGGCCAACGGATTGACCTTGTGCCGCCGGTACAGCTCCATCATCTCGAGATTCATCTTCTCGCGGTCGTCGGCGTAGCGCTCCTGGATCTTCTTGACCTCCGGCTGGATGCGCTGCATGCCCTTCATCGCCTCGATCTGCTTGTTGTTGATCGGGTAGAAGGCGGCGCGAACCGCGACGGTCAGGAGGATGATGGCCCAGCCGTAGTTTCCGACGACGCCGTGGATCAGGCGCAGCATCAGCAACAGCGGTTTGGCGACGAACCAGAACCAGCCGAGGTCGACGGCCTGCACGAGCTCCGGGCTGGCGCTCTCGAGCTCGGGAAAGCTCTTCGGCCCGATGTAGAGGCCGTAGTCCAGCCCGGTCGCCGGGGCGCTCGTCCAGAGCGTGGCGTGGCCGGACCCGTCGGAGGACGACGCGACGAGCATGAGCGGCTGGCGCTGCCGCGGAACGTACGCCTGCAGAAAGTAGTGTTCGGCGTAACCGGCCCACGAGGCCGTTCCCTCGACGACCTCGGTTTCCTCGAGCGTCGAAGCGTCGAAGCTGTGCAGCGTCCCGTCGAAGTAGCCGACGGCCCCCTCGGCGTCGCCCCGACCCGCGTGGGCATGGAGCTTGCGCGACCATCCAACGGCCAAGGGGGTCACCGGGAGACCCTCGGTCGAGACGGTGTACCCGAGAAAATAGGAATCGGCCGGCAAGACCAGGGTCTTCGTGATGCCCGCCCCCGATTTCGTCCGGCCTCGCATCGTGACGATCGCCGGCTGTCCCGGAGCGGCCGCGGGGCTGGAACTGGTGACCTCGTAGAGAACGTCCCGATCGTCGACGATCCGACCGGACTCGTCGCGCCAGACCAGCGCCAGCGGAGTCGCGCCGTTCTCGTGAATCAGGTCGTAGGGCCCGCTGCCTGCCGTGGGATCCTTGCGGTACTCGAAGAGCTCGAACGCCAGGAGCCGACCTCCACGCGACGAGATCTTCGTGCGGAAGAGCGGGGTACCGACCTCGACGACGAGGCCGGGGTCCGTCGCCACGGTTTCGGCCGCGGCGGGCGCGACGCCGGCAGCCGCTGGCTCCGCGACCGGCGCCGGCGCATCGGCGGTCGCCGTCGCGTCGGCCGCCGGAACCGGCGGCTTCTTCGGGGGGAAAAGGACCTGGAACCCGACAAGAATGCCGAGCGACAAGGCCATGGCCAGGACTAGTCTACGTTCCACGCTGCCGCCTCCAGCGGCTGCAGCAGGATCCTTTCATCGGCTCCGGAGGTTTTCCCGAGGGAAAACCGTCCTAGGAGACCGGGTCGTAACCGCCATCGCAGAACGGATGGCAGCGGGCTAGGCGCCCCAGAGCGCGCGCGGTGCCGCGTAGCGGTCCATGACGGACGATCGCTTCGCTGGCGTAGCTCGAGCAGGTCGGATGGAAGCGGCACTTCGGCCCCAGCAAGGGAGAGATCCACTTGCGGTACAGCGCTATCGCTCCCAACAGAAAGGCAGCGAGGATGCCGGAGAACACCGGGAGGAACCGGAGTGGTTCCTCAACGACCGGCCTTGTCTCCGAAGAGGATGCTGCCCAGTTCCGATTCCGCATGCCCGTAGCTCAGTGTGGCCGCGCCGGCTCTTACGATCACGACGATGTCGGAGCCTGGCTGCAACTTTGCTCGATGCAATCGAAAAAACTCGCGAACGAGCCGCTTCGCCCGATTCCGCTCAACAGCACCCCCGACCTTGCGACTCGCCGTGATTCCGAGGCGGGTCTCGCTGGTCGTACCGGGGCCCTGGAGCACCAGGAAATGCCGGCTCGCCTTGCCGCGGCGCCCGCGCTGGATCCGAAGGAACTCCTTGCGCGAACGGACGCGGCGCGCCCGTGTGAGTCGAAGGTCCGTGCTACCGGCGCCCGGGTTTCGGGGGCGTCGTGACCGTGAGGCGCTTGCGTCCCTTCGCGCGACGCCTCTTCAGCACCAGGCGGCCACCGGGGGTGGCCATCCGGGCGCGAAAACCATGACGGCGACGCCGTCTCAGATTGCTGGGCTGGTACGTTCTCTTCACGGTAGCTGAACCTCGGGTCCACCCGGATCGGGCGCGCGGCCGAAAAACCGCAAGCCGCGCTTTTGTCAGCGGCTGCAGGGATTGTCAACGCACAGGAGGGCTTGCGGGGAGGGCGGTTTCCCCCTTGGGGTTCCGCAACAGATGGCCGACGACGGTGTGTTCGACGGCGGGAAGCCGGGGCTTCGGACCTGGGTCCGGCCCCGGGTGGTCGGGTCGCGCCAGCCGGCTCAGTGGAACTCCGGCTTCAGGCTGCGGCTGAACAGCTCCTCCAGCGCCTGGCCGGGAGGCATCCCCTCGTAGAGGACCTTGTAGGAACACTCGACGATCGGCATCTCGACTTGCTGGCGTCGGGCGAGCTCGAGGACGGACTTCGTGTTGCGCACGCCCTCGGCGATCTGGCGCATGCTGCCGAGGATCGAGTCGATGCTCTCGCCGCGACCGAGCCGCAGACCGACCTGCCGGTTGCGCGACAGGTCGCCGGTGCAGGTCAGGACGAGGTCGCCGATACCGGCAAGCCCCGACAGCGTCTCCGGCCGACCTCCCATCGAGACGGCGAGTCGCATGATCTCCGCGAGTCCGCGCGTGATCGTCGCGGCGCGGGCGTTCAGACCGTAGCCGAGGCCGTCGGAAACGCCGGTCGCGATCGCCATGACGTTCTTGACGACACCGCCGAGTTCGACGCCCACCATGTCGGTGCTGCGGTACACGCGCAGCATCGGCGCGTGGAAGTAGCGCTGGACGCGTTCCGCCGTCGCCTCGGTCGTCGCAGCGGCAACGACGACAGCCGGCTGGCCGCCGGCGACCTCCACCGCGAAGCTGGGTCCGGACAGCGCGGCCACCCGGTCGGCATCGCCGATCGCCTCGGCGATGACGCCGTGCATGGTGAGCAGCGTGTCGTCCTCGATGCCCTTGCTGGCCGAGACGACCAGCGCATCGTCGCGCATGACGCGGGCCGCCCGCGTCATCATGTCGCGCATGGCGTGCGACGGGACGACCGAGACGACGAGTTCAGCGTCGTCGAGAACCTCGTGGAGGTCGGTGGAGGCGCGCAGCGACGCCGGCAGCGCGATCCCCGGGAGGTACGGACGGTTCTCGTGGTGCTCGTTGATCGAAGCCGAGACTTCCGGACCCCTGGACCACAGCAGGACGTCGTAGGACTTGCCCGCCAGCAGGCTCGCGAGGGCGGTCCCCCAACTGCCGGCCCCGATCACGGCAACCCGCGTCACCGTCTGCTACTCCTCGTCTCCGTTCGTTTCCTTCTCGACGACCGGCGCCACGGAAACCACGTGCTCGTCGTCGTCGAGCCGGACCAGCGTCACTCCCTGGGTGTTCCGGCTCATCACCCGGACGTTCTCCATGGCGATGCGGATCATCTTGCCGCCGTTCGTGACGATCATGACCTCGTCGTCGTCGCTGACGATCTGCAGCACGCCGACCACCAGGCCGGTCTTCGGCGTTACGTTCATCGTCTTGACCCCCGCGCTCCCACGCCGGGTCAGGCGATAGTCGTCGATCGTGCTGCGCTTGCCCATCCCCCGGGACGACACCGTGAGCAGCGTCGCGCCGGGTCGGACGATCTCCATCGCGACGACCCGGTCGTCCTCGCCGACGTTCGCGCCGCGAACGCCCGCGGCGCCGCGGCCCATCGCGCGTACCTCGCCTTCGTTGAAGCGCACGAGCTGGCCGCTTCGCGTCGCGATCGCGATCTGGTCGCTGCCGGTCGTGAGCCGCGCGGCGATCAGCTCGTCGTCGCCGACGAGATTGATCGCGATGATTCCGCTGCTGCGCGGCCGCGAGTACTCGAGCAACGGCGTCTTCTTCACCACCCCGCGAGCAGTGGCGAACAGCACGAACGCGTCCTCGCGGAACTCCCGAACGGGCAGGAAGGTCTGCAGCTTCTCGCCCGGAGCGAGCTGCAGCAGGTTCACGATGGCCTTCCCGCGCGCCGAGCGGCCGGCCTGCGGAACCTCGTGCACCTTCTTCCAGTACACGCGGCCACGGTTCGTGAAGAACAGGATGTAGTCGTGCGTCGAGGCCGTGAACATCTGGGCGATGAAATCCTCGCCCTTCGTGGCAGCACCGACCTTGCCGCGCCCGCCGCGCCTCTGCTGGCGGTAGAGCGTCACGGCGTTGCGCTTGATGTAGCCCTCGTGGGAGACGGTCACCACCATCTCCTCTTCGACGATCATGTCCTCGATCGTGATCTCGCCCGAGGCATCGACGATCTGCGTGCGGCGCTCGTCGCCGTACTGCTTCTTCAGGCCGCGGAGTTCCTCGGCGATGAGCTTGCGCACCTCGCCCTCGTCCGAGAGGATCGCGCGCAACCGCTCGATGAGCTTCACCGTCTCGGCGTGTTCCTGCAGGATCTTGTCGCGCTCGAGCCCCGTGAGGCGCTGCAGGCGCATGTCGAGGATGGCCTGGGCCTGGATTTCGCTGAGGCCGAAGCGGCTCATCAGCTCTTCCTTGGCGGTCGGCGCGTCCTTCGCGGCGCGGATCAGCTTGATGACCGCGTCGAGGTTGTCGAGCGCGATCTTGAGGCC
>CAYYZO010000097.1:14861-15650 GCA_964476185.1 uncultured Myxococcales bacterium
TCGAGCAGGTGCAATCGCGCCTCGGCCTTGCGCAGGTCGAAGGCGGTCGCGCGCGTGACGATGTCGATGCGGTGGGCGAGGAATTCCTCGAGCAGTTCCTTCAAGGTCGCGAGCTTCGGCCGGCCGCCGATCAGCGCGAGCAGGATGATGCCGAACGACTCCTGCATCGGAGTGTTCTTGTAGAGGTTGTTCAGCACCACGAGCGGGATCGCGTCGCGCTTGAGCTCGATGACGATCCGCATGCCGTCGCGGTCCGACTCGTCGCGAAGGTCGGAAATCCCGTCGAGCTTCTTCTCGTTGACGAGGTCGGCGATCTTCTCGATCAGCCGCGTCTTGTTCAACTGGTACGGAATCTCGGTGACGATGATCTTCGTCTTGCCGGTGCGCTCCTCGGTCTCGGTGCTCGCCTGCGCCCGCACCGTCAGGATCCCGCGCCCGGTCTTGTACGCGTCGATGATGGGCTGACGGCCGTAGATGATGCCGCCGGTCGGGAAGTCCGGACCGGTCACGATCCGGATCAGCTTCTCGACCTTGATGTCGGGCTCGGAGATGAGCGCCAGCAGCGCGTCGCAGATCTCGTTCAGGTTGTGCGGCGGAATGTTCGTTGCCATTCCGACCGCGATGCCGGTCGAGCCGTTGACGAGAAGATTCGGGATGCGGCTCGGCATCACCGACGGCTCGACGGTCGTGTCGTCGTAGTTCGGGACGAAGTCGACCGTTTCCTTGTCGATGTCGGCGAGCATCTCGGTCGCGATGCGGGCGAGGCGGACCTCGGTGTAGCGCATCGCC
>CAYYZO010000098.1:0-15512 GCA_964476185.1 uncultured Myxococcales bacterium
TCGAGGATCCAGCCGGCGACGTTGTCGAGGAAGTAGCGGTCGTGCGTGACCGCGACCACGGTGCCCTTGTACTCCGACAGGAAGCGCTCGAGCCACGCGACCGACTCGGCGTCGAGGTGGTTGGTCGGCTCGTCGAGCAGCAGGATGTCCGGTTGCTTCAGAAGCACCTGGCACAGGGCCACCCGGCGCCGCTCGCCGCCCGACAACGTCGCGATCTTCGCGTCGGCCGGCGGCAGGCGCAGCGCGTCCATCGCGATCTCGAGGTGGCGGTCGAGCTCCCAGGCGTCGGCCGCGTCGATCCGGTCCTGCAGCCTCCCCTGCTCGGCCAGCAGCTTGTCCATCTCGTCGTCCGACATCGGCTCGGCGAAACGGGCCGAGATCTCCTCGAACGCGGTCAGCAGGGCCCGCGTCGGGGCGACGGCTTCCTCGACCTCCTCGAGCACCGTCCGCTCGGGATCGAGCTGCGGCTCCTGCGGCAGGAACCCGACGGTCTTGCCCTCGGACAGGATGGTCTCGCCCGCGAAGTCCTTGTCGACCCCCGCCATGATCCGGAGCAGGGTGCTCTTTCCCGAGCCGTTCAGGCCCAGTACTCCGATCTTCGCGCCGTCGAAGAAGGACAGCCAGATCCCCTTGAGGATCTCGCGGCCCTGCGGCGTCATCTTCCGGATTCCCTGCATGCTGTAGATGATTTGAGGCATGACCGGGCGGCTTAGCGGGGGCGTCGCGCAACTTCCAGAGCCGGGGTTGGTTTCGATTTCGCTCCCGCGTATCGTCCGGGTTTCGCGGCCGGCCAAGGCCGCCCATCTCATCCGTTTTTCAGGAACCCAGGAGTCCCCCATGACCAAGCGAATCCTCGCCCCGCTCGCCCTCGCCCTGCTGCTGCCCGCTGCCGCCTTCGCCCAATCCGGCAGCGCCGGCGAAGTCGTGGCGACCGTCGGCGAAACGAGCATCACCCGCGGCGAACTCGAGAAAAGCGTCAAGTCGCAGCTCATCGAAGTCGACAACCAGCGCTACGAGATCCTCGAGGACGGCCTCAACAACATCGTCTCCGAGAAGCTGCTGTCGCTCGAGGCCCAGGCCCAGGGCAAGAGCGTCGAGGAGTTCCAGAAGGAACTGATGCAGGCTTCCGTCGAGGAACCGTCCGCCGAGATCGTCCAGAAGGTCTACGACGAGAACAAGGAACAGCTCGGCGGCAAGCCGCTCGAGGAAGTCCGCGGCCGTATCGTCGAGTTCCTGAAGAACCAGGAGCGCGCGAAGAAGGCCCAGGCCCTGCTCGCGTCCCTGCGCGCGAAGTACCCGACCAGCATCAAGCTCTCCCCGCCGGTCGTCGAGGTGAACGACGGCGGCCGCGAGTCGCGCGGCGGCGGCACCGACGCGCCGATCATGATCATCGCGTTCTCGGACTACGAGTGCCCGTACTGCAAGCGCGGCGAGGAAGTCATCGCCGAAGTCATGGCGAAGTACGGCGACAAGGTCCGCTACGTCCACCGCGACTACCCGCTCCCGTTCCACCAGAACGCCCGCAAGGCCGCCGAGGCCGCGCGCTGCGCCGGCGAGCAGGGCAAGTTCTGGGAGGTCCACGACGGCCTGTTCAAGGCCGACGCGATCAACGACGAGAAGATCACCGAGCTCGTCACGGCCACGGGCATCGACAAGGCCAAGTACGACGCCTGCATGACCGAAGGCCGCACCAAGACCATGATCGACGAGGACATGGCGGCGGGAAGCGAGGTCGGCGTGTCCGGCACTCCCGCGTTCTTCGTGAACGGCCGCCTGCTGTCCGGCGCGCAGCCGATCGACCGCTTCTCCGCGATCATCGACGCCGAACTGACCAAGAACTGAGCTCGAACACGGCGGCCGGCGGCTCCCTCGGCGGAGCCGCCGGCCCGCGTTCCACCCGAGGAGCCGTTCCCATGCCGCGCATCGTCTGCCTCGACCTCGAGGGCGTCCTCGTCCCGGAGGTCTGGATCGCATTCGCCGAAAAGACCGGGATCCCGGAGCTGCGTCGCACGACGCGCGACGAACCCGACTACGACAAGCTGATGCGAGGACGCCTCGAGATCCTCGACCGTCACGAGCTGCGCCTGCCCGACATCCAGGACGTGATCGCGACGATGGCGCCGCTCGACGGCGCCATCGAGTTCCTCGAGGAGCTGCGCTCGAAGGCGCAGGTCCTCATCCTGTCCGACACGTTCTACCAGTTCGCGGAGCCGCTGATGCGGCAGCTCGGATGGCCGACCTTGTTCTGCCACGAGCTCGTCGTCGAGGAATCCGGGCGCGTCGCCGACTACCGGCTGCGCATCGCCGACGGCAAGAAGAAGGCCGTCGAGGCGCTGAAGGAACTCGGGTTCACCGTCCACGCGGCCGGCGACAGCTACAACGACACCGCGATGCTCGCGGCGGCCGATCGCGGCGTGCTGTTCTCGTGCCCCGACAACGTCGCTCGCGAGTTCCCGCAGTTCCGCCGGACGGCGACCTACGCCGAGTTGATGGACGCGCTTTTCAGGTAGCAGCGGGACTCGGCGCCTGGCCTGCGCGGCCTGCCGGCGCCGGTCAGGCTGCGCCGCCCTCGCCGAACAGTTCGCCGAGGGCGTTGCGGGTCCGTTCCCCGCGATCGATCGATTCGCAGACGGCAGCGACCTCGAGCACGCGACTGGTCGTCCAGCCTTCGCCGAGCCGGTCGGCGAGCGCGACGGCCTCTTCGCCGCGCCCTTCGTTCCACCACCTCGCCATCAGCGCGAACCAGGGCGCCAGGGGGCCGGCGGCGGCCGGAACGCCGCGAGCGAAGTCGACGCTCTCGATGCCGTGGCCGCGGATCGCCCGCACGGTGTCCTGCTCGATCTTGTCGGTGACGGTCAGCGCGACGCCCCGCGCCGAGCTGTAGCGCAGCCCACCCGCGGCCGAGAGTCCGCCGCGCGCGGCGGCCGGCAGCATGCGCAGCGCGTCCTCGAACGTCTCGAGCGGAGCGGCCCCCGCCGCGACGACGGCCGATGCACCCGCGTACAGCATCGAGGCCACGGCCGCCGCGGCCTGTGCCGCGTTCGGCCCCTTTCCGGCCGGCGCGCCGGAACGGCCGGCGCGAACGCGGAGCGGCTCGAGCGCGGCGCGTCCGATCGGCTTCGCAGGGGGTCCGGCGGCCGCGAGCGCTTCGCGAAGCGGCGCCGCCGCACACCCCAGCCGTGCCGCCTCGAACGCGTCCGCCACGAGGAACTCCGTCCAGACCCGGCCGCCACCGCGCTGCGTGTGCTCCGCTCCCGACACGCGCACGAGACCGTAGCAGTCCCGGCCGCTCGACTGCAGCCGCAGGAGCAGCAGGCCGCGCGGCGAATCGCCGCCGCCGGCCAGGGCGCCGTGCGACGGCGCGCGTCGCGTGAGTTCCTGGCGCTCCTCGGGACGCACGCCGTTCGACCACGCGACGAGGCGGTACCCTTCGCCGGTCGCGGAGGGAAGGGAGGTGAAGATCGCTCGGTCGAAGGAATGGGCGGTCGCGGCGGCGCCGTCGTCCGGCGCGCCGTCGGCCGCGGGGCGGGTCAAATCTTGGTGATCAGCCACTCGAACGGTTCCATGATGCCCTGCAGCGAAGTGTGCAGCGGAATGGGTTTCGCGAAGTCGATGCCGTCGTCGTCCGTGCCGGTCGCGTACGCGAGCGCGCCGACCGCGCTGCACGCGAAGTACTCGATCGTCGAGAAGCGGCTCTCGCACAGGTTCCAGAGGCGGTGGAGGCTGCCCTGCACGAAGCGCCGCGTGTCGTCGAAGCTCTCCGGGCAGTGGTCGGCCTTGCACAGCACGACCGCGATCGGAGTCTGGACCTTCGCGTCGCGCTTGGTCTGGAACAACGAGTCGATGTAGCTCATCATCTTCAGCGCGAAGAAGTCGGGCCGGGTGGCGCCGTTGGCGGCGAGCGCGGCGTCGACGAGCAGCATCGCGCCGGCCGACTTCGTCAGCAGGCTGCGGATCACGCGATACGTCGAGGGATTCGCGATCTCGGCCGCCAGCGATTCGCCGGCGAGGTCCGGCATCACGAGGTCATACCACTTCGAGCGACGGCCGCCCGACTTGCGCGCCTGGTAGTACGCCCAGTTCCAGCGGTCCGGCTCCATCGCGGTCTTCGCCGGGAACTGCCGCTGCGTCATGCTCGCGACGACGTTCTGCTGGAGGTCGACGCTGTACGCGCCCTTCGGGATCGCCTCGAACTCGTTCGCGCGCTGCGAGAGCATGTCGAGCAGGAAGCCGAGGTAGACCGACTTCCCGACGTTGCTGTCGCCGAGCACGCTGATGATCTGCGGCGCCCGTCCTTGCGTCACCGAGTCGTGCACGAGGGCCATCGGCGCGCTGCACTCGCTGCAGACGGCGACGTCCATCGGGTTCAGCGCCTCGCAGATCATGCAGCGAAGCTGCGGCTGGTCGAGCGTATCGGCTCCCTGCATCCATCCCATGGCTCGAATCCTCGTCTGTCAGGCGTCGCGACGGCCTGCGTCCAGCACGCAGCGGAATCCGACGTTGTGGGGGCGCGCCAGGCACGCCAGGCCGGTGCGGAAATGGCTGGTCGCCTGGCACGAGAAGTACGTGTCGAACGCGCCGCCCCGGATCGCCTTCATCAGCATGTCGCCGACGACGGGGCGCCCGTTCTCGTCCGTCATCTCGAGATCGGAAGCGGTCCACTCCCAGACGTTGCCGATCAACTGCAGGACGCCGTTGGGCGCGGCGCCCTCGGGATAGGCGCCGACCGGGACGGTGCCGCCCTTGCCCGACGCCCAGGTATTGCAGCGACGCGGGTCGTGCGAATCGCCCCAGGGGTAGCGACGGAAGACGTGCGCGGAGGTGCGGATGCGCCAGCTGGCGGCCATCTGCCACTCGGCCTCGGTCGGGAGCCGGTAGCCGGCCCAGTGCGCGTAGGTCGCGGCTTCGTAGGCGCAGATGCCGACGACCGGATGGTCCGCCTTGGCCGCGTCGTGGCGGCCGCCGCGCCAGAAGCGCGGTCCCGGACGACCGCTCTGGTCCTGGAAGCTGATCAGGTGCGGCCAGATCGACTCGGGCCAGATTTCCAGGTCCTCGTAGCCGCCCGCTTCGACGAACTTCTGGAACTGCGCGTTGGTGACACAGGTGCGCGCGAGCAGGAACGGTTCGGTCTCGAAGTCGAGTTCGGGGCACCCCGGCTCGTCGGTGACCGTCGTGGGCATCGAGACGAAACCCTCCGGCACCAGCGAGAAGCGCTGGTCGATCGCATCGAGCGCGGCCTGGAAGGTCCGCTCGTAGTCGGGATGCGCGCGCCATTTCTCGCCGCGCGTGACGACCACGCCGAAACGCTCCATCTGCATGAGCTGGCGCAACGGATCGTCGTCGACCCCTACCCGTCCACCGCCGACCGGCGTGTCCTGACGGAAGAACCCTCGAAGCATGGGGACCTACTCCTGCAACCGACGATTCAGATCGAGCCGATCGCGCGTCGGCGCGCGTCGCGGCAGAGCTTCTGGTAGCGCTCGACCGACGCCGGCGGCGAAGGCTCGGCCGTCGACGGGAGCCCGCCGTTGGCCGGCGCGCCCTTGCCCCAGGACCGTTCCGTCAGCCCGAAGCGGTTCAAGAGGTCGGTGCGCTCGTTCGAGATGTGGCCGACCTCTTCGTAGAGCTGGTCGCGTAGCTGCGAGAGGTTCGAGCTCGCGGCGTTGAGTTCGTTGATCTTGTTCTCCCAGCGCTGGCGCAGCTCGATCATCTCGTCCTTCTGCTTGGCCAGCTGCTGGATGCGCAGCTCGAGCGTGCCCTGCATCTCGACGACCTGGGTCTCGCGCTGCTCGAGCGCCTTCAGCTGCTGGTCGAACTCGCGCTGGCGCGCCTCGAGCGCCGCGAGCGACTCGTCGAGCGCGCGGCGATCAGCCGCGAGCTTCGCCGACGACTCGTCGTGCTGCTTGCGTTCGGCCGCGAGCCGGTCGCGGTCGGCGGCGTACTTGCCTTGCGCCTTGGCCAGCTCTTCGCCGGCGACGCGCAGCTTGTCGCGGTCGGAATCGAGCTCGGCGACGCGCTGCTCGAACTGCTGCTTGCGGTCGGCGAACTCGCGCTCGAGGTTAGAGAGTTCGTCGGCGCGACCGTCCAGGGCGATCTTGCGCTGCGTCTGCTCGGCGTCCCGGCGGCGCAGCTCCTCGGCGCGCCGCTTGAGATCGTCCGCTTCGACCTGGAACGTCGCCGAGAGCTGGCGAATGCGCTCGTCGAGGCCCTCGAGGCGCTTCTCGCGCTCGCCCAAGGCCGCTTCGCGCTTCTCGTACTCGTCGCAGAGGGCGTCCTGCTCCTTCTCGAGGCGGTCGCGCTGGTCGACGATGCGGGCGTGCTGCTCCGTCAGGACCTCGCGGCACGACTCGAGCACATCCGCACGGGCCTGGAGCATCTCGCGAATGCTCTGGACCGCGTCGAGGATGTCCTTGCCCATGTGGGCGAGCTTCGGGAGATCCGGCGCCTCGAGGTCCTCGAGTTCGAAGAGGCTCTCCACACCGGTTGCCGCGTCCGCGGAGGTCATTGCGCTCATGGTCACTTCCTTCGCCACCAGGAGGAGGACGACTTTTCTTCACGGGCCGGCGACTGCGCCGCGGCTTCCGCCTGGCCCTGCTTCGCTTTCTCGATGAGTTTCTCGACCGGGGTGTCCGGATCGAGGCGGCGCAGCAGCCGGACGCGACGAGCGACCGCGTCGTCGAGCTGGGCCAGCGTCGCCTCTTCGGCCGCGGCTTTTTGCGCCCGCTCTTCCGGCGTCGGCCCGTCGAAGACCGCCTTCGACGGCTTGACCGCCTTCTTCGGAGGCCCGGTCAGGGTCTTCTTCGGCGTCGACGAGCCGGCCGGAGTCCAGGTCGGCCACTCCTGGGAGCCTGTCGGGGACTTCTGGCCCGAAGGGTCGGGCCACGAGGCGGCGCCGGGCGCCGATGGCCACTGCATCACGCCGGCCGACGGCGCCTCGCCCCGGAAGCCCGGCGGCTCGGGCCAGGCCGCCGGCATCGGCGCGGAGGGCTCGTTGGCCGACATGCCGTGGCCACCGTGGGCCGGAGTCCACGCGGGCGAGTTCTGGGTCGGCGGCGCGGGCGGCGCCGTCCATTCGGCCGGCATCGGCGGCGGAGACGGGATGAGGGCGGCCGCCGCGGCCTCCTTGAGGCTCGCGGGCATCGGCGGCGGGGACGGGATGTGCGCGGCCGCCGCGGCCTCCTTGAGGCTCGCGGGCATCGGCGGCACGGGAGCGTCCCCGGTGCCGGTTGCCTCCGCCAGCGCTTCGGCGACCTCCGGCGGCAGCGCGGCCGGGGCAGCGACTTCGGCGATCGGCGTATCCGTGGCATCGCTCGCGCCGATCGTCTCTTTCAGCGCGGATCTGGCCGACGAGAACCCCTGCGGAACGCTTTCGAACAGCGACTCGGAGGGACGCGCCGGCGGACGGGCGGCGAAGGCGGCGCGCAGTTGCGCATGGGCGCTCTTCAGCGCGTCGGTCCACTCCCAGATCCGGGCGTCGAGATCGGCGATCGCCTTGTCGATGAGACCGTCATCGGCAGGCGGCTGGGCACTACGAAGAAGTTCGGCTGCAGTCGTCATTCGAGGATCACCTGGCTCTGCGTCTAGCCCGGAGCGGATTCGGTGTCGATGCGACGAATCCGGCACGAAACAAGCCCCTCCGAGGACGAGACCCTCCCCTGATCAGGGTCCCGAGTATGGGACTTCGCCCCAGCCTTAGAAACCGGATTCGAGACATTTTTTCGTGCCGCGTTGCGCGATCCGAACCTTGCGAACACGCGAGAGCGGCGCCCCGTTCGCCTCCGCGCTTCGCTCGAAGTTAAGATGGCCCATGCCCGGGAACAGTTTCGGCCACACCTTGAGGATCACCACCGCCGGCGAGAGCCACGGACCGGCCAACGTCGTCATCGTCGACGGCGTGCCGCCGGGCATCGCGCTCGGCGTCGAAGACCTGCTCGTCGACCTCGACCGGCGCCGCCCGGGACAGAGCCACATCGTCACGCAGCGCCGCGAGTCCGACACGCCCCAGATCCTGTCGGGCGTCTTCGAGGGTCGCACCACCGGCACCGCCCTCGCCGTCCTGGTTCCCAACGAAGACCAGCGCAGCCGGGACTACGACGAAATCAAAGAATTGTACCGACCTGGGCACGCCGACTTCACGTTCGACGCGAAGTACGGCCTGCGGGATTACCGCGGCGGCGGACGCTCGAGCGCCCGCGAAACGACGGTGCGCGTGGCGGCCGGCGCCATCGCCAAGAAGATCCTCGCCGAGTCCTGCGGCGCCCGCGTCGTCGGCTACGTCCTCCAGGTCGGCGACGTGCGGGCCGAGGTGCCCGATCCGGCGGCCGTCACGCTGGACACGGTGGAAAAACTGCCGGACGGCGCCGCGAACATCGTGCGCTGCCCGGACCCCGTCGCGGCCGCGCGCATGGTCGAACTGATCGAGCGGGTCCGCAAGGAACAGGATTCGATCGGTGGCCTGGCCGAGATCGTCGCGACCGGCGTGCCGGCGGGACTCGGGGAGCCGGTTTTCGACAAGCTCAAGGCCGACCTCGCGAAGGCGCTGCTGAGCCTTCCCGCGGTCACGGCTTTCGAGTACGGAGCCGGCATGGCCGTCGTGGCCGCGCGCGGCAGCGCGAACAACGACATCTTCGAACCCTCGGGCGCGGGCGGCGCGGTGCGAACCCGCACCAACCGTCACGGAGGCATGCTCGGGGGCATCAGCAGCGGCATGCCGATCGTCCTTCGCGCTGCGGTCAAGCCGACCAGCAGCCTGCCGCTCGAGCAGGAGACCGTGCGCCGCGGCGGCGAGGCGGCGACGATCCGCACGAAGGGCCGCCACGACCCCTGCCTGCTGCCGCGTTTCGTGCCGATGGCCGAGGCGATGGTGGCGCTGGTGCTGGCGGACCATTACCTCCGGTGGCAGGGCCAGCGGGGGGCGGGACGCGGCTGAGGCCCCACCTGCGGCGTTGGACGGCGGCGCTTTGCGCCTGCGCTCTCGCGGGAGCTCACTTCCCGACGCCGATCGGACGACTGCGGTTCCGCTCCCCGACCCCGGGAGGATAACTCGAGTCTCACCTCCCCTTCGTGAGGTAACCCACTGCAACGTCTGGAATTGTTCTGGGCGTCGAGGATTACCTCGGCGCCCTCGACGCTTCGGCGATGGCGGCGGGGTCGCAGCCGGCGACGGCCGCCTTCATGCCGAGGGCTTCGGCTTCCGGGACCTGGCCGGCCTGGGCGCGGCCCCGGATCTCGGCGAGCAGACGCGCACACTTGCTGTCGTCGGCGGGCGGGGCCGGCGGGATCCTCGCCTCGGGGGCCTGCTGCTGGGCGCCGCCCGGAGCATCTCCGAGGCCGGGATAGGTCGGCCCCGTCGGCGCAGGGGCGGGAGCCGACGGGAACGTCGCCCCCGGAGCCCGCGGAGCCCCCGGAGCGACCGGCGGGATCATGGCGCCCTCGTCCGGAAAGCCCCGAGCGAACGGAACGACCGGCGCTCCGGCGACGCAGGACCTCGTCGCCTCGTCCCAGCGGAGGCCGCCGGGACAGCGGCACTCGAACTCGGTGCCGGACGGCGACAGGACCGGGAGCGTGCCGGGCCACTCCATCGTGCAGTCGGTCTCGCCGACCGTGGCGGGAAGCCGGCAACCGGTCGCCTGCGCGTCCCACAGCAGCGGCGGCGCGCACACGCAGCGGTAGCCTCCTCCCGAGACGAAATACGGGGACGATCCTGGCCACACGGTCGAGCAGAACTCCCCGGCCGCATGTTCGCGCGGAAGGCAGGCGTCCCCGCGCAGGTTCCACCACATGCCCGGTGGGCAGACGCAGCTCCCGGCAGCAGCATCGTAGGCCGACGCGGGCCAGCGCGTGCAGTCGCGCACGGCCGGGGCTTCGCCGGCCACGGCGGTCTGGGGGACCTCGGGAACCTCGGGAACCTGGGCGTGCGCGACCGTCGCAAGGGCGAAGGCCGCAACCGCTGCGAGCGTCGCTGGCAGGCCGGCGTGGGTCATCCGTAAAAATCCTCCGTGAAGGGGTCGTCTTCCGCCGCCGCTTCCTGGATCGCTTCGAGCTGTCCTACCCAGAACCGGTCGCTGCCGAAATCGACGAACGTGCGCGGGAACGCCGCGTCCTCCCAGCGCCGCGCGATCCACGCGGCGAAGTGCACCAGGCGCAGCACGCGGAGCGGCTCGACGAGCCGCAGCGACAGGCGATCGAAGTCGCGCAGTTCCTCGTACCCCTCGACGATCTTCAGCCGCCGCCGGCGCGCCCACGCGTCGCGGCCCGCCGCGAGCAGCCAGATGTCCTGCACGCAGGGGCCGACCAGCATGTCGTCGAAATCGACGAGCATCGCGCCGTCGTCGCCCCAGAGCACGTTGCCGAGGTGGCAGTCCCCGTGGATGCGCTGCACGTCCGCCGCGTCGAACCACGGCTCGGCGCGCTCGCAGACGCGCTCGACGAGGCTGCGGAAACGATCGCGGTACGCGGCCGGGACCACGCCGGCTTCGAGCAGGAACTCGAGGTTCCCCGTGCCGTACGTCGCGATGTCCAGACGCAGCCGCGACGACGCCGTGCGCGTCGCCCCGACCGCGTGCACGCGCGCGAGCAGGCGCCCGAGCTGCATCGCCTCGTCCTCGCTGATCTCGTCGCGCACGCGGCCGCGGGCCCTCGGGAACACCGCGTAGTGGATGGCGAGATCGTCGATCGTCCCGAGCGTGCCGCCGCCCGAGAGCGTCTCGGGCGCGACGGCCGCGATCTCGCGCGACGCGAGTTCGGCGAGGAACGCGTGCTCCTCGAGGATCTGCGCGCGCGACCAGCGGCCGGGCCGGTAGAACTTCACGACGCGGAACCGTTCGCTCGGCGATCTCGGCGCGTCGTCGAGCTCGATCTCGACGTCGTAGACTCGATTCTCGAGGCTGTTGAGCGCGAGGCAGCGTCCCGTGCAGGGCAACCCGGCATCCTCGACGGCGTCGAGGATGCGGTCCGGCGTCAGGCCGTGGAAGAAGCGCGTCCCGGAGGCGCCTTCCAGCCTGGAGCTTCCGCGGGCGCGCGACTTCATCCGGGGACGAGTCTTATGCCCCGCCGTGCGCGGCGGCAAAGGCGCGGGCCGCGCCTCAGGATTCGCCGGCGGGCGCGGCATCCGGCTCTTCGCCGCCCGACTCGATCTCGACGAGATCGCCGATCGTCTCGAGATAGGCCATCGCGTAGCCGAGTTCGCCCGTCGTCTCGGCGTGGACCTCGAGCAGCGGCTGGCCAGCCTCGACGCGATCGCCGAGGCGCACCCCGAGCAGGATGCCGGCGCAGGCGGCGGCCGGCGCGCCCGCGAGCTTCGCGACCCGCGAGAGGCCGCGGTTGTCCATGCGCGCGACGGTTCCCCCGTGCGTAGCCTCGATCACGCGGCGGCGTGGAGCGACGCCGGGGTGGCGCCGGCCTCCCTGCGCGCGGCAGATCGCCTCGAACTTCCCGAGCGCAGCCCCGCTGGCCAGCGTGTCCGTCGCCAGCGCGAGCCCGGCCCCGGCCGGTGCGGCGCCGGCCATCTCGAGGATGCCCGCCGCGAGCAGCAGCGAGCGAGCGCGGAGGTCGGGCGGCGCGGCGGCGTCGTCGCGCAGCACCGCGAGCACGTCGTGCGCCTCGAGCGCCGGGCCGATGCCGCGCCCGATCGGCGCGCTGCCGTCGCCGACCTCGACGCGCACTTCAAGGCCGATGGCGGCCCCGACGGCGACGAGCGACCTCGACAGCTCGACGGCCGCCTCGCGCGAGCGCACCTTCGCGGTCTCGCCGACCGGCATGTCGACGAGCACGTGCGTGGATCCCGCCGCGGCCTTCTTCGACAGGATCGAGGCCACGAGCTGGCCCGAGCTGTCGAGCTCGAGCGCGCGCTCGACGCGGATCAGAACGTCGTCGGCCGGGCTCAGGCTCGCCGATCCGCCCCAGACGACGCAGCCGCCCTCGGCGTCGACCACGCGGCGCATTTCGTCGATGCCGAGGTCGACCGGCGCCATCGTCTCCATCGTGTCGGCCGTGCCGGCCGGAGACGTGATCGCGCGCGAGGACGTCTTCGGGATCACGATGCCGCACGCGGCCACGATCGCGACGACGATCGGCGTGGTGCGGTTGCCGGGCAGGCCGCCGACCGAGTGCTTGTCGACGACCGGACGCCGGTCCCACGCGAGGCGCTGCCCGGCGTCGATCATCGCGCGCGTGAGCGAGGTGACTTCCTCGTCGTCGAGCGCGTCGTTCGCGCACGCGGTCACGAACGAGGCGAGCTGCACGTCCGAGTACCGGCCGGCGGTGACGTCCGTGACGATCGCGCCCATGGCGGCGCCGTCCAGCCGCTTGCCGTGGATCTTGCCGCGCACGAACGGGAACGACGCCGGCGGCATCGCGTGCGAGACGCGGCCCATCGCGCCGGGCGGCGGATCGAGCAGCGCCCAGGCCGATTCGGAGAGGCCTGCCTCCCCTGCCGCGAGCAGGCGCCCGTGCACGACGTTCAGCGTCGCGATGACCGAGCGCTCCCCGCAGTCGATGCGCACGCGCGACTGCGCCTCGAAGCCTTCCGCACGGCACACCGGCGAATCCTCGAGGATGTAGACGACCGGTTCTTGGTGGGTGTGGATGCCGAGGCGGCGCAGGACCAGCATCGGTCCGCTGCCGGGCGGCGTGCGCATGTGACGGTGGACGGTCATCGACGTTCCTCAGGACGCGCGCGCGCCCGCCGGGGCGTCGCCGAACTCGATCGTCTCGTCGTTTTCGGCCACGCGACACGGCAGCGAAAGCTTCTCGCCGATGGATCGCCTCAGCGCATCGGAAGCGACGGGGTCGCCGTGGACGAGCACGACCTGGCCCGGCGGCGACGCGGCCGAGCCGAGCCAGCGAAGCAGGCCGTCGCGGTCGGCGTGCGCCGAGAACGCGTCGTAGTTCTCGACGCGCGCCTTCACGGGCACGTATCCGCCGTGCATCTTCAGTTCGCTCGCGCCGGCCAGCAGCGCGGCGCCGCGCGTGCCCGGCGCCTGGAAGCCCGACAGCAGGATCAGGTTGCTCGGGTCGGGCGCGATGCGCTTGAAGTGGTGCAGCACGCGGCCTCCGGTCAGCATGCCGCTGGCCGAGATCAGCACCATCGGCCCCTCGCTCGAAGCCAGCGCCTTCGACTCCTCGACCGTGCGCACGAAGCGCGCCATCCCGAAGATGCGCTCGCACCCGGCGGCGTCGAGACGGTGGTCTTCGTGGTGGCGCTGGTAGAGCGCGGTCACGCTCGTGGCCATCGGGCTGTCGACCACCACCGGCACGCGCGGCGCCACGCCGCGCGCGAAGACCTGGTCGAGCCAGAACAGCAGCGCCTGCACGCGCCCCACGGCGAACGCCGGCACCAGCAGGGTGCCGCCCGTGCGCGCGACCTCCGCGACGAGCGCGCCGAGCGTCGCCACGGCGTCGACGCCGGCGTGCACGCGATCGCCGTACGTCGATTCCATCAGGATCGCGTCGACGGCCGGCGGCGGCTCGGGCGGCCTGCAGATCGGGTCGTGGTCCTGCCCGAGGTCGCCCGAGAACAGGATCGACGTGCCGGAGGCCGCGACCTCGACGCTCGCCGCGCCGAGGATGTGCCCTGCGCCGCGCAGCCGCACCGTCGTCCCGCCGACGCGAAGTTCCACGCCGCGTGCGACCGGCTCGAACAGCGGCAGCACGCGTCGCGCGTCCTCCTCGTCGTACAGCGGCAGCGCCGGCTCGTGCTTCGAGAAGCCGTGCCGGTTCGCGAACGCCGCGTCCTCTTCCTGGATGTGCCCCGAGTCCGGCAGCAGGATCCCGCACAGGTCGGCGGTCGGCGCGGTCGTGTAGACCGGTCCGCGGAAGCCCTCGCGCACGAGCACCGGCAGCATGCCGCTGTGGTCGACGTGCGCGTGCGTGAGCACGACGGCGTCGAGCGAGGCGGGATCGAACGGAAGCTCCGCCCAGTTGCGGAGCCGCAGCTGCTTGAGCCCCTGGAACATCCCGCAGTCGACGAGCAGCCGGGTGCGGCCGGCGCTGACCAGGAAGCGCGAGCCCGTGACGGTGCCGGCCCCGCCGAGGAAGCGAACGGCCAGGGCCGGATCGCCTCGACGAGGATGCCGGCTCCGGACCTCGGTCACGCCGAGGCCCTCGCTTCGACGGTCGCGGAGGACGACGCTCCCCCGGGCGTTTTCGCGTCCGGGTCGTAGGCGAGGTTCGAGGCGAGGCGGCGCTCGACCGCCTCGACCGGAAGGCCGCAGCGCGCCGCGTAGTCGGCGACCTGGTCGCGCTCGATGCGCCCAATGCCGAAGTACGCCGCGTCCGGGTGCGAGAAGTAGAAGCCCGCGACCGCCGCCGTCGGCACCATCGCGAACGATTCGGTCAGCACGAGGCCGGTGTTCGCCGTCGCGTCGAGCAGCTCGAACAGGTTCGGCTTCTCGGCGTGGTCCGGGCACGCGGGATACCCCGGCGCTGGCCGGATGCCACGATAGCGCTCGGCGACGAGCGCCTCGTTGTCGAGCTTCTCGTTCTCGGCGTAGCCCCACAACTCGGTTCGCACGCGCTCGTGCAGGCGCTCCGCCAGGGCCTCCGCGAAGCGGTCCGCGAGCGCCTTGCACAGGATCGCCGAGTAGTCGTCGTGCTCGCGCTCGAATGCCGCGACGATCGCGTCGAGGCCGTGGCCGGCGGTGACCGCGAAGCCGCCGATCCAGTCGCGTACGCCGCTCTCCTTCGGCGCGACGAGGTCGGCCAGGCACAGGTTCGGGCGGCCGGGCGGCTTGGCGATCTGCTGGCGCAGGAAGCGCACGGTCGAGAGGACCGTCGTGCGCGACTCGTCGGTGTACAGTTCGACGTCGTCCCCGACCGAGGCCGCCGGCCAGATCCCCGCGACGGCCCGCGCCTTCAGCTTGCCGTCCGAGAGCAGCCGGCCGAGCATCGCCTGCGCGTCGCGCCACAGGCTGCGCGCGGCCTCGCCGACGACGGGGTCGTCGAGCAGCTTCGGGTAGCGGCCGGACAGCTCCCAGGTCTGGAAGAACGGCGTCCAGTCGATGTAGTCGACCAGTTCCGCCAGCGGGTAGTCCTCGAACACGGTCAGCCCCGGCTTCCTGGGCGAGGGCGGCGCGTACGCGCCCCAGTCGGTCTTCTGCGCATTCGCTCGCGCCTTCGCCAGCGGCACGTTGCGCACGGCCTGCTGGCGCGCGCCGTAGCGCTCGCGCAGCTCGGCATACTCGCGGCGCGTCTCGACGACGAGCGGCTCGCGCAGCGCGGGGCTCGTCAATGCCGTCGCCACGCCGACGCCGCGCGAGGCGTCGAGCACGTGCAGCACCGGCCCGCTGTAGTGCGGCTCGATCTTGACGGCCGTATGCACCTTCGACGTGGTGGCGCCCCCGATCAGCAGCGGCGCCGCGAATCCCTGGCGTTCCATCTCCCGCGCGACGTGGCTCATCTCCTCGAGCGACGGCGTGATCAGCCCCGACAGGCCGATGATGTCGCACTCGTGCTCGCGCGCGGCCGCGAGGATGCGGTCGGACGATACCATCACGCCGAGGTCGAAGACCTCG
>CAYYZO010000099.1:0-1264 GCA_964476185.1 uncultured Myxococcales bacterium
TGACCCGCTCCAGCGCTTCGAGCACGCGGATGCCGGTGCGCGAGTCGAGTGCGCCGGTCGGCTCGTCGCACAGCAGCACCGCCGGCCGCTTCGCGATCGCGCGCGCGATCGCGACGCGCTGCTGCTCGCCGCCGGACAGCTGCGCCGGGAAGTGGTCGCGGCGCGGCGAGAGGCCGACCAGGTCGAGCGCTTCGTCCGGATCCATCGGGTCCGCCGAGATCTCGGTCACGAGCGCGACGTTCTCGCGCGCCGTCAGGCTGGGGACGAGGTTGTAGAACTGGAAGACGAACCCGACGTGGTCGCGCCGATACGAGGTCAGCGTGCGCTCGTCGGCGCGGGCGAGGTCGTGGTCGCGGAACGTCACCGTGCCTTCGGTCGGCACGTCGAGGCCGCCGAGGATGTTGAGCAGCGTCGACTTGCCCGACCCCGACGGCCCGAGCAGCACGACGAGTTCGCCGCGGAAGAGATCGAGATCGACGCCGCGCAGCGCGTGCACGACGACGTCGCCGGTGCGGTAGCTCCGGGTCAGCCCTCGTGCGCGCAGCGAGACGTCGACCATCGCTTCCCTGCCTGCGGCCGGGTGCGGGCGGAGTCAACCGGCCGCCGCGCCCGGCGCCAGAAACGACATCGGGGACAGGCCGAGCGGCCTGTCCCCGATGTCACGAGCGGGAGGTCGCGGACGACTACTTCGGCGTCGACGACCAGGTGATGCGGCAGGTCGCGTTCTCGCCGCCGTAGTTGGCCGACGCTTGCGCGCGGCAGCGGCCCATCGCCGCGCCTTCGGCTTCTTCCTTGCTGTTGCCGCAGGCGCCGGCCGAGACGCCGAATCCCGACGCGCTGGCGACGGCGCAGTGCTGGCCGGGCTTGGCGGACGCCGACTCGGTGCACGGCTGGCCCGAGCTGCGCGTGCGCTCGCAGCTCGCCTTCGCGCACGCCTGCGCCGACGCGAGATCCGCGCGCCAGCACGCCCCCCACGCGCCGCCGCTGTGCTTGCCGTCGGTCGGCTCGTTGAAGACCGACGCGAACGCCTGGATCACAGCGGGCTTGGCGGCAGAGGTCTCGCCGGCCTTCGCGTCCGCAGCGGCCTTCGCTTCCGCAGCGGCCTTCGCGTCCGCAGCGGCCTTCGCGTCCGCAGCGGCCTTCGCGTCCGCAGCGGCCTTCGCGTCCGCAGCAGCCTTCGCTTCCGCAGCGGCCTTCGCATCGGCAGCAGCCTTCGCGTCCGCGGCCGCCTTTGCTCCGGCAGCGGCCTTCGCCTCTTCGGCCG
>CAYYZO010000099.1:1364-15480 GCA_964476185.1 uncultured Myxococcales bacterium
GCCTTCGCGTCCGCGGCCGCCTTTGCTCCGGCAGCGGCCTTCGCCTCTTCGGCCGCCTTCGCGTCCTCGGCAGCCTTGGCGGCCGCAGCCTTGGCACTCGCGTCCGCGATCTCGGCCGCTTCGCGTTTCGCCGTCTCCGCCGCTTCATCCTCGGCCGGTGCGGCTGGCGCAGCGGCGGCGGGAGCCTCGACCTGCTGCGGCGTTTCGGGGATCTGCGATTCGATCTGGAAGAACAGGAAGCCGATCACGCCCGCAAGCGCGAGCACGCCGACCACGGCGAGCGGCGTGAACAGGCTGCCGCTGTCCTCGTCTTCCGGCGCGTCTCCCTTCGCCGCGGCCTTGCTGTCGTCTTTCGTGAACGGCGGCGCATCCTTCGCGGGAGGCGTGGCCTTCCCCGGGGGCACGGCTGCGGCGCCGGACCCCGCGCCGCCGGTCGCGGCCACTGCGCCGGGCGTCGCGCCCGCCGCAGCGGGCGGCGCGGACGCCGCCGGCGTCGGCGAGACCTTGCCCGGCGCCGACGGTTCCTGCTTGCCCTTGCCCGCCTGGGCGGCAACGGCGAGCTGCTTGGCCATGTCGGCCGCCTTGCGCTCCTGCGCCGCGCGCTCGGCTGCGACTTTCTGCGCGGCGGCCTTGTCGACCGCTGCACGCTCGGCAGCCGCTTTGTCGGCCGCTGCCTTGTCGGCCGTTGCTTTGTCCGCCGCGGCCTTGGCCACCGCCGCCTTCTCGGCGGCCGCCTTGTCGGCGACCGCCTTCTGCGCCGCCGCGACCTGCGCCTTCTTCAGTTCCTCTTCGAGCCGCTTGCACAGCCCGAGACAGGCCTCGTACGCCGAGAACGCCGCCGTGAAGTCGTTCTTCGCGAACGCGCTGTGCGCCTCCGAGACCTTCGCTTCCAACTCGTCCCAGAGCTTCGAGGGAGCGTCCCCACTGTCCTGCCCGTGCAGCACGCGCACGGCTTCGATCACCTGCTCTCGCGCGCGCTCGGCCTTCTGGCGACCCTGCTCGACTTTCTGCGTTTCCTGGTCGGCGGCTTCCTTCTGCTTGCGCGCGGCCTCGGCGGCGGTGCGGAGCGCGCCGATTTCCTTCTGCGCGGCCTCGGTCGGCGATACGCGGCTCGCGGCCTCGAGCACGTCGAGGCAGAGCGCGTGCTCGCCTTTCTGCAGCGCGTCCCTGGCCTGCGCGATGAGCTGGTTGGCCAGCTGCAGGCGGCCCTCCGCGTCGGCCTTCTGGCGCGCCTTCTCGGCCTCTTCCTTTTCCTTCGCCTTGGCCTTGCGAGCCTCGTCGAGCGCGCCCTGGTAGGCGACTACCGCGGCCTCGAACTTCGAGTGCGCTTCGAGGAAGTGCTCGCGGTCGAACGCTTCGGCGCCCTGCGTGGCCTTCGCCTCGGCTTCCGCCCACGAGTCCGACTTGCGCTGGTCGGCGCCCTCGGCGACCGCGCTCGCGCGCGTCTCGTTCATCAAGAGGCGCGCGGTCTGGGCCGGCTTCTTCGCGCGCAACTCGGCCTGGTAGGCCGCGTCGACCTGTTCCTTCAGCTTCGCGATCTCGCCCTTCAAACCGTCGGGCGGCGGGACCTTCTGCACCCGCGCGAGCCCGTCGTTGCAGCGCGCGAACTCCCGGTCGGCGAGCGACTTGCGGACCTCGGCGATGATCTCGTTCGTGACCTTCACGCGACGAGCGTTCTCGGCTTCCTCCGCGGCGCGGCGCTCGCGCTCCACGGCGATGCGCGCCTCGTCGGCGGCCTTCTGGTACGACTTGGCGGCGGCATCGAACGCGACCTGGGCGTCGGCGTACTTCTCGGCCGCGAACAGCTTGTTGCCTTCTTCGACCTTCGCCGCGGCGGCGTTCCAGGTGGCGGTCGCGTGCTTGGCCGCGCCCTGCGACTCGGCGGGCAGCTTCGCGTCGACGACCTGCGCCCGCGCTCGCTCGGCCAGCTGCCGGGCCAGGCGCTTCGCCTCGAGTTCGGTCTTGAGCGCCTCGGCCTGCTTGCGAAGCTCGTTGACGTCCTTTTCGAAGGACGCCGAACCGGGGATCTCGACGATCTTCTTCAAGTGCGCCTGGCAGGCCTCGGGGTCCTTCTGCTCGAGAGCCTTCTTCGCGTCCTCGAGCAGCTTCTGCACGGCCTGGCGGTTCTTCTCCTGTTCCTCGCCTTTCCTGGCGCGCTCGAGCGCGCCCTGCGCCGCCGCGTACTCGGGCACCTCGGCGACGACCTTCTCGAGTTCCTGCCGCGCCTCCGCGTAGCGGCCGGCGTTCAGGTGCTCGGTGCCGGCCTTCAGCGCCGGCTCGGCCTTCGCGAGCTTCTCCGCGGTCTTCCGGAGTTCGTCGATGCGCGCCTTGGCCTGCGTCGCGCGCTTCTGCATGCCGAGGAAGTGCGACGGCGCTTCCGGCGCCTTCTCCGGCGCCGGCGCGCCGAGACGCTTGACGACGTCGGCCTCGAGCTTGCCGAGTTCGGCAAGGAGTCCGCCGAGCGACGCTTTCACGGACGCGGCTTCCTCGACGACCTTCTTCTGGACCGCCTCGAGGTCGGCGCGCAGCTGGCCAAGGTCGCCGTAGCGCTGGCCCGGGTCCCGGCTCATCGCCTTCTCGAAGACCTTCGCCAGGTCGGCGGGGATCTGCGGCTCGAGCTCGGCGATCGCCGGCGCCTTGCCGTTCTTGATCTGCTCGAGCAGTTGCTTCGCGTCGTCGCCGACGTACGGCGCACGGCCGGCGAACATCTCGTAGAAGATCGCGGCCAACGAGTACTGGTCCGATCGCGCGGTGGCTTTTCCCTGGGCGTGCTCGGGCGCCATGTACCGGACGGTCGAGACCGGCAGGTCGGTCACCGCGCCGGTTCCCATCTTCGCGCTGCCGAAGTCGATCAGCTTGGCCGACCCGTCGGCCAGGACCACGACCTTGCCCGGCTTCAGGTTGCCGTGGACGATGTCCTTGCCGTGGGCGTGCTGGAGCGCGCCGCAGAGCTGGGCCATCGCCGTGAGGCCGTCCTCGAGGGACAGGCCCCCGTCGGCCGCGATGCGGCGCAGGTCCCGGCCCTCGAGCAACTCCATGACGGTGTAAAGCAGGTCACCTTCTTCGCCGATGTCGTAGATCGTGACGATGTTCGGGTGACTCAGGCCGGCCGACGACTGGGCCTCCGTGAAGAACCTGGTCTTGAGCTCTTCGGTGATCTTGCGGTCCGGCGAGATCACCTTGATGGCGACGAACCGGTTCAGGCGGGGGTCCTTGGCCTTGTAGACCGTCCCCATGTCGCCGCTGCCGATGCGGTCGATGATGTCGTACTTGCCGATCTTCTTTTCAGCCATTCCTCGTCCCCGTGCCGTCACGACCATGGTGACGGCGCCCGAACCCCCGGCAGCGTGGGAAATCCATGGGCACGAGACCGACCCCCGCGTCCGCCCGCTGCGCGGCTCCCCTGCGGTTCGTCCTTCGTGCGCCAGAAAATGCCGCGATCGCTGGCAGTTATGAGTGACGGTCCGAGGTCTAGCAAGCACTATCGCCAGCGGCGCGGGCCGGGAGAACGCGGAGAAACGGCCCGGTTTGCCGGTGCGCAAGACCCCCGGTTCCGACCTGCCGACACACCCCACAGGGGCTGATCGGCTGCCGTGACCGGTCGCCGTGCCCCGGTGCAGGGCGGAGGCGACGCCCTGGTCCCGCCGCGGCCGCGGCCGACCCTTCCGGCCATGGGCGCTCGGCCCGGTCGCCTTACGCGGTGCGTTTACGCAGTGCGCCTACGCAGTGCGTTGACTTTCTGCGTCGCAATATCTAACAAACGAACGTTAGTTGGCGTCGACGGAGGCAGGGGCCTTCGCCGAGCTCAGGGAGGAGCGACCCGCCAGCCGAACGAGGAGTGAGACACCCCATGAAGCGCCCAATCCGACTGACGACCGTTCTTCTCGCCACATCCATGGTGCTCCTGGCCGGGTCCCCGTCCGTTTCGGCCACCGGCGAGGACTCCCTTGTCTGCTCGAAGGTCAAGGACCGCTACGCGCAGGCCGCCTACCGGGCCGCCTTCTGGCCGCGCTCGGCAGACTACGGCTCGATGTCCTGGTGCGACATGAAGGTCCGGGCGGTGGAGCACTGCGTCCCCGTCGAGGCCGTGCTGCACGAGACCAACGCGCCGTACGACGGGTTCCGCGGACCGGATCTCGCGACCGAGTACACCTGCTACCGTATCCGCTGTGCGAACGGCGAGGGATCCGCGTTCCTCGGCCGCAGCGTGCCGCTCGACGACCCGTTCGGCGCCCGCGTGGCCGAGAAACCGCGGGTCGTGCGCGTCTGCCTGCCGGATCGCTGACCCCGGACCTCGCAGCGGTTCGGGCCGACAGCCGCTC
Organism: uncultured Myxococcales bacterium; assembly: GCA_964476185.1. Lineage (GTDB taxonomy): Bacteria > Desulfobacterota > Binatia > UBA1149 > CAITLU01 > DATNBU01. The sequence goes on from CAYYZO010000099.1 coordinate 5,687, forward strand.
GCGCTAAGACAGCCGCGTGGGAGCGGACGCAGGCCAGAACGACGAAGGGCTCCAGCGCCGCGTGGCGGCGCTGGAGCAGACCGTCGAGCGGCTCGAGAGACGGCTCGCGGCGCTCGACGCGGGGATGTCGCAACCTGAGGCGGGGCGGTCCGACCTGCCTGCAGCGCAAGCGGCCAGCGACGCCGCGGCCGCTTCGACCGCAAGCGCCGCCGCGCCAGGCCGTTCACTCCTCGCGCACTCGACGGTCACGACGAACGCGTCGACGAGGAAGCGCGATCGACCGTCGCTCGCGATGCTGCCCGGCGATCCCGGGCAGTGGGTCAACCGGCTCGGCATCGCGCTGTTGCTGCTCGGCGCGGCGTTCGGCTTCAAGTACTCGATCGATCGCGGGTGGATCGGGCCGGCCGTGCGCGTCGCGTGCGGGCTCGGGCTCGGCGCGCTGCTCCTCGTCGCGTCCACCCGCCTTCGCGCGGTTCGGCCCGGCCTGTCGCGCGTGCTCGCCGGCGGCGGCATCGCGTGCGGCTACCTGTCGATCTACGCCGCGTTCCGGCTCTACGAACTGATTCCGCATCCGGCGGCGTTCCTGGCGATGTCGGCCGTCACCGTGCTCGCGTTCGTCGTGTCCGTGACGAGCGGCGACGCGATGGCGGCGACGGTCGCGACCATCGGCGGGCTCGCCACGCCGATCCTGCTCCACACGGGAAGCGGCAGCGCGTTCGGGCTGGTCGGCTACACGTGCCTCGTCGTCGCCGGCGCCGCCGGCGTGTTCGCGCGCAGCGGCTGGCGCGTCGTGCTCTGGACCGCGACCTTCGGCGGCTGGCCGCTGATCGCGATCGCGGCCGCGGATCTCTCGTCGCACCGCGGCTTCGAGGCGGCAGCCGTGCAGTTCGGCGTCGTGCTCGTGGCGCTCGCCACGTGGTGGCTCGCGGTGCTGCGCGAGGTCCTCGCGGCCGAGGATCCCGCTCGCTGGAAGCCGACGACGGCGGGACTCGGCATCGACCTCCCGCTGCGACGCGGCGGCTCCGCGCAATCGCACCGGCTCGCGCTCGCGACGCCGCTCCTCGTCCTGGCCGTTTCCGGCTGGAACTGGGACCTGTCGAAGGTCCAGACGGGCTGGACGTCGCTCGTCGTGGCCGGCGCCTGGTCCGTCGCCGCCGTGCACCTCGGGCGACTCGCCTTCGCTCCCGCTCGCCAGCTGGCCGTCTCGCACGCGATGGGCGCGGCCGTCATGGCGGCGCTCGCGATCGCGCTGCTGCTGACGGAAGACGCCGAGCGCATCGGGATCGCGCTCGAGGCGCTGGCCCTCGTCGCGGTCGCCTCGCGCCTCGACCTGCCGCACGTCGCGCGGCTCGGGCACCTGCTGTTCGCCGTCGTCTCGGTGCTGACGTTCGGCCGCCTCGGGGACAACCTCGGCGCCGGCCCGGGCGGGTTTCACGCCGCCGAAGCCGCCGACCTCGTCGTCCTCGCCGCGCTCGCCGCTGGCGGACGCGTCGCCGGTCCTTCCGCGAAGAGCCTCTACTTCGTGGCCGCCGAAGCGGGGTTGCTGCTGTGGTTCCTGCGCGTGCTCGGCCCGCTCGACAACGGCGCGGCGTGGGTGTCCGCGTCGTGGTTCGCGAACGCCGTGGCGCTCGTGGTGGCCGGGCTTCGCCTGGACAGCGGCGCCGTGCGGCGCGCGGGCGCAGCGGTGATGGCGCTGACCATGGCCAAGCTGTTCGTGATCGACCTCGCGACGGTCGACGCCGGCTGGAGGATCGTGGTCTTCCTCGTCTTCGGCGCGGTGCTGCTCGCGCTCGGCTACGCGTTCCCCTCGCTGTGGAAGCGCGGCGAGGAAGGCGGCCCCGGCGGGCCGCCTTCCTGACGCCGGCTCAGCCGCAGACCGGGCAGTTCAGCGCGAGAAGGATCCCCACCGCGGTCTTGAGCACGATCAGCGCGTCGGCCGCGCCCTTCGAGCCGTTGCCGTCGATGTCGCAGACGCACAGGTCGCAGTCCTGCTGGCCGACCACGCCCTTCAGCACGTTCAGCGCGTCCGAGACCTGGATCAGGCCGTTGCCGTCGAAGTCGCCGCAGATGTCGAGCGGCAGCGTCGAGGTGCTCGTCGAGCTCGACGTGGTCGTCGTCACGATCGTGCCGCTGCAGTTGATGTCCGAGATCGTGATGTTGGCATTCACCGGGTTCGGGAACGGGATCGATGTGTCGAAGCCGGACTGCCCGCTCAGGTTGAAATCGCCGGCAACTGGAAAACGGTTCGTCGGGACGAACGTGCAGCGCGCGAAATCCTTCGGGCCCTTGATCGGGGACGGCGTGCCGATCGCCGTCAGCGTCAGCGTGCGCGTCTGGTCGGCGTCGGCGGTCTGGCCGAGCGTGTTGTTCAGCAGCTGGCACTGGACGCTGGTCGTGTTGCCCGGGAAGTCGCCGGGCGCGTTCTGGTAGATCACGAACACCGAAGCCGTCGACATCTGCGTGCTGGTGCCGATCCGGAACGTGATCTGGCAGGACGGAGCGGCCGCCTGCGAAGCGGACGCGGAAACGAGAAGCAGCGTGGCCGCCGCGAACGAGAACGAAATCCGGAACATCGAATCCCCCTTGCTGGCTGAAGCGTCCGGGCGGGCCTTTCGAACCGCGTGGACGTCGTGTCGCACCTGAAGCAGCGCGAACGCGGGGCTTCTAGCGAACGCACCCAACGGAGGAAAACACCGCCGTGCGTCCTCCCGAACGGGGGAAAAAGCGGAACTCGACGGAGTTGGCGCACGCAGCCGGGTGTGTCGCGGCACGACCCGCGGTCGGTTCGGAGGCCGTCGCGTCCGCGGCGCGCGCACGACCGCTGCCCCAACGCGCAAGACCTTGCAGTCGTGCAGCCACCTCGTGCCCGCTCGTGCACGTTTGCGACGGCGCTTTTCCCTTTCGGCCCGGTTCACCATTGATGGCTGTGTCGGCACGAGCCTATGCTTCGATGCAGAAGGATGAACCGGTGCGCGGCGGCGCACCGGGCACGAGTTCCAGGGCTTGCGTCACGCCCCCCGGACGCAAGGTGCGGTTCGTCCCTCCGCACAAGACGAGAGGCCGGTTCCCCCCCGGCCTCTCGTTGTTTCCCCTCGCTGCAGGCTTTTGAGGCCGTGGACTTCGCTTCCTTTTTTTTGACATGGTCGCGGAACCGGCCGAACTAGGACGGGACCGGAGTGAGTTCACCAGCCCGCGGGACGCAGTGTTCCCGCCGACGAAGGAGAGAAGATGAGGACCATCGTTGCCACGACCGCCGTCATCCTGACGACCGCATCGTTCGCGCTCGCGCAGCTTCCGAAGGTGGAAGTTCCGAAGGTCGAGAAGCCCGTCGTCACCGCCCCGGCCGTTCCCGCGGCGCCCACCGTCCCCGCGGTGCCGAGCGCCGAGGCCGTGAAGAAGGGCGCGGCCGACGCAGCCTCGGCCGAGGTCGAAGGCGCCAAGGCAGCCGCCACCGGCGCCGCCGCGGAGAAGGTCGACGGAGCGAAGGCGGCCGCCGCGGGCGCCGCCGCCCCGGCTACCGGAGCTGCCGCTTCCGCGGCCGAAGGCGCCGCCGCCGTGAAGGAGAAAGCCGACCAGGCCAAGCAGGCCCACGACGCCGCCAAGGCGCTCGGCAGCGTCGGGCACTGAACCGGACGCGGCGGCGCGGCCCCATCCGCGGACCGCGCCGCCCCCGTTCCGTGAACCTCAGAGCAGGAAGTTGCCGATCCCGGCGGCGACCGGCTTGTCCGGGTCGTCCTGCCACGCGACGACGCGCACGTTCGCGATCCGACGACCGTGCTTGACGATTTCGGCGCGACCGCGTGTCTCGCGCGGACCCGCCGAACGCAGGTAGTCGATGCTGAAGTTGATCGGGCGCGCCACGCGGTCCTGGCCGGCCAGGTCGACGAGCTGAAGCAGCGCCGTCAGTTCCAGGAACGCCCCGACCACGCCGCCGTGCACCGCCGGCAACACGACGTTGCCGACGAGATCGGTCCGGAACGGCATCACGCAGACGAGGCCCGTCGGCGATTCCTCGACGTGCACGCCGAGCAGGCGCGCATACGGGATGAACGAGACGGCTTCCGCGGCCTTCATTTTGCCGGGCCCTCCCCGGCCGTCTTCGCTTCTTCCCGTTCGTGCGCGGCGAGCGCTTCCTGGCCCCGCGCCATCGCCTGCTGCCACGCCCCGGCCTGCAGCGGACCGACCAGCATGAAGGTCGCGAGCATGCTGGCGAACGGGTCGGACGCGTCGCGGTCCCAGGCGCTGCCGCGCACGAAGGCGACGTTGTTCGTCAGCTTGTAGCATTCCGCGCGCGCGACGAGGTCGTGCCGCGGCTCGGCGGCGCGCAGGTAGTCGATGCGCAGGTCGAGCGTGGCGATGCGCATGAACTCGGCGAGGCTGCACTGCACGGCGATGCCGCTGGCCTGGTCGAGGAGTGTGGTGATGACGCCGCCGAAGACCACGCCGCGCACCGGGTCTCCCACGAGGTCTTCGTTCCACGGCAGGCGCAGCGTCGCGGAGCTTCGGGCGACCTCGACGACCTGGATGCCGAGGCGCACCGCATGAGGGACGTGCGCGACCATCTCGTCGCGCGCCGTGCCGAACAGCGCCTCCATCGCATACCGCCGCGGTGCCTCGCTCATGGCGGTGGCGGTTATCGCGGCGGCGATCCTCCCGCAAGCGGTCCGGCTGCGGCCACGGCGCCCGGCGACGAGCAGTGGCGCGATGCTGCCCGACGACCCGGTTCCGTCGTCGGGCGCGCGTGCTATGGTCCGGCGCCGGTCGTCACCTCCGCCCGCCGAGACCGACGGCCCGCGATCGCTGCAACGAGGAGAATCCGATGTCCTACGAATGCTTCGAGGTCGAGATCCGCGACAAGGTCGCGATGGTCACGCTGTCGCGGCCGGCCGAGATGAACTCGATGAACCGCGCGTTCTGGACCGAGCTGCCCGAGATCGTCGGACGCCTCGACGACGCCGCCGCCGCGCGCGCAATCGTGCTCGCGTCGACCGGCAAGCACTTCACGGCCGGCATGGACCTGTCGGTCTTCACGTCGGGTCCCGACACCTCCGGCAAGGAAACCGGTCGCGTGCGCGCGAACCTGATGCACACCGTGCTGAAGCTGCAGAAGACGTTCTCGTGCCTCGACCGGGCGCGCATCCCCGTGCTCGCGGCCGTGCAGGGCGGCTGCATCGGCGGCGGCGTCGACATGGTCTCGGCCTGCGACATGCGCTTCGCGACAAAGGATGCGTTCTTCTGCATCCAGGAGATCAACATCGGCATGACGGCCGACGTCGGCACGTTCCCGCGGCTGGCCTACCTGATGCCGCAGGGCCTCGTGCGCGAGCTCGCGTACACCGGGCGCCGCTTCCTCGCCGAGGAGGCGCGCGCGTGCGGCTTCGTGAACGCGCTGTTCGAGACGCACGCGGAGCTCGTCGACGGCGTGCGCGGCGTCGCGGTCGAGATCGCCAGGCGCTCGCCGCTGGCGGTCTGGGGCTCCAAGGAGATGCTGAACTACGGGCGCGACCACACGATCGACGATGCGCTGCGACACATCGCCGTCTGGCAGACCGGCATGTTCCAGCCCGCCGACATGCGCGAGGCGTTCACCGCGCGCGCCGAGAAGCGCGACCCCGAGTTCGACGACCTGCTGCCGTTCGACGACGGAATCTGACCGGCCAGCCTGGCGACACGGGACGACCACGACCATGAGGCGACTCAGTCCGGCCATCGAGGGGCTCTCCCAGTCCGCCATCCGCGCGATGACGATCGAGTGCGCGAAGGTCGGCGGCCTCAACCTCGCGCAGGGCATCTGCGACACTCCCGTGCCCGAGGCCGCCGCGCGCGCCGTCGATCCCGCGATCCGCGAAGGCCGCAACACCTACAGCCGCTGCGAGGGCGCCGAAGAGCTGCGCCGCGTCCTGGCCGACGAGATGAACGGACCGGCCGGGAGCGGCGTGCGCTACGACCCCGAGACCGAGGTCGTGGTCACGATCGGCGCGACCGGCGCGTTCTACATCGCCTGCACCGCCCTGCTCGAGCGCGGCGACGAGGTCGTCGTGTTCGAGCCGTTCTACGGCTACCATCTGAGCACGCTCACGACGCTCGGGCTCGTGCCGCGCCTCGTGGCGCTGGCCGCGCCGGCCGATCAGGGTTCCGGGAGCTGGGAACTCGACGAGGATGCGCTGCGCGCCGCGATCGGTCCGCGCACGCGCGCCATCGTCGTGAACACGCCGTCCAACCCGTGCGGCAAGGTGTTCACGCGCGGCGAACTCGTGCGCCTCGGCGAGATCGCCGAGGCCGCCGACCTCTGGATCTTCACCGACGAGGTCTACGAGCACTTCGTCTACGACGAGCGCGAGCACGTCCGGCCGGCGTCGCTCGAAGGCCTGCGCGAGCGCACGATCACGATGTCGTCGCTGTCGAAGACGCTGTCGATCACGGGCTGGCGACTCGGCTGGATGGCCGCCGACGCGCGCTGGGCGCGCGCCTTCGCGCAGGTGAACGACCTCGTCTACGTCTGCGCGCCGACGCCACTGCAGGTCGCCGCCGCCGCGGGCCTGGCCGTGCTCGGTCCGGACTATCGAACCCGCCTCGCGCGCGAGCACCAGGACAAGCGCGACCGCCTCTGCGCCGCGCTCGCCGACGCCGGGCTCGCCCCGCACGTCCCCGAAGGCGCCTACTACGTGCTCGCGAACGCCTCGCGGCTGCCGGGCTCGACCGGCATGGAGCGCGCGATGCACCTGCTGCAGCGCACGCGCATCGCGACCGTGCCCGGCAGCGCGTTCCACACCGGCGGTCGCGGCCACGAGCTGCTGCGTTTCTGCTTCGGCAAGACCGACGAGGACCTCGACGAAGCCTGCCGCCGGCTCCGCGAGGCGGGCCTCGCGTGACCACTCCGGAAACCGCGGCCCCGGGTCCGCGGGCGATCGTGGTGCGGCCCGGCATCGAGATCCCCGAGCGCGAGCTCGAGGTCCGCTACGTGCGAAGCAGCGGGCCGGGCGGGCAGAACGTGAACAAGACCAGCACCAAGGCCGTGGTGCGCTGGAACGTGCGCTCCGCCGCCGCCGTCCGCGACGACGTGAAGGCGCGCTTCCTCGCGCGCTTCGCGTCGCGCGTGACCGACGCCGGCGACGTGCTCGTCACGAGCGACCGCTATCGCGACCAGCCGCGCAACCTCGCGGACTGCCTCGAGCGCCTCGCGGGGATGCTCGAGGAGGTCGCCGTCGCGCCCGTCCGGCGAAAGCCCACGAGGCCGGGCCGCGCCGCGCGCGAGCGCCGCCTCGGCGCCAAGAAGACGCGCGGCGCCGTCAAGTCGATGCGCCGGCGCGTGGACTCCGATTGACCTGACCGCGCGCAGCGTGTGGAAGGGCGCGCATGGCCACCGACCGCCTTCGCGTCCTCGGCATCCACGGCTCGCCGTACAGCCGCAAGCTGCTCGCCGCCCTTCGCTACCGTCGCCTTCCCTACGCCTGGATCGTCCGCGACTCGCCGGAGGACGTCGGCCTGCCGCGGCCGCGCGTGTACCTGTTGCCGCAACTCCTCGGCGAGGACGAAAGCGGCAATCCCGTCGCGACCACCGACTCGACCCCGATGCTGCGCGACCTCGACCGTCGCTTTCCCGGGCGCCGCGTGCGACCGGACGATCCCGTCGTCGCGCTCGTCGATTCGATCCTCGAGGACTGGGCCGACGAGTGGCTGACGAAGGCGATGTTCCACTATCGCTGGGCCTTCGCGCCGGACGTCGAGCGCGCGCAGGACATCCTGCCGCGCTGGTCGCGACCGTCGCGGCCCGACGAGGAGGTGAAGATGGGCGGCGCGATGTTCGGCCGGAGGCAGATCGACCGCCTCGCCGTCGTCGGGTCCAACGCCACCACCGCACCCGTGATCGAGGACAGCTACCTCCGCGCGCTCGGGCTGCTGAGCGCGCACCTCTCCCAGCGCCGCTTCCTGATGGGCGAACGGCCCGGCGCGAGCGACTTCGCCGTGTACGGGCAGCTGACCCAGCTCGCCGGCTTCGACCCGACCCCGACCGCGATCGCGTACGAGGTCGCGCCCCGCGTCGTCGCCTGGGTCCACGTCGTCGAGGAACTGTCCGGCCTCGAGCCGGCCGACGACGACTGGATGCGGCGCGACGACGTGCCGGAGACGCTGCGGGCCCTGCTCGCCGAGGTCGGCCGCGCCTACGCGCCCTTCCTGCTCGCCAACGCCGATGCCGTCGCGAGCGGCGCCACCGCCGTCGAGTGCACGATCGACGGCCGACCGTGGACGCAGCAGCCGTTCCCGTACCAGGTGAGGTGCCTCGGCTGGCTGCGCGACGAGTACCGCGCGCTGTCCGCCGCCGACCGCCGCGACGCCGACGCGCTGCTCGCCGGCAGCGGTTGCGAGCCGCTGTTCGCGGGCTGAGGCCGGCGGAAGCAGGCCGGAGAAGGACACGCGTATGCACGAGGACCTCCGCCGCTTCGAGCCGTACACCGTCCACGTCTACGACGAGTCGTACTTCAGCGGGAAGGTGCAGGCCTACCTGCGCTACAAGGAGGTCCCGCACCGTTCCCACGACATCTCGATGCGCGAGCTCGCGAGCCGCATCGGGCCGAGGACCGGCATCGTGGAGGTGCCCGTCGTCGAGCGCGCCGACGGCGTGTTCCTGCGCGACACCACGGCGATGATCGAGTGGTTCGAGGCGCGCTACACCGCCGCGCCCGTGCTGCCCGAGGATCCCGCCGCCGCGTACCTGTGCCGGCTGCTCGAGGACTACGCGGACGAGGGGCTGTGGAGGCCCGCGCTCTACTACCGGTGGGCGTTCCCGAAGGACGCGCTGCTCAACGCGCGCCGCTTCACCGAGGAGTTCCTGCACCTGCCGCTGACCCCGTCCTTCGTGATGCGCTTCCGCGTGCGGCGGCGCCAGCAGCACGAATACCTCACGCGCGAAGGCATCACGGCCGAGAACCGGGCCGACGTCGAGAAGCACTACCGCGACGAACTCGCCGACCTCGAGACGATCCTGCGCACGCGCCCGTTCCTGTTCGGACAGCGCCCGAGCCTGGCCGACTTCGGTTACTTCGCGTCGATGTTCCGGCACTTCGGCATCGACCCCACGCCTGCGCGGATCATGCGCGACGAGGCGCCCGGCGTGTACGAGTGGGTCGCGCGGCTCTGGAACGCGCGCGCGTCGAGGATCGGCGGCGGCGCGTGGGCGACTTCCCCCGATGGAATACCCGAAGGCCTCGAGCCGCTGCTCGCCAGGGCCGCGCGGCGATGGCTTCCCGCCCTGCACGCGAACGCGCGCGCCGTCGCCGACGGCCGCGACGAATACGAGGCCGTGCTCGACGGACGGCCGTATCCGCGCCTGAAGGCGAACGCGTTCCTCGCGTGGCGCCGCGCCGTGCTGCAGCGCTCGCTGCTCGTGCTGCCCGACCAGGCCGCCGCGCGCGCCCGCAAGGCGCTCGCGCGCACCGGCTGCCTGGCGTGGCTCGAGCGCGACAGCATCCTGCCGTTCGACTATCCGGACGGCGACGTGCTGCCCCTTTGCCGGCCGCGCCGGATCGCGCTCGCCGACCGCGTGCGGATGCAGGTGTTCGGCACCCCCCACCACCGCGAAGTCGGCCGCGTGGCCGGCGCCGGCGAGCGCAGGTAGTTCGCCGGATGCAGCGCCTCGCCGTCGTCGCGACCAACCTGTTCCCGCTGTGGGTGCTGCTCGCCGGCGGCGCCGCGCTCGCGCACCCGCCGCTGTTCGCGTGGTTCTCCGGCGACCTGATCGTCTGGGGCCTCGCCGTCATCATGCTCGGCATGGGGCTCACGCTGACGCTGGACGA
>CAYYZO010000100.1:0-15417 GCA_964476185.1 uncultured Myxococcales bacterium
ATCCGCGCCTCGGCCATCCGGCGCATTCCGGTCGGCCGCGCGGGGTCGCCGCACGGGGCGGTCGGCTCCGTCCTGTTTCCGGCGTCGCCGCCGGCGGACTTCGTGACGCGGCACGCCGTGCTCGTCACCGGCGGAATCTGCGTGGGAAACGCGGGCGGTTCAGGAGCCGGTCGTTCGCGCTTGGGTGATCTGGTCGGCGCGGGCTCGGCCGACAGCGGGGGGCGTGCCGTTCCCGCAATCGGCGGCGGCGGTTTCCGCGAACTGGATGTCGACGTCCTTCAGCGTCACGGTGAGGTTGCCCTTGACGGCTTCGAGTTCGCAATCCACGTCGTCGAGGACCGCGATCAGGTCCCCCTCGTCGATCTGGCCGTCCGCGGCGTTGCCGGCGTTGTCGAGCAGGAACACCACCCGAATCGCTCCGCTCCTCAGTTGGCTCAGCGAGAAGTCGGTTTCCCCCGATTCGACGACCGCGGCTTTTCCGCGGGAGCGGTCGCTGGGGAAGGAGGGGCAGGGGCATTGCTCGCCGTCGCTCTTGTCGACGGCGTACACGAACACGACGATGTCGCGCGTGGTGACCGGGGAAACGTCGTCGATGTTCCCCTTGACGGTCACCGTCGTGTTGCCGTCGTCGTCGCCGCCGCCGAAGGTGACCGTCCCTTCGCCGCAGGATGGCAGCGCGGAGACGACGAACGACAGCAGAGCGATTCGCATCGAAAGCGAGCAGGACGAAAAAGCCACGTTCATGACGATTCCTCGGCGGCGCCCCGGGACACCTGTTCCGGCCCCGCCGGCTGGAGGTGCGCCGTCGCGAGCCGGGATTCGGCCACGATGTAGCGGGGCCGTCGTTTCACTTCCTCGTAGATGCGGCCGACGTATTCGCTGAGGATGCCGAGGCTGACGAGTTGCGTTCCGCTGAACACCAGCACCAGCACGACGAGCGAAGTCCAGCCGGACACCGTGGTGTCCGTGAAGAAGTGCATGAAGATCGAGTAGAAACCGTACAGTACGCCGAGTGCGACGGTCGCGCTCCCGAGAAGGGAGATGAATCGCAGCGGAACCGTCGAGAACGAGAACACGCCGTCGAGCGCGAATCGCAGCATCCGGGTGAAAACGTACTTGGTGCTGCCGGCGTAGCGCTCTCGTGCGCTGTACGGGACGGCCATCCGTCGGAATCCGAGCCACGGCACGAGTCCGCGCACGAACACGAAGCGCTCCTCGCAAGCGAGCAGCGCGTCGGCCACGATGCGGTCGAGCAGGCGGAAGTCCGCTCCGCCCGTCGGGATGTCGACGCCGGTCAGGCGGCGAAGCACCTTGTAGAAGCCCGCCGAGACGAGTTCCTTGAGCGCATGGCCCTCGTTGCCCTCGCGAACGGTGTAGACGACGTCGTAGCCTTCGCGCCAGTGCCGGACGAGGGCGGGGATCAGCTCGGGGGGGTGCTGGAGGTCCCCGTCAAGCGAAACGACGGCGTTTCCCCGCGCCCGGGACATTCCGGCGAGCAGTGCCATCTGGTGACCGAAGTTGCGCGAGAACGACACGTAGCCGATGCGCGGATCGTGCTCCGACAGTCTCGCGAGCCGCTCGGCGGTGGCATCCGTGCTTCCGTCGTCGACGAAGATCCCTTCCCATTCCGCGTCGAGTGGGTCGAGGGCTTCGTGAAGACGGCGGGCCATCTCCTCGATGCATCCCTCCTCGTTGAAGCAGGGCACGACGATCGAGAGCAGCGGTCGTTCGGGGCGTCGGTGGTCGCGGGAATGGGGCATGGCGACTGGGCTCGTCGGTGGCGACGCGGCGCGTGGTAGTGTAGAGACGGTCGTCCGGCATGTCGAACCTTTGCAATCGCGATTCCAGGGACTTGGCTCGATGACGTTCGCGCGCCTCACGAAGCTCCTGGCGATCCTGCTCGTGGCGCTGGCCGTGTGGCAGATGCGGGCGCCCGCGCGAGCGGTCCGGGTCGTCGTGATGGCGCTTCCGGGCGCCGAGTCCGATGTCCTCGGGCCCGTCGGTGGCGACCTTCGTTCCGGCGAGATCCGTTCCGGGTCGATCTCGACAGGCAGCGCCTGGTGGCGCCGGCTGTTCGGTCGGGACGAGGCCGCGGACACGGGACTGGCGTGGGACGGTGAGGATCGGGGTGTGCGCCTGCTGGCGGTTCCGGCGCGACTCCTGCCGGCCGCGGAACAGGACGAGGTGGTGGAACGCGGTTTCCTCGGCAGCAGCTCCGGTTCGGTGGTCGAAGCGGCGGATGTCACGGGCGGTCGCCTGCCGGCCCCGTACGATCGCGTGATCGACGCTGTCGCGGCCGCAGCGGGAAACCTGCCCCGCGACCAGTGGAGCGACTGGATGGTGATCGCATCGGGAGAGGCTGGCGGCGCTGCGGCCGCCGAATTCCAGTTCGTGCATTACGATGACGGTGCGTACTTTTTCACGCCGGCCTACCGTTCTGGCGACGATCGCGTCGTCGGGGCGCCGTTCCTGCGCGGCCTGGAGCGCCCGTTGCGGCCTCTGGTATCGACCCATGTGATCGATCTGGCGCGCCGGCGCTTCGCGCCGGCGCGAGGGGTGTTTCGCGAGGACAGCGACAGCAGCGCGCTCGTCGTGTTCCAGAACGCGGTCGAGGCGGTCACCGACGTGTTCGCTCCGGACTCTGTCCCGGCCCTCGTCATGGAGCGGGCCGGAGATGCCATCGCGTCGGACCTCGCGATGCTTCGCGAGGCGGTGGGCAGGGACGGCCTCGTGCTGGTGGTCGGCGGGCCGCCGACCACGCGTCAGCCCGTCGGAAAGCCTTGGTACCGGATCGTCGAGGGCGGCGGTTCGGTCAAGGCGGCGCAGGCGCCGCCGGTGATCCCGATCGAGTTCGAGCAGGCGCGCGCGCTGGTTCGATACGTGACCGGCCTCGCGCTCGACGCGTCGGAGAAGGCGCTGCTTCCGGCCGAACTCGTCGCCCGTTTCCCGATCGTCGCGACCGCTGCGGCCAGTCGCGGGCGGCCCGACGAACTCGCACCGGCCGAGTCGTGGTCGAGGGAAGCGATCGAATCCGTTCCGGGCGCGATCGACTGACCCGGGCGCCTTGCCGCGACGGCTGCGGATCCTCCGCCGGTTACTCGCCGGCCGTGGCCGCAGGCGGGGCTGCTGCCGGCGGTGGGTCGGGCAGCAAGTCCGGCATCTCCTTGCGGAGCCGTTTCGGCCACGAGGTCTCGGCGTACTTCTCTTCGAGTCGGGTCGCCGCGTCCCTGGCACGTTCTTCGTCGCCCAGGGCAGCGTAGTTCTTCGCGAGGTGAAACAGCGCCTGCGCGCCGTAGTCGATGTTCGGAAAGTTGAAGCGAAGCCGGTCGAACGTCTCGATGGCGAGTTCCGACCGGCCCAGTTCGGAGTAGGCCGTGCCGAGTTGCAGCAGGGCGGTCGCGTTCTTCGGGCGGTCCGTGTCCTCCTGCAGGTACTCGGTGTGGATGCGGACCACGTCTTCGAAGCGCCGCTCCTGGTAGGCGGTGGTCCCGGCGCGGAAGGTCGAATCGAGGTCGCGGATCTCGTACCGCACCAGGGCGGCTGCGCCCGCGAACGCGAGCAGCAGCGTGGTATTCGCGGCGACCCGGCGGCCGCGCGGCTCCAGCGCCGCGCCGAGTGGACGCAGGGCTGCGCCGGCCAAGCGCGCTGTCGCGCGTCGAGTGCGCGGGTGAACCGCGGCCATGCCGGCCCAGAGAAGTCCGATCCACGTCGTCGCCAGCGCGAACCAGTCGAGTGCCCGTTCGGAGTAGACCATCTCGAAGTGGTTCGTCGTCGGCGTGACGAGCATGAAGCCCGGGGAGACGAGGTCGACCGGCGAACCGTCCGTTGACCGCCATCTGGGGAAGTACGAGACCTTCACGATGTGCGGCCGTCCGGGACACGTGGTGTCGAAGGAAATCCGCTCCTGCTCCAGGCGACTCGTGACCTCGCATTCGCCTTCGAACGGGACGCGCGGGAGGTCGCGGATGCTGCCGGTCTGCAACTGGAACCGGGCCCGCGCCTCCTCGCCGCTGATGTCGAGCGGGACGAGGGGAGTGTCGAGCAGCTCGGGGTGCTTGAACCAGCGGTAGAACGCCGTGCGGTAGTCGGGACCGGTGTACAGCACGGGCTGGTGGGTGGCCGGCACCACGTATCCGGTGACGCTGCCGGGAATGTCGTAGACTTCGTAGCCGCCCTGCTGGAACGTTCGGCGGTACGCCGGATTCTCGGCATAGGCCTTGCGGGCCTTCTCGCTGGTGACGACGACCGTCCCGACGTTGTACAGGCGAAGATGCGGCAGGGCGGCCTCGGGATTGAGCCGCGCATACGAGTACTGGTGGAACGGTCCCGACGCCTTCTCGCCGATCTCGGACTGGATGTAGAACACGAACGGGGAGTTCGGCGAAACCTGGTGGAAGACCCCCTCGAGGGTCGAGCGGCCGGCGAACAACGGCAGGTTCTCGAACGCGCGGGAGCTTCCGAACTTGTTGTGGGTCTGGGCGTGCTCGAACACCATGCGCGGCGAGTTCAAGTCGCCGCGCACGTGGTCGTTGATGGCCGCGAACACGGGCCACGCGGGCTTTCCCTCGTAGCCCGAATAGTTCCAGTGGAGCCACGACGGGAGGTACCCGAGGTGCTGGTACGTCCAGCCCATGCAGGCGAGCAGGCCCGCGGCGGCGTAGATCCCCGGAAAGCGAAGGCGTGATCCGGCCCAGGAGACGAGGTCGGCCGCCAGGAAGCCGATGAAGATCTGCCCGATCGGCACGAAACGGATGTCGGGAAATCCCGTGACGGGCGAGACGCCGTAGAGCACCACGCTGCCGAAGAGGGCGAAGAGCATCAGTCCGTGCCGGTCCGGCACGAAGGACTTCAGGCGCACGAGCATCAGCGCGAGATTCGCGGCGGCGAGCACACCCGCGGGCCAGAGCAGTTCCGGCAGCACCTCGGTCCACTCCCGGATGTGCCAGATCATCGTCCATTCGGTCGTGAACTTGACGCGCGGGAGGAGAGGAAAGCCCCAGAAGGCCAGCAGGAGGAACGCGAGCAGGAACGCCGGGGCGATGCGCGGCAGCACGAGCGCGGCGTCGCTCCTCGGTCGCAGGTACCAGAGCGCGAACCAGATCGCACCGATGAACGCGAACGCGTGCGAGAGGCCGATCGCGGTGAGCAGCAGCCCGCTCACGATCCAGGAGCCGATCCCGCGGGAGAGGCGGTGGAGATGTCCCAGGAACACCAGCGACAGCGTCAGGCCGATCGAATGACAGAACTCGCCCGCCAGCACGCTCGGGATGTTCCCGCCCCACATCGAGTTGCCCTGCTGGAACAGGAACGGGAGCACCGAGCCCGCGGCGAGCACCGGCGCGCCGCGACGATAGCCGAGCGCCCAGAACAGGTAGGCGGCCGCGAGCGGCAGCGTGGTCGGCCCGACCAGCGTGACCAGCTTGAAGACGATCTTGATCGGAAAGACGTA
Source organism: uncultured Myxococcales bacterium (assembly GCA_964476185.1). Classification (GTDB taxonomy): domain Bacteria; phylum Desulfobacterota; class Binatia; order UBA1149; family CAITLU01; genus DATNBU01. The sequence continues at coordinate 5,450 of CAYYZO010000100.1, forward strand.
GCCGAGCGCGGCGATCGCGAAGAAGGGCAACGTCGAGTAGAAATGGAAGATCGGGAACCCGGCGTAGTTGCCCATCGTCCATCCCGTCCACTGCAGGTTCGGGATGAGCAGGTCGTGCATGAGGAGCGTGGGATAGAAGTGGGACGCCGTGTCGCCGCCGGCCGTGACGGTGTCGCTGAGGAGGTCCATCCACGGGTAGGTCCAGCCGAGGAACACCGCCGCGGCGAGCACGCCAAGGGCCTCGAAGACGGCCGGGATGGTTCGACGTCCGGTCATGTCAGGCGCTCCACGTGCGGCGCGCGTTCCGCCAGGCGAGGACTTCGAGGACGACGAGGAGCACGAAGGTCGCGGCGGCGGCCTGGTAGAACATCGGTGAGGTCACCTTCGGCGTCGAGGACGTGATCCGCACGGCCGAACGGATCACGTCGGTCTGCGGGTGGCCGTCGCCTTCGCCCTCGAGGAGCGCAAAGACGTTGACGGTCGTGCCCTGCAGGAGCTTGAGATTGCGGACCTGGAAGTCGACGGTGGCCCGGCCGCCGGCGTCGAACTGCAGGCGGGCCCGCTCCGGTTTCACGTCGAGGCCGGCCGGTGCGACGAGGCGAACCTCGAAGTCGCCCTTGCGCTGCGGAGGGCGCTTGGCCGTCAGCTTGGCGACGGCCTCTCCGCCGGTCCCGAGTTGCGGCAGGTCGACGTTGCCGAAGATTCTCGGCGCCGGCTGCACGCGGACGTTGGCGGTTGCCGCGCTCACCGTCTCGAAGGGATATCCGTTCGAGTCAGCATAGCGCGTGCGCAGGACGATGACGTAGACGCCCTTCGCGATCTCGTCGATCAGGTGGAAGTTCCAGACCTCGCTCTGGTCCGGGCGTATCGCGGCGACGCGGCGTCCTTCGACCCGGCGGTCGAGCAGTTCCGCGACGACAACGACGTCGTCGGCCTGCTCGTCTCCGGTATGCGTGAGCGTGACCTCGAGGTCGATGCCGGCGCCGGTGGTGACCTTCGCGTCCGTTCTAAAGCCGATCGAGCCTGCGATCGCCGGTCCTGCGGGCAGGAGCGAAGCCGCGAGCACCAGGGCGAGCCAGGAACGGTTCGCCGTCGCACGCGCCGTCCTCACGCCGCTACGACGTCGTACTGTTCCTGGTGGTAGGTCTCGGCGACCTTCAGTACGACGCCGCGTCCGAGACGCTCCTGCAGGCCCCGGATCGTGTCCTCTTCGTCGTTGAACAGGTACGAGATCACGTCGCGGTTGGCACGAACCGTCATCCGGCTCCGCGACGACGGCGTTCGCGAGGCTTCCCTCTGGATCGCGCGAAGGATCTCGGAAGCGACCGTCGGGACCGACTTCACGCGGCCGCGCCCGTCGCAGTAAGGGCAGGGGGCGGACAGGAGGCGCTCGAGGTTCTCCCTGGTGCGTTTCCTGGTCATCTGGATCAGCCCGAGTTCGGAGATCCTGAGGATGCTCGTTCGCGCCTTGTCGCGCGTGAGGGCCTGCTCGAGGGTGTCGGACACGAGCTTGCGGTTGGCCGCGTCCTCCATGTCGATCAGGTCGAGGATGATGATCCCGCCGATGTTGCGCAGCCGCAGCTGGCTGACGATCTCCTCGACTGCCTCGAGATTGGTCTTGAGGACCGTCTCCTCCTGGCTCTTCTTCCCGACGAAGCGGCCGGTGTTGACGTCGATCATCGTCAGGGCTTCGCCCTGGTCGATGACGAGATAACCGCCCGACTTCAGCCAGACTTTCGGTTCGATCGCCCGGGAAATCTGCTCCTCGACCCCGAAGCGGTCGAGGATCGGCTCGCGCTCGTTGTAGAACTCGACGCGCTCGGCGAGCGTCGGCAGGAATGATCCCACGTAGTCCTTCGTGCGCAGGAAGTCGGCTTCGGTGTCGACGACGATCTGGTCGACGTCCGGGGAGAGCATGTCGCGCACGCTGCGAAGCACGAGATCGAGGTCGGCATGCAGGAGTGCCGGCGGAGCCGTCTTCGGCGCCTTGGCCTGCACGCTGTTCCAGATCTGCTCCAGGCCGCGGATGTCGTCGACGACGTCCTTCTTCGAGAGGTTCTGGCACGCGGTGCGCGCGATGACGCCGCCGGCTGGGGGCTTGGCCCCGGAGATGATGTCCCGCAATCGGCGGCGCTCGCGGTCGTCGCCGATGCGCTTGGAAACGCCGATCAGATCCCCGAACGGCATGTAGACGAGGTACTTGCCCGGAAGGGAGACGTGCATCGTGATGCGCGCGCCTTTGGTCCCCATCGGCTCCTTCGCGATCTGGACGATGACCTCGTCGCCGCGCCGGAGACGCTCTTCGATCGGAGCGTGCCCCCTGGTCGGCTTGGCCGGTTCGAACTCCGGGTCGTCCGCCGCGTCGTCGCCGACCGCCGCGGGCGCGCCGGTCACGACGACGTCGGACGCGTGCAGGAACGCAGCTTTCTCGAGCCCGATGTCGACGAACGCGGCTTGCATGCCGGGCAGCACGCGCAGGACGCGCCCCTTGTAGATGTTGCCCGCGGCAGCTTCTTCCGAAGCTCGCTCGATGTGGACTTCTGCAAGGACGCCGTTTTCGAGCAAGGCGACCCGGACTTCGTTGGGGTTGGAATTGATGATGATCTGTTTGCGCAAGACGAGATTCCTTTGGTGGAGGCCCCTGTGGCAACGCCTGGGACCGCGCACCTCGGGCGTCCGGTCGATGCGAAGGGGACGGGCGAGGAGGCGAACGGTCCCGCAGCGGCATCGAGGGCGCCGAAAAGTCCGGCACCCTACCACGGACCGCTTGTGTATCAACGCGGGATCAAAGGGCTTTCGGCCTTGACCGTCGGGCGACCGGTGGTAGCCTCCCGGGCCATGGCGACCAGCGTCGCTTGGGCTCCGCCCCTGCAGGGCCGAAGTCTCGTCCTGAACAGGGCGTTTCTGCCGATTCACGTCACCAGCGTCCGGCGCGCTCTCTCTTTGCTCTATCGCGGCGTGGCCCGGGCAGTCGACGAGGAGTACCGCACGTTCGATTTCGAATCGTGGTCCGAACTGTCGACCGCCGGCTTCGATTCCGTCGGCATGGTCGAGGGAATCGTGCGAATCCCGCGGGTAGTCCTTCTCGTAGCCTTCGACCGGGTTCCGCAGCGGCGGGTACGGTTCAGCCGTCACAACATCTTCGTGCGGGACGCGAACACCTGCCAGTACTGCGCGAAGCGGTTTCCGCGTAGCGAGTTGAACCTCGACCACGTGGTCCCCCGCTGCCGGGGTGGCCGCACGAGCTGGGAGAACGTCGTGTGCTCCTGCATCGAGTGCAACCGGCGCAAAGGCGGCACCGACCCCGCGTCCGCCGGGATGCGGCTGATCCGGACGCCCCTGCGCCCGGCCTGGAGTCCGTTCGTGACGAGGCAGTTCGGACAGTCCGGCTACCGGGAGTGGGTCCCGTTCCTGCGGGCCGTCGACAGCGCCTACTGGAACGTCGAACTGGACCACGACTGATCCCCGAGGGGCCGTCCCGCGCGGGTGGGGGGCGACGGGTTGATGTCAACCTCTGCAGAAAGCCTGTGCGTTCACATCCGCGTGTTGACTCGCTTTTCCGCCGCGTGGGATACTGACTTCCCGATTCGTGGACCACGGCCGTCGGGCTGGAGGAGAGGGCGTCGGTGAGGATCAAACGGCTAGAGCTCACGGGTTTCAAGTCTTCGAAGGACCGGACGATTCTGGAGTTCCCCGTGGGGATCACCGGGATCGTCGGGCCGAACGGCTGCGGCAAGTCGAACATCGTGGACGCGCTGAGGTGGGTCCTCGGGGAGCAGAGCGCCCGCCACCTGCGCGGCCGCAGCATGGAAGACGTCATCTTCGCCGGGAACCAGCACTATGGTCCCCTCGGCATGGCCGAAGTCACGATCGTCCTCGACAACGAAGGGGGCTTCGACGGTCAGAGTCCCGAACTGGGCGAAGAGGACAACGAGGTCGTTCGCGCCCTGCGCAAGGTGCCCGAACTGCAGGTTACCCGGCGGCTCTACCGGTCCGGGGAGTCCGAGTACCTGATCAACGACCGTCCCTGCCGACTGCGGGACATCACGGAGCTCTTCCTCGGAACCGGCGTCGGGACCAAGGCGTATTCGATCGTCGAGCAGGGGCGCGTCGGTCAGATCATCGGCGCCAAGCCCGAGGAACTCCGGCTGTTCATCGAGGAGGCCGCGGGCACCACCCTCTATCGAAGCCGAAAGCTCGCCGCCGAGCGCAAGATCGAGCGCACCCGGGACAACCTGTTGCGTGTCAGCGACATCGTGCGTGAACTCGAGCGCCAGGCGAACTCGCTGCGCCGACAGGCGCGGGGGGCGGTCCAGTACCAGGAACTGCGTGCCCAGGAGGATCGATGCGACCGCGCATGGACGTGGTTGCGGCTGCGCGCGGTGGACGAGCAGCTGAAGCAGGCTTCGGAGGCCGCTGCTGAGCAGAGCGGTCGCGAGCACGCGCTCCGGTTGGAGATCGGCAGGGGGCAGGAGCAGAGGGAGACGCTCCGCGAGCGCGGGAGACAAACGGAGTCGGCGAAAGAGTCCGCGCGGCAATCGCTCTTCGCGGCCCGTGCCGCCATGGCGGAAACGGAGCAGGAGCGCCGCCATCTGGCCGAGCGCAGGGCCGAACTGGAAGCACTGCTCGCCGAATCCGGCAACGACCTGAAACTGCTGGATGAGCGTTTGGCCGAATTGTCCGGTGAAGCCGACGAAGCCGGGCGTCGTCGCGACGAGTTGTCGGAACGCTACGAGAAGGCGTCGACCCACTGCACCGCGCTCGCCGCGAAGGTGCGGGAGTGCGATGAGCGGTATTTCGCCTGGACGACCGACGCCGACGCGATGCGTTCACGGCTCGTCGAGGCGCTGGGGGCTAGCGCGGCGCTGCGCAACGAGAGGGCCGCGGTCGCACGCCAGCAGGAGGCGGCTTCCGCGAGGGAGAGCCGTCTCCGGTCGGAGGCCGATTCGCTGGCCACGGTCAAGGCCCGCTTGCAGGAAGACCTTGCGACCGCGGATGCGAACCTCGAGGAGTTGGCGCGAGCGCTTGCCGCGGCGGAAGGAAGCAAAGGGCAGGCGGCCACCGAACTCGACACGGCCCAGACCCGTCGCGCGGACGCGCAGGCCCAGGCCGAGCGCTGGCGCGACGAGTGTGCGTTGCTGCGGTCGCGCCTCGAGTCGCTGGAGGAACTCCATCGCGGATTCTCCGGCTACAACGACGGCGTGCGCGCGTTCATGTCCAACGGGGGGCGCGAGCGCGCGGGAGCGCGGGCCGTTCTCGCCGACGTGATCGAGATCGAGAGCGGCTTCGAGCGGGCGGTTGCCGCGGTGCTCGGCGGGGCACTGCAGTACATCGTCGTCCCGTCGACGGAGTCCGGAATCGAAGGCGCGCGCTACCTGCGCGATCACTCCGCGGGAAGGGCGACGTTCCTGCCGATGGGCCCGGAGGAGGAATCGGGCGACGCGCCGGGAGCGAGCGCCGCTGCGCTGCTGGCGCACGTGCGGATCCGCGAGGGCTTCGAGGCCGTCGTCGCGTCGCTGCTGCGAGGCGTCGACGTCGTGTCGGATCTGGACGAGGCTCGCCGGCACTGGGAGGGGGGCCGGCGCGGGGTCACCTTCGTGACGAAGGACGGTGAGGTCGTGGATGGGGACGGCATCGTGACCGGGGGCAGTGAGAACCCGGTCGACGAAGGCCTGCTCCTGCGCAGTTCGGAACTGCGGCGCATCCGTGAGTCGCTCGATGTCGCGTTGGCTGAGGCTGGACGTTCGCAGGAAGAACTGCGCGCGGCGGCGGAGGCGGCCTCGGCTATGGATGCGAGGCTCGCGGACCTCGACCGCGAACTGCACCGATTGACGGTCGAGCGCGTTCGCTGGAATGGCGAGAAGCGACTTCACGAACAGAACGCAGCGCGAACCGAGGAGCGCCTCAGGGCCGTGCAGGCCGAACTCGAAAGCGTGCAGCGCGAGAGGTTGGCGGCGCGGAGCCGCGAACAGGAGCTTGAGGCCAGCCTGCGAAGCACGGAGGCGGAGACAACCCGACTCGAGGAGGACCGCTCGCGTTTCGAGGAAACGGGGAAGTCGCTCGAGGCCGAACGTCGGCAGGCGCTCGGTGACCTCGAGCAGGCCCGCGTGGCGGAGGCCGAAGCCAGGCAGCGTATCGAGTCGTTGGCGGGGCAGCTGTCGGCGCTCGCGATCGCGAAGGACGAGGCCGGTGGCCGCCGCGAGTCGCTGCTCGCCCGCGTGGATCGTTCCAAGCTCGAAATCGCCAGCGTCGTGGCACGCCTTGGCGATCCGGCGCTGGATCTCGAGCGTCTCCGTCGTGGCTGTGCAGAGGCTGAGGAAGTGCTCCAGCGGATCGGGGCGGAGGCCGGCTCGGCTCGCGAGGCCATCGAGCGCCTGGACAGGGACCTCGACGAACTAGCGTCGCGGCTCGATGCGACGAGGGCGGAGTTCGGACGTTGCGAGTTGCGCAAGAAGCAGTGCGAGCTCGAACGCTCGACGCTGCTCGAGGGCGCTGCCGAACGCCTCGGCATCGGGGACCAGGAGCTTTCGTCGACGACGATCGACGAGGGAGTGACGATCGAGTCCCTCGCGGCCGACCTCGATTCGGTCCGGGGCAGGATCCGGAGGCTCGGGACGGTGAACCTCGGCGCAGTGGCCGAGCTCGAGGAGATCGAGACTCGCCTCGCCGAGCTCTGCGGCCAACGCGACGACCTCGAACGCTCGATCGAGGACCTGCGCGGCACGATCGCACGACTGAACAAGCTGTCCCGCCAGCGTTTCCACGAGACGTTCGAGGAAGTGAACCGCATCTTCCAGGTCACCTTCCCGAAGCTCTTTCACGGGGGAAAGGCTTCCCTCGCGCTCACCGACCCGGAGAACCTCCTCGAGACCGGCGTCGAGATCTTCGCGCAGCCTCCGGGCAAGCGGCTGGGCAGTCTCGACCTGCTCTCGGGCGGGGAGAAGGCGATGACGGCGATCGGTCTCATCTTCGCCTTGTTCCTGCACAAGCCGAGCCCGTTCTGCGTGCTCGACGAGGTCGATGCGCCGCTCGACGAGGCCAACATCGGGCGCTTCGCGAGAATCGTATCCGAGATGTGCGAACGCTCGCAGTTCCTCGTCATCACGCACAACAAGCGAACGATGGAGATCTGCGACACCCTCTACGGCGTGACCATGCCGGAGCCGGGCGTCACGCGGATGGTTTCGGTCGACCTGTCGCAGGCTGCGGCCTGATGCTCACAGCGCGCCCCCGGAGCGCTTGACTCCGGGGGCGCGCGCTACCTAAACTCGCGACTCCAAGTTGGTTCTGACAACTTGGTGCTAACTGCATGGGAAATAAGGCATTGCAGCGACTCGAGGACGGGCTCCGGAAGCTCGTCGCGCAACATGGCCAGGCGGCGACCCGGGCGGCCCAGCTCGCGGCGGCTCTGGCGAAGAGTCGCGAGGAGATCGAGAAGCTCAAGTCGCAGAACTTCCGGTTCAAGACCGAGCGGGCCGAGACAAGAAAGAAGATCGATGCGGTCATCCGTCGGGTGGACCGGTTGGCCGATTCGCCGGACGGACGAGCGGGCGATGAGGGAAATTGATCTCGAGATCGCAGGTCAACGCCTGCACATCCGGACGGACGAGGACGAGGCCTACATGAAGGGGCTCGCGGCGTATGTCGACGAGCAGATGCGCGAGATCGGCAAGGGACAGCAGCGCGGTATCGCCTCCCTGACCATCGCTTTGCTTGCGGCCCTTCGGATTGCCGACGAGTACCACAAGACCCGCGAAACCGGTCACTCGATCGACGAGGCTCTCGAGAAACTCGCCGATGCCGTCGAATCCTGCCTCGAAACGACTTCCCGCTGAAGGGGCCGGCCGGCCTGCTCGCGATCCAGCAGACTCGTGACCCGCGATTCCGATCCGCTCGCCTCGATGAAGCCGGGCGCCCGTGTCGACGCGAGTGCCGCGGTGCTGCGCATGACGGCCGACCGGCGTCGGAGCGCGGACGACCGGATCGGGGAGCGCATCCTGCGGCTCGTCGAGGATCGTCGCCCGGCTTGGGTGTTCGCCTATCTTGCCCTGCGGGATGAGGTTCGGCTCGACGGCGTGCTCGTTCATTTGGTGGAGCACGGGATCGAGGTCTGGCTTCCCCGGGTGGTCGGAGGTGAATTGCGCTTCGGGCGTTGGCGACCGGGAGAGTCGCTCTCGCGGGACGAGGAGGGGGTACTCGCGCCGGCCCTACCGCCGCGGCAGGAGTGGCCGACGGGGGTCGGCTTGGTCCTCGCTCCGGGACGCTGCTTCGACCGGTCCGGGGGCAGGGTGGGCCGCGGGCGCGGGTATTACGACCGGCTTCTCTCGCGGTCCCCTGGCAGCGCTGTGGTCGTTGGCGTGGCGTACGATTGCCAGGTCGTCGAACGTGTGCCGCGCGAGGAGCACGATCATGACGTCGATGTCGTCGTGACGGAGTCGGAGGTGTCGATCGCACCTTCTGGCCGCTTGAATCACGACGCGGACCACTGGAGGGGCCTGTGACGCCGAGTGTCGATGAACAGATCGAGATCCTTCGCCGCGGATGCGTCGAGATCATGGAAGAGGAGAATCTCCGTGAGAAACTCCGCTCCGGAACCCCGTTGCGAGTGAAGGCGGGATTCGATCCCACCGCCGCGGATCTCCATCTGGGGCACACCGTCTTGCTGCAAAAGCTCCGGCAGTTTCAGCAGCTGGGGCATCGGGTCATTTTTCTCATCGGGGATTTCACCGCCCGCATCGGGGACCCGACGGGGCGCTCGGAAACCCGTCCGGTTCTTTCACGCGATGCGATCGACCAAAACGCGCGCACGTACGTGGAGCAGGTAGGAAAGGTGCTCGACATGTCCACCGTCGAAGTGCGGCGCAACAGCGAGTGGCTCGAGCCGCTAGGGACGGACGGGATCATCCGCCTCGCAGCGCAATATACAGTCGCGCGCATGCTCGAACGTGACGACTTCGAGAAGCGTTACCGCGAGCATCGACCGATCGGCGTGCACGAGTTCCTGTATCCGCTGATCCAGGGGTACGACTCCGTAGCGCTCGACGCGGACGTGGAGATCGGGGGAACCGACCAGAAGTTCAATCTGTTGGTTGGGCGCGACCTGCAGCGGGGGCGAGGTCGATCGCCGCAAGTCGTGATGACGTTGCCGCTTCTCGAAGGGAAGGACGGGCAGCAGAAGATGAGCAAGAGCCTGGGCAACGCGATCGGCGTTTGCGACCCGGCGATAGAGATGTTCGGAGCGATCATGTCGATCAGCGACGAGCTGATGCATCGCTGGTACGAGCTGTTGAGCGACCGCCCTCTCGTGGAGATCCGGGAGATTCGACGAGGCGGGGCGCATCCGATGGCAGCGAAGAAGGAACTGGCGAGCGAGATCGTGGCTCGCTTCCATGGACCTGCGGATGCCGTGGCGGCGCGGGAGGCGTTCGAGAAGCGTTTCCAGCGCCGCGAGTTGCCCGAGGAGATTCCGGAGTTTGCCTTTTCCGTGACGGAGGGTACTGTCCCGGTCTCGCGACTGCTCCATGAGTCGGGTCTCGCGTCCTCGAAAGGAGACGCCAGGCGCCTGGTGGAGCAGGGGGCGGTCCGGATCGATGGTCGGAAGGTCGTTGATCCCGCCGGGGAGTTCCCTGCAGAAGGGACCCTGCTGGTCGAGGTCGGAAAGCGGCGGATTCTGCGGGTTCAGTTCGGGACGAAAAAAAAATCGGCCGAGCACCCCACCGAAGCTTGACTCGATATCAGGTCCTCACTATACCCCAGCGTCTCGCTGGTTGAGCGATCGATCTTTGAAAACTGAATAGCGACGGACTCGAGCGGTTCTCGGATCGCTTTGAGGCCGAAACAGCCTAGAGAAAGGATCCTCGTCTTTTCTTCAAGTCGTGGGCAACGCCTTCGGGTGTTGTCCATTTAACTGGAGAGTTTGATCCTGGCTCAGAACGAACGCTGGCGGCGTGCCTAACACATGCAAGTCG
>CAYYZO010000101.1:0-15199 GCA_964476185.1 uncultured Myxococcales bacterium
CGACCAGCAGCACGCCCTTCGGGATGCGGCCGCCGAGGCGCGTGAACTTCTTCGGGTCGCGCAGGAACGCGATGATCTCTTCGAGCTCGTCCTTGGCCTCGTCGATGCCGGCGACGTCGCTGAACGTGACCTTGTTCGCGTGCTCGCTGAGCAGCTTGGCCTTCGACTTGCCGAAGCTCATCGCCTTGCCGCCGCCGACCTGCATCTGGCGCATGAAGAAGATCCAGACGCCGACGAGCAGCAGCATCGGGAACCACTGGACCATCATCTCGATGTACCAGGGGTCCTGGAGCTCGGGCCGGACCGTGAACGGAATCTCCTTCTCGAGGATGTGCTCGGCGGCGTCGTGCCCCGGAGGAGCGTAGGTGCGGAACTCCTTGTTGCCCTCGAGCCGTCCCTTGAGCGTGTCGCCCTGCATGACGACGGACTCGACGTGTCCCTCGTCCACCTCCTTGATGAACTCGCTGTAGCTCAGTTCCTGGTCCGGCCGCTGCTGGGCCTGGAACATGTTGAAGAGCAGCACGACCATGAGGCCGAGCACGAGCCAGAGGGCGAGGTTTCTCGAGAGCTGATTCATTCGTTTGGTTTCAAACCCTGCCCGCCGCGTCGCGCGTGTCGCCGGGACGGACCGGCGGAATCGCGACAACGCCGCGGAATATCTTGCGAAAATGCCCGAGTGCGCGGGACCCTAACACGGGCCTCGGAAGGCGGCAACACGCCTTTCGGCCTGCAAGGCACCGCATCCGCGCCGCTTCCGACGTCGCGCGGCGCCGTTTCCCCGCCGTCGTTCGCGGCCGGCGATCCCGTCGGGTCCGTCGTCCCCTGCTCGCCTTCGCTCGCGATCGCGCGCAGCACGATCCGACCGCCGGATCCCTCGATCCTGGCTGCGGGAAGGTCGAGGCTCCCGCGCCGTGCGCCCGAGCTCGCCAGCCAGCGCTCGATCGCGGCGATCTCGCGACTGGTCGGGCCGCGGCCGGTGGCTTCCGACAGCCAGCGGCGCAGCACGCGCGCGCGCATCGCGGGATGGGCCTCGGCGAGCGTGGCGGCGTCGAGCGCGACCGAGCCGTTGCCGCTCCGCGACGCGGCCGCGAGGTGGCGCGCGGCCTGCTGCTCCAGGAAATCCTCGTCGTCGCGCCAGCGCGGCGCCACGTCGAGCAGGTGGTCGAGCGCGCCGGCCCCGAACGCGGCTTCGACGGCCGGCAGCACGCTCGAGCGCAGCCGCCCTCGCGCGTAGCGCGGCGACTCGTTGGTCGGGTCCTCGATCCAGGCCAGGCCGCGTGCCTCGAGAAGGCGCCGAAGGTCGGCGCGGGCGAGCCCGAGCAGCGGCCGCACCAGCACGCCGGGGGGCGTGCCGTCGATCGTCCGCACGGGCGCGATGCCCGCGAGCCCGCCGAGGCCGGCGCCGCGCAGGAACCGGAACACGATCGTCTCGACCTGGTCGTCGCGCGTGTGGCCGAGAAGGACCACGCGGCAACCGGCGGCGATGCGGGCCCGCTCGAGCGCCGCGTGGCGGGCGCGGCGCAGCGTGTCCTCGTCACCGCGCGACGGCTCGAGGCGGAATTCCCGGAACCCGGCCGACCAGCGCGCCGCGGCCTCGCGCACGAACGCGACTTCGTCCGGCGCCTCGGGGCGAAGCGCGTGATCGACGCACGCGACGTGCAGCTCGAGCCCGAGCTTCGGCGCGAGCAGGCCGGCGACCTCGAGCAGCGCCATCGAATCGCCGCCGCCGGAGACGCCGACGAGCACCGGTTCGTCGCGAACGCCGGCTTCGTCGAGCGCACGCGCGGCCTCGCGCACGCAGCGGTACACGTTCGGCGAAAGCCCGGTTGCCACACGATCGGCCATGCAGCCCGCGATGATGCCCGACCGGGCCCGGATTCCGAAGCGGGCGCAGCGCCGACCGTCGGCGGACGGCAGCACGGCCGGAGTGCGGTGCGGCGCGCACCGCGCGTTCGGTCGTCGTCGATCGGGCGGAGTCGCGGACGAGCGGACCGGAAGCCGCAGGAGATCCGGACGGGAGGTCCGGACGAGGATCCGCAATGGAAAGCGGACGTTGGTTTTGCCAGCATCGCCGGCTCCATGACCAAGCAGCGCCACCGAGCCTCCCGTCGCCCCGCGTCCCCCACCCCCGTCCGCGTGTTCGCGGCCGCCGGCCTCGCGGCGCTGCTCGCCTCGTCCGACGCGGGCGCGACCGACCCGCCGGTCGCGGCGCCCGGCCAGGCCGTTCCTCCCCACGCGGCCGGAGGCTGGCCGACCGACCTGACCGGCGACGACCAGAAGCCCGCGCGGACGCCCGAGCAGCAGGCCAACCTCGATGCCGTCGCGAACGAGCTGAAACGTCTCGCGAACACGCACGGCCCGGACAGCGTCGTGCTGCAGTCGAAGCTGCTGATCCGCAGCATGTCGGCCGGCGCCGTCGGGCCGTCGGAGGTGCGCGTCGCCGGTCCGTCGAAAGAAGCCGGCGACGACCACCTCGAGATCGACATCGAGACCGGCCTCTTCTTCGACGAGAAGACGACCACCGCCGAGTCGCGCCGCGACGCGGTCTGGAAGCAGGTCGCGACGCCGGTGCTCGACGAGATGGCCTCGTTCCGGATCGAGCCCGCGTCGCTCGAGCTCGTGTTCTTCTACGACGTGCAGGCGGCGACGTTCACCGACGAGCACGCCGTCTTCGACCTGGCCTCGCCGGCCGCGCACGAGGCGTTTCGCGTACGGCTCTCCCGCCCGGTCCTCGAGGCGATCATCACCGACGAGATCGTCGCGGACACGATGCACGAAAGGGTCGTCTTCACTCCGGTCGTCGCCGCGCCGAAGCCGTAGGCGGCCTTCGAATCGGCGCGCGGATGCGCGCAGGGAAAGGCCGGTCGGGAGCCGAACGGCCCGGCAGGATGCTGCTGCGCCGGCGACCGCGGGGGTCGCCGGCGCAGCGTCGCTCACGGGTACGCGACCGTCGGGTACGTGGCCGCGAGGTCGTCGAGCGCGTTCTCGATGCACAGCGACAGCGCGGCGTTGTCGACCGCGGTCTCGGCGCAGCCCTCGATGCCGTCGTAGCTCAGGCACTTGCCGACCTTCTTGGCCGACGACGCTTTCGCCTTCGCGATCTTGCCCTTCGGGTCGGTCTGGCAGTCGACCGGCGGCGAGTTCTTGCCGCTCGCGTTGTCCTTCTCGCACCCGGCGAGCGCCGACGACCACTTCTGCGCGAGCGTGGTCGCGGCGATGCCGAGCTGCTTCTGGCACTTGGCCGGATCGCCGGCCGGCACCGCGGCGGGCTCGAGCGGCGGCGCGGTGCCGTAAGCGGACTCGAGCGCGGCGTCGACGACGCTCTCGGCGAGGCAGATCGAGCAGTCGGCCACGTCGTCCAGGTCGAACAGCACGATCGTCGCGCACGGCGCCGGGCAGTAGCTGCCGAGGCCCGTCGTCATCGGGCTCATGCCGGCGCACTTCTTGTCGGAGGCGCCGCCGAGGCGGTCGCGCAGCGCCGCCTGCGCGTCCGCGACCGCCGCGTCGCGCGCGCTCGCGTCGCAGGCGTCGCCGGCCGCGGTCGCCGCGAAGCACTTCGCCCACTGCTTCTTGTAGGCCTTGAGGTACTTCGACTCGGCCTTGTCGATGTTCTGGCGGCAGCCCTGCGCCTTCTTCGCGTCGGCGAGCGCGACGCCGCGCGCGACCTCGACCGGCGGCGCCTTGCCGGCGGTCTCCCAGAGGTCGTGGAGGATCGTGCCGTCGGTCGTCGTCACGTTCTCGTCGCGCAGGAACTCGATCAGCTGCTTGGTCGTGGTCTGGTACAGCAGCACCACGTCGGCGCGCACGGCGCTCGGGCCGACCGGGTACGTGACGTCGTCCCAGTACTGGCCGTCCGCGTAGGCCTTGCCGACCGGCGACGCGTCGACGGCGTCGTACGCGGCGTTCGTGAAGCCGCGCGGCGGGATCCGGTTGTCGAACTCGCGGACGTTGTTGAGCGCGAGGTGGAAGCTCGGGCCGGCCGTGTTGCCGGTGGCCGCGGCGACGTCGGCGCTCATGCCCTGCAGCGTCTCCCAGACCACGAGGTTCGGGTCGAGCGGGGCCGTCTCGTAGCCGACGATGTCGGCCTCGTCCGTGTCGTACTCGCCGGACTCGAAGACGACGTTGTCGTTCTCGTCGTAGGCGCGCACGTGCAGCCACAGGCGGCGGCCGTCGGGGTAGCCGGTCGGCAGCTTGTGGCCGCTCTCGTTCGTGACGCGCACGCTCAGCGTGCCGGAGCCGAGCGAGGCCGACACGGTGGCCGAGCGGCGCAGCATCCTGAGCGACTTCGCGGCGCCGTCGGCGAGCACGGAAGCGTCGACCTCGGCGCCGAAGACCGGGTGCAGCGGGATGATGGTCGGCACGAACGTGTTCGCGCCGACGAGCTCGTGCACCGGCATGTTCGTGCGCGTCATGCCCTCGTCGGCGGCCTGGCCGACGACGCGCGGCATGTGGCAGCTCTGGCAGCTGCCGACGGTGTAGTCGCCGTCGACGCCGTTGCCGTCGCCGGCGAACTGCGGCGCGTAGACGCCGGCGCCGTTGTAGTCGCTGAACTCCCACTCCGTGTAGGTCTGCTGTTCCGGGAACGCGAGGGCGATGTCGCCGGGCGTGTCCCAAGCGCCGATCTCGTACTCGCCGGACATGTTGCGCTGGAACACCGGGTTCAGGACGTTGTGGCAGGTGCCGCACATCCGCGACGATTCCTGGAACGACGCCTGCAACGCGTTTCGGGTGGGGACGTGCGGGTCGTAGCCGAGGTCGCCCACGACATCGAAAGGACCGCGCACGGTGTCGTCGGGATCGACGACCATCTGCCCGGCGCCGACGCCGACGACGGGACTGGAGAGCGCCGCGACGATCGCAGCGTCGCCGGGAGGCGAGCCGGGTTCGTTCAGCGGATCGACCATGCGGTGGCAGACGCTGCACTGCACCCCCTGCCGGTCGTCGGCCGTCGTCAGGCTGCCGTCCGGGGCGCCGGAGCGCCCTTCGAGCCAGCCCTTGGGCATGTGACAGCGGATGCAGATCTCGCCCGAGAACGGCGCGTCCTGGTTCGCGATCGCCATCGCCGCCCAGGTCAGCGGGTCGCGGCCGGCCTGCGCGACCATCGACCCCTGCCACGTGCGGTAGGGCTCCTTCTCCGGCGAGCCGTAGTTCGAGTGGCAGCCGGTGCAGTTCGACGGGATCGCCAGCGGATCCGTGATCGTGGCCGGCTGGGTGCCGGGCGCCTTGAAGTCGTTCGCGGTCGACGGCACCGGTGTTCCGGCCGCGGCCGGTACCGCGGACGCCGCGAGCAGCGCCGCCAGCAAGACGTTCCGTACCCGTCGTGCGGGCGTGCCCCCTTCAGGCGCAGCCGCCAACCGTTTCGACCCGATGATGTCCATGTGCAGTCCCCCAGGGATGTAGGTAGCTGAACTCCCTACATTTCCCGCGGACGACAATCAATCCTATTTGTTGTCGACTTGTCACTAATCCAGAAAGCCGCTAACGGTGACCGCGTCGGACGCGCCCGAACGGTCGCCGTCCGTGCCGCCCTGCGTCGTGGGGTGTGCCGGGTGGAACCGACGTTCCGGCGAGGACGATTGCGAAAAAACTGTTCAGAAACCGCATTGTCTACCCTCCGGTGCTGTGCCATAGGACCACGAACGTCGTGGGGGTAGCGTTGCCCTGCAACGAAAACGATGGGGAGACCGCCTCGCAAAGAGGCTGACCCGGAGGAGACAAGTTTCATGAAGCACGCCCATTGGTCCATCAAGGCGGCGGTGATCGGTTCGGCCCTGGCCGTATCGGCATCCCCGGCCTTCGCAAAATCCTTCAAGGTCGGCCCCGGCCAGGACTACTCGTCGATCCAGGCTGCGGTCGACGACGCCCTGGACGGCGACAAGGTCATCGTCTACCCCGGCACCTACCAGGAGCCCCACGCGAACCCGGCGGCGGTGACCATCACCAAGTCGCTGAAGCTCGTCGGCAAGGAGAACAAGAAGCTCGGCGAGGCCGGCCGGGTGGTCATCGTCCCGAACCCGGGCCAGCTCCACGGCATCCTCGTCGAGGGCAGCGAGTCGCTCCACATCGACGGCATCCAGATCAAGAAGATGACCGTGCAGGGCTTCGAGAAGAACGGCATCTGGCTGCGCTACGTCGACAACTTCAAGATCGACAGCAACCGCTCGATCGACAACGGCGAGAACGGCATCTGGCCGACCCTCTCGGCCAACGGCCTCGTCAAGAAGAACGTCTCGTACGGTTCCGACGACAGCGCGCTGTGGGTCGAAGGCGCCGACAACGTCCGCGTTCTCTCGAACGAGCTCTACGACTCGGTCACGGGTCTCGAGCTGACGATCTCGAGCAACGTCGAGATGTCGAAGAACGTCGTCTACAACAACACCGTCGGCGTGGGCATCTACCACCCGAACGGCGCCGGCATGCCGATCCCGACCGAGATCACCACCGGCACCGGCGGCTGGGAGCTCAACAAGAACCACGTGTACGACAACAACCGCCCGAACTCGGCTCCGCCGGCTTCGTTGGCGGGCGCCCTGCCCCCGGGCGGCGGCGTGCTGGTGCTCGGCACGGACGGGCTCACGGCCAAGAGCAACCTGATCGAGGACAACGACTTCTACGGCGTCGCGATGGTCGACTACTGCGCCGCCGTCGATGGCGGTCCTTCGGACTGCGACATCGTTCCTCCGATCGTGCAGGGCTTCCCGGAGCTGAACCGCTTCGAGAAGACCGAGCTCAACCGCAACGGCACCGCGCCGGATCCGGGGCACCCGCTCGCCGCCTATGCGGCGGACGTGACGTACATCGGGACCGACATCTTCGCGCCGTACTCGGGACCGTACTCGCCGAACACCGTCTGCGGGACGACCCCGTCGACGTTCACGAAGGGCGGCCTGGGCAGCCCGAACTACCGCGAGAAGTGCTGAAGCCGGTCTCCTGACCGGCCTCGAGGCCACGAAGCCCCCGGGCGATGCAGCCGCGTCGTCCGGGGGCTTCTCGCTTGAACGGACCAGGACTGACGCCGGTTGCCCGCTTTCCGGCTCCCGATTCCGCTCCCCAACCGCCGTGCCATCCGCCCTGCCCACCGCGATGTCCCGAACTCCCCGCCACAGCTGCGCCGTGCGACGCGTCCCCGGCGCCGTCGCCGACGAGCTGCACGTGCTCGCGCGCCCGGTCGACACCGCGGCGGGAGCCGTCGCGCAGGCAGCGTCCGCGTGGGAAGCGCTGGCCGCCGTGCTGGCCGACGAGGGCGCCCGGCAGAGCGACCTGGTCAGCGAAACCGTGTTCGTCGCGCCCGGCGTCGCGACTGCCGCCGAGCTCCTCGGCGCGCGCCGTCGCGTTCTCGCAGGCGACGCGACGGCAGCGACGACGCTGATCGGCCAGGCCCCGCTCGAGGACGAGCCGATGCTGCTCGAGATCGCTGCGGTCGCCGTCGTGCCGCGCGGCAGCCGGGCGAGCAGCGCGCCGGCGGCGCTCCACGCGACCGCATCGTGCGCGTGCGCGCAGTGCAGCGCCGGACTTCGCGGCCGCCGGATCCAGCTCGGCGCGCAGACGCACCTGTTCGCGGCCAACCTCCACGGCCGCCGCGGCGGCGACGCCCGCGCCGAGGCCTTCGAGATGTTCTGCGAGGCGGAACGCCTGCTCGCCGACGCCGGCATGGGCTTCCGCGACGTGATCCGCACCTGGATCCACCTTCGCGACATCGACCGCGACTACGACGCGCTGAACCGCGCCCGCCGCGACTTCTTCGCGAGCCGCGGCATCGAGCGCCGCCCCGCCAGCACCGGCGTGCAGGGCATCCCGCTCGCACCCGCGCACGACTTCTCGCTCAGCCTGTTCGCGGTCGCCTCGCCCGATCCGCTGCACGTGCCGCTGATGACGACGCCGACGCTGAACGAGGCCTGGACCTACGGCGCCGACTTCTCGCGCGGGCTTCGGCTGGTCGACGACAACAAGGTGAGCCTCGTCGTCTCGGGCACCGCGAGCATCGACGAGTCCGGGCGCAGCGTGCACGAGGGCGACCTCGCCGCGCAGACCGAGCGCATGCTGCGCAACATCGAGACGCTGCTCGCGCAGCAGGGAGCGGGTTTCGCCGACCTCGTCTCGGCCGTCACCTACGTCAAGCACGCCGGCGACGCCCCCGAGCTCCGCCGCCGGCTCGACGCGCACGGCTTCGGCGGCTTCCCGCTCGCGATCGTCGAGGCGCCGCTCTGTCGCCCCGAACTGCTCTGCGAGACCGAAGCGATCGCAGTTTTGCCATTGCCAGCCCTGCGCTGATTGCCGACGATGCGATCCATGCCTTTCACGCCGAGTGCGACGAGGATGCCCGGGCCAGCCGGCCGGCGACGCCGGGCGACGGCCGGCGCCCTGGCGAGCCTCGCCGCCGCGCTCGCCGCCACGCTCGCCGGGTGCGACCAGCAGGACGCGCCGCCGGCGGAACCGGCCGCCGCGGTCGCGACTTCGCCGGCGGCCGTTCCCGCGCCGCCCGCGGCTCCGGTGCAAGCCGCGCCGGCCGGCGGGCAAGCGCCCGGCGCCGGGTTCGCCCCCACCGCGTTCCAGAAGCGCTCGACGTACCCGCCGGAACTCGGCCTGAAGGGCACCAACCCGGGCGTCGCGGCCCCCGCTCCGACCGAGGCCGAGATTGCCGAGTTCCACGGCTCGCCCGCGCAGCCCGCCCCGATCACGGCGTGGACTCCGCCGCCGGTCCCGACCGACGGCCCTGTCGCGATCACGTACCCGGCCGACGGCACGCTGTTTCCGCCCGAGATCGTCGCGCCGACGCTGACCTGGAAGGGCGGCGGCGCCGACGCGACGGCCTGGACGATCACCGTGCGCAGCGAAGGCGACGAGGACCTGCGCTTCACCGCCGCAGAGCGCCGCTGGCGGCCGTCCGAGGCGGACTGGACGACGATCAAGCAGCGCTCGACGGAGCGCGACGCCGAGATCACCGTCGCGCGCGACGGCGGCGGAGCGGACGCCGCGGCGCGCGTGCGGATCCGCACGTCGAAGGACCGCGTCGACGACTCGCTGTTCTACCGCGAGGTGCCGCTGCCGTTCCTGCACGCCGTGCAGGACCCGTCGCGCATCCGCTGGCGCTTCGGCCAGGTCGACCTCGAGGACGGCCCGCCGATCGTGCTGCAGAACCTTCCCGTGTGCGGCAACTGCCACTCGTTCGCCGACAACGGCTCCGTGCTCGGCATGGACGTCGACTACGGCAACGACAAGGGCGCCTACGCCGTCATGGAGACGACGAAGCACATGGTCATGAACGACGAGAAGATCCTGACGTGGGCCGACTTCCGCAAGGAAGACGGCGAGCTCACGTTCGGGCTGCTCTCGCGCGTGTCGCCGACCGGCCGCTACGTCATCAGCACCGTCAAGGACCGCTCGGTGTTCGTGGCGATGCCGGACCTGTGGTTCTCGCAGCTGTTCTTCCCGATCAAGGGGATCCTGGTCGTCTACGACCGGCAGCAGAAGACGTTCGCCGCCCTGCCCGGCGCCGACGACCCCGAGTACGTGCAGACCAACCCGGTCTGGAGCCCCGACGGCAACGAGATCATCTTCGCGCGCGCGACCGCCTACCGCGCCGAGTTCGAGCAGAAGAACGCCGCGCTGATCGACGAGAAGGACGTCCCGGAGTTCACGCGCGACCGCAAGCCGTTCCGCTTCGACCTGTTCCGCATCCCCTTCAACGACGGCAAGGGCGGCAAGGCGGTGCCGATCGCGGGCGCCTCGAACAACGGCCAGAGCAACTACTTCGCGAAGTACTCGCCGGACGGCAAGTGGATCGTCTTCACGAAGTCCGACTCGTACATGCTGCTGCAGCCCGACAGCGAGCTGTGGATCCTGCCCGCCGCGGGCGGCGAGGCCCGGCGGCTGCGCCACAACACCGACCGCATGAACTCGTGGCACAGCTGGTCGTCGAACAGCCGCTGGCTCGTGTTCTCGTCGAAGGTGAACGGGCCGTACACGCAGCTGTTCCTGACGCACATCGACGACGACGGCAACGACTCGCCGCCGGTGCTGCTCGAGCGCTTCACGTCGCCCGACCGGGCCGCGAACATCCCGGAGTTCGTGCGGCTGCCGTCCGACGCGATCGCCGACATCCAGGAGGAGTTCCTCGACGCCTACTCGTTCCTGCGCGCCGGGCTCGCCAACGAGAACACGCGCGACCACGCCGGCGCCGAGCGCCACTTCCGGCGCGGGCTCGAGCTGAACCCCGACAGCGTGGAGCTGCACAACGCGCTCGGCTGGTCGCTGTTCCAGCAGGCGCGCACGCCGGAGGCCGTGGTCGAGTACCAGAAGGCCGTCGCGATCGACCCGAAGCACACCAAGAGCCGCAACAACCTCGCGCTCGCGCTGGTCGAGCTGCACCGGCTGCCCGAGGCGGCCGAGCACTACCGCGCCGCGCTCGAGGTCGAGCCCAAGGCCGAGATCCTGAGCGACCTCGGCTTCGTGCTGGCCCGGATGGAGCAGTTCAAGGAGGCCCGGGAGCTCTACGAGAAGGCGCTCGCGCTCGACCCGGGCTGCGCGTCCGCGCACTTCAACCTCGGCGTGGACATGGTGCGCGCGGGGGAGTACGCGAAGGCCGAGAAGCACTACCGCGACGCACTCGCGCTCAAGCCCAACGCCGAGACCTGGAACGCGCTCGGCTACACGCTGGTGCGGCTGCGCCGCAACGACGACGCCGTCGACGCGTTCCGCAAGGCCGTGGAGCTGGACCCCACGTTCGCCCCGGCCGGCGAGAACTTCGCGAACGCGCTCGCGCGCCAGGGCAGCTACGCCGAGGCCGAGGTCTGGTACCGGCGCCTGCTCGAGCGCGAGCCGACGGCCGGGCGCTCGAACACGCTCGGCGCGGTGCTGCGCAAGCTGGGCCGGAATGACGAAGCCACGAAACAGTTCGAAGTCACGCTGTCGATGGACGCCCGCAACGCCGAGGCCGTCCGCAACCTGAAGGAACTGCAGGCGGCTGCGGTTCACTGACGCGAAGGGAGGAGAACATGATGAGGAACAGCTTCTTGAAAGCGGCTCGAGTCGCGGCGCTCGCGGCGGCGGCCGTGATGATCGGTGCGGGGGGCGCGCAAGCGTATCCGAGCTTCAACCATCCGACTACGCCTGGGATCTGGTGTGCGGGCTGTCACGCCGATTTCGAGAACAGCCAGAGCTCGCTCCACCAGAGCCACCTTCTCAATCTCCAGATCACCTCGAGTCCCGGTGTGATCGACAACCTCTGCAACGTCTGCCATTCGGCCGGCGGCGGCACCACGCCAGTGCGAACCATGGGCAGCAACCTCGCTCAGGGTAACGGGTTCGGCTGCGCCGGCTGTCACGGCCAGGACTACGGCGAGACCGTCGTCAGCAGCACGACCCCCTACGACTACCAAGGCCAGCCGAAGGCCAGCGGCTACGGCCTGCGCCAGGTCCACGACGCCGCGCTCGGCAGCGGAACCTGCATCGGCGGATGCCACGTCTCGAACCCCTATACCCCGCTCACCGAGCAGGACGCTCCGCCGTACTACACGATGGGGGTCAGCAAGCTTGGCAACCCGTGCCTCAGCACGCAGGAAGATATGCCGTACGACGGCGACTCGCTCGGCCTCGACAACGACGGCAACGGCCTGCGCGATTACCCGGCCGACCCCGGCTGCCTGATACCGACGACGACCACGACGACCACGAGCACGACCACCACGACCCTGCCGGCTACCTGCGGCCCGGCGCCGCTCGGCGGCTGCATCGGGGCCGAGAAGGCCAAGCTGCAGCTGAACGAGAAGAAGCCCGGCAAGGAGAAGATGAAGTTCCAGCTCGTCAAGCTGACGTCGAACGTCGTGCAGGCCGACTTCGGCGACCCGCTCACGCCCGGCGGCACGAGCTACGCGCTGTGCATCTACGACCAGTCGAACGCGCTCGTCGCGTCGTACACGGTGCCGCGCGCCGGCGACACCTGCGTCGACAAGCCGTGCTGGGCCGACTCCAAGGGCACCGGCTACAAGTACGCCGACAAGGACCAGTACCCGGACGGCGTCTTCAAGATGCAGCTCGCGGGCGGCGTCGCCGGCAAGGGCAAGATCAAGGTGCAGGGCAAGAACGACTCGTCGCTGCTGCCGACCGGCATCGCGGCGATCCTGGCCGGCGACACCTCCGCGACGGCCCAGCTCGTCACGAGCGACGCGCAGTGCTTCGGCATGGCGCTGCCGACGGTCAAGAAGAACGACGCGACGCTGTTCCAGGCCCAGGCCCCGTAGCCGCGACGACGAGCCCGTCCGCCGCGCGGCGGACGTCCAGCAACGGAACGGCGCGCTCCCTCCCGGGGGCGCGCCGTTTCTATTCGTTCGTCGCCGATCCCTCGACGGGCCGCGGC
This sequence comes from uncultured Myxococcales bacterium, assembly GCA_964476185.1. Taxonomy (GTDB): domain Bacteria; phylum Desulfobacterota; class Binatia; order UBA1149; family CAITLU01; genus DATNBU01. Next base: position 12,356 of record CAYYZO010000101.1, read on the forward strand.
CTGGCGGAAGCGCGCCCGCCCGAAGAGCCGCGCCCGCCGGGCGGCGGGACACGGCGCGGCGCCTAGCCGAGCCCGACCCCGAGCATCCGGCCGATCGCCCAGGTCGCCGCGCCGGCCGCGCCGCCGAGCGCGAGCATCCGCGCGCCGCCGGTCCAGGCGCCGCGCCCGGAGAACAGGCTGAGCGCCGCGCCGACCGCGAACAGCGCGATGCCCGACAGCGCGATCGAGACGCCGAGGGCGGCCGGGCCGAGGTCGAGTGCGAACGGCAGCAGCGGGAGCACCGCGCCGGCCCCGAACGACGCGAACGACGCCGCGGCCGCGCCGAGCGGCGAGCCGAGGTCGTCGGGGTTGAGGCCGAGCTCCTCGCGCGCGAGCGCGTCGAGCGCGGTGGCGGGATCCCGGACGAGCATGTGCGCGATCTCGCGCGCCTGCTGCTCGTCGACGCCGCGCGCGGAGTAGATCAGCGCGAGTTCCTCGGCTTCCTCTTCCGGATAGAGCTCGAGCTCCTCGCGTTCCTGGCCGATCTGGTACTCGAACAGCTCGCGCTGCGAGCGCACCGAGATGTACTCGCCGGCGGCCATCGAGAACGCCCCGGCGAGCAGGCCGGCGGTGCCGGCGAGCAGCACGGCCGACGCGTCGGACGCCGCGCCGGCGACGCCGAGGATCAGGCACGCGTTCGAGACGAGCCCGTCGTTGACGCCGAAGACCGCCGCGCGCAGGTTGCCGCCGGCGATGCCCTGGTGGCGTCCTCCGACCTCCGAGACGCTCGTCGGCATCCGGTGGCCGGCCTGCACCGGGCGCGCGTCGTAGACCGACAGGCCGCGCACCTTGACGGCGGCGAGCAGCGGGCGGCAGCGCCGCGGCCCGAGCGCGCGCACGAGCATGGCGACGAGGCGAAGCCGCAGCGTCGGCCGGAACCCCGCCGGCAGCTCGGCCTCCGGGATGTCGCGCGCGATGATCCGCGCCTGGGATTCGGACGCGACGGCGAGCGCGCGGAACATCGACGCGAGGCGCGCGTCGGGCTCCGCACGGGCCACGACCTCGTAGACCCACGTCGAGGCCTTCTCTTCGTTCCAGCGCTCGAGGGCGGTTTCGCTCATCGGCCGGGCCTCCTCTTGTGCGCCTCGCGTTCCGCGTCGCACGCGGCTCGCGTCACGCTGCGGCGTCCTCGCGCTCCGGCGCGGCCGTCGGCGGGACGCTCACGCAAGCTCGATCGCCATCGCCGTCGCCTCGCCGCCGCCGATGCAGAGCGACGCGACGCCGCGCGCGACGCCGTCGCGCCGCATCGCGCCGAGGAGCGTCGCGACGATGCGCGCGCCCGACGCGCCGATCGGATGGCCGAGCGCGCAGGCGCCGCCGCGAACGTTGACGCGCCCGGGGTCGAGCCCGTGCTCGCGGATCGCGGCCATCGCGACGACCGCGAACGCCTCGTTGATCTCGAACAGGCCGACGTCGCCGATGCTCCAGTTCGCCGCGGCGAGCACCCGGGAGATCGCCGCGACCGGCGCCGTGCTGAACCAGGCCGGCTCCTGCGCGTGGGTCGCGTGCGCGACGATCCGCGCGAGCGGCGCGATCCCGCGCCTCGCGGCCTCGCTCTCGCGCATCAGCACGAGCGCCGCGGCGCCGTCGGAGATCGACGACGAGTTTGCGGCCGTCACGGTGCCGTCCTTGCGAAACGCCGGCCGCAGGGTCGGGATCTTCGACGGGTCGGCCGTGAACGGCTGCTCGTCGCGGTCGATGCGGCGCTCGCCGTTGCGGTCGGCGACCGTGACCGGCGCGATCTCCCACGCGAACGAGCCGTCCTCGTTCGCGCGCCGCGCGCGCTCGAGCGAGCGCACCGCCCACGCGTCCTGCTCCTCGCGCGTGAACGCGTACTTGTCCGCGCAGTCCTCGGCGAACGTGCCCATCAGGCGGCCCTTGTCGTAGGCGTCCTCGAGGCCGTCGAAGAACATGTGGTCGAGCACCTGCTGGTGGCCCATGCGGTAGCCGGCGCGCGCCTTGGGCAGCAGGTAGGGCGCGTTCGTCATCGACTCCATGCCGCCGGCGACCATGATCTCGTTCGTTCCGGCGCGGAGGAGATCGGTCGCGAACATCGCCGCCTTCATCCCCGAGCCGCACATCTTGTTCACCGTCGTGCAGCCGGCCGCGAGCGAAAGCCCTGCCCCCAGCGAGGCTTGGCGCGCCGGAGCCTGGCCCTGGCCGGCCGGCAGGACACAGCCCATGATCACTTCCTGGACCGCGTCGGGCTGAAGGCCGGCGCGCTCGACGGCGGCGCGGATCGCCGCCGCGCCGAGTTCGGGCGCAGCGAAGCTCTTGAGCTCACCCTGAAATGCGCCCATCGGCGTGCGGGCTGCGGAAACGATGACGATCGGATCGCTGTTCATGTGGAACTCCTCAGAAGTCGTAGTGCCGGACGAGGTCTTTGCCTCTGGCGAGGACCTCGCCCGGAAGCGGGCAGGATTTTCGGGTCGTGGAATCGATATGGACGCCGACGTAGCGGCTGGTGGCGCACACCTCGCCGGAGAGCGGATTACGCATCTCGTGAAAGAAGCGGATCGCCTTCTCCTTCAGCTCGAGTATGCCGGAAGAAACGGTGACATTATCGCCCGCGAGAAGCTCGCGCCGGTACTGCAGCTGCTGCTCGACCGCCACCATCGCGCGGCCGCTGGCGCGCAGCGCGGCGCCGGTGAGTCCCACCAGGGCGAGCAGGTTCCAGGTCGCCTCGTCGAACTTGCCCACGTACCACATCACGTTCATGTGGCCCATGTGGTCGCAGTGCCAGGGATACACCGCGCCGCGGTACGTTTCGACCATGCCGCTCACCGGTGTGCCTCGCGCGTGCAG
>CAYYZO010000102.1:0-14330 GCA_964476185.1 uncultured Myxococcales bacterium
CGTACGCGTCGCCGTCGATGGAGCCGTCGTAGCCGGCGTCGATCAGCGCCCAGGCCTTCTTCTCCTCGTCGCCCTTGCAGCGGATGAACTCCTCCACGTCGGGGTGGTCGATGTTGAGGACGACCATCTTGGCCGCGCGACGGGTCTTGCCACCCGACTTGATCACCCCGGCCGAGGCGTCGGCCGCGCGCATGAAGGAGACGGGGCCGGAGGCCGTGCCGCCGCCGACGAGCGGCTCGCGCGAGGAGCGGATGTTCGACAGGTTCACGCCCGAGCCGGATCCCCCCTTGAAGATCACGCCCTCCTTGCGGTACCAGTCGAGGATCGAGTTCATCGTGTCGTCGACGGAGAGGATGAAGCAGGCCGAGCACTGCGGCTTCGGCTCGACCCCGACGTTGAACCAGACCGGGCTGTTGAAGCAGGCCTCCTGCTCGAGGAGCAGGTGGGTCAGTTCGTCGCGGAAGACGTCGCGGCTGGGCCGGTCGGCGAAGTAGCCCTGCTCCTCCCCCCAGCCGACGATCGTGCCGACGACCCGGCCGATGAGCTGCCGGACGCTCGTCTCGCGCTGCGGCGTGCCGAGGTGGCCCCGGAAATACTTCGAGGCGACGACGTTGGTGGCGAGCTGCGACCAGCCGGCCGGGAACTCGACCCCCTTCTGCTCGAAGACCACCTTGCCGCCTTCCCCCTGGATGGTCGCGTCGCGGGTCTCCCAGTCCACGGTCGTGTACGGGTCGACGCCCGCCTTCGACAACCGGCGCGTGAAACTGAGACCGGCGCCGCCGGTGCGAGTGGCCGGGGGCGGGGCGGAAACCGTGGCCGCGAGCGCTGCTTTTTCCTCCATCATTCTCTCCATCTCCTCATTGTGCGGAGGTCCGCAAGATGCAGACCTGAATGTCCCGGACCCGGCGGTCGATCCGGGTCCTTCCAAGGGCCGGCCGTCCGACTTCCCCCGCAAGGGGCGGGAGCGTGGCGACCACGGCTAATAGTGGGTGGTCCAACCTTGTACCACCAGATATTGTGGCACGCCAGCTTTTCAGCCGGGGTTTTCGTGCCTCCTGCCGAAGCTGTGCATCGGTGCGATCCGACCGCCTGGAACGCGCTCGTCCAGGCGCGCCGGTCGAGGACGACAGGCGCGAACGGGCCGAGCCGGCGCACATCGCGACCACCACCCCACGCTCCGGGCGCGTGACTCTGCTACGAGGGAACGCGTGGCTTCCACGCGACACCCCGCGCGACTTTCCGCCCTGCTCGATCGGACGCTGGCGCGATTCGGTCTGGATCGCCGGCTCGACGACTATCGCGTCTGGCAGGCGTGGGACGAGGTAGTCGGCCGTACCATCTCCCGCAACGCCCAGCCTGTGCGCTTGGACGGCTCGCGCCTGATCGTCGCCGTGCGGTCCTCGACCTGGCTGCAGGAGCTCAGCCTGCTGCAGCGTGAACTCGTCGCGAGGATCAACGAGTGGATGGAACGGGAGGTCGTGCGCGAGTTGTTCTTCGTGGTCGGCCGCGTCGAGGGACGCGCGCCCGAGACGCGCCGGGCTTCGCCGGGCGAGCCGCAGGGCCAGCGCCGCCGCGACGACCCCGCCGCTTCGCACAGCGAAGAGCCGCCGGGCGCCGAGGACCTGGGCCCCGAAGCCGCCGCCACCTTCGAACGGCTGTGGCGCGCGGCCCGCGCGCGCGGCCCACGACCTTCGTGACGACCTTCAGACGAGAGCGACGCGCGAGCGCTCGACGGCGGGCTCCGGCCACGCGGCCTCGATCCATTCTTCCATCGCCGCGTCGACGCAGGCCTTCACGAGCGCATCCACGTCGAAGAGCTTCTCGGCCTCGAGGATCTCCGGCTCCTTCGCGGCGACGGCCGGGTGGCGGGGCACGAACAGCGTGCAGCAGTCCTGGTCGGGCTGGATCGAGATCTCGTAGGTGCCCGCACGATCGGCGTAGCGGCTGATCTCGAGCTTGTCCGAACCGACGAGCGGTCGCAGCACCGGGTACGTCGACGCCCGCTCGATCAGGTTCATGTTGCGCAGCGTCTGCGAGGCGACCTGCCCGAGGCTCTCGCCGGTGACGAGCGCCAGGCAGCGGCAGCGCCGCGCCATCTGCGAAGCGATCCTCATCATCATCCGGCGGTACAACACCACGCGCAGCGGCCTCGGGGCGTGGCGCACGATCTCGGCCTGGCACTCGCCGAACGGGACCATCACGAGGCGAACGCGCTGCTGGCCGCGCGCGAGCACGGCCGCGAGCTCCCGCGCCTTGACCTGGCTGGCGGCGCTGAGGAACGGGACGCTGTGGAAGTGCAGCGCGTCGATGCGCGCGCCGCGTCGCTGCATGCGCAGCCCCGCCACCGGCGAATCGATGCCGCCCGAAAGCAGGAGCAGCAGGCGGCCGGACGTCGAGGCCGGGAGACCGCCGCATCCGTCCACCCTCTCGAACGACAACAGGATCTCGCCCGGGATCACGTGCACGTGCACCGCGGTCTCGGGGTCGTCGAGGTCGACCACGGCCCCGGTGCGCTCCTGGATGCGCCCGCCGACCCGGCGCCCGATCTCCGGGGACATCGTCGGGAACGATCGATCGACACGGCGCACCTGCACGGCGAACGTGCCCGAAGGCCGCCACCCGGCGTCGAGCACCTCGTCGACCGCCCGGTCGAGGTCCTCGAGGTTCTGTCCGATGCGTCGCGCCGGGAAGCAGTTGGCGATCCCCGGGATCGCCGCCAGCCGCTGCAGCACGCGCTCGACGTCGGCCTCGCCGACGTCGACGAACAGGCGCGACCACTGGTGGCGCACGTTGGCCACCGGCAGTCCCTTCAGCCCGCGGCGCACGTTCTCGAGCAGGCGCGCGACGAACATCGGCCTCTGGCCGAGCTTCAGCGCGATCTCGCTGAAATGGACGATGACCACGTTCGCGCGCGAGGAGACGACCACGCGCCGAGCCTAACCGCTCCAGCCTCGCTTGGACAGCGGGCCTTCGCGCGGGCGACGGGGCTTGCCCGCGCGAAGGGGCGTGCGCACCATGAACGGATGGTGGGTCTTCCTCACCGGCTCGCCGGCCATCTTCAGTCGCGCCCCCGTCTCTCCCTGTCGGACCCGGACGCGATCGTCTGCGCGGTCCTGATTCCGCTCGTGCCGTTGCCGGCGGCGCCGCCACGCGAAGGCGTCGACGACTACGAGGTCGTCTACACGCTGCGCAGCCAGCACCTCCCGAACCACAAAGGCCAGGTCGCGTTCCCGGGCGGCAAGCGCCATCTCGGCGAGGAACTGGTCGAGACGGCCCTGCGGGAAAGCGCGGAGGAAGTCGGCATCGACCCGGCCGACGTGACGGTGGTCGGATGTCTCGACGACGTCAGCACCATGGCCGGCCAGTACGTCATCACGCCCTGGGTCGGGTTGCTGCCGCCCGGCTACGCGTTCCGCGCGAACCCGCGGGAAGTCGACGACATCTTCCCGGTGCGCCTGTCGGCGCTCGGGGATCCGCGCCACCACGCGCAGACACGCCGGCAGTGGGGCGGCAACGACTACGAACTGCCGGTGATCACGGCCGGGCGCCACGAGATCTGGGGCGCCACGCACCAGATCACCCGCAACTTCCTCGACCTGGTGGCCGAGGCCGAGCGGCAGCTTCGTCGCGCCTGACCGGATGCCCCGGAGAATCGGCGATCTTCGATTCGGCCTGCGGCGAACCCGGACCGCGAAGACCGGGTGCAGCCGAACCGGCGCGCCACGGCGAATCGCCGGTCCTGCGCGGCCGTCACTCCCCGAATTCGACGACCATGCCGTCCTCGGCGCGCTCGAAACGGAATTCTTCCGCCCGACGGACTTCGGCGCCGAGGTGGGTCAGCAACAGGCGCTTGCACCCGAGCCGGTCGCGCTGCTCGAGAAGCTCCTCGTAGCTGGTGTGCATCGGCACCGTCGGCTCCAGCGTGCAGCACTCGCACAGGAACAGGTCGACGCCCTGGCTCTTCTCGGCGAAGACTTCGTTCCAGGCCGAGTCCCCGGAAAACAGCAGCGTCGCTCCGGGCCTGGAGATGCGGAAGCCGAGCGCGAACGGATCCGCGTTGTGCGTGACGCGGAACGCTTCCACCTCGAGACCGCAGACTTCGACGCGTGAACCGGGCTCGAGTTCGACGACGCGGATCTCGAACGGCAGCTCGAACGTCTGCAACTCGCGATACAAAGCGGCATACAATGCGAAGCTGCGCTCGAGGATCGTCGGAGGACCGAGGATCGTCAGCGGCCTCTGGCGCGGATTCTCGAACAGGTACTCGAGGAACAGGAACGGGATGCCGCCGAAGTGATCGCCGTGCAGGTGCGAAACGAGCACCGCGTCGGGGACGTCGGTCGGGATGCCGAGCCGCTTCATGCCGGCCAGGACGCCGGGGCCGCACTCGAGCATGACGGAGCCGCCGTCGTGCTCGAGCAGGTTGCAGCTGTGCAAGGAGCCGCCGGAGCAGAACGCGTCCCCCGACCCGATCACCGTCAGCTTCACGGGCGCAAACTAGGGGGCCGGAAAGCGGCAAGTCAAGGCGAGGCGGAGGTTTTCCGGTCGCGAGCGCTTCGGTGCGCGAAGCCGGATCGCGGTCGCTCGACGCGGCCGTCGTCCGGTTGCAACGGGACCGCCCCGCCCTCACTTACGGCGGGTGGAAATCGACGTCACGACCGAGTCCCTTGCGTATGGAGGCAGCGCGATCGCGCGGCACGACGGCAAGGCGCTGTTCGTCGACGGCGCCGTGCCGGCGGAAAAGCTCCGGGTTCGCGTCACCGAGGACCACGGCTCGTGGGCCAAGGCCGAGGTCGTCTCGATCCTCGAACCCGGTCCCGACCGCGTCTCGCCGCCCTGCCCGATCGTCAGCGAGTGCGGCGGCTGTCCCTGGCAGCACGTCGCTTACCCGGCGCAGTTGGCCGCGAAGCAGGCGGCGGTCACCGAAGCGTTGCGCCGCATCGGAGGCCTCGCCGGCGCCAACGTCGAGCCGATCCTGCCGTCCCCGGAGACCTTCGGGTACCGCAACCGGCTCAGCCTCCGGTTCGAGGACGGCCGAATCGGCTTCTACCAGGCTCGCACGAACCGCCTGGTCCCGGTCCCGGACTGCCTGCTGGCCGCGCCGGAAGTGCGCTCCGCGCTGCCCGTCGTCGAGCGCTTCGTCGCGTCGCTGGCGACACGGGTGATGCGCGTCGAGATCGCTTCGCGGGGGCTGCTTCCCGGCGTCTCGGTCGCCGTCCAGAGCGCGTCGCGCCTTCGGCACGGCGACACGCTCGCCGCCCACGCCGTCGTCGAGGATCGAGCGAGCGCGGTTCGTGGCCTCGTGATGCACGGACGCGGCTGGAAGCGGTCCTGGGGCGATCCACGACGCCGTTTCGAAGTGGCGCCGGGGGTGGTGGTGGATTTCCCGGGCGCGTCGTTCGGGCAGGTCAATACGAAGGCCAATCTCGACCTCGTGCGTACCGTCGTCGCCCGATGCACCGCCCCGGTCCCCGCCCGGCTCGTCGAACTCTACGCCGGGGCGGGCAACTTCTCCTTCGCGATCGCGGCGCGCGCCGGCCGCGTGCTCGCCGTCGACGAGGACGAAGGCGCAGTCGAGGCGGGACGGGCGGCCGCGCGCGAGGCCGGGATCCGCAACCTCAAGTTCGCGGCCGCGCGGGCCGAGGACTGGCTCGAATCGGCCGCGGGGCCGGTGGACGTCCTGCTCCTCGACCCCCCGCGCAGCGGACTCGGCAGCGCCGCGGCTCGCGTCGCGGCGCTGCGCGCCACGCGCGTCGTCTACGTTTCGTGCAATCCGACCACGCTCGCCCGCGACCTGCGGACGCTCGTCGACGGCGGATACCGGGTCGCCGGCGTCACGCCGATCGACTTGTTTCCCCAGACCTTCCACGTCGAAACGGTCTGCACTCTGGAATTGACATGATCCGGACCTGCTCTTAGGCTCGCGCCGGACGTCGCCGGAAGAACCCCATGAAGAAGAAAACGCCAGCCGCCAAGACCGCCGCGGGCCCCCGCACCAAGATCACGATCATCCCCGGCAAGGGCGTTTCGCAGGCCATCAACTACCTGCTCGAGGACCGCGACGAGCTCGAGTGGCTGGTCGCCGTCGGCCGCAACAAGGACGGCGAGATCTTCTTCTACGACACCGGCGGCGACATCATCGAGGACCTCGGCACGCTCGAGTACCTGAAGGCCCGCATCGCGCGGGCGCATTTCGGAGAGGACGTCGAATAGTCCTTCGCGGGGCCACCCGCCTCCGAGCATGATGAGCCGGGTTCGGAACCGCCGCCCGGCCTCCTTCCGCTCCTCCAAACGTCCGTTCGCCGTCGCGATGCCGGCGCGGGCATCGCGTCACGATCCGTGCTAGGTGCGGCGACCCGCCGCCCGCCTGACCTGCCGCGGCGGCGGCCCACGGAGCATTCGTGAACGACGAGACGGGACGTTCCCAAACCAGCGACGCAGGATTCCTGCACCGCGCTTTCGCGGCGATCGTCGCGAGAAGCCGACTGGTGATCGCGATCTACGCGGCGCTGCTGGTCCCCTCGGTCTGGTACGCGATCCAGGTCGGCCAGGACAACTCGATCGATCGCCTGATCGTCGCCGACGATCCGGACGCGATCGCCACGCACGAGTTCGAGAAGGTCTTCGGCGCCGGCGAGTACGCGGTGCTGCTGGCCGAGGCCGACGACCCGCTGTCGTGCGATGCCGTTCGACGCGTCGACGAGGTCGAGCGCGCGATTCGCGACATCCCCGGCGTGACGGCGAACTCGGCGTTGTCGATCTTCCGGCGCGCCAGGGCCGGCTTCGAGGCCACGCCGGAACAGTGCGAAGCGTTCCGGAAGTTCGTCTCCGGCACCGACCTGCTGCGCAAGCAGGGCCTGGTCGGCGACCGCTTCCTCGCCATCGGGGTGGTGCTCACCGTCGAGGACACCGGGCACCGTGCCACGCTCCTGGCGTCGATCGACGAGGCGATCGCCCCCGTGCTCCGGCAGCCCGCGCCGCTCGACGGCCTTCACCGGCTCGGGCAGCCGTACGTGAATCGCTACCTCGACGACACGCAGCGCTCCGCCCCGCTCTATTTCATCCTTTTCACGGCCTTCGTGGTCGTGCTGAACCTGTCCCTGTACCGGTCGAAACGCACCCTCACCGCGTTCCTCGTCACGCTCGCCGTCAACCTCGCGATGGCGGTCGGGTACATCGGCCTGACCGGCGGCAATTTCACGATCGTCTCCCCGATGGTCCCGATGACGATCCTCGTGACGGCGACGGCGAGCCTCGTCTACCTCCACTCGCGGTTCGTCGATTGCCCGCCGGGCCGCACGGTGGCGGAGCACCAGCTCTTCGCGCTCCGCAACAAGTTCCTCGCCTGCACGGCCTCGATCTTCGCAACCGCGGTCGGGTTCGCCGCGCTGCAGGTTTCCGACATCCGGCCGATCCGCGAGATGGGCGTCTGGGTGGCGGTCGGCCTGCTGATGACCTGGGTCATCGTGTTCACGCTGTTCCCGGCGCTCCAGAAGGAACTCGGCACCCCGACCGAGAGCCGGCGCCGCGTGGCCGGGGCGCGCCTCCAGCGCGCCGCGGCGTGGCTGCCGCTCTTCACGTACCGTTGGCGCTGGCCGCTGGTCACCACGGCCCTCGCGCTGTCGGTCGCCGGCGCCGTCGCGCTGTTCGGCGTCCCGGGCAGGATCGCTCCGCTGCGCGTCCAGACCGACCCCGTCCAGTACATGGAGCCCACCAACCAGCTCTACCTGGACATCCAGCGGCTCGGCGCGATCATCCCGGGCCTGTCGGTTTCCCAGGTCTGGCTGCAGGGCGAGCTCGGGAGCGTCAGCGACCCCGAGGTGCTCGACGCGCTCGACCGCTTCCAGGCCGAGCTCGAGAAGGACCCGGACATCGGCGCCGCCATCGGCCCGACGTCGATCCTGCGCATGATGCGCTACATCGCCGGCCAGCCCGACGAGTGGCCGCGGGACGAGGAAGGCCTCGAAGACCTCGGCGTGGAGCTCGAGGGGCTGATGCGCATGGAGCCGATGCTCGAGCGGTTCGTGCAGCCGCACGCGCTCGCGCAGACGCACTACACCGTGATCAGCCACGTCACCGAGCACGAGGACTTCCAGCGGCTCGACCGCTCCATCCGCGAGCGCTGGGAGGATGCGGTCCGGCGCTGGCCGGCGCTCGACGCCTTCGACATGCGGATCGTCGGGCTGTCCCCGCTCAACGCGAAGATGGCGCAGAGCCTCGTGCCGACGCTGGTCGAGAGTTTCTACATCACGGTGGTGATCATCTTCCTCGCGTTCCTCGTCGTGTTCCGCAACGGCACGGCGCGGCTGCTCGCGATGATCCCGTCCCTGTTCGCGATCCTCGTGATGTTCGGCGCGATGCGCCTGTTCGACGTGCCGCTGAACGTGGCCACGATCCTGATCGCGTCGACGATCCTGGGGACGTCCGAGAACGACCAGATCCACTTCTTCTACCACTTCCAGGAGGCCCGCCAGGCCGGCGAGGACGTCGAAGGGTCGCTGCGGCACACCTTCCTGGTCGCGGGCCGCGCGATCTTCTTCGCGACGCTGATCAACGCGGGCGGGTTCCTCGCGTTCGCGCTGGCGGAGCTGCCGGCGATGCGCCAGTTCGGCGCGCTGTCGGCGCTCGCGTTCGTGCTGTCGATGATCGCCGACTTCTTCGCGCTGCCGGCTGCGCTCTGGATCCTCCTCCGGGCGCGCCCTTCCCGCGCGACGGAAGCGGCGTAGAGGTCAGTCTTCGGCGCGCAGGAGGCCGGTGGCGGAGGACGAGGCGCGGCCGTTGCGCTTCTTCACCTGGACCGGCGGGAGGCCGGGGCACTGCACCTTGCCCGCGTCGGCGACGAGGTTGTCCAGCAGTACCTGGGAGTCCTTGCGCATCGTCTTCTTGACGGCGAGGCACGCGCACAGGTGCGGGATCGCCGGCTCCGGATCGTTCAGCGCGATGTACGCCTCCGCCGTGCGCAGGTGGTTCTCGGGCTCGTCCGGATACTTCTCGACGAGGCCCTCCAGCATCTCGAGCCCGAGCTCGGAATTCCCGTGCTCGACGAAGTTCGAAGGCGCGACGACGTACATCGTCCCGAGCAGGCGCGTCGCGGCCCCGTCGCGGAAATCGGGGTCGAGTTCGACGCTGCGGCGCGCGTGCCGTTCGACGTCCTTGACGAGCCCCACGGCGAGCAGGCCTCGCTGCTGCACGAGGCGCCCCGCGATCGCGGCCCAGGCGAACTGGAACGCCGCGGTGTCCTCGTTGCGGTCGCGCACGGCGGCGAACGCCTTCTTGCGATCGCCGCGCGTGTCGTCGTCCTCGGCGATCAGCGCTTCCAGGGTGTCGTAGATCTGGATCGCGTCGCGGCCCTTGAGCGCGGCCTCGAACTCGCCGTACCCGGGAGGACGAAGCACCGCGCAGGCGGACAATGCCGCGAGCGCCGTCGCGACGAGGATGCTGCGGCGTGCCGCGGACGAAGGGAACAGGCTCATCGATCTTCCTGCTTCCGGCGGAGCGACGCCTCAGTTCCCGTAGGCCTGGACGACTTCGGCGTAATCGGCAGCGCTCGCCATGTCGAGCGAGGAGATCCCGACCTCGGCGCAGGCAGGCTTGGTGTCGCCGTTGCAGACCTTGTCGAAGTTCTTCTGGAAGCGCAGCCGCTCGATCGTCGGCGCGCTGGGAAAGGCCGTCACGACCATCGGGGGCAGTTTCGGGCTCGCCCAGGCCGTCTTGACCGCCTCGGTTCCCGGCAGCTTCGAGAGTTCCCCGGCCTGCGCGTCGTCGATCAGGGCGCAGTCCGCCTTTCCCGTCAGGACCGCGTTGATCGTCTGCAGCGGACGCCGGGTCGGCACGAGCTCGAAGTCCTCGACCTCGAACGCGCCACGGGCGACGACCTTCTCGATGAATCGAAGCTCCGCGTCGGGAAGCGGGCGCTGTTCGGAGATGTGGTCGCTCGCGAGCTTCTTGCCCTTGCAACCGTTCAGGTTCGTCTCGGTCTTGCTGATCAGGAAGTACTGCTGGCCGCCGACCAGCGACACCGAAACCTTGCCGAGCACCTCGAGGCCGTACTTGATGCGGAAGTCGAGGAACGCGGCCAGCGACATGATGCCGTAGTGCGGCTTCTCGGTCCGGATGTAGTCCTCGGCCGCCGCCCGCGTCACGTAGTACTGGCCCTTCGCATCCGCCCACTCGTTCTGCTTCGCGGCGTTCGCCACGAAGCGGTCGAGATAGGGCTGCGCGAGAGTCGGGCTGCCGACCCCGTGCTCCTTGAGGACCAGGATGCGAATCGGCACGTCGGCGGAGGCCGGCATCGGCGCGGCCAGACCCCCCAGGACGAGCCACGACCCGACGACGAGCCGGCCAAGCAGCGGTGAGTGCGTGTTCATGCGAAAAACCCGCGGGAACTTGGCGGGGACGAGGGGCACGGTCAACCGCCGGCCTGCGCTCCCGCGGCACCGGCCCTCGAACGCTCCGGGCCGTCCGTGCGAAACGAGAATCTCGAAACCGCCACGCGGCGCTCGGGCCGTTCGCGGCGACGGGCTCAGGTTCCGGCCGCTTCCGGCCGGTCGGCGAGCGGACCGAACCGGCTCCGGTTCTCCTCGCGGATGTACTCGAGGATCTCCGGGAAGTTCTCCTGGGTGAGACGACGGCCGAGGCGCACGAACGGCTCGCGCGAGGCGAGTTCCTCGGGCAGTTCGATCACGAGCGAAGCCTGTTCCGCGAAGTCGACGCCGCTCATCGACGTAGGGTTCGCGAGCGGCAGCGGCTGCGGGTCGGCGCCGCACGCCGCGCGCAGGAGCGGCCCGAAGCGCGACGGTGGCACGAGCCACGGACGCACCACCGGCCCGACTTCGAAGCTGCGGCGAAGCACGAGGGAGAAGTCCGGCAGACGCTTCTTCGAGTCCCACCAGAGTCCGTCCACGGCGCGCATCGCTTCCTCGGCGGCCGGCACCGGGACGGTCTTGAGGTACGCCAGCGTGCGGTCGATCCACCGATCCACGTTCCGGTTGTACGTGAACTCGTCGCGCGCGCCGCGCTGGGAGACGACGGCCGCGGCGACGCGGGCTCCGAGCAGGTTGGAGTAGAGGTCGTCGGGCGAGAACGCCGAGACCCTCTCCGGGAACAGGGCGAACGTGGACCAGCCGAACCACGTCGCGATCTCGTGCCAGACCGACGCCTCGAAGGCGAGCCACTGTCCCAGCGGGATCGCGATCGACCAGCGCCCGAACTGCGAAAGCGCCTGCGGGTCGACCGGGCGCAGCGCGATGCGCACCTTCGCGCCCTCGTCGGGAAGAGGGATCAGGCCGCCGGCCTCGAGGTTCCGCGCGATCGCGGTGATCGTGTAGAGCGCGGTGTCCGCGTAGTCGCGCACGTGGGCGATGTCGATGAACCCGCCGCTGCACGTGTAGGCCAGGCCGTTGCGCTCGCTGTGCACGATCTCCGGGCCGTTGCCGCGAGACCCGAGCGTCGCGTTGCCGGCGTCGTAGACGTGGTGGCGGATGCGCCGGCGGTCGACGAGGTTGCCCATGAAGTACCAGGGGATCGGCACCGGGCCGACGCGCACCTGCAACTGCGCGCCGAACGCGCAGCATGGGCGCATGTTCACGCGGAGCGGGACCGCGGCGACGTCGGCGGCGTCCGGTTCCCGCGGAGCTCCCGCTGCTCCCTCGGGCCGGAACAGGCGCGCCGGGTCGCGCCCGACCTCGTCGCCGGAATGCCAGCGCGGCTCGGCCGTGCACGAAGCAACCAACGATCCGAATCCCAGCCCGAGCGCGACGGCGGCCACGCCGCGGGCGGCCCGTCGGGCCAGGGAATGCGAAGACGGGATGTTCAAGGCTGGTCCCCGAAACGAGGGAATCCGCGCGCGGGCTCCCGTCGCGGCACTTTGCCTGACGCGCGAGCCAACACCAGCGCGGCGACGCGCCGAGTCCCACGCGCCTGCCGCGTGCCGATGCTGCCACCACCGCGCGCCGTGGGGCACCATCTCCCGGGAATCACCGCTCGAGCGAGTGGAAGACGATTCCCGTCAGCAGCTTCGGGTAGAAGTAGGTGGACTTGTGGGGCATCAGCTCGCCGGCGCGGCAGACGGCCGCCATCTGCTCGGGCCGGGTGGCGTTCATCAGGAACGCGCCTTCGAGCTCCGCGCGGCGAACCCGCGCGAGGATCGCCTCCGCGTCGATCGAGTACGCGAGCTGGGGCTCCCTGCCGCCGGCGCGAGCGAGCGCGCCGGCGATCACGTCGTCGTGCAGCACCTTCACGTCGAGTCCTTCGAGCGGCGACTTCGCGTCGGCTGCGACCGGCCTCGTGGCGAGGATCGCGTGCGGGAGGCCCGCCAGCGCGATGCCGAACCCATGGCGGTCCGGCGACACCTCGGCGAGCGCCGCGACGAGGCGACGGGCGCCGGCCTCGTCGGCGGGGAAACGCTCGAGCGAGAACGACGCCGCCAGTTCGGCCTCGACGCGCGCGGCGTCCGCGCCGCCGCTCGAGACGAGTTCGCGGTGCGTCGGCAGGATCACCATCCCCGGATCCTCGAACGCCGCGAGGAACGCGAGCACGTGGGCGGCCGGCTCGGCGTCGTCGTCCGGGGAATCCGCGCCGAGCGGCGGCTCGGCGCCGCCGGAGACGAACTCGTACCAGTAGTTCAGGGCGGTCTCGTAACGGTGGTGCCCGTCGGCGATGAACAGCGCCTCGTCGGCGACCGCCTCGCGGATCCGCTCGACGTTCTCCGGGTTCCGGACCGCCCACGCCCGGTGCCGCACGCCCTGGTGCACGACGTCGACGTCGGGCGCCGCCTGCCAACCGCCGTCCGGCTCCGGCACGAATCCCGGCCTCGAGTACACGCAGAAGATCGGCGAGAGGTTCGCCTTCACGCGCTTCGTGAGCTCGAGGCGGTCGCGCTTGTGGTGGGCGAACGTGTTCTCGTGCCTCAGCACGACGCCGGTCGCGTACGGCTCGAGCGCGAGCGCGCCGAGCACGCCGATGCGGCGGCGCACGGCGCCGCCGGCCTCGAACTCCTGCGAGTAGAGCCAGAACGCCGGAGTCTCGTCGCGCACGAGCACGCCGTCTTCCTTCCACGCACGGAACTGCCCGGCGGCTTCGTCGTGGCCCTCGCGGTTCAGGATCAGGCGCGTGCAGTTGTAGGGGCTCGCCTCGTAGAGCGCGTCGCGCTCGGCCGGGCTGATGACGTCGTACGGCGGCGCGACGACGCCGCCGAGGTCGGGCACTCGCGACCTCGAGTAGCGGATCGCGCGAAACGGTCGGAACCTCGCCATGGTCGATCCTCCCGGCGCGCCGCGGGCAGGCGGCGCGCTCCCGTCACCTGGAACCGGGCCAGCTCCGCACGAGTCCCGGCACCGCGTCGGCCATCTTGGCCTTTCGCTCGACCAGCGCTCGCGCGAGGCGCGCGTCCTGCAGCGCGAGGATCTGGGCGGCGAGCAGCGCGGCGTTGCGCGCGCCGGCCGAACCGATCGCGAGCGTGCCCACGGGCACGCCGGCCGGCATCATCACGGTCGAGAGCAGCGCGTCCATCCCGCGCAGAGAGCCCGAATCGAGCGGCACGCCGAGCACCGGCAGCGTCGTGTTGGCGGCGACCGCGCCGGCGAGGTGCGCCGCGAGGCCGGCCGCGACGATCAGCACCTGGATGCCGCGCTCGCGCGCGCTCGCGGTGTAGTTCGCGGTCTTCTTCGGCGAACGGTGGGCGGAGGTCACGACGACCTCGTGCGCGATGCCGAGTTCCTCGAGGACCCGCGCCGCCTCGTTCATCACGTCGAGGTCGCTCGCGCTGCCCATCAGGATGCCCACGAGCGGCCGCGAGGCGCCCTTGCCCTTCGGGACCGCCGCCTTCGCGACAGCGCCGATCCGGGTGATTTTCGTCGTCTTTGCGGCCTTGGCCGTCATGGCTCCTCCGTTGTCCAGCCGTTGCGGTTACGAACGTTCGCGCTCGAGGGCGCGCCAGGCGATGTCGCGGCGGCAGTGCATGCCCTCCCACGAGATGCGGTCGACGGCCGCATACGCCCGTGCCGTGGCTTCGGCAACGCGCGGCGCCACTGCGCACACCCCGAGCACGCGGCCGCCGGCCGTCCGCCACGCGCCGGCGGCGTCGCGCGCGGTGCCGGCGTGGAACACCTCGACGCCCGGCAGCGAGGCGGCGTCCGCGAGCCCGTGGATCTCGTCGCCCCTGCGAACCTCGCCCGGATAGCCGTGCGCGGCCAGGACGACGCAGACCGACGTGCCCTCGTGCCAGTCGAGGCGGTGGCCCTCGAGGCGCCGGTCGATGGTCGCGTCGAACAGGTCGAGGATGCTCGAACGCAGGCGCATCAGCAGCGCCTGGCACTCCGGGTCGCCGAAGC
>CAYYZO010000103.1:0-6509 GCA_964476185.1 uncultured Myxococcales bacterium
GGCCGGCTACATCCACGAGGCGCCGCGCCGCGAGTTCTTCGCGAAGATGGACGCCGCGAACGTCGACCTGAAGGCGTTCACCGAGGAGTTCTACTTCCGGATGACCGGCGCCCACCTCGCGCCGGTGCTCGAGACGATCGCCTGGCTGCGGCGCGAGACGGGCGTGTGGCTCGAGCTGACGACGCTGCTGATCCCGGGGCGCAACGACTCCCGCGAGGAACTCGACGCGATGACGCGCTGGATCGCGGGCGAGCTCGGCCCCGACGTGCCGCTGCACTTCACCGCGTTCCACCCCGACTACCGCCTGACGGACGTGCCGGCGACGCCGCTCGCGACGCTCGTCGAAGCGCGGGAGATCGCGATGCGGAACGGCCTGCGGTTCGTCTACACCGGCAACGTGCACCACGCCGAGGGCGGCACGACGACCTGCCCCGGATGTGGGGACGCCGTGATCGTGCGCGACTGGCACCGCGTCACGCTCTACGCGCTCGACGACGAGGGCCGCTGCGGACGGTGCAAGGCGCCGCTCGCCGGCCGCTTCGGCCCGTTCGAGCACTCGCCCGGCGGGCGGCGGATCCCGCTGCGACTGGCCGGCGCGCCGGCCTGAGCCGGGCGCCGCCTCGCGGCGCGACCGGCGCATGCCGCGTCCCGGGGCGGGCACCGGCGCGAACCCTGCAACTTCTTGCGCGACACGGGCCCGCGGAGCGAGAGATTCCTCCACGAGGCCCCGACTCCTGGCCGCAAGGTCCTTCCTGCCGGCCGTGGGCGCTGCATGATGGAGCCGACTTCCCCCACGCGAGGTTCGCTGCATGTTTCGATCCGTCTCCCGGCCCATCCGCTCCATCGCCCTGGCGGCGTCGCTCGCCGCAACGCTCGTCGAGGCGCATCCCGCCCGGGCCGGTCTTCCCGACACCCCGCTCCCGCTGTTCGCCGACAGCACGCCGTCCACGTCCGTCCTGGCGGTGACCGGCGTCGTCAACCGCTTCGGGACCGCCACGGTCTTCCTGTGCACCGCGACCGGTCCCGCGAGCGTGCACGTCGGGGTCGAGGTCTTCGATGCCGACGGGGTGCTGCAGAACGACGTGAACGGCGGCGTCGGGGCGGTGCTCGCCGTCGCTCCCGGCGCTACCGTGACGATCGCCACCAGCGCGACGTCCGGCTTCCTCGAGACGGTGGTGCTCACCGTCTCGCCGACGTTCTCGCAGGGCTCCGCGCGCGTCGTCGCATCGTCGCCCCACGTCCGGTGCAACGTGCTGGTGGTCGAGGACGGAACGACTCCCCCCGTTTCGCTGTCGACGCTGACACCGGCGACGCGACTCGCTTCCGGGGCGATCCCGTCCGCCGAACCGCTCCCGACGTTCTCGGACGGCAAGCCGGCGACGGCGTCGGCGATGTTCGCGGGGGCCGTCGGCCGCGGTTCCCTCGAGACGGCCGTGACCTGCACGTCGCTGTCGGCCGGCAACGTGGACGTCGGGGTCGAACTGTTCACCAACACCGGCGTCCTCGCCAACGACGTGGCCGGCGACAACGGCGCGCTGCTCGACGTCCTGCCCGGCCAAACCGTCACCTTCGCGACGTCGGGGACGGCCGCGCTGCTCGAGTCGTCGGTGATCGTCGTCCCGTCCATCGCCCAGGGCATCGCGCGCGTCGTCAGCACGTCCGCCGACTTGCTCTGCAGCGCCATGAGCCTCGACGACTCGGTCACCCCTCCGGCCGCGACGACCGACCTCGCCGGCGCCACCACGGCGTCGACCGCCTCGACGGCGACGCTCCCGCGCGCGCTTCCCGTGTTCGGCGACCTGACGCCGGCCGTCGCGGTCGCGACGATTCCAGGCGTCGTCAAGCGCGGGGCGCTGCAGACGGTGTTCCTGTGCAGCTCGCGAAGCTCCTCGCCGCTCCACGTCGGCGTCCAGGTGTTCGACCGCTTCGGGGTCCTGCAGAACGACGTCACCGCCGACGTCGGCGTCGTGCGCAGCGTCGCGCCGGGCGCGACGGTCACGATCGCGACCAGCGCGACGGCCGCGTACCTCGAAGACGCGATCATCCCGCTGAACGACGGGCTGCAGGGCGTCGCGCGCGTCGTCGCCAGCTCGGAATCCGTCCACTGCTCGACCGTCCTCGTCGACGATTCGATCATGCCGCCGACATCGCTCGCGTCGCTCGGCGAGCCGACGCGGCTCTACTCCGGCGCGCTCCCGCCCGGCGCGCCGCTGCCGACGTTCGCGAGCGGGAGCCTGGGCGCGTACTCGGCGATCTTCCCCGGCACGACCAAGCGCTCGGACGTCGAGACCGAGATCGTGTGCACGTCGCTGGCTTCGCAGCCGGTCGACGTCGGCGTCCAGGTGTTCACGTCCGCCGGCGCCATCGCCAACGACGTCGCCTCGGGCAACGGCGCGCTGCTCGGCGTCGCCCCGGGCGAGACGGTGTTCTTCGGCACCACCGGCTCGGCCGCGTTCTTCGAGAACGAGGTCGTCGTGCTGCCGGGGATCGCCCAGGGCGTGGCGCGGGCGGTCAGCAACTCCCCGGACGTCGTCTGCAACGCGCTGGTCCTCGACCAGGCCGTTTCCCCGCCCGCCTCGATCACCGCGCTGCAAGGGCACGCGGGTCGCTGCGGCGACGGCGTCCTGCAGCCGGCCGAGCAGTGCGACGACGGCCTGGACGCGGCGTGTCCCGGCGCCTGCGGCGAGGACTGCCTGTGTCCGGCCGACTGCGGGGACGGGTTCGTGCAGGCCGGCGAGGCTTGCGATGACGGCAACACGAATCCCGGCGACTGCTGCTCGGCAGGCTGCCAGCTCGAGTGCGACGACGGCTCGCCGTGCACCGCCGACAGCTGCTCGGCGGGCGTCTGCACGTTCGAAGCCGCACCCCTCACGGGCTGCCGGGAAGCGGGCAAGTCCAGCTTCCAGCTGAAGCTCGGGACCGTTGCGCAGAAAAACCAGATGAAATGGAAGTGGAACTCCGGCCCGCTCGTCTCGTTCGGCGACATCGGCAACCCGAACTCGACATCGGCGCATTCGATCTGCGTGTTCGACACGACCGGCGGAACGCCGTCGCTCGAGATGTCCCTGCTGCTGCCGCCGTCCCCGCTCTGGCAGGCGCGCTTCCCGACCCGCTGGTCCTACAAGGACCGGGATGCCCTCGAGGACGGCATCAGCGCGATGAAGATCCAGGCGGCCGTCGCCGGCCGCGCGAAGATGGGCATGAAGGCCGCGGGCGCCGCCCTTCCGATGGCGACTCCGGTTTCGGCCTCCCTGTTCTTCGACCAGCAGCCGAACGTCGTCGTGCAGATGCGAAACGAGGAGACGTTCGCGTGCTGGCAGTCGACGTTCACGTCGTTCACCGCCAACACGGGCGTGAGCTTCAAGGCCAAGGCGCCCTGAGCCTCCGCTCCGCGGGCAGGCCCCGGGGCGGGGCTGCCCGCGGAGCGGCTTCCGGCGAAGGCGCGGGCCCCGGGCGGTACGCGCCGCGCCCCTCCCCCGCGAGGCCGGGGGACGAAGTCGACCCTTCCCGCCGCACCCGCTACCAATGGCGTCCATGCGATACGAAGGACGCGTCTTCCGGCCGCCCAGCGAGGCCGACGCCTTCATCGTGCAGGCCACGATCGGCTGCTCGTGGAACCACTGCACCTACTGCGACATGTACCGCGACAAGACCTTCCGCGTGCGCGACCTCGACGAGACGCTCGCGGACATCGCGGAAGCCGGGAGACGCTACGGCCAGCGCGTGCGAAAGCTGTTCGTCGCCGACGGCGACGCGCTCGTGCTCGACCTCGACCACTGGACGCGGATCCTCGGCGCAGCGCGCAGCGCGTTCCCGCGCCTCGAGCGCACGAGCTGCTACGCGACCGCGATCAACCTGCTCGAGAAGACGCCGGAGGAACTCCGCCTGCTGCGCGAGCGCGGGCTCGCGCTCGTCTACATCGGCCCCGAGAGCGGCGACGACGCGACGCTGAAGCGCATCGCGAAGGGATCGACGTTCGACGAGCACGCCGAAGCGGCGCGCCGCGCGCACGAAGCGGGCATCGCGGTCTCGGCGATCTTCCTGCTCGGGGCCGGGGGGATCGAGCGCAGCGAGGAGCACGCGCACGCCTCCGCGCGGCTCGCGACGGCGATGGACCCGGAATTCCTTTCGGCGCTGACGCTGACGGTGGTCGCGGGGACGCCGATCGCGACGCTGGAGCAGCGCGGCCGCTTCACGCTGCCGTCCGTCGAGACGATGCTCGGCGAACTGCGCACGTTCGTGGCCGAAGCGAACCCGACCGCGGCGGTGTTCCGCACGAACCACGCGTCGAACTACCTGCCGCTCGCCGGCACGCTGCCGCACGACCGCGACCGCATCGTCGCCGTGCTCGACGCGGCGCTGGCCGGACGGGTGCCGCTCCGGCCGGAGGCGGCGCGAGGGCTGTAGGAGACAGGAGCGTGCCGCGCTGACGGCTCGCACGACCGCCCGTTTCGGGATGCGACTGGCCGGCAACCTGGTTGCCGGCCAGCCGCCCGAGGTCAGAACTTCGCCGCGAACTTGTTGGCGACGTTCTTCGACGCGGTCGAGAACTCGGAAGACCAGCAGACCGAGTTCTCGTCATTGTGGAGCTGCACCGTCACCGTGGGGCTGAGGTCGAAGAACTCCGTTGCGCTCAGAGGCATCGGCATGGGGATCGCCGCTCCCTTGGCCTGAAGCTTGATCTTCGAACGCCCCGCCGCCCCGCTGCCGAGCTGCACCTTGACGACGCCGTCGGAAGCGCCGGTCTTGTCCTTGTAGTTCCAGCCCTTCGGATCCCTGCTCGTCCAGTTCGACCCCGGATCGACCTCGAGCCGTGCCGCGATCGAACTCGTTCCCCCGACGGTGTCGTAGACGCACAGGGTGTACCGGGTCGCCGCGTTCGGCGATCCGAAATCCGACTGGACCAGCTCCGGCCCCTTGTTCCAGCTCCACTTGAGCTTGTCCTTGGCATCGTCCGCCGAGTCGCTCACCTGGAAGTTCGCCTTCGCCGGCGCCAGGCAGGTCGGCGCGGGTTCAGCAGCATGGACGCAGCCCGTCGAGGGAACGCACGAGTCCTGGGTGCACGGATCCGCGTCCACACAACCAGCCGCGATGCTCGTGAAGACGCAACTGTTCAGGCCCTCGCTGCAGGAATCGCTCGTGCACAGGCTCGAGTCGTCGCAGACGCGAGGAGTCGCGTTGCACGAGCCCCCGCCGCAGGTGTCGCCGACGGTGCAGAAGAGTCCGTCGTCGCAGGCGCCGGTTCCGTCGAGGGTCGGACACTGGTCGCAAACGTCGCCTTCGCCGTCGCCGTCGGAATCCGCCTGGCCTCCGAGGAGATCCGGCGCCAACGCATCAAGGATCGCCTGCGCGTCGGCATCGGAGAGCTTCGCCCCCGACTGCCGGGCGACGAGCACGTAGTAGAGCTCCGGGATTCCCGCCAGGCCGGTCACCGTGTGCAGGTCGTCATCGGTATTCGAGCTGTACGAATGGCTGACGCCCGTTCCGTCGCCCGGAACGATGACGATATGGTTGATGGACGGGTCCGGGGTGCCGAACACGCGCTTCACGAACGCGGTGAACTGGGTCCCCCCGACGGTCGTGCCGAGAACCGTACCGTCGACCGACCCGCTCCCGTCGGCTCCGTTGTTGCCGGTGATCGAGAAGGAGTCGACCCCGAGATTCGAGACGGCCAGGAAGAACAGGCCGGGATACTTCGCGGTGAAGTACTCGCTGCCCGGGCCGAACTGCGAGTCGGAGGCCACGATCGTGTTGTTCGTGTAGGGGATGGCCGACGCGAGATTCGTGTTCAGGCTGTTCCCGCCGTCGTACATGTCGTCCCCGCCGTCGCTGATGTACGTGCCGCTTTCGCCTTCGGAGAAGTCGTAGCGGTTCGGCACGAGGTCCGTCAGGTCCGCGTATCCCGTGTCGAGCGCTCCGAGCAGGTCGTCCAATCCGCTGTTCAGCGCCGGATTGGCGTCCTGCGGGCAATTGTCGCAGACGTCCCCGAAGTCGTCCGAATCGCCGTCCGCCTGATCGGCGTTGGGCGCCAGCGGGCAATTGTCCGCCTCGTCGCTCACACCGTCGTCGTCATCGTCACCGTCGCACGCATCCCCGAGTCCGTCCTCATCCGTGTCGACCTGGGCGCGGTTCGGCGTGCCGACGCAGTTGTCGCACGCATCGCCTACGCCGTCCTCATCGCCGTCGGCCTGGCCCGCGTTCGCCTCCTCCGGGCAGTTGTCGTCGAGCTCACAGACGAGGTCGCCGTCGGCATCGGACGCGCCGTCGCCCGCGCAGGAGTCGCACGCATCCCCGACCCCGTCGCCGCGCAGGTACGAGCTGTAGCCGCCCGACGCGGTGCAACTGGCGCCGCCGTCGGCATCGAAACAGCTCCCGCCGCCGGACCGGTGCGAGGCGAGGTCGACGGGGAACCGCGTCCCCGACCCGGTGATCCTCGCGCACAGGAGATCGTCGTTCTGGATGATGCTCCTCGGCACCTGGGAACCGTACCCGCACAACGGGTCTCCCGC
>CAYYZO010000103.1:6609-8160 GCA_964476185.1 uncultured Myxococcales bacterium
GTCGCTGTCGCAGGCATCGCCCGCCGCCGTCGCCGGACAAGTGTCTTCCTGGCCGGCGTTCGCCAGCGAGGCACAGTTGTCGCAGTCGTCGTCGATGCCGTCGCCGTCGACATCCGAAGCGTCGGGATCGCACGCGTCCCCGACACCGTCGCTGTCGCAGTCGGCCTGACCGGGATTCGCGCTCGACGGACAGTTGTCGCACACGCCGTAGACCAGGTCTCCGTCCGGATCCCCCTGGCTGGCATCGCAGCCGGAAAGCGTGCAGATCCCCGTCGCTTCGACGATCGCGGGATCGGTGATCGTCGCGACCAGCGCACCGGACGTCGTGTCGTAAACTTTCACGGAGGAGGGCTCGGAGACGTAGACCTTGCTGGCGGCGCGATTGAAGGCGAGCTGGTCCACGCCGAAATAGTCGATCAGCGACGCCGCGGGGATGGTGAGGGACGGTGAGGCGCCGATCGCGCCGGTTCCCGAGTCGTACGTATACAGTTGAACGTCAGATCCGGTCCGGACGGCGATCCTCGTACCGTTCTGACTGACCACCACCGTGTACCCGCCCCCGGCGACCGTGCGCGTCTGAAGCGGGACCATTCCCGAGATCGAGAACGACTGAAGGGTACCGGCCCCGCTCAACGCAAGCCCGGTCGTCGCCCCGAGTCCGCAGGCCGAGTTGAAGAGCGACCCCATCGCCAGGACTTGCCCGCTATCGCTGAGCGTGCCCGCCCCGTCGATGGTCAGGCGGTGAAGTCCGCTGCCATCGTAGCTCCCGGCCAGCACCGAACCGTCGCTGCAGACCTCCACCGACTGGCAGCCCCCGGGAATCGGGAACGTGGCGACTTCCGCCCTCGAGACGGTATCCATCACCGAAACCGGCGACGACCCACCGCCGTCGCAGCTCACGAGAAAGCGTCCGTCCGCTGTGGTCGAGGTGTCCTCCGTCGCGATGCTCGACGGGATCGGGTTGGTGCCCGACGAGAGCGCCGCCGCCGCGAGATCGACGACGACGATGCCGTTGGCGAAGTTCCCGACGTAACCCCGGGTTCCGGGGATCGGCACGGAGCAGTCGAGAATATCCCCGCTCCCGGCCGGCACGCTGCCGACGACGGTGTCCGAGGTCATGTCGAACACCGTCACCGAGTCCGATCCGTGATTGGCCACCATCGCGTACTCCGGCGCGGCTTGTGCGTCCATCGCAAGGCCCAGAGCACCGATGCACGCGAGTTGCCGGAGAAGCGCGAGACGAGAAGGGACTCGAAGCCGGCGGTTCCTGGTCCTCGCAACCTGAGTGTGTTCGGTCATGGCAGGGTCTCCTTGGGACGACGTGCTTCAGGGAGGTCACCGTCATCGGGGATCCCGGCAGCAGGGGCATCGTCGCATCGGAGTTATCGCACGTCGCGGCTTCCCGCCGCGTGACTCCTGTCACTCGCCGAGCGGGATCGTCGCTTTTCTCGAGGCACTCTCCCTCGCACGCCTGTTCGTCGTCCCACAAGAGGTGGTCCGCTTCACACTAACGAGGACGGCGACCGTCGCAGTCGCGGGCAGCAATTCCTC
>CAYYZO010000103.1:8260-14293 GCA_964476185.1 uncultured Myxococcales bacterium
GGCGCTCGCCGGCCCCGCGAGGTCAAGCACGATGGTCGCCGCCGCGGCGACCACGATTCGGTTCAACACATCTCTTCTCATCAAGTGATCCACCCTCTTCGTTGTGTGGTCGAAGAGCCTGCCGCCGGCCAAGGTCTCGCGCGCGTGCCCGGCATCCTCGGTCGTGCCGGGATCTCGTGAGATCAGCTTCGGGGGGTACCCTTCGGGTCAGCGCGGCTTGTAGCACCGGGCGTTCCCGCACCGGTATCGAACAAGCGTCGATTCTCGCTTCAGGTTCGTCGGATTCCGCCCTCGGAAAACTCCGAGACGCACCAAGCCATTCGCGGACTACCGGTGCGAGAACGAGTGTCTCGACTGGCTTACCGCCCTAAGGCATTTCATCGTCCGCAATCGTCCATACGGGATCGTCAAGCTGAGCATCCATGCGTTGCCGGACGATCCAGCCTGAAGGCGATCGATACTGGAGGCGGCCATCGACAGCGGAGTCGATTTGCATTTCGCCAACGGACTGGTGGTCGTTCGTACCCCGGACGACGTCCAGACGATCCCCCGCAGGCTCGACTTCGGCAGCGACCGAAGCAGCACCCCGTAGCGGGCGACCTCTCCTCGTCGACTGGCCGTCCGACAGGCCGCCGGAGTCGGATCGGAGTCTGGCCCGATTCAACGCCTGGTCGGAGTGCGAGCAGCCAGCCGCGCCACCAACCGCTGCATATGTTGCTCGGAATCCATGTCGATGGTGTCTCCGCCCATGGCCTTCATCACCTCGAAGCCCGGCATCGTACCGGCGCCAACCGGCACCTTCAGTTCGATCGTCCGGGTTCTGGGGATGAAGCACTGGGCGTCATCACAGGCCTGGTGGCGGACACGGATGTCGAGTGCGATCGATGGAGACGGATCGTGACGAAGAAACCTGGCGAGGTCGCTGTTGCCGAAAACGGGGATCACGAAATCGACGACCCCCTCCCAGACGTGCATCGTCGCCTCGACGCCCGGCAGCCGGAAAGGCTCCGTCGGCGGACGCTCGATCGCCTCGCAGCGAAACCCTTCGGGTCCTTCAACCTCGACGCTGGTCGCGATCATGCCGTCGGGTACCGGCTCTCCGTAGATGTGGAGTCCCGGCGGCAACGAGAACCGCACGACGAGCCGCAGCCGGGGTCCGATCCGCAGCACTCCGCCGCCTCCGCGCAGGAAGGCCGTGACCTCGACACCGTCGTCCTCGGTAAAGCGAGCGGTGGGCTCGTCCCCCACCCGGCTCTATGCGGCCGGCAAACCGGTCCACGATGGCTTCCACGCCGTCGCGATTGGCCAGGTGTGGATTGAAGAGCTTGTCGGCGATGATTCCGCCTTCGTCCACGAGAAAGAAGCCCGGAAACGGAATTCCGTAGAACGGCACTTCGTCCGCTGCAATCAACGTATTCAAGACACCGTAGCGACGAATCACTTCGGAATCGACGTCAGAGAGCAGCGTGAACCTGGTGCCGGCCGCCTGTCGATAGGCCGCGAGCGCCTCGGCATCATCGTAACTGATCGCGTAGAGCTTGATGCCGGCGTCACGCAGCTTGCCAAGACCGTTTTGCAACTCGCCGAGCTGCGTCAGGCAAGGCGGTCACCACCCGGCCGACCGGAAGAAAAGCACTGCCGCGCGGCATCCGGCTCGATCCGAATGAAAGGAAACCATCTCCCCGTGGGAGTTCGGCAGCTGGAAGTCCGGTGCGGGTTGCCCGATGGGAAGGCCCGGCGGGAATCCATCCTTCGGGATCAGGCGTTGAGTGCTCGTGACCGGGAGGGGCCCCCTGAATCCATACTCATCGACGAAGCGATCATCGCTCATGCAGTCTGTCCTCCTGGGGGCACGCAGCCCGAAAGTTTCCGGCTCGGACGAGAATCGCGAACGCGCCTTCGATGAGGATCGCATCGGCTACCGGCGGTTCCGTCACTCCTGAACAGAGGACAGGATAGCCGTCTTTGAAAGCCGGCGCCGAATCGTCAGGCCGGGCAGCGTCCGTCGGCGGCGCCCCCGCCGGCAGACAGCCTGCGAAGTTCAGTTGCGCCCACCGGCTGAACGCACACCCTTTGTGTGAACTTACCCCTCGGGTCCCCGCCGTTCGTGCCTTCTCCACAGCCGTGACCAGCAAGAACACGCGCCTTCGTCGAAGGTTCCTAGCGAGTTCCCGCGCGTGGCCGGTCTGCCGCGAAGTGCATCTGGGAAGCCGCTGCGCCGATACTTCCGATCCAGCTCGGGGCACTGCCAACCCCGATCATCCGGGAACGGAAGCGCCCTGAGACTGCTCGAACAAGACGGACTTGCGTGCCCTGCTTCAGCCCGAATAGGGAACGCAGACCAGCTTCGTCCCCTTGATCAGGTCGTTTCGGAACTGAAGGGACCCGAACTGAGTCGTGACGGTTCCCTCGTTGGGGACCGTCCCCGTGCACTTCGCCTTGAAGCACGCGTAGCCGAAGGCGGGCAGTGCGCCACCCCGGGCGTCGTCCCCAGAGTTGATCGAGGTCGGGTAACACATGGACGACAGCTTCATCAAAGTGCATCCAGGGATCTCCACGCTAAGGAGCAGGTCCAACGTCACCGAACCGGCGACGATCTTGTTCAGGTCCTTGGACTTGACGCAGGAGATCGCGTCGGTCTCCTCCACTTGGGCCACGGCAGGCGGTGCGAAGAAGAGAGTGGTGGAAAGAATGGCCGCGAAGGCCAACGTTGCCGTGCAGGTTCGGTTCACAAGAACTCCTCGAGTATGGGACCCGGAGGGACATCCCAATCGCCGCGCAGCTCGGGTCCTTGCCGGCGCGGGGGTGGTCGGCGACATGCCGAAAGACCGTCGGAGCGTACGGACGGATCGTTTCCGTGAGAAATCTCTACTGGAACAGCGGAACTCCGACAAGACCGGGCGGACCGGGCACCACCTTGTGCCGGGCGGTGGCTCTTCGACGACAGCCTCCCCCGGCCAGCGGCTGGGCGCGCAGGTAGCGTAGAGCGACGGCGAGCCGGACGCGGACGATCCAGGCGAACACCGATTCCGAACGCAGGCCATCATCGCAGCCATGACGGCCGGCGCGCTGGACGCCGATCGGCGAGCATGCCTCGCTGCGGGCATGACCGATTCCGTGATCAAGGCCATCGACCTCGAAGTACCGGCCGTAACGATTCGGAAGGTCGCCGCCCATTCCCGCCGAAGTGCGGGTCCGTCGACGTTCGTTCCGGCCGCCAGCCCCCGGAACCGCCGACCGCGCGAAGCCCGGGAGCGCCAACCGCCCGCTGCCGCCCAGGACGATCGCGAGGGCGATGAATCGCCGAGTCGTCCGGGACCCGGTCCCCTTCGTGACGTGGCGCCGGGCACGAATCGACCGTATCCTCTGCCGCATGGCCGAAAAGCGCAGTCACCTCGTCAAGTTCCATCGAGCGCAGGAACTCCTGGAGGACCTCGGGGAACGCCTCGAGGAATGGAGGCAGGAGGCCGGCAAGGCGGTTTTCGGCGAGCCGGACGGCGAAGACCCTCGCTACCAGATCTTCTATTTCGAGAACACGCCGATCGGCCTGCAGAGGTTCTCGCCGCTGATCGGCGACATCGTTCACAACCTTCGTGCGAGCCTGGATCATCTTGCGCTCGAACTGGCCGTGGCGTTCTCCGGAACCCTGTCCCGGAAGCAGGAGGAGAGCGTCAGGTTCCCCGTCTACACGAACGAAGGCGCCTTCCGCGCCGCGACCGCGGACCTGCTCGCGCTGGTGGGTTCGGAGGTCGGTGCGATCCTGCAACGACTGCAGCCTTGTTACACGCGCCCCGACAAGGGCCCGGAATGGGATCTGCTTTGGCAGCTCGACGAGCTGTCGAACACCGACCGGCGCCGGTCGCTGGCAGTCGTCTGCACGGTCGTGGGCCGCTGGTCGGTCGAGTCCATCCTGCCGGACGGCTTCGATCCGGCCGGCGTGTGGTTTCGCACCGGTCCCCCGCCGAAGGGCCGCGGGCCGATCGCCAGGCTTCCGCTGCTGCCGGCGGGCACCGAACAGAGGGTGATGGGGGGAGTCACGGCTTCGCTGGACGTCGCCCTGCGCGACCCTCCGAGCCCGCCGGCGGGCAATCCGGTTTCCTTCGTGCTCGAGGACATCGCGCAGTACATCCAGTCGCGGGTGTTCGCAGCGCTCGAGCCCAAGCTGCCGCCGTCGTCGACGCGTGCGTAGTCGGGGTCCGATCGCCCTTCGCGGTCAGACGGTCTTCACCGCCCCTGCGCCGCGTCGGTGTTGCCGCCGGCGGATTGCAGCAGACGCGACGCGAACATCCACGTGACGATCTCGATGGTCAGCGCCATCACCGTGTAGGCAGAGAACTCGGCCGCGACGACGGCCGCCAACAGGCGTGCCGTGAACAATCCCGCGGCGACGAACGCCAGCGCCAGCAGGGCCGGGCGCACCAGCGAGGGACGCCAGCAAGCCGCGCCGGCCAACAGTCCGAGAGCAGCCTGGAGACCTCCGTACATGGCGCGGAGTTCGATCGTGCCCGTCGCCGTCGTCGCCGTGACTCCCGCGGCGCCTGCCAGCGACGCCGGATCGGCGAAGCAGTAGACCCCATAAAGCGCCCAGAGCAGGGCGGATGCCGCCAGGAAGAGTCGAGTCATGGAGTCCCTCCTTCATCGATTGCGGGAGTAGGCGCCGACGGGCGGCGACGGCCTTCGTTTCGCGGCTCCGGGTACGCACGTCACCGCGCGGTGCGTACCGCGCGGACCGAGAGCTCGATGGACTTGTGGGCCTCGCCGGTGCCGCCGACGAACCTGGCGACCAGGATCGCCTTCTCCGGCTCGGCTGCGACGGTGGTCGCCGACCAGTTGGCACTGGCCGCGTCCGGTTGGAAGTCCGGCCCGATCGGCATCGGAAGGCCTTCGAGTTCCTCGACGGTCGGCAGACGCCAGTCGCAGTGGCCGGCGTAGCAGGTCTTGGAGCCGAGGCCACCGTTCAGCTTGTTCAGGAAGTCGACGGCGGCAGAGCCGTCGAAAGGGTTGGCGGGATTGGTACACTCCGGGTACAGCCCGGCGCACCACTGGTACGTGTTGTCGACGTCGTGGGGGTCGTCGAAGTTCGCGCCGCTCGACGGCTCTGTGGTCTTCTTCTCCCACTCGAGCCCTGTCGCGTGATCGACGATGGTGTCTCCCGAGACGTCGAAGCGGAAATCGTAGCACCCGCTCTTGTCGAACAGGCAGCCCGCGCCGCAGGCCAGCGTCCCGCCGGCGTAGCCCCGCTGCTGGCAGGTTCCGCCGTCGAGGTCCTCGACTTCGCACTGTTCCCCCTCTTCGAGGATGGAATTGCCGCAAACCGGAGCCGCTTCGCACGCATCGAGGCTGGTCTGGCAGATCCCGAGGTTGCCGGTCGCGTTGAAGAGGGAAGCCTGGCAGCCGGCGAACCGGCCGTCGTAGGCCGCGCAGCTGAGCGTGATGGGCTGCGCGACGCTCTTCTTGAGCACGAGCAGCGCGTCGGACGTGGTGATCGTGCTGCTGTTGTTGACGTCGCCGCAGAGCGGCTCGGACTCACCAGCCACGACCGTCGTCGTCACCGAAACGAACAAAAGCGCGGCGAAAGCCGCCATTGCTGGACGCATGGTCACCCCGTTGCATGGTTCCTGGCGGTTCCGGCGCCCATTGCGCCGCCGCCGAAGCACCCCATGCATTTCAGGTACCCCGTGGTCCTCCGGGAGTCGGTCGGTCAAAGCACTGGCCCCGGGGCATGCGCACCCGGAACCGTGGGCGACCAGCCGTCCGGTTGGGCCACAGCGTACCGCGGCGGGCGTGCTCACGCCATGGCCACGGCGATCGACGGCCACGACGGCCACGACGGCCACGACGGGTCACGACGGGTCACGACGGAAGTCGCGGATCTCGATTCGGGTTCGTTTCGACGCCGCCACCGTGGAACAGGAGAAAAGAAGATCGCCGGAAACCCGCGGCGCACGGACGGACGCGCCGCTGCACTGCATGAACGAAGGAGACAGGATGTGATCAACCCCGGACGCACCGAAGCCGGCCTGGCTTCCGTGC
>CAYYZO010000104.1:0-12335 GCA_964476185.1 uncultured Myxococcales bacterium
TCCTGCCGCCACCCGCCCCCGAGAGCCTGGTACAGCGCCACGTTCGCGCGCAGCTGGCGGCTGCGGGTTTCGATCAGCTCCATCTCCGCGTCGAGCGCGTCCCGGCGCGTGAGCAGCACCTCCATGTAGTCCGCGCGCGCCGACTGGAAGAGCACGCCCGACGCGTCGATCGCCTCCTCGAGCAGGCCGACCTGGCGCTTCTGCAGTTCGTACCCCTGTCCCAGGTTCTTCAGCATCGCGAGCAGGTTCACGACCTCGGTGAACCCGCGCAGCGCCGCCTGCTCGTAGTGGTACGCCGCGCGGATCTGTTCGGCGTTCGCCGCGTAGTACTCGGCCTGGATCGCCTTGCGGTTCAGGATCGGCGCCGCGAGGTTGGCCGCCACCGAGTACGCGAGCGACTCGGGGGTCATCACGATTTTCCCGATATCGAACGACTCGTAGCCGACGGCGCCCTCGAGGCTGAGGCGGGGATAGAAGCTCGCCCGAGCGGCGGCGACGTCGAGCCTGGCCGCAGCGAGCTCCTGCTCGGCCTGCTTCAGGTCGGGCCGGTTCTCCAGCAGCTGCGCCGGGACTCCCGCCTCGACGACGTTCGCGAGCGGGCTCGCGAAACGGCGCGAGTCACGCTGGACCGACTGCGGGTAGCGCCCGACGAGGAAGTTGATCTCGTTCTCCGTCTCGACGCGCTGCTGCTCGAGGTCGAACAGCCGGCTCCGGTTCTTGAGCACCTCGGCTTCGAAGCGCTGCACCGCGAGCAGCGTGACCTGCGCGGCGTCCTTCTGCAGCCGCACGACGTCGAGCGCGTCCTTCTGGATCTCGATGTTGCGCTTCAGCACCTCGACCTGGTTGTCGAGCGCCATCAACTCGTAGTACGCGGTCGCGATCTCGGCGACGACCCGCGTGACCATGAAGTGCCGACCCTCGATGCTCGACAGGTAGCGGTGGTTGGCGGCCTCGGCGGCATTGCGAAGCTTCTTCCAGACGTCGACCTCCCAGGAGGCGGTGAAGCCGAACGCGTAGTCCTGGAGGTTCTCGTCGACGCCGTGCACGTCGTCGCTGACGCCCTGGCTCGTGTGCTCGCCGACCTTCTCGAGGCCGGCGCCGATCCGCGCCTCGACCTTCGGCAGGTACTCGCCACGCCTCGCCATGACCTCGCTCTGCGCGACGATGATCTCCTGGAACCCGATGTTGAGCTCCTGGTTGTTCGAGAGCGCGGCCTCGATCAGCGCGCGAAGGTCCGGGTCCGAGAAGAACCTGTCCCACTCGAGCTGGCCGGAGCTCGTCACCTCGAGCGCCGCAGGCCGGTCCGTTCCGGACGCCGCGCCCCAGGAGGCCGGCAGCGCGACCTTCGCGTCGCGCGGGGGATTCTGGCTGAGCGAGGGCACGCAGCCCGAGACGAGCGCGCAGGCGCCGAGCAGCGCCGCGAGCCGTACGAGGGGAGTCGATCTAGACATGGTGGGCGACCTCCTCCGTGACCGAGGTGTCCTCTTCGTCGCGGATCAGGTTCCTGCCCTCCGCGAGCGAGCCGAAGATGAAGTACAGGCCCGGCACCAGCACGACGCCGAAGACGGTGCCGAACAGCATGCCGCCGAGCGACGACGCGCCGATCGTCCGGTTGCCGACGGCGCCCGGACCGGTCGCGATCACGAGCGGGACGAGTCCGGCGATGAACGCGAACGAGGTCATCAGGATGGGCCGGAAGCGCACCCTCGCGCCCTCGATCGCCGCGTCCCGGACCGACATGCCCTGGTGGTGCTTCTGCACCGCGAACTCGACGATCAGCACGGCGTTCTTGCCGAGCAGGCCGACCAGCATGACCAGCCCGACCTGCGCGTAGATGTCGTTGGCGAGGCCCATCGCCTTGAGCAGCACGAACGAGCCGAAGACCCCGGCCGGCAACGAGAGCACGACCGCGAGCGGCAGCAGGAAGCTCTCGTACTGTCCCGCGAGCACCAGGTACGCGAACGCCAGCACGACGAGGAAGATCGACAACGCCTCGTTGCCGCGCGCCGCCTCGTCGAACGAGAGTCCTTCCCACGCGATGTCGTAGCCGCGCGGCAGCGTCGCCGCGGCGACTTCGCGCACCGCCTCGATCGCGTCGCCGGTGGTGAAACCGGGTGCCGGTCCGCCGCGGATCGCCGACGAGTTGTAGAGGTCGTAGCGCGTGACCTCGTTCGGCCCCTGCGTCTTCTTCAGCGTCATGAACGCCGAGTACGGCACCATCTCGCCGTGGTCGTTCTTGACGTACAGGTTCATCAGGTCGGACGGCAGGCGCCGGAACTCCGGCGCGGCCTGCGTGTAGACCTTGAAGAACCGGCCGAAGCGGATGAACCCCTGCTCGTAGGTGCTGCCGATCAGGATGTCGAGGTTCTCCATCGCCTTGCCGATCGAGACCCCCTTCTGCATGGCCAGGTCGTTGTCGATGACCATCTCGTATTGGGGATAGTTCGCGGCGAAGAACGTGAAGAGGCCGGTAAGCTCCTTGCGCGCGCGCAGCGCGTCCATGAACTCCTGGTTGACGCGGTCGAACTCCCGGTAGTCGGTGTCGTTGGTCTTGTCGAGGAGGCGCAGCGAGAAGCCTCCCGCGGCGCCGTAGCCGGGAACCGCCGGCGGCTCGAAGAACTCGACGATCGCGCCGATGTCGCGCGACTTCTCCTCGAGCTCCTCGATGATCTCGTGCACCGAGTGCTCGCGCTCCGACCAGTTCTTCAGGTTGATCAGGCAGGTGCCCGCGTTCGACCCGCGACCTTCGGTCAGGATCTCGTAGCCGGCCAGCGACGACACGGAGGCCACGCCGTCGACGCCCTTCGCGATGCCCTGCAGCTGCCGGGAAACCTCGTTGGTCCGCTCGAGCGTCGCGCCGGGAGGCGTCTGGATGATCGCGTAGATCATCCCCTGGTCCTCGTTCGGCACGAAGCCCGCCGGGAGCACCTGGTCGGCCACGTAGATCCCGACCGCGAACAGCACGAGCGCGCCGATGGTGACGGCCCTGCGGTCCACGATCCGCTCCAGCAGCGCCACGTACCGGTCGGTCGCCTTCCCGAAAGCCCGGTTGAACGCCTCGAGCGCCATCGTGACCGGGTTGTGGCTCTGCGCGTGGCCGTTGTGGTTCTTGAGGATCATCGCGCACAGGACCGGCGTCAGCGTCAGCGCGACGATCCCGGACAGCACGATCGAGGCCGCCATCGTGATCGAGAACTGCCGGTAGAAGATCCCGACCGGCCCGGTCATGAACGCCACCGGCACGAACACCGCCGTCATCAGCAGCGTGATCGCGATGACGGCGCCGGCGATCTCGCCGAGCACCACCTTGACCGCCCCGAAAGGTTGCAGGCCGTCCTCGGCCATCCTCGCGTGGACGGCCTCCACCACCACGAT
Source organism: uncultured Myxococcales bacterium (assembly GCA_964476185.1). Classification (GTDB taxonomy): domain Bacteria; phylum Desulfobacterota; class Binatia; order UBA1149; family CAITLU01; genus DATNBU01. Next base: position 3,376 of record CAYYZO010000104.1, read on the forward strand.
CGCGTTGTCGACGACGATCCCGATCGCGAGCACGAGCGCGAACAGCGTGATCAGGTTGATCGTCAGCCCGAACGCCTGCATCGCGACGAACGCCCCGATCAGCGACACGGGCACGGCCAGCGTCGGGATCAGCGTCGAGCGCCAGTCCCCGAGGAACACGAACACGACGAGGGCCACGAGCACGAACGCCTCGGCCAGGGTGTGCAGGACCTGCTCGATCGACGCGTCGAGGAACGTCGACACGTCGTAGCTGATCTCGTACTGCATCCCGGCCGGGAAAGTGGTTTCCTTCAGCTCGGCGAGCTTCTCCTTGACGTGCTCGATGACCTCGGTCGCGTTGCTGCCGTAGGACTGCTTCAGCACGATCGCGGCGGACGGTCGCCCGTCGAGGTTCGAGTAGATGTCGAAGAACTCGCTCCCGAGCTCGACGGTGGCGACGTCCTTGACGCGCAGGAACTGCCCGTCCGGGTTCGCCCGGATGATGATGTTCTCGTACTGCTCTGGCTTGTTGTAGCGCCCCTCGTAGATGAAGACGTACTCGAGGTCCTGCGACTGCTTGCCCGACGCCAGCCCGGTGCGCCCCGGCCGTCCGATCACGCTCTGCTCGTTGACCGCCTCCAGCACCTCGTCCGCCGAGACGCTGTAGGCCCGCATCCGGTCGGGGTTCAGCCAGATGCGCATCGCGTACTGGCGGCTGCCGAGGATCTGCGTGCTGCTGATGCCGTGGATGCGCTGGATCTCCGGCAGCAGGTTCACGTTCGCGAAGTTGTAGAGGAACTTCTCGTCGACGGTCTCGTCCGTGCTGTAGAGGTTCACGTACATCAGCATGCTGGGCTGCACGCGCTGCACGACGACGCCCTCGAGCTGGACGAGCGGGGGGAGGCGGTTCAGGACCTGGTCGACCCGGTTCTTGACGTTGACGACCGCGCGGTCCGGGTCCGTGCCCAGGTCGAAGATGACCTGGATGGTCGCCTCACCGGCGCTGGTCGCGTCGGAGATGATGTACTTCATCCCCTCGACGCCGTTGATGGACCGTTCGAGCGGGATCAGCGTGGACTGGACGAGCACGTCGGCGCTCGCCCCGGGGAACGCGATCGTGACGATCACGCGGGGCGGCGAGATCTCCGGGAACTGCGACATCGGCAGCACCCGCATCGCGAGCACGCCGAGGAACATGGTGGCGATCGACAGAGCGATCGCGAGGACGGGACGACGGATGAAACTGGCGATCATGGTGACGCTCCCTCCCGGCTCCGCTCATTCCGCCGGGAGGTCGAGGTGCGCGAGGACGTCCTCGGGCCTCTCGAACGCGGGTTCGACCTCGTCGCCGTCCGTCACCTTGCGCAGCCCCTCGAGGAGGATCCTGTCCTTCACGTCGAGCCCGCCGTCGAGGACGAACACGTGGGGAACTTCCGCCGTGACCCGGATCGGACGCGACCGGACGACGTTCTCGTCGTCGAGCACGTAGACGTAGCGGCGGTCGAGGATCTCGAACGTCGCCTTCTGCGGGATCAGCAGCGCGTCGTCGACCGGCACCGTCATGACGACCTTGCCGGTCTCGCCGTGGCGCAACAGCGCGCCGGGGTTCGGGAACGCCGCGCGGAACGCGATGTTGCCGGTCTCGTTGTTGAAGTCGGCCTCGATCGTCTCGATCTTCCCGGGCCGGTCGAAGACCTGGCCGTTCGCCATCACGAGCTTGACCGGGCGCGACCGCTCGGCCTCGGACCGCGACTTGTAGTCGAGGTACTCGGCCTCGGTGACGTTGAAGTAGACCCACACCGTGCTGTTGTCGGCCAGCGTCGTCAGCAGGTCGCCCTCGTCGACGAGGCTGCCGAGGCGGACCTGGAAACGGCCCATGATCCCGTCGAACGGGGCCCGGATCTCGGTCAGCGAACGGTGCGCCTTCGCGAGGTCGAGCTCGGCCCTGGCCTTGTCGACCTTGGCCCTGGCCAGCGCGAGCTCCTGGGACGAGACGACCTTGCGATCGGCCAGCGTCTTCGTGTTCTGGTACTCGATCTGGGTCAGCTGCGCCTCGGCCTCCGCTTTCTCGAGCTCGGCCTGGTAGATCAGCGGCATGATCTGGAACATCTTCTGGCCCTTCTCGACGTGCTGCCCCTCGTCGACGAAGATCTCGGTGAGGTAACCGCGCTCGAGCGCGCGCAACTCGATGTGCTGGATCGCCCGGATCTGGGCGACGTATTCCCTCGTGAGCTCGGTGCCCTTGCGCAGCGGGCTGGTGACCGCGAATTTGCCGCGCTCCGGCGCCTCGTGGTGCTCGACCGCGCACCCCGCCATCCAGGAGGCGGCCACGGCGACCACCAGAGAAACGGCCAACAGACCCCCAGGGCCGGGACTGCGCGCCCCGGACGGACAATCGAACATCGACATGCGGACGATACTCCTCAGGAGACGCGGACGTCCCCCCTCCCTCCCGCTGGCGCGGGAACGCGATGACAGAACGCCGGGACGCGATGCGTCCCGGCCAGCTACGACTGGAGAATACGGTGACGGACGGTCAGGCCAGGGGCGGACCGCGGAGCGGAGGGACGGCGGGGTGTTCGGATGATCCGAACGTCGTTCGATCGGCGAACGTGACGCGGAACGCGCCGGCGGCTGCCGGCAGCGGCGTGCGGAACGAGGCGACGATCGGCTCGAATCCGTCGCTCGATTCGGGGTCGACGGGAACCTCGAGGTAGAGGTCGGCGGCCACCGCCGCCTGCGACCCGAGGACCGGGGAGTGCGATCCGCGATCCGAAAGCCGGGCGCCGCCGAGCAGCACCGGCGCGACGACCAGCGCCAGCGCGCCGAGCGCGGCGCCGATCCCGAGGAGCCATTCGGTCCTCGCGTGTCTTCGCTGCCGGGTCACGATCCGCGTACGTACGCCGGCCTTGTCGGAGAGGCAAAAGATTCCACGACGACGCAGGATCGGAACCGTTTATTCACGGACGCCGGATCGGTGCCGCGAGCATCTCGGCCTGCCGGCCGCGACGGCGGGTGATGGCGCGACCCGGTGCCCGGGCGTATGGTGGCCTCATGGCCGCTTCGACCAGTGCCCGAGAGACGACGCCGCCGCGCGAGGATACGACCGCGGTCGCCGGCCTGGCGGAACTCCTGCATCAAGCGGAAGACGCGCTCGCCCTGCGCCGGGTCTTCCTGTTCGGATCGCGGGCACGCGGCGACGCCCGCAGCGACTCCGATCTCGACCTCGCGTTCGAGCACGACTCCCCGCCCGCTGCCTGGGCGCGCTTCGTCAACGCCGCGCGCGACGAGGCCCCGGTTCTGCTGGACCTCGACCTTGTCGACCTGTCGACCGCTGCGCCGGAGTTGCGCGAGCGAATCCTGCGGGAGGGCAAGCTTCTCCGTGGCTGATCGATCCCGAGCGCTGGCCAACCTCGAGCGCGCGATGGCGGAACTCGAGAGCTATGTGGCGCTGCCCGTCGTTCATCGTCGTGACAAGGCGGGCCTGATCCAGGCCTTCGAGTTCACCTTCGAGTTGTTCTGGAGGCTGTTCCAGAAGCTCGCCCCGGACGCGGGACTCGAGGCGGCCTCTCCGCGAGAGGCGCTCATCGCGGGACTCAAGCTCCACCTCATCGCGAACGAAGAAAGCGAGGCCTGGGCGCAGATGCTGCGCGACAGGAACCTTTCGAGCCACACCTACAACGCCGCCCTCGCGGACGAGATCGTCGGCCGGCTGCTCGGCAGCTATCTCGCGTGCTTTCGCTCGAGCCTCGAGCGCGCCCGCGGCGCGCTCGGAACCTGACCCGCGGGCACTGGCCGGCCGCGGCGGATCACCGGTCTTCGGCCTCGTCTTCGGCCTCGTCTTCGAGCGAGTCTTCGAGCGAGTCTTCGGGCGAGTCTTCGGGCGAGTCTTCGGGCAAGCCGTCGTCGTCCTCCGGATCGAGCGCCGCGCCCGGCACGACCCGCGGCCCCGTCGCGTCCCGCCTCAGCACCGCGTAGACGTCGCGGCGGTGCGCGCCCCGGCTCTTCAGCCGCGCGGCGATCTCCTTCGCCGACAGCCCCCCGGCGGCGAGGGCCTCGACCTCGCGCACGAGCGCGTGGCCGACGAGTTCCTCGGCGTCGTGCTCGACCCGCACCGCGAGCACGAACTCGCCGCGCGGTTCGCGTTCCGACAGGCGCGCGGCCACGGCCGACGCGCTCCCGCGCAGCACCTCCTCGTGCATCTTCGTCAGTTCGCGGCCGGCGGCGACCTCGGGGTCGCCGAGCGCGTCGGCGACCTCGTGCAGGAACGCGACCACGCGATGCGGCGACTCGTAGAACACCACCGTCGTGCCGGCGCCGCGCAGGCCCTCGAGGAAGCGGCGGCGCGCCGACGCGCGCGGCGGCGGGAAGCCTTCGAAGCGGAACCGGTCGGTCGGGAGACCGCTGACCGAGAGCAGCGCGACGACGGCCGACGGCCCGGGCACCGCGACGACCTCGAGGCCGGCCTCGGCCGCCGCGCGCACCAGGCGATAGCCCGGATCCGAGATCGTCGGCGTGCCGGCGTCCGAGACGAGCGCGACGGTCTCGCCGGCGAGCATGCGCTCGACCAGCTCGCCCGAGAGGCGATGTTCGGTCTGCTCGCGATAGCTGACCATGCGCGCAGGCCTGGCGCGGTCCTTCGCGCCGACGAGCGCGATCAGCTTGCCGGTGACGCGCGTGTCCTCGGCGGCGACGACGTCGACCGTCGCGAGCACCTCGGCGGCGCGCGGCGAGAGGTCGCCCAGGTTGCCGATCGGCGTCGCGACGACGAACAACCGGCCCGCCATCGCCTCAGAGACCCCAGTCGCGCGAGTAGCGGAAGTCGGTGTCGATGCTGCGCGCCGACAGCTTCGCGATCACCGGGAGGCGGCGCTTGAACTGCGACGAGCGAACCATGCGCTGGATGCGCTCGACGAACCCGCGCTCGAACCCGAGGCGCTCGAGCTCGTCCGTGCTGCAGCGCTCGTCGATCATGCGATACAGCAGCCGGTCGACATCGTGGTACGAGAAGCCGAGCTCGTGCTCGTCGGTCTGTCCCGTCCACAGGTCCGCCGTCGGCGCCTTCTCGATCACGGACGCCGGCAGGCCGAGGTGCCGCGCGAGGCCCCAGACCTGCGTCTTGTAGAGATCGCCGATCGGGTTCAGCGCCGAGGCCATGTCGCCGTAGAGCGTGCCGTAGCCGAGCAGCAGCTCGGTCTTGTTCGACGTCCCGATGACCAGCGCGCTCCGGGCGGCGGACTGGTCGTACAGGATCGTCATGCGCTCGCGCGCCATCTTGTTGCCGCGCCGGAGGCGCGACGCGTCCGGGAAGCGCTCGAAGTACGCGTCGACCTGCCCGGAGATGTCGACGACGAGGGGCTCGATCCCGAGCGACTCCGCGACCTCGCGCGCGTCGCCGAGGCTCTCGGGGCTCGACGAATGGTACGGCATCATCACGCCGAGCACGTTCGCGGGCCCGAGCGCGCGCGCGGCGACGGCCGCGGAAACGGCCGAGTCGACGCCGCCCGACAGCCCGAGCACCGCGCGGCTCACGCCGACCTTGCGGACCTCGTCGCGCAGGAAGTTCACGAGCAGCTTCTCGACGACCGCGTACTCGGTGTCCGGAAACGGCGCGCCGGCGTGATGCAGCAGCGCGAGCGCGGCTTCGGCGGCGGCTGCCGGTTCGGCCGCTGCTGCGGCCCCCGCGACGGCCGGGGCCTCCGCATCGGCGGCAGCGTGCCCGGCGGGAGCGGCGGCGACGGTCTTGCGCGACGCGCGCGTCTTCTTCGCGGGTCGCGCGGCCGAGTCGCCATCGGCAGCAGCCGGCGGCGCCGGCGCCGATGCGACGGCGTCCTTCGCGGCGCTCTCTTTCGCGGCTCCGGCGGGCTTGCGCTTCTTCGTCGCGCGCGGCTTGGCCGGCTCGGATTCGGCCGGGCTCGCCGATCCGGACCTGGCCGGCTTCACCGGCTCGACGTCGGCCGGGCTCGCCGGCTCGGCGTCGGCGGCTTTCGCGCGCGAGGCGCGCTTGCGCGGCGCTGCCGAAGCCGTCGCTTTCCCCGGCGCCTTCGCGTCGCCGGCCGGCGCGGGCCTGGTCTTCTTCGTCGCCACTCAGTCGTCCTTGCGCGTGCGGGGACGCGCGGGCTTGGAGAACTTGCCGCCCTTCGCGAAGCCGCCCGGCTTCGCGCCGGACTTTCCGAATCCCGGCTTGAAGCCGCCGGCGGGCTTGCCGAACGGCTTGCGGCCCGGCTCGGGGCGCTGGCGCTCGCGCGGACGCGGCGCGAAGCTGTCGCGGTCGCCGCGCGGCGGGCCGAACCCGCCCTCCTCTTCACGGCCGAAGCGACCGCGCGGCGCGCCGCCGAAGCGTGGTCGATCCTGGCCACCCTCGTCGCGGTCGCGTCCGAAGCGCGGAGCGCCGCCGAAGCGCGGTCGATCCTGGCCACCCTCGTCGCGATCACGTCCGAAGCGCGGAGCGCCTCCGGAGCGCGGGCGATCCTGGCCGCCTTCGTCCCGGTCCCGTCCGAAGCGCGGAGCGCCGCCGAAGCGCGGACGCTGCTGGCCGCCTTCGTCCCGATCGCGACCGAAGCGCGGCCCGCCGCCGAAACGCGGACGATCGCCGACGTCATCGTCACGACGCGGCCGCGGGCGATCCTCGCGCGCGTCGTCGTCGCGCCCGAATCGCGGGCGACCGAAGCCGCCGCGCTGCTCGTACGGACCCTTCGGCCGGAATCCGGACGACGGCCGGTGCTCGCGCGGATCGTCGCGGAACCGCGGCGGCGGACCGGAACGGCGCGGCGCGTCCTCTCCGTCGCGCTCGTCGCGCCCGCGCGCGCCCTGGCTGCGCTGCGGTCGCGGAGGCGACTCCTGCGCGCGCTCCTCGACCTGGCGACCGCGAATACGCGAGAGTTCGTTGATCGTCAGGTCGAGGTCCTCGTCGCGCACCAGCGGATTGACGATGCGGCGGCGGCGGACTGCGTCGTCGGAGAGCACGCCGCTCGTCGTATCCTCGTCGTAGTACGCGGCCTTCGCGAGGCGCTCGCCGGCCGGCGAGAGGATCTCGGAGCCGCCCCAGAACGAAACGCCGTCCTCGACGCCGGTGCGGTTGCAGTAGACCACCCACAGCCCGAACGATCGCGCCATGACCTGCAGGTAGGCTTCCCAGGAACGCGCGTTCGAATCGGCTTCCGCGTCGCTCGTGACGCCGCGGGCGGGGCTCGCCGACGGGACGACGATCATCGTCGCGCCGTCGCAGGCGGCGACGGTGACGGCGCTCGGGTGCAGCATGTCCTCGCAGACGAGCATCGCGACGCGGCCGACCTTCGTGTCGAACGCGGCGATGCCGCGGCCGCGCGCGAAATAGCGCTGCTCGTCGAACATGCCGTAGGTCGGGAGGTAGGTCTTGCGGTGGACGGCGAGGCACTTGCCGCCCTCGAAATAGGCCGCGGCGTTGTAGAAGAGATGGTCGGGCGACTCCTCGACGAAGCCGACGACGAACGCGACCTGCTCCGAGAGCTTCTCGAGCTCCGTCCAGGTCTCGCTGCCGCGCGAGATCGCGACGTCCGGCACCGAGTCCTTCAGCCGGTAACCGGCCAGGCTCAGCTCCGGGAAGACCAGCAGGTCGCAGCCGTCCTCGACCGCCTTCGCGACGGCCGCGCGATGACGCTCCAGGTTCGCGGCGAGGTCGCCGAGGCTCGGCGAAAGCTGGGCCAGCCCGACGCGCGGCCCCTTGGCCGGCCGCCTCATGGACGATTCGTGGTTCGACATACGGGGTTCCTTGCCACGAGTTGGGAACGCGACCTGTGGCGGGCCAGCCGCGGAACTTAGGCAGAGCAGCGCGCCTTTGCCAGCGGGCGGGCGAGCCGTCGCACGCCGCGTTCGCGCGGACCGGAGCGCCGGCGGCGCGGCCTCCGCGCGAGCGCGGGTCGCACGCGACCTCCGCTTGAGTGAAGGCCGCACGCGACCAGAATGCGCGCATGCCGACCGTACGCTCCTGCATCAAGGAAGGCCCCGGCAAGGTCGCCTGGGCCGACGTCGTCCTTCCCGATCCCGGCCCCGGCCAGGCCCTCGTCCGGACGACCCTGTCCACGATCTGCGGCTCCGACCTCCACATCGTCGACGACTTCGAGATGATCCCGCCGGGGATGCCGATGGGACACGAGGCGGTCGGCATCGTCGAGGCGGTGGGCGACGGCGTGGAGACGCTGAAACCCGGCGACCGCATCGCCGCGTCGTGCCTGACCGGCTGCGGCCACTGCGAGCGCTGCGAGGACGACGAGCCGCAGGTCTGCACGACGCACGGCGCGCCGATGAACCTGCTGTTCGGCGGCCAGTCCGAGGCGTTCCTGCTGAACGGCGCCGACGTCTCGTCGGCGATCATCCCGGCCTCGATCGACGACCGCGAGGCGCTGTTCGTGACCGACATCATGTCGACCGGTTTCGCGGCGATCGAGCGCGCGAGGATGAAGGAAGGCCAGTCGGTCGCGATCTTCGCGCAGGGGCCGGTCGGGCTCTGCGTGACGGCCGCCGCGAAGATGTACGGCGCCGGGCTCATCATCGCCGTCGAGGGCATTCCCGAACGCGTCGCGCTCGCGAAGAAGCTCGGCGCCCACCACGTCGTCTCCCCGGCCACCGCCGCCGACGAGATCCTCGCGATGACGAACGGCCGGGGCGTCGACATCGCCGTCGAAGCGCTCGGCAGGCAGGAGACGCTCGACGGCTGCTTCCGCGTGACGCGCTTCGGCGGGACGGTCTCGTCGGTCGGCGTCTACGGCGCCGAGGGCCGCATCACGGTGCCGCTCGACGGCACGTTCGTGCACCGGCAGTTCGTGACGACGCTGTGCCCGACCGGCCGCAAGCGGCTCGATTACCTGCTCCGCCTCGTCGGCGACGGCCGCGTCGACCTGACCCCGCTGTTCACGCACGAGCTGCCGCTCGCCGACGTCGCGAAGGCCTACGACATGTTCCGAAGCCGCACCGACGGCGCGGTCAAGATCGCGCTGCGCTGA
>CAYYZO010000104.1:12435-13582 GCA_964476185.1 uncultured Myxococcales bacterium
CTGGTCTTCGCGACCATCCGCATCACCGACTCGTCCGATTCGAGCCGCGCGACGTCGTCGAGGGCGACCCACGCGAGGTCCTTCGACTCCTCGCTGACGACGAGCGGCTCGAACGGGTCGGCTTCGAGCAGGAAGCGGACGTCGTAGTGGAAGTGCTCCGGCTCGTCCCTTCGCGCCGGGATCGGGTGGACGTCGCAGTCGAAGATGGCGGTGGCGACCGGGCGCAGCGTCGCGAGGCCGGATTCCTCGCGCGCCTCGCGCATCGCGACGGCCAGCACGTCCGTCTCGCCGTCGGCGTGCCCGCCGAGCTGCAGCCAGCGGTCGAGCTTGCGGTGGTGCGTCAGCAGGCAGCGCGTGCGCGTGCGGTCGACGATCCACGCCGAGCCGGTCACGTGCCCCACCAGCAGCGAGCGCTCGAAGCAGTCCTCGTGCGAAAGCACGAACTCGCGGATGCGCCGGCACGCCTCGGCGTCGACGCCCGAAAAGGCTTCGTAGCCGTCGAGCAGGGAATGAAGCAGCCGACGGTGCACGCGCCTCGCCTCCGTTCGACGCCGCGGCGTCAGCTCCAGGCGAAGACCGGCTGTTCGTAGTGGGCGACGCGGGTGGAGCGGCCGCGGATCGCGACTTCGCGAAGCTGGTACAGCACGGCCGCGGTCGGCGCGTGCACGTTCGTGCCCATCAGCGGGATCGACAGGACCTCGCGCGGACTCTCGGGGATGCGCCGCAGTTGCGGCACGTCCGGGTGCAGCAGTTCAGTGACGGGGATGCGGTAGACCTCGGAGACTTCGGCGGGGTTCGGCGTCAGCACCGCGTCGCGCCTGGCCCAGACGACGACGGGCGTGATCACGTAGCCGGAACGCGTCGGGTAGTCGTCGAGCAGGCCGAGCACGCGGTCGGTCTCGAGCTCCAGGCCGACTTCCTCGGACAGTTCCCGCAGCGCGGCCTGCGCCGCGGTCTCACCGTGGTCGATGCGGCCGCCCGGCAACGCCCATTGCCGGCTGTGCCAGCGCATCCGGGCGGCGCGACGCGTGAGCACGAAGCACGCGCGCTGCTCGTCGTCGGCGAGCAGCGTGACCGCGACGGCCGCGGCCTTCAGGCACGAGCGCGGGTACGCGCGCCGCTCGAACGTCGCGAGGTTCGAGCGCAC
>CAYYZO010000105.1:0-13121 GCA_964476185.1 uncultured Myxococcales bacterium
TCGCGCTGGAGACGGTCCTTGAGCGTGCCGCCCGTGAGGAGCTCGAGCGCGATCCACGCCGGGGTCGCGTCGGCCTCGACGGCGACGACGCGCGCGAGGTTCGGGTGGTCGAGCGCGGCGCCCGCGCGGAGCTCGCGCAGGAAGCGGCGCGCCGCGTGGTCGCGGTCCTTGTCCTTGATCTCGCGCATGACCTTGAGCGCGACCTCGGCGCCGTCGCTCCGCCGCCACGCGCGCCAGACCACGGCGCTCGCGCCCTCGCCCAGCCTCTCGACCGTCTCGAAGGGTCCGACCGCGCCCACGCGGGCGAGTGTGCTAGATTACCCGCGGTCCCGCAAATTGAAGCAGCGCCCGCGCGACGAGTCGACCGTCCTCGAAAAGCTCAAGGCGGTCGCGGCGCGGCTCGCGCGCGACGACGACCCCGCGGGGCTCGTCGGCTCGATCCTCGACAGCGCGATCGAGCTCGTGGGCGCGGAGCGCGGCTTCGTGATCGCGACGCCGCAGGCGGCGGGGCCGATCCAGGTCGCGGCCGCGCGCAACCTCGACCGCGAGGCGATCAAGGAGCCCGAGTTCAAGGTCTCGCGGTCGATCGTCGAGCGCGTCGCGCGCGACGGGCGCGGCGTCTGCGTGGACGACGCCGAGACGGACGAGCGCACCTTCGACGCGACGTCGGTCCGGGAGCTCGAGCTGCGCTCGGTGCTCTGCGTGCCGCTCGCGGTCATGGGGCGGACCCTCGGCGTCGTCTACGTGGACCACCGCTGGGTGAAGGGTCAGTTCGACGCGGGCGACCTCGCGACGCTCGAGGCGTTCGCCGTCTTCGCCGCCGTCGTCCTCGAGGCCGCGCGACGCCGCGCCGAGCTCGCCGCGAGCCGCGACGAGGTCCTCGCGCGCCTCGAGACGATCGAGCGCCTCCGCGCCGAGCTGGCCGAGCGTTACCGGAGCCGCACGCGCGAGCTCGACCGCGCGCGGAGCGAGGGGCCGGTCGCATCTTCCGAGCCCGACTCTCTCCCCGGCGTCGTCGCGCGCTCCGCGGTCATGAAGCGGGTGATCGCGACGGTGAGGAAGGTCGCGCCGGCGGACGCGACGGTCCTCTTCGTCGGTGAGTCCGGCGTCGGGAAGGAGGTCCTCGCGCGCGGACTCCACGCGCTCTCGCCGCGCAGTTCTCCGCGACGATCGCCGAGCATCTCCTCGAGAGCGAGCTCTTCGGCCACGAGGCCGGCGCCTTCACGGGCGCGACGAAGGCGCACGCGGGCCTGTTCGAGACGGCGCGCGGCGGGACGCTCTTCCTCGACGAGATCGGGGAGACCTCCCCCGCGCTCCAGGCGAAGCTCCTCCGCGTCCTCGAGGAGCGCGCCGTCCGGCGCGTGGGCGGCGAGGAGCGGATCCCCGTGGACGTGCGCGTCGTCGCGGCCACTCACCGCGACCTCGAGGGGATGGTCGCGCAGGGGACGTTCCGCGCCGACCTCTACTACCGGCTCAAGGTCGTGAGGATCGACGTCCCGCCGCTCCGCGGCCGGCCGGAGGACGTGGTCGCGCTCCTCGACCGGTTCCTCGCGCCGCCGGGCGAGGCGCCCGTCGCGGCGGACCCGCGGGCGCGCGAGCTCCTCCTCGCCTATCCCTGGCCGGGGAACGTCCGCGAGCTCGCGAACGAGTGTCACCGGCTCCGCGTCCTCGCCGGGCCGGGCGGCACGGTCCGCCTGCCGCTCCTCTCGAGCTCGATCCTCGCCCACGCGGGCGTCGCGCCGCGGAGCGCGCCGCCGCCGGGCGAGGCGGGCGCCGCTCCGGACGAGAAGCCGATCGAGGGCCTCTGGCGTCTCGACGAGGTCGAGAAGGAGATGCTCCGCCGTGCCCTCCACCGCGCGCGCGGCAACAAGACGCTCGCGGCGAAGCTCCTCGGCGTCCCGAAGACGTCGCTCTACAACATGATCGCGAAGTACGGGATCGAGGCGGGTTAGACTTCGCGGCGCATGCGCGCGATCGTGATCGTCCCCGCCCGCCTCGCGTCCACCCGTCTCGCCCGCAAGGCGCTCCTCCGCGAGACGGGGAAGTATCTCGTCCAGCACGTCTGGGAGCGCGCCCGCGAGGCGACGCGCGCCGCGCGCTGCGTGATCGCGACGGACGCGAAGGAGATCGAGGACGCGTGCCGCTCGTTCGGCGCCGAGGTCGTCATGACCTCGCCCGACCACCCGTCCGGCACCGACCGCTGCGCCGAGGCGTATCGCAAGCTCGGTGAGAGAGCCGACCTCGTCGTGAACGTCCAGGGCGACGAGCCCGAGCTCGACCCCGCTCACGTGGACCGCTTGATCGAGGTCATGGAGCGCTCGAAGGCGCCCATGGGGACGCTCGCCGAGCCGCTCACCGATCCGGAAGAGGCGCGGAAGCCCCAGGTCGTGAAGGCGGTCCTCGATCTCTCGGGCCGCTGCGTCTACTTCTCGCGGTCGCTCGTCCCGAGCGAAGGGCCGTGGCTCAGGCACGTCGGGATGTACGCCTTCACGCCCGCGTTCCTCGACACCTTCACGAAGCTCGCCCCGGCCGAGCTCGAGAAGAAGGAGCGGCTCGAGCAGCTCCGCGCGCTCGCGAACGGCTTCACGATCCAGGCCGCGGTGATCGAACCAACCGGCGTGCGCGGGATCGACACGCCCGAGGACTACGCGGCGTTCGTCCGCCGCGCGAAGTCCACTGGATCCGGACGGTAGGCCAGGACCGATTGATAGAATCGGAGGTCGATCTTTCTTTCCAGGAGGGGCACGAATGGCGTCGAGGAAGCGCGGGCCGACGAAGCACATTTTCGTGACCGGCGGCGTCGTCTCCTCACTCGGAAAGGGCCTCACCGCCGCGTCGATCGGAATGCTCCTCGAGCACCGCGGCCTCACCGTCGCCATGCAGAAGTTCGACCCGTACATCAACGTCGATCCGGGGACCATGAGCCCCTACCAGCACGGCGAGGTCTACGTCCTCGACGACGGCACCGAGACCGACCTCGACCTCGGGCACTACGAGCGCTTCACGAAGACGAAGCTCAACAAGCACTCGAACTTCACGACCGGCCGCATCTACAACGACGTGATCAAGAAGGAACGGCGCGGCGACTACCTCGGCAAGACGGTCCAGGTCATCCCGCACATCACGGACGAGATCAAGTCGCACATCCGCGCGGTCGGCGAGGGCGCGGACATCGTCATCAGCGAGGTCGGCGGCACGGTCGGCGACATCGAGAGCCTCCCGTTCCTCGAGGCGATCCGCCAGATGCGCGTGGACGTGGGCTCGGAGAACGTGCTCTTCGTGCACCTGACGCTGGTGCCGTACATCGGCGCGGCCGGCGAGATCAAGACCAAGCCCACGCAGCACAGCGTCAAGGAGCTGACCGGCCTCGGCATCCAGCCCGACATCCTGCTGCTGCGCTGCGACCGCCCGCTCTCGGCCGCCGTGAAGGAAAAGGTCGCGCTGTTCTGCAACGTCGACAAGAAGTCCGTGCTCGAGGCGCGCGACATCGACAGCATCTACAAGCTGCCGCTCGCGCTGCAGGAGCAGGGCCTGCACGACCGCGTCACCAGCAAGCTGCACATCTGGACCGGCGCCCCGAAGCTGATGCCGTGGGAGAAGGTCGCCCACACGATCGAGAACCTGAAGGACAAGGTCCGCATCGCCATGGTCGGCAAGTACGTGGGCCTGGCGGACTCGTACAAGTCGATGAACGAGGCGCTGGTGCACGGCGGCATCGCCAACGAGTGCGCCGTCGAGATCGTCCACGTCGACTCCGAGGAAGTGGAAGCCAGGGGCATCACCGCCGAGATCCTCGGCGCCGACGGCATCCTCGTCCCGATGGGATTCGGCCCGCGCGGCACCGAGGGGAAGATCGAGACCGTCAAGTACGCGCGCGAAAACGGCGTGCCGTTCTTCGGCATCTGCTACGGCATGCAGATGGCCGTCATCGAGTTCGCGCGCAACGTCTGCAAGCTCGAGGGCGCGAACACGACGGAGGCCGAGCCGAAGACGCCGCACCCGGTCATCGACCTGATGATCGCGCAGCAGGCGCTCGAGCAGATGGGCGGCACGATGCGCCTCGGCGCGTACCCGTGCAGCATCAAGGAAGGCACGCTCGCGCACCGCACGTACGGCAAGCGCAAGATCAGCGAGCGCCACCGTCACCGCTACGAGTTCAACATCGCCTACCGCGAGCGCATCGAGAAGGGCGGGATGGTGCTGTCGGGGACCTCGCCCGACGGCACCCTCGTCGAGATGGTCGAGATCCCGAACCACCCGTGGTTCCTCGCGTGCCAGTTCCACCCCGAGTTCAAGTCCAAGCCGCTCGATCCGCACCCGATGTTCCGCGGCTTCATCCGCGCGGCGCTCGCCCACAAGCAGCAGCGCCACGAGACTCCACCGCTGCGCGGGCTTCGCGTGGTCGGCGCTCGCGAGGACTCCTCGGAGCCGCAGAGCTGATGTCCGCGACCCCTTCCAGCGCCGCAGTGGCCCCGATCGAACCGTTCCGCATCGGCGAGGGCCCGCGCAGCGTCGAGGTCGGCTCGGGGCAGCTGTTCCTGATCGCCGGCCCCTGCGTGATCGAGTCGCGCGACTCGGTGATGCGGCACTCCGAGGCGCTCGCGCGCATCAGCGAGGGCGTCGGCATGCCGATCGTCTTCAAGGCCTCGTTCGACAAGGCCAACCGCACTTCGTCGGCGTCGTTCCGCGGCGCCGGCATGGACGAGGGGCTGAAGATCCTGGAGGAAGCGCGCGCCGCGACCGGGCTTCCGGTGCTGACGGACGTGCACGAGCCCTGGCAGTGCAACCCGGTCGCGACGGCGGTCGACATCCTGCAGATCCCGGCGCTGCTGTGCCGCCAGACCGACCTCGTGCAGGCCGCGGCGGCGACCGGCAAGCCCGTCAACATCAAGAAGGGCCAGTTCCTGGCCCCCTGGGACATGAAGAACGTGCTGGCGAAGGCGCGCGAGGCCGGCGGCAGGAAGATCCTGCTGACCGAGCGAGGGGCGAGCTTCGGCTACGGCAACCTCGTCAGCGACTTCCGGTCGCTCGAGATCCTGCGCAGCCTCGGCGCGCCCGTCGTCTTCGACGCCACGCACTCGGTGCAGCTTCCCGGCGCGGGCGGCGACAAGTCGGCCGGCGAGCGCCGCTTCATCCCGACGCTCGCGCGCGCGGCGGTGGCCGTCGGCACCGACGGCCTGTTCATGGAAGTGCACGAGGACCCGGACCGGGCGCTCAGCGACGGCCCGAACTCGCTCGTCCTGGACGACCTCGCCGACCTCCTGCGCCGGCTCCAGCTCCTGCACGCGGCCCGTTGCAGGCCGCTCGACTGAGGACACGCCCGACATGCCCCGCAAGCCCGACCCGAAAGCTGCGCTCGAGACCGCGCGCCGCGTCCTCTCCATCGAACGCGACGCGCTCGACGGCATCGCGTCGCGACTCGACGAGGGCTTCGCCCGCGCCGTCGACCTCGTGCTCCAGTGCAAGGGCCGCGTCGTCGTCACCGGCATGGGCAAGTCCGGTCAGATCTGCCGCAAGATCGCCGCGACCATGTCGTCGACCGGGACGTCCGCGTTCTTCCTGCACGCCGGCGAAGCCGTGCACGGCGACCTCGGCATGTTCGCCCGCGGCGACGTCTGCATCGCGATCTCCAACAGCGGCACCACGCAGGAAGTCCTCGCGCTGCTGCCCGGCGTCAAGCGGCTCGCGCTGCCGCTGATCGCGATCACCGGCGGCGTGGCCTCGCCGCTCGCGGAGGCCGCCGACGTCACGCTCGACGTGCGCGTCGACAAGGAAGCCTGCCCGATGAACCTCGCGCCGACCGCGAGCACGACGGCCACGCTCGCGATGGGCGACGCCCTCGCGGTCGCGGTGCTCGAGGCCAAGGGCTTCACGGACCGCGACTTCGCGCTGCTGCACCCGGGCGGCGCGCTCGGCCGCCGCCTGATGCGCGTCGAGGAGCTGATGCACCCGGGCTCGCAGGTGCCGCTCATCGCGAGGACGGCGACGGTTCCCGAGACGGTGCAGGCGATCACCGACGGCGGGCTCGGCACGACCGGCGTGATCGACGACACCGGCGACGGCCTGCTCCTCGGAGTCGTCACCGACGGCGACCTGCGCCGGGCCCTGCTCAAGTTCGGCGACCTGACCGGCCGCACCGCCGGCGAGTTGATGAGCACGAACCCGAAGACCGTCGCCGCCGAGGCCCTCGCCGAGGAAGCCCTCGCCACGATGGAGAAGCACGCGATCACGTCGCTGTTCATCCTGGAGACGGGCACCCGCCGCCCGATCGGCATCATCCACCTGCACGACCTGCTCAAGGCGAGCGTGGCCTGAGCATCGTGGCCCGCATGAGCCGCAGGGCCTGGCGCAGCGTCCTGGCAGTCCTGCTGGTGCTGTCGCTCGGGTCCCTGGGCGTGATGCTGAGCCGCCGCGCCGGCGTCCCCGACCTGCTCGAGCCGTCGTTCCTGGCGACCCAGGCGCTGCCGGAACTGCTGCAGCGCATCCGCAACTTCCACCGCGTGATCACGCGGGAAGGAAGGAAGGTGCTCGAGGTCTCCGCGAAGGAGGCCAGTTACTTCAAGAACGACAAGGCCATCGAGATCGTCGCCCCGAAGGTGATCTTCTACGAGGACGGCGAGCGCATCGGGGAAGTGTCCGCGGCCAAGGGGCGCCTCTACCTCGATGGGACCGAGGTGCTCTCGGTCGAGGTTTCCGGCGAGGTGCTGTTCGAGATCGGCCGTCTCAGCCTGCGCACGGAGCAGCTGACCTACGACCGGGCCACGAACCTGATCCGCGCGAAGGGCGAGGCGCGGGTCGAGGCCGCCGAGCTTTCGCTGACCGGTACAGACCTGGTCGTGGACATGCTAGAACGCTCCGCCGTGATCGGATCGGGGGTGAAGATGAGGCTGAATCCACGCTCGGAGGCGAAGTCGTGAGGAAGTCGCGCCGGGCGAACCGCGTCGCGCTCGCCGCCGCGACGGTCGCGCTGGCGGCAGTCGCGACCGCTCGGGCCGAGGACACGGCTCGCAAGACCAACGATGTCCTTTCGTCGGTGGCCGGGATCGCGCGCAACCTCGAACTCGCCGACGTCCCGTCGCCGATCGACATCACGGCCGACCGGATGGAGTTCCAGTACGGGAAGGGCCTGCTCAAGTACGAAGGCGGCGTGCGCGTGGACCATGCCGGCGCGAAGATCGAGGCCGAGTCCCTGGAAGTGTCGTTCGAGCCGGAGGGCAAGCGCAGCCTGCGCCGCATCACGGCCCGCGGCGACGTCGAGGTCACCAAGGGCGATGAATCCGCCCACGGCGAACTGGCCGAGTACGACCCGGGCGCCGGCACGATCGTATTGTCCCGGAACGCGCGGCTCGGCTCCGGACCGAACTCCCTGACCGGCGAGAAGGTCATCGTCTACCTGAACGAGAAGCGGGCGGTGGTGCTCGGCGGGGGCGGCGGCCCGGCCGCGGCGGCCGTGGCCGGGGAGGCGCCGGCCCCGGGAGGGAGCGGCCGCATCAAGGCCGTGCTGATGCCGGATTCGATCAAGAAGAAGAAGTCCGCCGGCAAGGACCAGCCGACCGGGGAGCCCAAGCCGTGACGACCGAGCCGACCCGCCTCGCCGCGAAGGACCTCGTCAAGCGTTACGGCAGCCGCGCCGTGGTCGACCACCTCTCGCTCGAGGTCCGCCAGGGAGAGGTCGTGGGCCTGCTCGGCCCGAACGGCGCCGGCAAGACGACGACCTTCCACATGGTCGTCGGCTTCGAGAAACCGGACGAGGGATCGATCCTGCTCGGCGACCGGACGATCTCGAACCTCGCCATGTACGAGCGGGCGCGCGCCGGCATCGGCTACCTGCCGCAGGAACCCTCGGTGTTCCGGCGCCTTTCGGTCGAGGACAACCTGCTCGCGATCCTCGAGACGCTCGACATCGACCAGGCCGAGCGCCGGGAGCGCCTCGAGACGCTGCTCGAGGAGCTCGGCGTCACCCACGTCCGCAAGACCATGGGCGCCGCGCTGTCCGGCGGCGAGCGGCGGCGCGTGGAAATCGCCCGCGCGCTGGTCATCTCGCCGAAGTTCATCCTGCTGGACGAGCCGTTCGCGGGCGTCGACCCGATCGCCGTCATCGACATCCAGAGCATCATCGCGCAGTTGAAGGAGCGCGGGATCGGGGTGCTGATCACCGACCACAACGTCCGCGAGACCCTCGGGATCTGCGACCGGGCCTACATCCTGAACGAAGGCCGGATCCTCGAGGAGGGCAGCCCGGAGGCCATCGCTTCGAGCCGAAAGGCGCGCGAGATATACCTCGGCGAACGCTTCCGGCTCTGACCGGCCGGGAGCGGGACCGCGGAGGACCGGCCGGGAGCGGGAACCCGGCGACCCGGCGACGGACAGACGACGGATGGCCCTGGAGCAACGATTACTCCTGAAGCAGAGCCTGCAACTGCGGATGACGCCGCAGCTGCGCCTCGCGATCAAGATCCTGCAGCTCTCCCGCCCGGAGCTCGAGGTCATGATCGCCGACGAGCTCTGCCAGAACCCGGTCCTCGAAGAGGCGACCGACGAGGTGCCCGAGCGCGAGATCGAGTCGCGCACCGGCGACCTCGAGACCACCGAGAGCGAGGCGCCGGACGCGCCGCTGGCCGACCACGAGCCCGAGGCCGTGCAGGACGTCGGCCAGCTCGACATCGACGAGTACCTCGACCGCCACTCCGGCGAGGTCCACGGCAGCCTCGGCGCCGGGTCCGACCGCGACGACAACCGCGACCGCATGTTCGAGAACGCGCGCGCGGCCGAGGATTCGCTCGCCGACGCGCTCGCGGACCAGCTCGCGCTGCTCGCGATGAGCGAGGAGGAGCGGCGCATCGCGACCGTGATCGCGAACAACCTCGACGACGACGGCTACCTCGCCTCCACGATCGAGGAGCTCGCGTTCCTGACCGGCGCGTCCGTCGAGCAGGTGCAGGAAGCGCGCGAGATCGTGCAGGAGCTCGAGCCGCCGGGGTGCGGCAGCATCGACCTTCGCGAGTGCCTGCTCGTGCAGCTCCGGCTGATCGGCTACGAGGCCGACGACTACGTCGTCGCCGTCGCCGACCGCTTCCTCAAGGAGCTCGAGTCGCAGAAATACGACAAGGTCGCGCGCGAGCTCGGCACGACGACGGCCGAGATCGTCGAGGCGCACCGGATCATCCGCTCGCTCGACCCCCGCCCGGGCCACGGCTTCGGCGCCAACGAGACGCGCTACATCACGCCCGACGCCTACATCGTGCGCATCGGCGACGAGTTCCAGGTCGCGCTCAACGACGAGGGCATCCCCGCGCTGCAGGTCAACTCCTACTACCGCAGCATGATCAAGGGCCGCAGCGGCGGCGAGGCCACCGGGTACCTGCAGGAGAAGGTCCGCGCGGCGAGCTGGCTCATCAAGTCGATCGAGCAGCGGCAGCGCACGCTGCGCAAGGTCGTCGAGAGCATCGTCCGCTTCCAGCGGGAGTTCCTGCTGCGGGGCGTCAGCGCGCTGCGCCCGATGGTGCTGAAGGACGTCGCGCAGGACATCGGCATGCACGAGTCCACGATCAGCCGGGCGACGTCCGGCAAGTACGTGCACACTCCGCAGGGCATCTTCGAGCTGAAGTGGTTCTTCACGAGCAGCCTGCACTCCATGAACGGCGAGGACGTGTCCTCGGAAAGCGTGCGCCGCAAGATCCTCGAGATCGTGGCGAAGGAAGACCCCAGGCAGCCCTGGAGCGACCAGTACATCTGCGAGCAGCTCGCCAAGGAAAACATTGACATCGCCCGGCGAACGGTAGCGAAATACCGCGAAGGACTCGGCATCCTTCCTTCTTCGAAGCGAAAGCGAATGATCGCACTCGACGTCAACGACACCCGGCGAAAGTGACACGCACTTCGCCCCCCGAGGAGAGAGACCCTTGCAAGTTTCCGTGACTTTCCGCCACATGGACGCCAGCGACGCGCTGCGGTCCTACGCCGTCGAAAAAGTCGACCGCATCTGCTCGAAGTACCTAAAGAACGCCGTCGAGGCGCACGTGATCCTGGCCGCGAACCGGCATCGACAGCACAACCTGGCCGAGATCAACATCCACGCTTCGCAGTTCGACATCTCGGCGCACGCCGAGAACCCCGACCTCTACGCCGGGATCGACTTCGCGATCGACAAGGTCGAGGCGCAGCTGCGCAAGCACAAGGACCGCATCAACGACCGCAAGGGCCGCGCCAGCCTGCACGAGATCGCGACGATGCTGCCGGTGGACGTCGTCTCGCAGCACGACGACGAGGGCAAGACGCGCGTGATCGAGACGGAGACGCTGCGGGCCAAGCCCCTGTCGGTGGATGACGCGGTGCTGCAGCTCGAGCTGACGCACGCCGAGTTCCTCGTCTTCCGGAACGCCGCGACCAACGCGATCAGCGTCGTCTACAAGCGGCGCGACGGGCATTACGGGCTGATCGTCCCGACCGCCTGAAGGCCGCTGCCGTGCGCCTGTCGTCGATCCTGGACCCGAGCTGCATCGTCCTCGACGTCGGCGCCGGGTCCAAGCACGACGTGCTCGCCCGGCTCGCGGCGCCGATCGCAAAGCTGCGGCCGGACCTGGACGGCGACGCCATCCTCGCCGAGCTCGACCAGCGCGAACGCGACAGCAGCACGGCGATCGCCGACGGCATCGCCATCCCGCACGCCAAGCCCGCGGGCCACGACCGCGTCACGGCGAGCTTCGGACGCTCGCGCGAGGGCATCGAGTTCGACTCGCTCGACGGCCGGCCGACCCGGCTCCTCGTGGTCCTGGTCTCGCCGGCGTCCAACCCGGACCTGCACGTGCTGTGGCTCGCCCACGTCGCGCGCGTGCTCGCCGACCCGGCGACCCGCGAGCGACTGCTCGACGCCGCGAGCGCCGACGAGATCCTCGCGATCGTCGAGGAGCGGGAACTCTCGTTCGACCAGGCGGCGGACACGGGCGCCGGCAGGAAGGCGCACGCGTGACCGGGGAACGGCCCACCGCCGTCGACGTCGTCGTCGTGACCGGCATGTCCGGTTCGGGCCGTTCGACCGCGATCAACGTGCTCGAGGACCTCGGCTACTACTGCATCGACAACCTGCCGAGCGCGCTCGTCGAGCAGTTCGTCGGCCTGTTCGCGGGCTCGCAGGTGGGACGCTCGCGCGTCGGCCTCGGCATGGACGTTCGCGACAGCGGCTACGTGAAGGCCTGGCCCGCCGTGCGCGAGGCCCTCGAGAAAGCCGGGCACCGCGTGACCGTCGTGTTCCTCGACTCGACCGACGAGACGCTGATCCGCCGCTATTCGGAGACCCGGAGGGTGCATCCGCTCGGCGCGACCGGCGACCTGCCCGACGCGATCCGGTCCGAGCGCGACCTGCTCGCGCCGCTCGAGCGCGCGGCCGACCTCGTGATCGACACGTCCGGCCTGACGGTCCACGACCTCAAGCGTCGGCTGCGCGCGTTCGCCGAGGACAGCCGGACCCGCAGCGGCCCGACGATCACGCTCAAGAGCTTCGGCTACAAGTACGGGGCGCTCCTCGACGCCCACCTGCTGTTCGATTGCCGCTTCCTGCCGAACCCGCATTTCGTCCCCGACCTGAAGCCCCTGACGGGACTCGAGGCCCCGGTGGCCGGCTACGTGCTGCACGGGGACCTTGCGACGCAGTTTCTCGAACGCATGATGGGGTTCGTCGAGTTCCTGCTGCCCCACTACGCCGAGGAAGGACGGGCGTACCTGACGATCGGCATCGGCTGCACGGGAGGCCGGCACCGATCGGTCGCGCTCGTGGAGGAATGCGCGAGGCGACTGCGCCAGCTCGGGGCGGCCGTGGTCGTGCGGCACCGCGACATCGCCCGGGCCGGGAACGACGAAGACCGGCGACCGCCGGAAGGCACGGCCTGAGCGGGGCCAGAAAGCGGCGGACCTGGTCCGCGACGAGGACGTACGGATGAGCAACAAGGCATCGGCCGAGTTCGTGATCGGCAACCAGCTCGGGCTGCACGTGCGCGCGGCGGCCATGGTCGTCCGGACGATCACGCCGTTCTCCTGCAAGATCTCGATCCATGCCGGGGAAAGCGTGGCGGACGCCCGCAGCGTCCTGGACCTGCTGACCCTTTCGGCCAGCAAGGGGACGAAGATCGTCGTCGAGGCCGACGGCGACGACGCCCAGGCCGCCGTCGACGTGCTCGGAGACCTGATCGCCAGGAACTTCGCCGAATAGCCGGCCTGCGCCGGAACAGGCGAAATCCGCCGAAAAACCCGCAAGTCCGGGCCTTTGGGGCGTTTGACCCTTGTTCCCGTGCCTTGTAACTAGCGCCGATATGGCTGACCAGTTCATCTTCACTTCGGAGTCCGTCTCCGAAGGTCACCCCGACAAAGTCTGCGACCAGATCTCCGATGCGGTGCTCGATGCCCACCTCGCCGGCGATGCTTCGAGTCGCGTCGCGTGCGAGACGCTCGTCGCGACCAACCTGATCGTGATGGCCGGCGAGATCACCAGCGCGCAGGCCGTCGACTACGAGAAGGTCGCGCGACAGGTCGTGCGCGACATCGGCTACGTCGGCACCGACGGGTTCGACGCGGACACCGCCGAGGTCATCACGCGCCTGGTTCGCCAGTCGCCGGACATCTCGCAGGGCGTGACCGTCGGCGAGGGACTCCACGAGGAACAGGGAGCCGGCGACCAGGGCCTTATGTTCGGTTACGCGTGCGACCAGACCGCGGAGCTGATGCCGCTGCCGATATCGCTGTCGCACCAGCTCGTGGCCAGGCTCGCCGAGCTGCGCCACGGCGGCAAGCTCGCGTACCTGCGCCCTGACGCGAAGTCCCAGGTCAGCGTGGAGTACCGCGACGGCAAGCCGGTTCGCGTCGCGACGGTCGTGATCTCCACGCAGCACGCCGAGTCGGCGTCGCTCGAGCAGATCGCGGCCGACGTCAAGGCGCAGGTCATCGGCCCGGTCGTCCCCGCCGAGCTGCTCGACTCCGACACCGTCATCCACGTGAACCCGACCGGCCGTTTCGTCGTCGGCGGGCCGTCCGGGGATTCCGGCCTGACCGGCCGCAAGATCATCGTCGACACCTCCGGCGGCTGGGGCCGCCACGGCGGCGGCGCCTTCTCCGGCAAGGATCCCTCCAAG
>CAYYZO010000106.1:0-12954 GCA_964476185.1 uncultured Myxococcales bacterium
ACAAGTGGACGGTCCTCAAGTCTCCGCACGTCGACAAGAAGTCGCGCGAGCAGTTCGAGATCCGCACCCACAAGCGGCTTCTCGACATCCTCGAGCCGACCCAGCAGACGATCGATTCGCTCGGCAAGCTCGACTTGCCGGCGGGTGTGGACGTCGAGATCAAGCTGCACTGAGCGGCGACCGGGTCTGGAAGTACGGACCCGGAAGGCAAAGGAAGAGAGTCATGCTCGGCCTCATCGGCAAGAAAATCGGAATGACCCAGCGCTTCGTCGAGGGCGGGAACCTGGTTCCCGTCACGGTGATCGAGGCGGGTCCGTGCACGGTCGTGCAGGTTCGCACGCCCGACCGCGACGGCTACCACGCGCTGCAGGTCGGCTTCGGCAACCGCCGCGAGAAGAACATCCCGAAGGCGCGCCGCGGCCACATGGCGAAGGCGGGCCGCTCGAACTTCGCCTCGCTGCTCGAGTTCCGCCTGCGCGAGGCGGGCAGCTACGAGGTCGGGCAGGAGCTTCGGCTCGCGGACCTGTTCCGCGCCGGCGACTACGTCGACGTGACGGGGACCAGCAAGGGCAAGGGCTTCCAGGGCGTGATGAAGCGCCACAACTTCGGCGGCCACCGTGCGACGCACGGTACGCACGAGTCGTTCCGCGGCCCCGGTTCGGTCGGCTGCCGTTCGTACCCGGGCCGCATCTTCAAGGGCAAGCGAATGGACGGCCACATGGGCCAGGAGCGCTGCACGACCCAGAACCTGAGCGTGGTCGAGGTGCGCCCCGAGGAGAACCTGCTGATGGTCCGCGGCGCCGTACCGGGCGCCGCCGGCACGCAGGTCGTCGTCCGTCCCGCGGTCAAGCGCCAGCGCACGCAGCGCAAGGCCGCGGCCCCGGCGGCAGAGTGAGGAGCGAGGGAGTGATGGACACGACCGTCGTCAATCGCAGCAACCAGTCCGTCGGCAGCGTCACGCTCCCGGCGGTCTTCGAGACCCGCGTCAACGATGCGGTGCTGTTCGAGCAGGTGCTCGCGCAGCTCGCGTCGCGCCGCGCCGGCACGCACGCCACCAAGACCCGCGCGTTCGTCAGCGGCGGCGGCAAGAAGCCGTGGAAGCAGAAGGGCACGGGGCGCGCGCGCGCCGGCTCCAACCGCTCGCCGATCTGGCGCGGCGGCGCCATCGTCTTCGGTCCGCAGCCGCGCTCTTACGAGTACCGCCTGCCGTCGTCGACGCGCCGCCACGCGCTCGCGAGCGCGCTCGCGCAGAAGGCGCGCGACGGCCAGCTGACGGTCGTCGACCGCATCGAGTTCGAGCAGCCGAAGACGCGCGAGATGGCCGCCCTGCTGGCCGGCCTCGGTCTCGCCGACAGCGCGCTCGTCGTGATCGCCGGTCGTGACCGCAACGTCGAGCTGTCGGCGCGGAACCTCCCGCGCGTGCTCGTGCTGCCGGTCGAGGGCATCAACGTGTACGACATCCTCCGCCACAAGAACCTCGTCGTCGCGCAGGACGCCCTGGCGGCGATCGAAGCGAGGCTGGGCTGATGGCAAACGAGCTGAACATCCTCAAGGCCCCGCTCATCACCGAGAAGGGCACGCTGGTGGCCGAGTCGGGCCAGGTCGTCTTCAAGGTCCCGACGCACGCGACCAAGGGCGAGATCCGCCGCGCGGTCGAGACGCTGTTTTCGGTCAAGGTCTCGGCCGTTCGTACTGCGAACTTCCTCGGCAAGAAGAAGCGCAGCGGGCGGATCCTCGGCACCAAGCCGGCATGGAAGAAGGCCTACGTCACGTTGGCCGAAGGGCAGGCAGCCGACCTGCTCGAGAAGATCTAGGGAGCCAGGATCGTGGGAGTGAAGTTTTTCAAGCCGACCTCGCCCGGCCGCCGGTTCATGACCGGCCCCGACTTCGCCGAGGTTACGGAGACGACGCCCGAGAAGTCGTTGCTGCGCCCGATCAAGAAGACGGGCGGCCGCAACTCGAACGGGCGCATCACGTCGCGTCATCGCGGCGGCGGCCACAAGCGCCGATACCGGCTGATCGATTTCCGTCGCACGAAGGACGGCATCCCCGGCCGGATCGCGACGGTGGAATACGATCCGAACCGTTCGGCGCGCATCGCGCTGCTCGTGTACGCGGACGGCGAGAAGGCCTACATCGTGGCGCCCGAGGGCGCGAAGATCGGGGACCAGATCGTCTCGGGCCCGGAGTCGGACATCAAGCCCGGCAACACGCTGCCGCTCGATCGCGTGCCGGTCGGAACGACGGTGCACTCGATCGAGATCAAGCCGGGCGCCGGCGGCAAGATGGCCCGCAGCGCAGGCTGCGGAGCCCAGCTGGTCGCCAAGGAAGGCGACTACGCGCTGCTCCGGCTGCCGTCGGGCGAGCTGCGCAACGTTCGCCGCGAGTGCCGGGCGACGATCGGCCAGGTCGGCAACGCGCAG
The DNA here is from genome assembly GCA_964476185.1 of uncultured Myxococcales bacterium. Classification (GTDB taxonomy): domain Bacteria; phylum Desulfobacterota; class Binatia; order UBA1149; family CAITLU01; genus DATNBU01. The sequence continues at coordinate 2,424 of CAYYZO010000106.1, forward strand.
CACGAGAACATCACGCTCGGCAAGGCGGGGCGCTCGCGCTGGAAGGGCGTTCGCCCGCAGACCCGCGGCATCGCCATGAACCCGGTGGACCACCCGCACGGCGGCGGTGAAGGCCGCGCCAAGGGCAACCACCCGCAGACGCCGTGGGGCAAGCCGACCAAGGGCGCCCGCACGCGCCACAACCCGCGCACGGACAAGTACATCGTGACGCGGCGGAAGAAGAAGTAAGCCATGCCGCGTTCCGTCAAGAAAGGTCCCTTCGTGGACGCCAGCGTTCTCAAGAAGATCTCCACGCAGAGCGTGGACGACCGCCGACCGATCAAGACCTGGTCGAGGCGCTCGACGATCATTCCCGAGATGATCGGCTACACGTTCTCGGTGCACAACGGCCGCCGGTTCCTGCCGATCTACATCAGCGAGAACATGGTGGGTCACAAGCTCGGCGAATTCGCGCCGACTCGCTCGTTCCCGGGACACTCGGGCGCGCGCAAGTCGGACAAGAGGTAACGGGAGATCGGAGTCATGGAAGTGAAAGCCATCGCCCGTTACCAGCAGATCTCTCCGCGCAAGTGCCGCCTCGTGGCGGACATGGTGCGTGGGCAGGGCGTCGAGGACGCGCTGGCGGTTCTCGACTTCACGCACAAGAAGGCCGCGGGGATCGTCGCGAAGACCGTTCGCTCGGCCGTCGCCAACGCGGAGAACAACAACAACCTCGACGTGGACTCGCTCTTCATCAAGACGATCATGGTCGATCCGGGCCCGACGTCGGGGCGTTACCGGCCGCGCGCCCAGGGCCGGGCCACCGCGATCCGCAAGCGAACGAGCCACATCACCGTGGTCGTCGAGCCGCGCAACAAGTAGCCGAGGAATCGAGACGTGGGACAGAAAACGCATCCGAGAGGCTTTCGCCTGGGCGTGACCGAGTCGTGGGACTCGCGCTGGTTCGCGGGCAAGAACTACGCCGACCTGCTCCAGCAGGACTTGGCCATCCGCAAGTTCCTGCGCAAGCGGCTTTCGCACGCCGGCGTGCCGAAGATCGAGATCGAGCGCGCCGCCAAGAACGTGCGCGTGCACATCCACACGGCGCGCCCCGGCATCGTGATCGGCAAGAAGGGCGCCGAGATCGAGAGGCTTAAGCAGGACATCGTCAAGCTGGCCGGCAAGGACAGCTTCGTCGAGATCCACGAGATCCGCCGCCCGGACCTCGACGCTCAGCTCGTCGCGGAGAACATCGCGCTCCAGCTCGAGCGTCGCGTGATGTTCCGCCGCGCCATGAAGGAAGCCGTCGCGCGTGCGATGCGCATGGGCGGCCTCGGCATTCGCGTGCAGTGCGGCGGTCGCCTCGGCGGCCACGAGATCGCGCGCACCGAGGGGTACCGCGAGGGGCAGGTCCCGCTCCACACGCTGCGCGCCGACATCCACTACGGGCTGGCGGAAGCGCGCACGACCTTCGGCGTCATCGGCGTGAAGGTCTGGGTGTACCGCGGTGACGGGACCGTTCGCCACCAGGACGAGCGCAAGTCCGGCGCGGGCATGTAAGAGGCCGTCGTCATGCTGCAACCGAAGAAGACCAAGTTCCGCAAGATGCACAAGATGAAGGGCCGCAACCGCGGGCTCGCCTACACGGGCAACACGCTCGCGTTCGGCGACTACGGGTTGATGAGCACCGACTGGGGGCGCCTGACCGCGCGCCAGATCGAGGCGGCCCGAATCGCGATCACGCGCCACATCAAGCGCGGCGGCCGCGTCTGGATCCGCATCTTCCCGGACCTGCCGATCACGAAGAAGCCGGCCGAGGTCCGCATGGGAAAAGGCAAGGGTTCGCCGGAGGCCTGGGTCTGCCCGGTGCAGCCCGGCCGCGTGCTGTTCGAGATGGAGGGCGTCGAGCCGGCGCTCGCGAAGGAAGCGATGCGCCTGGCGGCCCACAAGCTGCCCGTCTCCACCCGCTTCTGCATGAGAGAGGATGCCCAGCATGCTGCCCAGTGACATCCGCAAGATGAGCGCCGATGAGCTCGGCAAGACCGAAGGCGAGCTGCGCGAACGCGTCGCGCGGCTGACGATGAAGCGAAACGCGCGCCGTCTCGACAAGCCGTCCGACCTGGTCGCGGCCCGCCGCGACCTGGCGCGCGTGCTGACGGTGAAGAACGCGAAGGGAGCCAAGGCATGAGCGAGGCTGCAGAGACGGCGAGGCCGCGGGCGAAGACCCGCGAGGGACTCGTCGTGAGCAACAAGATGGACAAGACGGCCGTGGTCTCGGTGGCCCGGCGCGTCCGCCATGGCAAGTACATGAAGACCGTCGTGCGTCACAAGCACTACATGGTGCACGACGAGAACAACGAGTGCCGTCCCGGGGATCGCGTGTTGATCTTCGAGACCCGCCCGCTGAGCAAGAACAAGCGCTGGCGCCTGCGCCGCGTGATCGAGAAGGCAGTCCAGCTCGGCGCCGAAGTCGCCGACGGGATCGGGGTGGCGAAATGATCGGGCAGGAGGCAGTCCTCGACGTGGCCGACAACTCCGGTGCGCGGCGCCTGCTGTGCATCCGCGTGCTCGGCGGCACCGGCCGCCGCTACGCGCGCATCGGCGACGTGATCGTCGGGAGCGTGAAGGAAGCGACGCCGGGCGGGAAGATCACCAAGGGCCAGGTCGTCAAGGCGGTCGTCGTGCGGACCCGTCGCGAGACGCGCCGACCGGACGGCTCGTACATCCGCTTCGACACGAACTCGGCGGTGATCCTCGACAACCAGGGCGAGCCGGTCGGGACCCGCATCTTCGGCCCGGTCGCCCGCGAGCTGCGCGCGAGGAAGTTCATGAAGATCATCTCGCTCGCGCCGGAGGTCCTCTGAGGGCGCGAGCCCCGAGGGGAACACGACGATGTCGAAGCCGAACATCAAGAAGGGCGACACGGTGATCGTGATCGCCGGACGCGACAAGGGAAAGACCGGCAAGGTCGTCAGCGTGGACAACGAGGCCTCCAAGGTCACGGTCGAGCGCATCGCGATGGTCAAGCGCCACCGCAAGCCTCGCGGCCAGGAGCCCGGCGGGATCCTCGAGAAGGAGACCCCGATCCACGTCTCGAACGTGATGCTGCTCTGCCCGAGCACCCACAAGCCGACGCGGGTCGGTCGAAAGCAGCTCGACGACGGCCGGCACGTTCGCGTGGCCCGCGTCAGCGGAGAAGTCGTCGACGCGAAGTGATCGCGACGACGCGCAGCGAGAGGACGAAGACGATGGCAGTAGAGAAACCGATGCTCCAGCGGCGCTATGAGGACCAGATCCGCCCCGTGCTGCAGAAGGAGTTCGGCCTTTCGAGCGTGATGGCAGTGCCGCGCCTCGAGAAGATCGTGATCAACGTGGGACTCGGCGACGCGGTGCAGAACCCGAAGCTGATCGACGGCGCCGTCGATCAGGTCGGCCGCATCACGGGCCAGCGCCCGGTGGTGACCCGGTCGAAGAAGGCGATCTCGAACTTCAAGCTGCGCGAGAAGATGCCGATCGGCGTTGCCGTGACGCTTCGCCGGGAGCGCATGTGGGAGTTCCTCGAGCGCTTCATCCGCGTGGCGCTGCCCCGCGTGCGGGACTTCCGCGGCCTGCCGAACCGGGGGTTCGACGGACGCGGCAACCTCAGCATCGGGCTGCGCGAGCAGATCATCTTCCCCGAGATCGACATCGACAAGATCGAGAAGATCCAGGGAATGTCGGTGACGATCGTGACCACGGCCGGCAACGACGCGCAGGGCCGTGCGCTGCTGACGCAGCTCGGCATGCCGTTCCGCCAGCCGGGCGGGTCGCAACAGTAGACGGGAGCAACATCACGTGGCCAAGAAGTCGATGATCATCAAGTCGGAGCGCAAGCCGAAGTTCTCGGTGCGCGGCTACACCCGCTGCAAGCAGTGTGGCCGTCCGCGCAGCGTCTACCGCCGGTTCAAGCTCTGCCGCATCTGCCTGCGCAACCTCGCGCTGCAGGGCGCGATTCCCGGCCTGAAGAAGGCGAGTTGGTAAGGAGGACAAGCCGATGATGACCGATCCGATCTCGGACCTTCTCACCCGGATTCGCAATGCCTGCCGCGGCCGTCGCGACCAGCTGTCGCTTCCGCACTCCCGCACGAAGGAGGCCATCGCGCGCCTGCTCTGCGACGAGGGCTACCTGCGCGACATCGAGGTGACCGGCGAGGGCGCGAAGAAGACTATCGTGGCGCACATCCGCTACGCCGACAGCGGCGAGCCGGTCCTGACCGGCATCCGTCGCGTCAGCCGGCCGGGGCTGCGCCGCTACAGCGCGTCGAAGGATGCGCCGCGGGTTCGCGGCGGCCTCGGCGTCAGCATTCTCAGCACGCCGCTCGGTCTGTTGTCGGACCGCGAGGCGCGCCGCCGCAACGTCGGCGGCGAAGTGATCTGCGAGGTTTGGTAAGGTGTCTCGTCTCGGAAAGATCCCTCTTCCCGTCCCGAAAGGAGTGACGGTCCAGGTCGACGGCGGCGTGTTGCGCGCGAAGGGCCCGCTCGGCGAGCTCCAGGTCGCGATGGACGACGCGGCGCCGGTCAGCGTGGACTCGGCCGGCGTGCTGGTCTCCCGCACCGGCGACGGCCGGCTGGAACGCTCGCGCCAGGGACTGGTGCGCCGCATGGTCTCGAACGCGCTGACGGGCGTCAGCACGGGATTCACGCGCAAGCTCGAGATCACCGGCGTCGGTTACCGCGCCGATGCGAAGGGCTCGGACGTCCACCTGACCCTCGGCTTCTCGCACCCGATCGTCTACCAGCTCCCGCCGGGCGTGAAGGCGAGCGTGGAGAAGCAGGTGTCGATCACGCTGACGGGCGCCGACCGACAGCTCGTCGGCGAGGTCGCGGCCGGGATCAGGAAGCTGCGTCCGCCCGAGCCGTACAAGGGCAAGGGCGTGCGTTACGGCGAGGAACACGTCCGCCGCAAGGCCGGCAAAGCCGGCAAGGCCGGCGGCAAGTAGGAAAAGGAGACCGGCGGGCCGGTCCAGCACGCCACGGGGCGCGAGCTGCAAGGCCGAGGTGAACGACGATGGAAGTTTCGAAGCAGAGAAGGATCAGTCGCGACGCGCGCCACGCGCGCGTTCGCAAGAAGGTTCGTGGCACGGCCGCGCGCCCGCGCCTCAGCGTGTTCCGCTCCAACCGGTACCTGTACGTGCAGGTGATCTCGGACGAGAGCGGCACGACGCTGGCGGCGGGTTCCACGATGGCCGCGGGCAAGGGCAACCTCGGCGCGGCGCAGCAGCTCGGGCGAGACATCGCGGAGCGCTGCAAGCAGCTGTCCATCGCCGAGGTCGTGTTCGACCGCGGCGGCTACAAGTACCACGGTCGCGTCCGGGCACTCGCCGACGCGGCACGCGAAGCCGGCCTCAAGTTCTGAGCCGGACGACGACGTTCGAAGGAGAGGCCAGCAGTGGCACGACGCGAAACACAGCAGGGACAGGCCGCCGATTCCGAATTCAAGGAGCGGGTGGTCCACATCAACCGCGTGGCGAAAGTCGTCAAGGGCGGCCGGCGCTTCAGCTTCAGCGCGCTCGTCGTCGTCGGTGACGGCGGCGGCCGCGTCGGCTACGGCGTGGGCAAGGCGAAGGAAGTGCCCGAGGCGATCCGCAAGGCCGTCGAGCGCGCCCGCAAGGGCATGGTCCGCGTGCCGATGGCGAAGGGCACGATCCCGTACGCCGTCCAGGGCGAGTTCGGCGCCGGAAGCGTGTTCCTGCGCCCGGCCTCGGACGGCACCGGCGTCATCGCCGGCGGCGGCATCCGCGCCGTCGTCGAGCTGGCCGGCATCCAGAACGTGCTGACGAAGTGCCTCGGCTCGCACAACCCGCACAACATGGTGAAGGCCACGATGGCGGCCCTCGCCCAGCTCGAGGACCCGCAGGCGATCGCGTCGCGCCGCGGCAAGGACCTCGCGCAGCTGATGCACTGAGAAGGCAGGCAGGCGTCATGACAGACAAGATGGTGAAGCTCACCCTGATCGGCGGCATGCGCGGCTGCACGGAGCGCCAGCGCGCGACGCTGCGCGGGCTCGGCCTGACGCGCATCGGTCGCACGGTGGTGCTGCGCGAGACGGCGCCGGTCCTCGGCATGATCAACAAGGTCCAGCACCTCGTGAAGGTGGAGGGGTAAGGCGATGCAACTCGACTCGATGAAGCCCGCGCCGGGCTCCCGCACCAAGCGCAAGCGCCTCGGTCGCGGCCCGGGTTCCGGTCTCGGCAAGACCTCGGGCAAGGGCCACAAGGGCGCGCTCGCGCGTTCGGGCGGCAAGAACGCCCCCGGTTTCGAGGGCGGCCAGATGCCGTTGGCCCGCCGCCTTCCGAAGTTCGGCTTCAAGAACCCCAGCCGCGTCCCCTACCAGGTCGTGAACCTGAAGGACCTCGCGGAGCGTTTCGAAGCCGGCGAGACCGTCGACCACGAGGCGCTGCGGGAGCGGGGCCTCGCCACGCGGGCCCTGCCCGTCAAGATCCTCGGCGTGGGGACCCTCGACCGTGCGCTCACCGTGCACGCCGACGCGTTCTCGGCTGCGGCCCGCCAGGCGATCGTCGCCGCGGGCGGCAGCGCGGACACGCTCGCCGAACTGTCCGAGCGCGGACAAGAGTAGGAAACAGTGTACTCGGGCTTCCAGAACCTTCCCCGCATCCCGGAGCTCCGGCGGCGTCTCGGCTTCACGCTGATGATCCTCGCCATCTATCGGCTCGCGGTCGCGGTTCCGACGCCCGGCATCGACGGCGAGGCGCTCGGGGAGTACTTCCGCGCGGCATCGGCCAACGTGTTCGACATGGTGAACCTGTTCTCGGGCGGGGCGCTCGAGCGGTTCTCGGTCTGCGCGCTCGGCATCATGCCGTACATCTCCTCGTCCATCATCCTGCAGCTGATGACGATGGTCGTGCCGACGCTGGAGCGCCTGTCCAAGGAAGGCGAGCAGGGACGGCGCCGCATCACGCAATACACCCGCTACGGGACCGTGCTGCTCGCGTTCATCCAGGGCTTCTTCATCTCGCTCGGCCTCGAGCAGATCCAGGGGCCGACCGGCGCGTCCGTCGTCTACGAGAGCGGCTGGACCTTCCGGCTGATGACGATGCTGACGCTGACGTCCGGCACGGTGTTCCTGATGTGGCTCGGCGAGCAGATCTCCGAGCGCGGCATCGGCAACGGAATCAGCATGCTGATCTTCGCCGGTATCGTCGCGAGCCTGCCGTCCGCCGTCGGCAGCACCCTGGACTTCGTGCGCCAGGGGGAGATCGGCGTCCTCGTGCTCGCGCTGCTGTGCGTCCTGATCGTCGTCACGATCGGCGTCGTGATCTTCGTCGAGCGGGGCCAGCGCCGCATCCCGGTCCAGTACGCCAAGCGCGTGGTGGGCCGCCGCATGATGAGCGCGCAGGCCACGCATCTCCCGCTCAAGATCAACATGGCGGGCGTGATCCCGCCGATCTTCGCGTCTTCCCTGCTGATCTTCCCGGGGACGATCGCGCAGTTCGCGCCTTACGAGCCGGTGCGGCAGGCCGCCGACATGCTCGCCCCGGGCAGCCTGATCTACGACGCGATCTACGTCGCGGCGATCATCTTCTTCGCCTACTTCTACACGGCGGTCACGTTCGACCCGAACAACGTGGCGGAGAACCTGCAGAAGGGCGGCGGCTTCATCCCGGGCATCCGCCCGGGCAAGCGCACCGCGGAGTACATCGACCACATCCTGACGCGATTGACGATCAGCGGGGCGCTCTACATTTCCGCCATCTGCGTCCTCCCGACCATGCTGATCGCGCAGTTCAACGTGCCGTTCTTCTTCGGGGGAACGTCGTTGCTGATCGTCGTCGGCGTCGCGATCGACACCGTGGCACAGATGCAGGCGCACCTGATCCAGCGCTCCTACGACGGCTTCCTCAAGAAGGGGAGCCTGCGGGGGCGGCGGTAAAGGCCTGCGAATGCGCATCGTGCTCGTTGGACCACCGGGTAGCGGCAAGGGCACCCAAGGCGACTTGTTGGAGAAGCTGCTGAAGATTCCCCACGTTTCGTCCGGCGACCTGTTGCGGGGCTCGGCCTTCAACGGGTCCGAAGAGGGAAGGAAGGCGAAGGAATGCATGGACCGCGGCCAGCTCGTCCCCGACGAGGTGGTCATCGGCCTGATCAAGAAGCGGGTGAGCGAGCCGGACTGCAGCAAGGGGTTCGTGCTCGACGGGTTCCCGCGGAACCCGGCCCAGGCCGAGGAGCTCGAGAAGGTGCTCGGCGAGGGCGGGGTGGACCACGTGGTGGCGCTGGAAGTGCCGGTGCACACCATCGTGGGGCGGCTGAGCGGAAGGCGCACTTGCAGCGGATGCGGCAAGCTCTATCACAAGAGCTTCAACCCGCCGCGGATCGAGGGGCGCTGCGACGTGTGCCTGCGGGAACTGTTCGTCCGGGACGACGACCGCGAGTCCACGGTCCGCGAGCGGCTGGCGGTCTACCACCGGCAGACGGAGCCCCTGATGGGGTTCTACGCCGGCCGGGGCCTGCTGCGAAGGATCGACGGGGCGGCGGATTCGAAGAAGGTGACCGAGCGAATCCTGGCCGTGGTCGACGGAAGAGATGATTGAGTTGAAGACCGAGGCGGAGCTCGAGCGCATGCGGCGCCCGGCGCGGATCACCGCGGAGATCCTGGCGGCCCTTCGGGAGAAGGCGCGTCCCGGGGTCACGACGGCGGACCTCGATCGCGAGGCGGAGCGCATGATCACGCGGCTCGGCGCGCGTTCGGCCTTCAAGAACTACCGCGTCGGAAGCGCGGTGTACCCGGCGGTGCTCTGCGCGTCGGTGAACGACGAGATCGTGCACGGGATCCCGACGGACCGGCGCGAACTCCGGGATGGCGACATTCTCGGCCTCGACTTCGGGGTCGAGGTGGACGGGTACTTCGCCGATTCGGCCGTGACGGTCGCGATCGGCCAGGTGGACGACGAGTCGGCGCGGCTGATCGCGGCGACGGAGGAGAGCATGGTCCGCGGCATCGAGCAGGCCTGCGAAGGCGCGAGGCTCGGGGACATCGGATCGGCCGTGCAGGAGCGGGCGGAAGCCGAGGGCTTCTCGGTCGTGCGCGACTTCGTCGGCCACGGCATCGGCCGTGCGCTGCACGAGGACCCGCAGGTGCCGAACTTCGGCAAGCGCGGGCGCGGCCGAACGATCGTGCGAGGCATGGTGCTCGCGATCGAGCCGATGGTGAACGCGGGGTCGCCGGCCGTGACGGTCGACGACGACGGATGGACGGCACGCACGGCGGATGGTCGCCGCAGCGCGCATTTCGAGCACACGGTGGCCGTGACGAAACGTGGCCCCGAGATTTTGACGAAAGTTTGAACGGGATCTGAGGCGAACGTCATGAAAGTCAGGGCATCGGTCAAGGCAATGTGTCGCGACTGCAAGGTCATCAAGCGGCAGGGCAAAGTGCGGGTCGTCTGCAAGAACCCGCGTCACAAGCAGCGGCAGGGCTGATCGCCGCCGCACGGCACGAACGGAAGGAAGGTACGAACCATGGCCCGAATCGCTGGAGTCGATCTGCCGCGCAACAAGCGGATGGACATCGCTCTCACCTACATCTTCGGCATTGGCCGCACGAAGGCGCGCGTCGTGCTCGACGTGGCTCGCGTCGATCCCGCGAAGAAGAGCGACGAGCTGACCGACGCGGAGATCAACTCGATCCGCGGCGCCATCGACCAGACCGTGAAGGTCGAGGGCGACCTGCGCCGCGAGATCGCGATGAACATCAAGCGGCTGATGGACCTCGGCTGCTATCGAGGGCTGCGCCACCGCAAGGGCCTGCCCGTGCGCGGCCAGCGCACCCACACGAACGCGCGCACCCGCAAGGGCCCGAGGGTCGCGATCGCCGGCAAGAAGAAGGCCACGAAGAAGTAAGCGGGGCAGGGAAACGACATGGCGACCAGACAAGCAGCAGCAGCCGCAGCCACGAGGCGCAAGAAGTCCCGCCGGGTTCCGCCCGAGGGCGTCGCGCACATCCAGGCGAGCTTCAACAACACGATGGTCACGCTCACGGACCCGCAGGGGAACGTGGTGTCGTGGGCCAGCGCCGGGCAGAGCGGATTCAAGGGATCCCGCAAGGGAACGCCGTTCGCCGCGCAGCAGGCGGCCGAGAAGGCCGGCCGCGTCGCGGTGGACATGGGGATGCGCTCGGTCACGGTGCTCGTGAAGGGCCCGGGCGCGGGCCGCGAGTCGGCGGTGCGCGCGCTCGGCGCGGCGGGCCTGCAGGTGCTGGCGATCAAGGACGTCACGCCGATCCCGCACAACGGCTGCCGGCCGCCCAAGAAGCGCCGCGTCTGAGCGGGGCGCCGGGGCGGCCGTTTCGAACGGGTCGCTCCAGCGCGCCGGGGATTTCGAGGCCCGCGTTCCACGGTGGACGCGGGCGAAGGGCCGCGGATCCCGCGGCTACCGGAAGATGGAACGGCCGCGCCAGGGGCGCGGCGAGTGAGAGAACAGAAGCATGGCACGTCACACCGATCCTGCGTGCATGCTGTGCCGCCGGGAGGGCATGAAGCTCTTCCTGAAGGGCGAC
>CAYYZO010000107.1:0-12476 GCA_964476185.1 uncultured Myxococcales bacterium
GGCTCGAGCGCATCGGACGCTGACTCTTTGGGCACGCGAGTGCCGTCCGTACGGGCAGCGCGTGTCGTCGCGACGCCGCGCGCCGGCGTCCCCCGTGCCGCTGCTGCCGCTCTTGTGAGCAGAACCTCGGGCTCGAGGGCTTCGGGGAGTCGTTCTCCGCTGTTCGGCGCACTGCGTCGAGAATGGCAGCATCCTTGCATGGGTGGGCGCAGCGCATCGACGACGCCATCGCAGCGACGACCAGCGGCGCATGTCGCGCCCGCCAGCCGCGCGACGGCCGTCGAAGCCGGGGAGGGTGAAATGGAGAACCGCAACGACGCCGTGAAGATGATGGTGATGCTGTCGCCCGACGGCACGGTGCTCAGCGCCAAGGGGTCCGACGCCGAGGAGTTCGGCGCGATGGCCGCGTACGCGACGCAACTCGCGCAACTCGTCGGCGACGACCTCGGACTCGACGGCTTCCGCGAGATGGACTGCGAGTTCAAGCGGGGACGCTGCGTGATCTACTTCGACGAGGGCGGCAATACCGTCGGCGTGCGGCCGCGGCCGGAACTGCCCATGGCCAGGGTGCGCGAGATCCTCGGGTTCGTTTGATCCTTTCGTTCGTTGCCGGGCGGCCGGACGCCGCCGAAGGAATCCTGCGATGAGCGAAACCATTCACAAGGCGCTCGTGGCGCTCAAGGACGTGCAGGGCATCGAGGGAAGCTTCCTGCTGAACGCCGACGGAGCGCTGCTCGCGATGGAGATGCCCTCCCTCTACGACGCGGCCCTGTTCAAGGACGTCGGTCCGCGGATCGAACGACTCGCCGAGAGCTTCTCGTCGTTCGGCGACGAGTTCGAAAGCTGCGTGATCCGGTTCTCGGACCACCTGCTGTGCGTCAAGCAGTTCGCCAAGGGCGGCGCGCTCTGCATCCTGACGAACGCGACGGTGAACCTGCCGGCGCTCAAGATGGCGATCAACCTGACCCACCGGCGCCTGGCCCCGGAGATCGCGGGCGCGAAGCCGCTGGCGATTGCCGCTGCGGCCGCCGGACCGGACGTCGTGGCCGCCGCTGCGACGACGCCCGCGGCGCCTCCGCCGAACGGCCAGACGATTGCGCTGCACGAACACCGGACGCCGCGCTTCTACCGGGGACATCCGGTCGAGGACTAGCAGGGGCCGGGCCGCTCGCGAGCGGCAGGCGGCCTGTCAGCGGCAGGCGCCGAGGCGGCGTCCCCGGAAGTTGCCGGTGACCGGCACTTCGAACGCGCCGGCCGTCATCGACAGGTCGAGGGAGCCCTGCACGGCGGATCCGTTCGTGCGAAGCGAGCCGGTGCCGCTCATCGGGCCGGCCGGCGTCTGGCAGCTCATCTTCCAGGTGGCCGACCTGCCCGTGACGACCGCGTCGGAGACGCGACAGCGCTCGAGGCGCGCCATCACCATTTCCGGGGTGATGCGGCGCTCGCGCACGCAGGTGCGGTGGGAGGCCGCGTCGAGTTCGCCGCCGAACGGGTCGGTCATCGTGGAACGGAACTCCCACAGCCCCGGCTCGACCTCGAGCGCAGGCGAAGGCGCCGGCTCGGCCGCCGTCGCGGCCAGCACGAGCGCGGCGAGGATGAGCACGGGCAAGCGACGCATCGCCCGAGCGTACCCGCCGTCGGCGTGCGCGTCCACATCGGGGCTTTCTCCTCGGCCGCTCCTGATCGGAACGACCGTCGTGCGCAGCGCGTGCCGGTTCGCCGCGCTCCCGCGGCGTACGTCGCGACGACGCTTCGTTCCGACGCGGGCAGGCGCCGGCGCTGTGCTTCTTTCCGCGAATGCGCAGGGGCGGGAGTTGAAGTTCGCTCCGGCGCCCGAATAGTGCTCCGCATGGCATCACGCGCTTCCGCTCCGACCGCTCTCTACGTCCTGCTGGCCTGCTCGATCGGCCTCAACGTCGTCCAGTTCTTCGCCGGCGGTTCCTCCGGCGAATCGCAGGATGCGACCGTCTCGCCGGCTACGCAGGAGTCCGACGGGGACGACGCGCTCGCCGAAGGCGTCGAGGGCGTGGAGGGCGAGGGTGCAGCGGCTGCTGCCGGCGCCGGCGTCGACGCCCCCGCGCCCGCCGCCGTTGCCGAGGGCGACTGGATCGCGCTCGGCGGCCCCGTGAACCAGTCGCTCGCCCGCACGTTCCAGGGACTCGCCGGTGCCGATGGCGACGCACTCGTCAGCGTCTACACGCGGCTGTTCGTCTGGGACCTCGACATGCGCCGCGACCTGCTGGCCGGCGACTCCGTCGCCGTCGTCTGGCGCAAGGCCCCCGACGGCCTGCCCGAGGTCGCGGCCGGCCGCCTGCGGTCGAAGAAACTCGGGCGCGTCCTCGAGGCATACCGCTGGCAGGCCCCGGGCGACCAGTTCGCCAGCTACTGGCACCTGGACGGGAGCGAGGCGCCGCTTCGCCTGAAGGACGGTCCGCTTCGCAACTACGAACAGATCACGAGCCTGCTCAAGGACCGCCCGACCCACAAAGGCATGGACTTCAAGACCCCGGTCGGGACCGAGGTCGTCTCGCCGAAGCCCGGCACCGTGACGCGCGTGAACTGGAACTGGGGCGCCAACGGAAACTGTATTGAAATCAGGTACGAAGACGGCGTTCTCGCGAAATTCCTTCACCTCAGTGAGAACCGCGTGAAGGAGGGGGACCGCGTCACCGCCGGGCAGGTCGTCGCGCTCAGCGGCAACACCGGCCACTCGACGGCGCCGCACCTGCACTACCAACTCGACCGCGGCGACAAGACCGTCGACCCGCTCGACTACCACGGCACCGAGAGACGCTCGCTGACGCCCGAGCAGACCGCCGCGATGAAGCGCGACGTGGCCGGCTGGCAGACGTCGCTGGAATCGGCGGACTCGCAGTAGGCGACCCGGCGGCCCGGCCGGAGGCGGACCCGGGGTCTCGGCCCGCGATCAGCAGGCGCAGAGCAGTTCGATGGCGAGGCCGACCGCGCGGCGCAGCACCAGCAGCGCGTCGGCGGCGGTGACGCCGCCGGCGCCGTTGACGTCGCAGACGCAGGCGATGCCGTCGCACTGCGTGCCCCCGACCGCCGACCGGAGCACGGCCAGCGCATCGGCTGCCGTCAGGCTGCCGTTGCCGTTCGCGTCCCCGCACGCGAGCGACGCCAGGGTCGTCGTGGTCGTCAACGACGGGCAGTTCGGGATCGGGGTGTAGGAGCAGAGGACCCCGGAGGCGTTGCAGGCGTCCTGCGTGCAGTCGTCGCCGTCGTCGCAGCGGACGACCGAGTCGCTGCCGCAGGCGCCGCTGCCGTCGCAGGCGTCGTCGATCGTGCAGCGATCGGCGTCGCTGCACGCGGAGCCTGCCGGGTCGTTCGCCGTGCAGCCATCGACACTCTCGTCACAGGATTCGGCGCAGTCCGCGTCGCCGTCGCCGCCGCTGCAGGGATCGCCGGCGTGCTGCGAACACGCGCCCGCCAGGCACGTGTCGGACCCGTTGCAGTAGGCGCCGTCGCTGCAGGCGGAGCCGTTCGGGTCGGCCGCGGTGCAGGCGTTGGCGGCCTCGCTGCACGTCTCCGCGCAGTTCGCGTCGCCGTCGGGGCCGGGGCAGGGGGAGCCCAGGTGCACCGTGCACGCTCCGGCCGAGCAGCGGTCGCTCCCGTTGCAGAACACGCCGTCGTCGCAGGCAGAGTCGTCGGGGTCGGCGGCGGCGCAGGACTCGCCCTGTTCGCTGCACGACTCGGAGCAGTTCGCGTCGCCGTCCGCGCCGGCGCACGGGTCGCCATCGTGCTGCGAGCAGGCGCCGGCGAAGCAGGCGTCCGCGCCGTTGCAGAAGAGCCCGTCGTCGCAGGTCGAACCGTCCGGATCGGCGGCGTTGCACGCGTCGGTCGTCTCGCTGCACGACTCCGAGCAGTGGCTGTCCCCGTCGGCTCCCGGGCAGGGATTGCCCGCGTGACCGGAGCAGGCGCCGGCCGCGCAGGTATCGGCGCCGTTGCAGAACAGCCCGTCGTTGCAGGCGGAGCCGTTCGCGTCCGGCGCGTTGCACGCATCGGACGCTTCGCTGCACGACTCGGCGCAGTTCGCGTCGCCGTCGGCTCCCGGACAGGGGTTGCCCGCGTGCACGCTGCACTGCCCGCCGGAGCAGGTGTCGGCGCCGTTGCAGAAGAGGCCGTCGCTGCACGCCGCCCCGCTGCCGTCGTAGGCCGTGCAGGTCTTGCCGGCCTCGTCGCACGATTCGTTGCAGTCGGCGTCGGCGTCCGCGCCTGCGCAGGGGCTGCCGAGGTGCACGCTGCACGTTCCGCCGGAGCAGCGGTCGGCGCCGTTGCAGAAGATGCCGTCGTCGCAGGGAGTTCCCTCGGGGTCGGCCCCGCTGCAGCCGCTGGCGCTGTCGCTGCACGATTCCATGCAGTTGCCGTCGCCGTCGGCTCCGGGGCAGGGGTTGCCGCTGTGACCGGTGCAGCCTCCGGCCTGGCAGGTGTCGGTCCCGTTGCAGGCGAGGCCGTCGTTGCAGGCCGAACCGTTGGGGTCCGCGGCCGTGCAGGCGTCGGAGGTCTCGTTGCACGACTCCGCGCAGTTGCCGTCGCCGTCGGCGCCCTGGCAGGGGTTGCCGGCGTGCGTCGCGCACTGGCCGGCCTGGCAGGTGTCGGCGCCGTTGCAGAACACGCCGTCGTTGCAGGGCGCGCCGTTGCCGTCGGCCGCCGTGCACGTGTCGCCCGCTTCGTTGCAGGACTCGGAGCAGTTGCCGTCGCCGTCGGCGCCGGGGCAGGGATTCCCGGCGTGCGTGCTGCACTGGCCTGCCTGGCAGGTGTCGGCTCCGTTGCAGAACAGTCCGTCGTTGCAGGCGCTGCCGTTCGGGTCGGCGGCCGTGCAGGCATCGGCGGTCTCGTTGCACGATTCCGTGCAGTTGCCGTCGCCGTCGGCGCCCGGGCAGGGATTTCCGGCGTGCGTGCTGCACTGGCCGGCCTGGCAGGAGTCGGCGCCGTTGCAGAACAGCCCGTCGTTGCACACGCTGCCGTTCGGGTCGGCGGTCGTGCAGGCATCCGTCGCTTCGTTGCACGACTCGGCGCAGTTCGCGTCGCCGTCGGCTCCGGGGCACGGGTTTCCGGCGTGCGCGCTGCACACGCCGCCTGCGCACGTATCGGCGCCGTTGCAGAACACGCCGTCGTTACAGGCGCTTCCGTCCGGGTCAGCGGCCGTGCAGGCGTCGGCGGCTTCGTTGCAGGACTCGGCGCAGTTCGCGTCGCCGTCGGCTCCGGCGCACGGGCCTGCGGCGTGCGCGCTGCAAGCGCCGGCCGAGCAGGAGTCGGCTCCGTTGCAGAACAGGCCGTCGTTGCAGGGGCTGCCGTCCGGGTCGGCGGCGGTGCAGGCGTCGGCGGCTTCGTTGCACGACTCGGCGCAGTTCGCGTCGCCGTCTGTGCCGGCGCACGGGCTTCCGGCGTGCGCACTGCACAGGCCGCCGGCGCACGTGTCGGCGCCGTTGCAGAACACCGCGTCGTTGCACGCGCTGCCGTTCGGATCGGCCGCGCTGCAGGTGTCGCTGGCCTCGTCGCAGGATTCCGCGCAGTTGCTGTCGCCGTCGGCGCCCGGGCACGGATTGCCCGCGTGGTTGCCGCACTGGCCGGCCTGGCAGGTGTCGGCGCCGTTGCAGAACACGGCGTCGTTGCAGGGCGAGCCGTTCGGGTCGGCTGCCGTGCAGGTGTCGCTCGTCTCGTTGCACGACTCCGCGCAGTTCCCGTCGCCGTCGGCGCCGGCGCAGGGATTGCCGGCATGGACGGAGCAGGTCCCGTTCAGGCAGAAGTCGGCGCCGTTGCAGAACACGCCGTCGTTGCAGGGCGACCCCGCCGCGTCGGCGGCGCCGCAGGAGTCGGTTCCTTCGTTGCAGGACTCCGCGCAGTTGCCGTCGCCGTCGGGGCCGGGGCACGGGGCGTTGACGTGGATGCTGCACACGCCCGCCGAGCAGGCGTCCGTGCCGTTGCAGAACAGTCCGTCGTCGCAGGCGGAACCGAGCGGGTCGTTGCGCGAGCAGTCGTTGCGGTCCTCGCTGCAACTTTCGCTGCAATCGGAGTCCCCGTCGACGCCGGTGCAGGGGCTGCCTTCGTGCACCTTGCACTCCCCGGCGAGGCACTTGTCCGCTCCGTTGCAGAACTTCGCGTCGTCGCAGGCAATCCCGTCGGGGTCGGGCAGCGCGCACGCGTCGGCGGCTTCGCTGCAGCGCTCGTCGCAGTCGTGGTCGCCGTCCGGTCCCGGGCACGGGTCCCCGGCGTGAAGCACGCACAGGCCTTCGTCGCACCGGTCCGCGCCGTTGCAGAACAGTCCGTCGTTGCAGGCGCTCGACGGGTCGTCGGGGAACGTGCACCCGGGAGCGGAGTCGCTGCAGCTCTCGGAGCAGTCCTCGTCGCCGTCGGCGCCTGGGCAAGGCTGCAGGGAATGCCCGGCGCACGCGCCGTCCAGGCACGAGTCGGCGCCGTCGCAGGCGCGTCCGTTGTCGCAGGCCGAGCCGTCGGCGACGCTCGTGCACGACGACGTGCAGCAGTCGCCGTCGGCGACGTTGCCGTCGTCGCACTCTTCGAGGAGCTCGAGGACGTCGTTGCCGCACGTCGTCTCGACGAACTCCACCGTCAGCCAGTACTCGCGCACGGCCTGGCCCTGGTACCCGGCGACGAGGATCTCGTACGAGCCCGGTTCTTCGAGGCGCACGGCGACTCTCGAGCACTGTCCCGGGCCGGAGTCGTCGTCCGTCGCGAGCACGACTCCGTCGCGCTCGAGGCGCATCAGCGTGTCGCCGCTGCAGAACCCGATGCCGTTGCTGGTTTCGGCGACGAGGACGGCGGGCGAGGCGAGGTCGAACTGGAAGAGGTCGTACTGGTTCGTCTGGAAGCCGCCGACGTAGCGGCCGCCGCCGGTCACGTCCACGCCCGGATCGATGGTCGTCGTCGGCGGGATGAAGGTCGTCGTGGTCGTGGAGGTCGATCCGGACTGGGCGGCCGCCGCGGCGGCAACACCGAGCATCGCCGCGGTCGCCAGCCACGCGAGCGCCGTCTTCGTCCTTCTCCCCCTCATCGGCCGGATCCTCCTACTCCGGGCGCCATGCAGTCGTAAGCGGCCGGCCCGCGGCGGAGGTCGGGAGCCGGCCGCGCGCCGCGAGGCTTCTCCCGCTCCGACGTCGAGTTGTCGCGGAGGTCGCGGGAGCGGTCGTGGCACGGCTCCGACCGTATCGGGGTCGCGATCACGGCCGCGTCTGTTGCTTCGCGCGCCGGGCGGCGGTTTGCTGGCTCGTCTCGGGAATCCGGTGCACGACTTCGCGAACATCGTTGTCGTCGGCGCGGGAGCCGTCGGCTGCTACTACGGCGCCAGGCTCGAGCGGGCCGGCGAGGACGTGCGTTTCGTGATGCGCGGCGACCTCGCCGTCGTCCGCGAGCGCGGCCTGCGCGTCAGCATCCGCGAGCAGGAGGGCGACGAGGAATTCGTGCTGGAGGGTCTTCGCTGCTCGGCGGCGCCGCGCGACCTCGGCCCGACCGACCTCGTCGTCGTCGCGCTGAAGACCACCGCCAACGGCGACCTCGAGTCGCTGGTCGGCCCGCTGCTGCACGACCGCACGACGATCCTGACGTTGCAGAACGGACTCGGCAGCGACGAACGGCTCGCGCGGCTGTTCGGCGCGGAGCGGGTCGTCGGCGGGCTCTGCTTCGTCTGCGTGAACCGGACGGGGCCGGGCGTCGTGCGCTGCACCGAGCCGGGGTCGCTCAGTCTCGCCGAGTTCGGCCGGCCGGCGGGCGGGCGCGTGCAGGCCCTCGCGGCGATGTTCCGCGGGGCGGGCGTCCGCTGCGTCGTCGGCGACAGCCTCGAGGAGCTGCGCTGGCGAAAGCTGGTCTGGAACGTCCCGTTCAACGGACTCGCGATCGTCGCCGGCGGCCTCGCCACCGACCGGATCCTCGCCGACCCGCGCCTCGAGGCCGAGGCGCGCGCGCTGATGGCGGAGGTCGTCGCGGCGGCCGCCGCGATCGGCCACCGGATCCCGGCCGGGTTCATCGATTCGCAGATCGCGCTGACCAGGCCGATGGGGCCGTACCGGCCGTCGAGCCTGATCGACTTCGAGGAGGGGCGGGAGGTGGAGGTCGAGTCGATCTGGGGCGAGGCCGTGCGCCGCGCGCGCGAGGCCGGCGCCGACGTCCCGCGGATGGAGGCCCTCTACGCCGCCCTGCTCGACCGGATCGCGCGGCGCGGCTGACCGGGCCAGCGCCGTCAACGGTGCGCAGAGGGGGGCCGCGCCGTTTCCCGAGCTTCGATCTTGGCCCGAAGACGCTACACTGTGCGTTTCTTGCGGCGCGCAACGTGGTCCGGGGCGGCACCCGGCGGCGCGACGCCACCAGCACCGTCGCGCCGGGGGCGCGACGGGATCGGGTCCCGAAGGCCACATGAACCGTCGAACCAGCCCTCTTCTCTTCGCGATCGCCTGCGCTTCGTTCGTCGCGCTGGCTCCCGCGACCTCCCCGGCCGAACCGCCCGCCGTCCAGCCCGGCAGCAGCGAGGAACTGGCCCTTGCGATGCATTTCGACCCGCTCGCGCAGCCCGTGCTGCTCGAGCGCATGCTGGAGCGTTACCGCGAGATCCAGCGGCGCGGCGGCTGGGGCAAGGTGCCGACGGACGTCGTGATCGGCGAGGGCAACTCGTACGACTGCCGTCGCATCGAAGCCGTCGAGCGCCGGATGATGGCCGAGGGATACCTGCGGCGACTCAGCGTGCCGCCTCCTGCGCCGCCGTTGCCGCCGGGGCAGAAGAAGCCGACGTCGGCGAAGGCCGCCGCTCCGCAGTTGCAGCGCGTGCGCTACGACGAACCGCTCGGGCTCGCGGGGCCCTGTCCGTACACGCGCGAACTCACCGAAGCCGTGAAGGCGTACCAGGCCGACCGCAGGATCCTCGGCGTCGGGCAGCTCGGCACTCAGACGATGGCGCAGCTGAACCGTCCGGTCGAGGAGATCATCCAGATCCTCGAGAACGACGTCGCGCGCTGGCGCGGCGTCGCGCTCGATCCGTCCGGCACGTTCCTCCTCGTCAACATCCCGTTCTATGAACTCAGCGTGTTCGAGCGCGGGGAAGAGGCGCTGCGCATCCCCGTGGTCGTCGGCCTGCCGACCTGGCCGACGCCGACGTTCCACGCGCGCGTGCAGTCGATGGTCGTGAACCCGGACTGGGGCATCCCGCCGAAGATCGCGAAGGCCGAGTACCTCCCGTTCGTGAAGAGGGACCCGAAGTACCTGAGCCGCCAGGGCATCACGAACGACGGCGGCAGCCTTCGGCAGAAGCCCGGTCCCAACAATCCGCTCGGGCGCATCAAGTTCCTGATGCCGAACCCGCACGACGTCTACCTGCACGACACGCCGTACAAGAAGGCGTTCACCGCGAAGGTGAAGGCGCTCAGCCACGGCTGCGTGCGCTTGAGCCGCCCGTTCGACCTCGCGAGCTACCTGCTGCGCAACAGCGAATCGTGGGACCGGCGCCGCCTCGAGTCGGCGGTCGCGTCGGGTCGCACGCAGCAGATCAACCTCGACCGGCCGATCCCGGTGCAGATCGTCTACTCGACCTCGCGCGTGAACGAGGCCGGGCGGCTCGAGATGCGCGCGGACGTGTACGGCCGCAACAGGCTGCGCGTGCGCGTCGAGGACGAGTCGGAGATCCGCCCCGACGAGAGCCTGATCGACTCCGGTCCGTGAGGCGCCGGCGCCTCAGCGGCCGCGCCAGTCCTCGCGGACCAGGTCCGCGCCCTTCTCGCCGATCATGATCGCGGGCGCCATCGTGTTGCCGCGGCAGATCCTCGGCATGATCGAGCTGTCGACGACGCGCACGTTCTCGAGGCCGTAGACCCGTAGCCGCGAGTCCACGACGTTGTCGGCGGGATCCGGCCCCATCCGGCACGTGCTGACCGGGTGGTAGTTCGTGCCGGCGTGGTTTCGCGCGAACTCCGCCCAGTCCTCGTCGGTGCGGCAGTCGGCGGTGAGCAGGTCGCGCCTCACGAGTCCGCGGAACGTCGGCGTGCGCATGATCTCGTCCGTCTTGCGAATGCCCTTCGCGAACGTCGGCAGGTCGTCCGGGTGCGAGAAGTAGCGGAAGTCGATCACCGGGTCGGCGAGAGGATCGGGTGAGGCGAGCCGCACCGTGCCCGTGCTCTTCGGATTGAGCAGCAGCACGTGGATCGACAGGCCGTGCCGCCAGTAGACCTTGCGGCCGTGGTCCATCGCGAGCGCGATCACGAACTCGGACTGGATCTCCGGTCGCGTCGCATCCGGGGTGACGCGGAAGAAGACCGACACCTCGGCGAAGTTCGTCGCGAACATCCCGCGGCGCTCCTCGCGCCAGCGCTTCCACGCGCGCAGCGCCGCGACCGCGCCGGTCGGCGAGAAACCGAGCAGGTTCGGGTCGCCGGGGATGTGATAGCCGAGCACCGCGTCGGCGTGGTCGGCCAGGTGCCGGCCGACCGCCGGGGAATCGTGGACCACGGGGATGCCCATCGCCTGCAACCCGGCGGCCGGGCCGACCCCCGACAGCATCAGCAGCTTGGCCGAGAGGATCCCGCCGCCGCACACGATCACTTCGCGCCGCGCGCGCACCACGCGGCGCTGTCCGTCGCGCAGGATCTCGACGCCGATCGCGCGCCTGCCGTCGAACAGCACCCGCGTGCAGTGCGTGTCGCACATCAGGTGCAGGTTGGGCCGGCGGCCGAGGTGCGGGTGGATGTAGCCCTTGCCGACGTGCCAGCGCTCGCCGTCCTTCGTCATGACCTGCACGGCGTTGTAGCCGTCCTGTTCGGCGCCGTTGAAGTCCGGGTTGTAGCGGTGGCCGGCTTCCTCGCAGGCCCTCAGGATCACGGCGTGGTACGGGTTGTCGGAGCGCGAGTCCTCGACCCACATCGGGCCGTCGTTGCCGTGGTACTCGTCGCGGAAGGTCTGGTTGTTCTCGAGCTTGCGGAAGTACGGCAGCACGTCCGCGTAGCTCCAGCCGGGATTGCCGAGCGCGGCCCATTCGTCGTAGTCCGCGCGATGGCCACGCATGTAGACGAGCGTGTTGATCGAAGTGCCGCCGCCAAGGCCGCGGCCGATCGGGTGGTAGTCGCGCCGATCGTTGAGGCCGGGGTCCGGGACCGTGTGGAACCCCCAGTTGTTCGCGCTCTTGCGCGGGGTGAGCGCGACGGTGCCGAGGGCCAGGTTGTCGGCGAGCAGGCCGCGCCGGTCAGGGCCGCTCTCGAGCAGCACGACGCTCGTGCCGGGGTCTTCGGTCAGTCGTGAGGTCGTGACGCAGCCGCCGGGGCCGCCGCCGATCACGATGAAATCGAATTCGTCCATGCTCCGGTCCCCCTCTTGCGAACCAGGCGGCCGCTTCGACTTGAAGCACGAACCTCCGGTGTCGTCACGCGCCGCCGACGCCGATCCCCGCGTCGGTGCACGCCGGCCAGATCGTCACGCTGTCTCCCCAACCTTCGAACGAACGCGAGATCGCAGCCGGCTTCGCCTTCTTCGTACCCACGGCGCCGAACGATCTGAAGAAGGAAATCCAGTCGGGCCTGCTCTCGTCGATCGACCCGAACACGATCAGCCGCGGCGGGATTCGCGGCAGCCTCGACGATCTTTCCGCCCTGGCGCTGAAGCCCGATCGCGAGTCCCGGGCCAACGCGTGCGCGAGCGCCACGGCGGGCGACGTCCTGAACCTCTCGACCGGGGAGTTGTCGTCGCTGCAAGGTCTCGGCGGTCCGGACGACGTCGAGAAGGTCTTTCGCACGGGCTTGTTCGCCCGCTACCAGGCCTGTCGTTCGAAAGGACGCGCGGGCATCGCGCCGTACGATCGCGGCAGCGGCAAGTCGCGCGGCCGACGACCTGCGACCCGCGACGACGGCAGCGCGAAGCGTTCGATCGGCAGCAGGCTGCTCGCGTCGGAACTCGAGGGATTCTTCCGCGGGTTGCAGAAGCCGTGAGGGCGAGCATTCGAACGAAGGGGCGAACGGGGGAGTTTGCCGGCTGCGTCGTTTGCCGCCGGAAGGCTGTCGCGAACGGTGCGGGCGCGCGTGCTCGTCGCCGAAGGGCGAGAAGAAAGATTGCAAGGTGTAATGCAGAGGATTGCGGTGTGTCAGGACGAATGCCGCTCCTCATTGCGAAGCAACATTGCGTCGCGCAATGTTGCTTCGCGTCCACCGCACAACGCGCCGAGAAAATAACGACGGAACGATCTTTCTCCCCATCTGAGTCTGGCCCCCCGCGTTGCTGACTGTTAGTAAGTGCAACGCGTCGGTAATTCCTGACCAGCCGACGTACTACGACCAACCGTTCGAGGAGGGATCCCATGACCAGGCATTCCGCCCTTCTGAGGAAGGGCTTCGTCCTGCTTGCCACTGTCACGACCGTCGCTGCCGCAACGCAGTCGCCGGCCAGCACGCTGACGCAGAACGTCTCGTGGACGATCGATCGCGCCGGCACGACCACGAAGTACCGCATCACCGCCTACGGCGACTCGATCTACG
>CAYYZO010000108.1:0-11887 GCA_964476185.1 uncultured Myxococcales bacterium
GTCGTGGCCGGCCGCGACCTGTCCGTCAGCGGCGTATCCTCCGCGAACAAGACGCTGCTCGAGAACAGCGGCAACGTGAACCAGTTCAACGAAGCCGGCGACGGCGGCTCCCAGGACATGACCGCCGACCGCAACCTGGTCCTGAACGTGAACACGCGGGTCATTTCCAATGGGGCGAACGGACCGGAAGCGGCCGGCGGCGACATCATCCTCGACGCCTCGGGCAGCATGCAGCTGAACGGCGACATCGTCGCGAAGGCGCTGGCCGCCAACGGAGAGGGCGGCACGTTCGAGGCCTTCTCGAGCGGCACCCTGACCGTCGGCTCGACCGGGACGATGGACCTGACGGGCGGCGCGGCCAACGCCGGCGCGATCGCGCTGTACAGCGGCGGCAACATGACGTTCGCCGGCACAGCCGACGTCGGCGCCAGCAGCGGCGGCGCGGCCGGCGCGGCGACGCTCGACTGCGACGCCGACGCGACCGTCTCCGGCACCCTGCGCATCGCATCGGGCAGCGACGGCACGCTCCACGTCAACGCGTGCCGCGTGACCCTCACCGGCTCGGGCAAGCTCGACTCCGGCACGACGAGTTCCGGCAACCGCGTCACCGCGCACGAGAGCATGAAGCTGCTGTCCGGAAGCCTGATGAAGGCCGGGGCGGCCGGCACCAACACGCTCGTCTACCGCACGGCCGCCAAGCCCCCGCAGACCAGCGGGACCATCACTCCTGCCGCGACGCTGGTCGTCAACGGCGCGCTCTCGCCTTGCCCGGTTTGCGGCAACGCCGAGGTCGACGGCGGGGAGACCTGCGACGACGGCAACACGGCGAGCGGCGACGGCTGCAACGGCGAATGCCAGAACGAGAAGTGCGTGCAGCAGACCGCGGCGAAGATCGCCTGCGCCACCAACGCCGACTGCGGCGGGTACACCTGCGACGAGGCGACCGGGTTCTGCGGTCCGTGGGTCCTGTGCGAGGACGGCAACCCCTGCACGACGGACACCTGCAACACGTCGCTCAACGGCGGCACCTGCCAGCACGCGCCGAAGAACTGCGCCGACAACTTCGCCTGCACGACGGACTCCTGCAACCAGGCCGACGGCTCCTGCATCCATGCGCCGAACGACGCTGCCTGCAACGACGCCAACGTCTGCACCAACGAGACCTGCAGCGTCGTGCACGGCTGCGTCTTCACCGCGAACTCCAGTCCGTGCGACGACGGCAACGCCTGCACGCAGAACGACACCTGCTCGGCCCAGACCTGCAGCGGGACGCCGATCCCGGGCTGCGGCTTCTGCGGCGACGGGGAGCTGAACGGCTCGGAGGCCTGCGACGACGGCAACGCGACGTTCTCGCCGGGCGAGTATTGCGGCGACGATTGCGCGGTGTTGACGCCGTGCGGACGGCCGACCGCGACGAGCGGCGCCCCGAAGTCGAGCGATGCGCAGTTCACGCTGCGCGCGGCGGTCGGCCAGGTGTCGTGTTCGCTGCGCGTCTGCGACGTCGACAACACCACGAAGATCGTCGCGACCGACGCTCAGCGCATCCTGCGCGCGGCGGTCGGCCAGCCGGTCACGCTGAACTGCCCGACGAGCTGATCCCGGCGGCCGGATCGGCGGGCCGGCGAGGCGGGCCCGCCGATCCGGTCAGCCGAACCCGAGCGCCCGCCCGGCCTGGTACACGCTGAAACTGGCCACCCACGCCAGGACCGTCATGTACGCGAACAGGAAGGCCGGCCAGCGCCAGCCGCCGCTCTCGCGCCGGACGACGGCGAGCGTGCTCATGCACTGGCACGCGAGCGCGAAGAAGATCATCAGCGACAGGCCGACGAGCGGGCTGTAGACCGGCTCGCCGTTCGGGCGGCGGTCGGCGCGAAGCCGGTCGCGCAGCGCCACCGCCCCCTCGCCGGTGTCGTCGCCGACTCCCTCGCCGACTCCATGGATGACGCCCATCGTCGACACGAAGACCTCGCGCGCGGCGAACGCGCCGACGATGCCCACGCCGATCTTCCAGTCGAAGCCGAGCGGCGCGATCGCCGGCTCGAGCGCCTTGCCCATGCGCCCGCCGTAACTGTTCGCGAGGGACGCCGCCTGCCAATCGGCGTGCGCCGACGGCGGGGCGTCGGCCGGCGGCTCCGGCAGCTTCGGGTACGAGAGCAGCACCCACAGGCCGATCGTGCACCACAGGATCACGCTGCCGGCCTCGGTCAGGAACAGCCTCGAGCGCTGCCACATCATCTGCAGCACGCTCGTCATCACCGGCATCCGGTACGGCGGGAGCTCGAGGATCAGCGGCACGCGCGGGCCGCGCAGCACGGTGCGCCCCAGCACGGCGGCCGCGCCGAGCGCGGTCACCGTGCTGAAGACGTACATCGCGACCATCAGCAGGCCCTGCACCGGCACGAACCCGAACACGTGCGAAGGCGGGTACAGCGCCGCGATGATCAGCGTGTAGACGGGCAGCCGCGCCGAGCACGTCATCAGCGGGATCACCATCATCGTCAGCAGCCGGTCGCGGCGGCTCTCCATCGTGCGCGTCGCCATGATCGCGGGGATCGCGCACGAGAAACCCGACAGCATCGGCACGAACGCGCGGCCGTGCAGCCCGACCGACTTCATCACCCGGTCCATCAGGTAGGCGACGCGCGCGAGGTAGCCCGTGTCCTCGAGGATGCCGAGCATCAGGAACAGCAGCAGGATCTGCGGCAGGAACACGAGCACGTTGCCGACGCCGCCGACCACGCCCTCCACGAGGAGGTCGGTCAGGAACCCGGCCGGCAGCACGGAGGCGAGCCATCCGCCGAGCGCGCCGAAGACGTCCTCGACGAGCGAGATCGCCGGGTCGGCCCACGCGAACAGCGACTGGAAGACGACCAGCATCACCACGAGGAACGTCGCGAAGCCGGTGACCGGGTTCAGCAGCACCGAATCGATGCGCTCGGTGACGACGGCGGTCAGCGGCGGCGCGAACAGCGCCGGCACGTGCGCGTCGAGGAACGCATAGCGCGCGCCGATGATCTCGCCGTCGAGGTCGCGCCCGCGCGCCGCCTCGCGCACCCCGACGAGACGCTCGCGCAGGGCCGGGGGCACCGACGTCAGCTCGTCGTCGGTGTTGACGCTGGTCAGCGCCCAGAGCGCGAGCGCGCGCCGCTGGTGCACCGTCGCGGCGGACGCCGTCCATTCAGCGGGCAGGGCCTCGGCGACCTGGTCCGCCAGCGTGACGAGCGCGTGGGGATACGGGACGTGCAGGTGCGGCGCCGGCGCCGGGCGTTCGAGCGCCGCGACGACCGCCGCTTCGAGCTCCGCGATGCCCTCCCCGCTGCGCGCGCTCGTCGGGATGCAGGGCACGCCGAGCAGGACGCCGAGCGCCTTCGCGTCGGGCGCCGACGAGCCGGCCTCGTCGATCAGGTTCAGCGCGACGACCGCCGGCACGCCGAGTTCCAGGACCTGCAGCACCAGGTAGAGGTTGCGAACCAGCTGGGTCGCGTCGACGACGACGAGCGCGAGGTCCGGCTTCTCGTTGCCGTGCCAGCCGAGCATCGCGTCGATCGCGATCTGCTCCTCGGCCGAGCGCGCCGACAGCGAGTAGCACCCCGGGATGTCGAAGACCTCCGCTTCGCGGGTCGCGCCGTCCGCGCCGCGAAGGCGCGCGCGCCCGCTGCGGCGGTCGACCGTGATGCCCGGATAGTTGCCGACGCGCGCGCGCTGGCCCGTCAGGCGATTGAAGAGCGTGGTCTTGCCGGTGTTCGGGTTGCCGACGACGGCGACGAGCGGCGTGCCCCGGGCGGACCGGCCGCGCAACGGGGACGTTCGCGCAGGCTCGTCGGAAGGAGTGCTCGCGGCGGTCACGACCGGCAGGCCGCGCAGGCTCCGGCGGTCACGGGAATCGGCTCGGGCGAGAACACGTCGGTCGGCTCGCCGGAGAACACGGTCACCTCGGCGGCTTCGGCGATCCGGATGGAAAGCCGGCAGCCGCGCACGACGAGCTGCACCGGATCCCCGAGCGGCGCGATGCGCACGACCTCGACCTGCGTGCCGGGCACCAGCCCGAACTCCATCAGCCGCCGGCGAAAACCGGGCGCCCCGCCCACGCGCAGCACCTTCGCGCGGGTTCGCAGGGGAAGCTGGGAAAGTGGCGTGACCATCGGGCTGCGGCCTCGGTTCTCCGGTCCCGGGACCGGCCCCCGGCGGGGCGATCCTGACAACCGTTTTCAATTTGGAAGGTACGGCAGGTCCGGGGCGTGGTCAATTGGGGGAGGCGGACCCTGGCGCCGGGGCGCCGCGCCTCAACCTGCGACGATCCGGAGTCCGACCGCCAGCGTCGCCAGCCCGAGCGCGCCTTCGAGTCCCGCCGTCGCTCCCGCCCCGCGCGCGGCGAACCGCAGCGGCACCGACAGCGCGAGCGAGAACAGCATCATGCCGGCGATCGATCCGGCGCCGAACGCGGCGAGGCACGTGAGCGCGCCGAACGCGGAGCCGCCCTGGGGAATCGCGACGACGAGCAGCGCCGCGGAGCCGGCCATCCCGTGCAGGGATCCCATCGCGAGCGCGCGCAGCACGCCGGGGTGCTCGTGGTCGTGCGCATGCGCGGGAGCTTCGCCGTCGTACCGGCGCGCTGCCGCCTCGTGCAGGTGCACGTGGACGTGGCGGCGACCGTCGCCGTGGTCGTGCGCGTGCACGTGGACGCGCCGCGCGCCGAGGCGGCGCAACACGTCGACGCCGATCGCGACGAGCACGACGCCGACGGCGCGCTCGAGCCAGGCCTCGCTGCCGGCCGGAAGCGTCGCGCCGAGCGCGACGGCAAGCGCGCCGACGGCGAGGATCGAGAACGTGTGGCCGGCGCCCCAGCCGGCGGCAAGGCCCACCAGGCCGCGCAGCGACGACGTGCGCGTCGACAGCGCGGCAACGGCCGCGACGTGGTCGGCTTCGAGCGCGTGGCGGACGCCGAGCAGGAACCCGAACGCGACCATCGACGGGATCATGACCGCCTCCTCAGGACGGGTGCGCGGCCGTCCGGCCGCCCGCCCACCACAGTTCCGGCGCGGAGGCGCTGGCGCGCGCCCGCGCTTCGATCCCCCACTCCGCCAGCATCGCGACGATCGCCAGCGCCGCCTCGCGCGCGGCGGCTTCCACGTCCGCGCTGAGCCCGACGCCGACCTCGCAACGGACCGGCGCCACGCCGACGAGCCGGACGTGGCGCGGGGCCTCGCCGACCAGCGCGGCAATGGCCAGCGCTTCGGCCAAGGCCGGGTCATGCTCGCTGACGCGTGGCCGCAGCGCGAGTGCGCGAAGCAGTTCCTCGCCGGTCAGCACACAGAGGCCTGCCGTGTCGGTCAGCACCGCGTCGACGAGGACCACGACCTCGCGCCCGCAAAGCTGCCCCGCCAGGTCGAGCCCCGGCGTGCCGGCGTCGACGAGCTCGACGTCGGGCGGGAACTCCCACTGGCGTGCGAGCATGCCCACGACCGTCGGGCCGAAGCCGTCGTCGCCGAGCAGGACGTTGCCGATGCCGACGACGACCACCGGCGCCGCGCGCGACGCATCGACCGCCGCCTGCGGCTCCGGCCCGGACGCGACGCCACCAGCCGCCCTCATCGCACGTTCACCGTCGCGATCGGGCGACCCGTCGCGTCGAGCGTGTGGCACGCGCAGGCCATGCACGGGTCGAACGAGTGCACCGTGCGCAGCAGCTCGAGCGGCCTCTCCGCGTCGGCCACCGGATTTCCGAGCAACGAGGCCTCGTAGGGTCCCGGCGCGCCGCCCTCGTCGCGTGGGCTCGCGTTCCAGGTCGTCGGCACGACGGCCTGGTAGTTCGCGATCCTGCCGTCGGTGACGACGACCCAGTGCGACAGCGTGCCGCGCGGGGCCTCGTGGAAGCCGAGCCCCTCGACCGTCCCCTTCGGGAACACGGGCTCGTTCCAGACCGCCAGGTCGCCGCCGGTCACGTTCTTCACGAAGCTTCCCCACTGCGAGAGGCCGATCTCGCCGAGCACGGCGCAGCGGATCGCGCGCGCGACGTAGCGGCCCATCGTCGACTCGAGGTCGGCGACCGTGACCGTTCGCTTCGCGATCGCCGAGATGCGCGCGAGCACGTCGTCGGTGACGCGCCTGGTCGGTTCGTGGTCCTGCGCGTAGGCGACGAGCACGCACGACAGCGGACCGACCTGCGCGGGCTTGCCGAGGAAGCGCGGCGCCTTCACCCACGAGTACTTGCCGTCGTCCTCGAAGTCCGTGTAGTCGGGCACGGTCTCGCCCTGGAACGGCGGCTTCGCGCCGCTGCCGCGGTACCACGCGTGCGTGACGTCCTCGACGACGTTGTCGCGCAGGTAGGGATCGCGCGCGCCGGTGATCGGGTGGACCGCCGCGAGGTCCCCGTCCAGGATCACGCCGCCCGGGAAGGCGAACACCGTCGACTTCGTGTCGGTCGGCAGGTCCGGCACGGCGAGGTAGTTCCGCACGCCCGCTCCGTACGAGAACCACTCCGGGTAGAACGCCGCGATCGCGCACGCGTCGGGAACGTAGACGCGATTCACGAAGTCGACGACCTCCGAGAGCAGGTCCTTCATCGCGTAGATGCGGTCCATGTTGAGCGCCGTGCCGCCGTCGAGGTCGATCGCGTTCATCACGCCGCCGACGGCCAGGTTCTGGATGTGCGGCGTCTTGCCGCCGAGCATGCCGACGACCTGGTTGGCCTTGCGCTGGTACTCGAGCGCCTGCAGGTAGTGCGACAGCGCGAGCAGGCTGACTTCCGGCGGCAGCTTCATCGCGGGATGCCCCCAGTAGCCGTTCGTGAAGATGCCGAGCTGGCCGCTGTCGGCGAGGTCGAGCACGCGTTTCTTCACGGCCGCCATCTCCTGCCTCGAGTTGCGCGGCCAGTCGGACAGCCCCTGCGCGATCTCGGCCGCCCTGGCCGGATCGGCGTTCGGGATCGTCATCACGTCGATCCAGTCGAGCGCCGACAGGTGGTAGAAGTGCACGATGTGGTCGTGCAGCGCGTGCGCGACCAGGATCAGGTTGCGCACGTACTGCGCGTTGAGAGGCACTTCGAGTTGGAGCGCGTCCTCGACGGCGCGCACCGACGCGATCGCGTGCACCGTCGTGCAGACGCCGCAGAAGCGCTGCGTGAAGAACCACGCGTCGCGCGGGTCGCGGCCGAGCAGGATCGGCTCGATGCCGCGCCACATGCTGCAGGACGCCCACGCCTGGTCCACCTTGCCGCCGTCGACGACCGCGTCGATGCGCAGGTGCCCTTCGATACGGGTGATCGGGTCGATCGTGATGCGTGTCATGGCAGTCTCCCTGAAACCGTCGCGGCCGGCGCCGGCCTCCCGGCAGTCGAGGTCGATGCAACGGGCCGCGGCGACGAACCCGGCGGTGCCGACTGTCCTGCACCGGCCGGCGAAGCCGGCCGACCGGAAAGAATCGGGAACAGGCGGATGAGGACGATGTAGGCGCCGACCTCGCCGGCCACGAGGCCGGTCGTGACGAGGATCTCGGTGACGCTCGGGAAGTAGCTCCAGTGATCGCCCGGGTTGAACGCGAGCAGGAACACGTCGAAGCGGTACAGCGCGCCCGCGGACAGCAGCACCACCGCCGCGCGGAACAGGTTGCCCAGATCCCGTCGCCGATCGTCGGCCGAGAGCATCCACGCCGCGGACACGAACAGCCCGATCTCGAGCAGCCACATGCCCGAGTAGACCGTCTGGTCCGCCAGCGCGCCGAGCTGGTCGCGGACCACGACGTCGACGAGCCGGACGCCGAGATAGACGGCGATCAACGGGACCATGACGCGGCCCAGGCCGGCCAGCATGTCCGTCTCGGCGCGGCGGCCGAGGAACCGCGCCGACAGCGCGCCCTCGACGACGACCGCGCCGAAGCCCATCACGATGCAGGAGACCAGGAAGAGCAGCGGCAGCAGCGGCGTGTTCCAGAGCGGGTGCAGGCGAGGACCCGAGAGCAGGAGGAGCGAGCCGAGCGACGACTGGTGCATCATCGGCAGCAGCACGCCGAGCGCGGTGATCCACAGGAGGCTCGCGCGCACTTTCGGCAGCAGGCTGCGACCGAGCCGCGCGATCCGCGGGGAACTGCTCCCGGCCGCGCGTTCGAGGAACGCGGGCGACAGCTCGATCCAGAGCACGACCGTGTAGGCCATGATGCACAGCGCGACCTCGAGCAGGACGGAGTGGAGGTTCCATTGCCCGACCAGCACCGGGATCTTCCACGTCATCCACGGCCGCCCGAGGTCGATCAGCACCGAGAAGCCGGCGATCGAGTAGCCGAGAGCGCTGGTCAGGATCGCGGGCCGGACGAGAGGGTGGTAGCGGCCCTCGTTGAGGATGTAGACGAGCAACGCGATCGCGAAGCCGCCGCAACCGAACGCCGTGCCCGTGACCACGTCGAACGCGATCCAGAGTCCCCACGGGTAGCCGTCGTTCATCGCGGTGGTCGCGCCGAGCCCGGCCGCGAAGCGCCAGACGAGCAGCGCCATCGCCACGGCGGCGAGGCCGAACAGGGCGAGGACGGCAGGAGTCAGGATGGGGCCGCCGAGAGCGGCCGGTCGCGCCGTCCCGTTCATGACGCTTCCTCCTCGTCGTCGGGCGCGGCCTTGCCGCGGTTGCGCAGCATCGTTCCCGCCAGCGCCGCGTACAGCAGCACGGGAACGGCGAACCCCTGGTAGATCGTCTCCTGCACCGTGCGCACCGTGCCCGGCACCGAGTCCGGCCCGTAGGCCGGCAGGCCGAGCTTCTCGAAGTCCACGCCGGCCAGGTAGAGCACCTGCGTGCCGCCGGCCTCGCGCTCGCCGTAGACGTGGTCCACGTAGCGTTCGGGCCGGCGATCGAGCCTGCGGTGCGCCTCGGCCAGCAGCTCGTTCCTCGTCCCGAAGATCACCGCGTGCGTCGGGCAGACTTCCGTGCACGCCGGCTCCCTGTTCTCCGCGATCCGGTGACGGCAGAGCTCGCACTTGACGATCAGCGCCGCGCGGCTGGACCACTGAAACTTCGGCACGCCGAACGGGCAGGCCATCTCGCAGTAGCGGCAGCCGACGCAGAGGTCCGGGTCGTAGCTGACGATGCCGTGCTCGCGCTTGGCGAGCGCGCCGAGCATGCAGGCCGTCGTGCAGGCCGGGTCCACGCAGTGCATGCACTGGCGCTTGACGAACGAGTAGTCGCCCCGCTGGTCGTCCTTGTAGAGCTTGATGATGTTCTTGGTGTGCTCGTCGAGGTCGAGCGGAGCCTGCCACCGCCCTTCCGACGCCGCCGCGTCGGGCGCGAGGTCGTTGGCCTCGTTGCACGCGACCATGCAGGCCTTGCAGCCGATGCACAGGGTCGCGTCGTAGAGCATGCCGTAATTGTCGCCGGCCTCCTGCGCGGGCTGGACCGCGACGGCCACGGCCACGGCCGGACGGAGCGCGTTCGCGGCCAGCGCCCCGGCGGCCCCGGCCAGCGCCTTCAGTGCTGTGCGTCGAGTGATTCCCATGGCCTCACTCCTTGCGCGGCGACCCGGACGCCTCGTCGTCCGGCGCCTCGCCGACCTTGCGCGAAGCCGCGAACGCGCCGCCGAGCGCGGCTCCGACGATCGCGCCGCCGAGCCCGATCGCGACCTTGCCCGCGCTGCCCTGCGGCGTGAACACCGGCGCATAGGTCGCCGGCGGCACGACGTCCGCGGGCTTGACCGTCTCGAACAGCGGAACGCGGAACGCGACGTCCTTCTCCGTGCAGCCGTAGCACGGCGCGCCGATGCCGATCGGCCAGCAGTCGACCACCTCGTTGAAGTGCCGCGTCGAGCACGACGCGTGCGTGACCGGCCCCTTGCATCCCATCGCGAACAGGCACCAGCCCTTGCGGTGGCCCTCGTCGCCGAACGCGCGCACGAACTCGCCGCGGTCGAAGTGCGCGCGGCGCGGGCAGTGGTCGTGGATCACACGGTCGTACGCGAACAGCGGCCGCGCGAGTTCGTCGAGCGCCGGCAGCGAGCCGGCCACCGCGTACTCGAGCACGGTCGCGAGCAGGATGTACGGGTTCGCCGGGCAGCCCGGCAGGTTCACGACCGGCTTGTCGAGCACCAGCGACTTCACGCCGACGGCGTCGGTCGGGTTCGGACCGGAGGACGGGATGCCGCCCCACGACGCGCACGAGCCGATCGCGACGATCGCCGCCGCGTCCTTCGCCGCGTGCGCGAGCAGGTCGAGGCCCGTGCGCCCGCCGACCTTCAGGTAGACGCCCTGGTCCTTGCGCGGGATCGAGCCTTCGACGACGAGCACGTACTTGCCCGCGTTC
The DNA here is from genome assembly GCA_964476185.1 of uncultured Myxococcales bacterium. Classification (GTDB taxonomy): domain Bacteria; phylum Desulfobacterota; class Binatia; order UBA1149; family CAITLU01; genus DATNBU01. The sequence goes on from CAYYZO010000108.1 coordinate 10,275, forward strand.
CCGCGGATCGCCGCCTCCAGCGTCGCCTCCGCCTGGTGGCCGGACGCCGCCATCAGCGTCTCGTGGTAGTCGAGCGAGATCAGGTCGAGGATCAGCTCGGCGAGATCCGGCGTCGAGGTGCGCAGCAGCGTCTCCGTGCAGCCGGTGCAGTCCTGCATGTGCAGCCAGATCACCGACGGACGCCGCGCCCTCGCGACCGCGCGCGCGACGTCGGCCGCGTGCGCCCGGCTCGTCAGCACGAGGCCGGCCGGCGCGACCACCATCAGCTTGAGGCAGAGTTCGAGGAACTGGCGGCGCGAGACTCCGGAGCGGAGAAGCTGGCCGCCGATCGTGTGGTTCCCGTCCGGGAATTCGAAATCGTCGAACGCCATGGCCTACCTCCAGGACAGGCCGCGCGAGGCGCACTATGCGGTCATCGCGTCACCTGCAGTCCCTTGCGACCGCGCGCCGCGCAGCCGCTCCATCCAGTCGATCCACTGGTCGATCCCGCGGCCGGACTTCGCCGACACCGCGATCAGGCGAGGCTCGGGCATCACCTGCGCGAGGGCGGCTTCGAAGGCCGCCCTGTCGAAGTCCGGCAGCGCGGGAAGAAGGTCGATCTTCGTCAGCAGCACGAGGTCCGCGCCGCGGAACATCGTCGGGTACTTGAGCGGCTTGTCCTCGCCCTCGGTGACCGAGATCGCGACGACCGAGGCTTCCTCGCCGAGGTCGTAGATCGCCGGGCACACGAGGTTCCCGACGTTCTCGATGAACAGCCAGTCGGCGCCGTCGGCGATGTCGTGGTGCAGCGCGTGGTGCACCATCTCCGCGTCGAGGTGGCAGGCCGTGCCGGTCGTGATCGCGCTCGCGCGGATGCCGGCTGCGCGCACGCGGTCGGCGTCGCGCTCGGTCTCGAGGTCGCCGGTGATCGCGGCGAGCCGCGCGGCGCCGCCGCCCCGTCGCGCGAACTCGCGCGCCGTCGCCTCGAGCACCGCCGTCTTGCCGGCGCCCGGCGAGCCCATCAGGTTGATCCCGACCACGCCGTGCGCGCGCAGGTGCTCGCGGTTGTGCGCGGCCGTCCGGTCGTTCTCCGACAGGAGCCGCTCGTGCAGTTCGACCGGGACGATCCTCGCGTCGCCGCATCCGCAGGCGTCACACATGGCCGTCGACCTCCAGTTCCAGGCGCTCGAGCACGAGCGCGTCGCCTCCCGTCATGCGCGCCGGCCAGCCGCAGCGCGGGCACACCAGCGCCGCGCCCCGCGGGATGTCGCAGCCGCACGCGCGGCATTCCCATTTCACCTCTTCGGCGACGAGTTCGAGCTCGGCGTGCTCGCAGATCGTGCCGAGCCGGCCGTGCTCGAACGCCGTCACGAACAGCCCCGGCTCCACGCCACCCTGGCGACCGAGCCGCACCGTCACGCGGTGCACGCCGGTCGCGTGCCGCGAGCGCGCCTCGCGTTCGACGCGCTGGAGCAGGGCCTGGACGAGCGACCATTCGTGCATGACGCGCCTCAACAGATCCTCGGGAGCTGCTCGCCGCTGAGCCGCTCGAGCCGGCGGTGGCTGCCGAGCGCGGTGCGCAGCAGCACGCGGCCGGCAGGCCCCTCGGTGACTTCGCCGATGCGGCGGGCCGC
>CAYYZO010000109.1:0-7579 GCA_964476185.1 uncultured Myxococcales bacterium
ACGTCGCCGGCCTTCAGCCAGCTCTTCGGGTCCATCCACAGGCCGACGCCGCTCGGCGTGCCGGTGACGATCATGTCGCCGGGCTCGAGTGTGAACGCCGTCGAGACGTGCTCGATCACCTGGTCGCAGTTGAAGATCAGGTCGCTCGTGTTCGCGCTCTGGCGCAGCTCGCCGTTGACCCAGGTCTTGAGGTCGAGGTCGTGCGGATCGGCGACCTCGTCCGTCGTCGTGATCCACGGACCGAACGGGCAGTGCGTGTCCCACGACTTGCCCATCGTCATCGTCGGCACGCGGATCTGCCAGTCGCGCACGCTGACGTCGTTGGCGATCGCGTACCCGGCGACGACCGTGCGCGCCTTGTCGGCCGGCACGCGCCGGCAGCGCCTCCCGATCACGACCGCGAGCTCGCCCTCGTAGTCGAGTTGCTCGGACTCGCGCGGGCGGTGGATCGGGTCGAACGGCCCCCACGCCGACGTGGACTGCTTGTTGAACAGGATCGGGACGACGGGGATCGGCAGCCCGCACTCCTCGGCGTGGGCGCGGTAGTTCAGGCCGACGGCGAGGATCTTCGGCGGGCGCGCGATCGGCGCCTCGAGGCGCACGTCGGCGAGCGCGATCCGCTTCGCCTTCGCGACCGCGTTCTTCGCGGCGTCCATCGCGGCCGCGCCGCCCTCGAGCAGTTCGAGCATGGTCGCCGGAAGACCGGCGTCGGTCAGGTCCGCGATTTCCTCTCCGACGACGGCGCCGACGCGCCGGTCGTCCCGGTGGGTGAAAGTTGCGAGTTTCATGCGGGCTCTCCTGTGCGTGTCGTCGTGAAGGATCAGGCCGGGATCGTCTGCCCGAAGTCGGGCGGCATCTGCGGACCCCACTGGCTGTCGCCCTCGGGCGGCGTGTGCACGCCGGCCGGGTGCGAGGCGTCGAGCAGGTCGCCGTCGGTGAAGTGCTCGTGGATCTGCCCCCACGGGTCGCGCCAGTAGTCGAAGATCTGGCTGCCCAACGTGTGGCGGCCGATGCCCCAGTTGTGGCGATGGCCGCGCGCGGCGAGGTGCTCGTGCCCGACCCAGATGTCGTCGAGGTCCTGGACCTCGAACGAGCAGTGGTTGAAGCCCGTCTGCCCGTCCATCGAGCGCGCGAGCAGGAACGTGTGGTGATCGGTGTGCTCGGCGCCGCGGTCGCAGCGGCAGAAGTGCGCGAACGTGAAGCCTTCGATCGCGATCGTGTCGCTGACGATCAGGCCGAGATGCTCGCGGTACCACTCCAGTGCCGCGTCCGGATCCGCGACGTTGATGCCGGCGTGCCCGAGCCGCATCACGCGCGCCGGTCCGCGGCCGACGCGGCTGACTTCACCGCGACGCTCGACGCGCGGGCCGAAGTTGAAGCGCTCGGCGGCGCCGCCCGGAAGCGGCGGCACGGCGGCGATCCCGTGCACGACCTCGACCCGCGTTCCGAACGGATCCTCGAGCACCACGCGACGTCCTCCGCCGGGCTCGCCCGTCTCGTGCACGTCCGACGCGCCGGGCGCCTTCGCGAGCGCGTCGAGGTCGGCCGCGCTCGAGGCGAGGAATCCGATCGCGGCCAGGCCCGCTTCGTCGGCCTTCTCGCTGACGTGCAGGTGGTGGCTCGAGGAGGTGCCCCGCATGTACAGCGCCGAATCGGTCCGCGCGCTCCGGCGAAGTCCGAAATCCGTGAGGTACTGCTCCATGCGGTCGAGGTCGGGCACGCGCAGGCGCACGTACGCGATGTCGCGGATCCTGGTGATGGGTCGGGTCATCGTTCTCCTCCATTCCGGGTTGCCGGTGAACCCGTCGCGCTCGGTGTCGTCGCGGCGGGCGCGCCGGCGAGCTGGGCTTCGAGTCGCGCGACGAGGTCGTCGAGCGTGTGATGCTGGTCGGTCACGCCGTAGACGTAGCGGTCGGGACGCACGACGGCGGCTTCGTGCGCGTCGAACAGCCGGTCCCGCCCGCCTTCGACGATCTGGAGGCCGTCGAGCGCGACGATGCGGCCGCCGAAGTCCTCGAACCACGAGCGGCGCTCGCTGCCGAGGCGCACGCTGGCGGCGTCGCGCGCGACGATCGCGAAGCCCGGCCCGAGCAGTTCGTCGAGCATCGTGGTCCGGCCGTCCGTTGTGCGAACGGTGGGCTGGCTGAAGAGGTAGCCAGTGACGCCGAGGTCGGAGACCTGCTCCGTCACGACGAGGCCGTGGCGAAGCGGCGGCACGGTGCGGCCCTGTCCGTATCCCGAGCGCATCAGCTCGTCGGGCGGCGATCCGCCGGCGCGCCCGGCCTCGGCGTCGGCCATCGCGTCCATCAGCCGACCGACCGCGACGGCCCAGTCGACGAGTTCGTGCGCGTGCGGCCCGCGCTCGTCGGCATAGGAGTCGAGCAGCGACTCCGGCACGCGGCCCGCGCAGACCAGCGGCAGCTTCCACGCGAGGTTCGCGACATCGCGGAAGCCGGCGTTGAGGCCCTGCCCGAGGAACGGCGGCGTCTGGTGCGCGGCATCTCCCGCCAGCAGGATGCGCCCGTCGCGCCAGCGCTCGGCCGTCGCGGCGTGGAACTGGTAGACGGCCGCGCGGCGCAGTTCGTATCGGTCCGGCGCGATCCACGGGTCGAGCAGCTGGCGGACCTTCGCGGGCGTCGTCATCTCGTCGCGCGATTCGCCGGGCAGCAGGCGGAACTCCCAGCGGCGATACGGGTCCTTGCCGCAGATGTAGGTGGCGAGGCGCGCCGGATCGCAGACCTGCATGGTCACGTTCGGCAGGTCCGCCGCGTGGTCGGTCACGATGTCGACGACGAGCCAGTCGTGGTCGTAGCCGAGGCTGCGCCACGCGATCCCGAGACTGCGCCGCACGAAGCTCGCGGCGCCGTCGCAGGCCACCGCCCAGCGGGCGCGGATCCGCAGCGGTCGCCCCGTCGCGATCCCGGTCGCGTCGACGCAGACCGACTCCGCGTCCTGGCCGATGCCGGTGACCTCGCAGCCGAAGCGCGCGTCGACGAGAGGCTCGGCCGCCATCATCTCGCGGAGCCGGCCCTCGAACCCGGGCTGGTCGAAGAACGCGCCGTTGCGCCAGCCGTTGACGCCATAGCGCGGCATCTCGACGCCGAACAGCGGGTTGCGCCGGGAGTCGGTGAAGTACGCCGCGTCGTGCGCGCGCCACGGCTGCAGCGTCGCGTCGATCTCGTCGCCGAGCCCGACGCGCTGGAACGTGCGCGTGGTCTCGCCGTCGAGGAACACCGCCCGCGGAAGGTCGTAGACCGCGGTCGAGCGATCGACGACCGCGACGCGCAGCCCCTCGCGCGCGAACAGGATGGCCGCGCCGGCGCCGACCGGACCGCAGCCGACGACGACGACGTCGAACACCTCGGGCTCGTTCTGCCGGCTCATGCGGACGCCTCCCGGCGACGCTTCGGGCTCGTCGTCACGCCCGCCTTCGGTCGCCGCGCCGCCGGGGCTCCCGGGAGTCGCCCGACCACCGACTCGATCCGCGCCGGCGCGATCCCGACCGTGCGCAGCACGAGCTCGAGCAGGCTGCGCTCGGCGCGCGCGACTTCCGACGGCCGCGAGGCCACGTCCACGAGCGCGCCGATCATCAGCCACTCCCAGTAGCGCGTCGCCTGGCCGAGCACGCCGGCGTCGACGTCGCCGGCCGCGACCATCGCCGCGAGGTCCCGCCGTGCGAACGGCCCGCAGGCCTCGCGCAGCGCCGCCGCGAGCACCTGCGGGCGCTCGACCATCCACGCCAGCGCCGGGTGCGCGGCCAGCATCCGGAACGTGCCCGACATGCTCGCGACGAAGACCCAGACCTTGTCGTCGGCGTCGGCGAAGCCGCGCTCCAGTTCGACCGACAGGTCGCGCATCGACTCCTCGATCGCCGCGGCCAGCACCGCCTCGGCGGACGGGAAGTGGTGGTAGAACGTCCCGTGCCCGACGTCGGCGCGCTCGGTCACCGCCTTGACGGTCAGCGCCGTCACGCCCTGCTCCTCGAGCAGCGCGCGCGCCGCCTCGACGAGTTCGCGGCGGGTGCGGCGACTGCGGCGGCTGACGCCCTCGGAGGCGGGCTCGGCGGCGCGGGCGGCGGTCTGGCGGGAAGCGGCAGGCATTGACACGATGTCCGAAACCGACATATCGTCGATTTCCGACGCTCTGTCAATACCAGGGAGGCCCGATGATCGTCCCGTTCTCCGCCGCCGCGTCGGCCGCCGCCGGCTGGTACCTGTACGAGAAGTCGCAGCGCCGGACCCACGCGATGCCGGGCGGTCTTCGCCCAGAGATCCGCCTGCCCCACTCCGCCGAGTTCGAGCTCTGGCACAATGCGTTCTCGCTCTGCTCGAAGAAGGTGCGGATGTGCCTGGCCGAACTCGGCATCGCGCACGTCTCGCACCACGTCGACCTGATCGAGACGGGCAGCTACCAGACGCTCAGCCGCCGCTTCCTCGAGGTGAATCCCGCCGGTCTCGTGCCGGTGCTCGTGCACGACGGGCACCCGGTCTACGAGTCCCACGAGATCCTTCGCTACGCCGCCGCCCACGCTCGCGGCGGCGCTTCGCTGCTGCCCGAATCACCCGACGCCGTTGCCGAGATGGAGCGCTGGGTGCGGCGTTCGTCGCTGTGGGGCGACGACCCGGTCGCGGCCTGCGCCGAGAGCGCCGGCAACTGCGTCCCCGGGCTGACGATCCCGCTGTTCGCGACCATGATCGCCGACATCCCGGCGACGAGGATCCTCGAAGGCCTGCTGTTCCACCGCTTGAAGCAGCGTCCCGCGTTCTTCCTCGCGCTGAAGGTCGCCGGGCCGCGACGCGTCGCCTCCTTCGCGCCGGTCGTTCGGGCGATCCGCGAGTGCCGCTCGCACCTGGAGCGACACCTCGACGACCTCGAGCGGCGCCTCGCCTCGCAACGCACGGAGTGGATCGTCGGCTCGCGCTTCACGCTCGCCGACGTGAGCTGGGCGGTGATCCTGGACCGGCTGCGCGAGGCCGACTGGACCGATGCGCTCGAGAGTCGCGGAAGGCCCCACGTCGCGGCCTGGTGGTCGCGCATCCGCGAGCGGGACGGCTATCGCGCCGCGATGCTCGGCGAGATGGAGCACCCGCTCGTGCGCGAGGGCACGAGCCGCATCCGCGACCTCAAGCGCCGCGACGCCCGCTTCCGTGCACTCTACGAGGCGTGAGGCGGCGGCCCGATCAGGCGTCGCTGCGCACGCGGGCGACGGCCTTCTTCCAGCCTTCGTAGAGCGCCTTGCGCTCGGCCGGCTTCATCTTCGGGCCGAAGACGCGGTCGACCTTGCGGATCTTCTCGAGCTCCCGGGCGCTCTTCCAGAGGCCGGCCCCGAGGCCCGCCAGGTACGCCGCGCCCGCCGCCGTCGACTCGATCAGCGTCGGGCGGTCGACCGGCACGCCGAGGATGTCGGCCTGGAACTGCATCAGGAAGTCGTTCGCGGTGGCGCCGCCGTCGACACGCAGGACGCGCAGCTTCTTCTTCGAATCCGCCGCCATCGCGTCGACGACGTCGCGCGTCTGGTACGCGAGCGATTCGAGCGTCGCGCGGACCAGGTGGTCGGCCGTCACGCCGCGCGTGAGTCCCACGATCGCGCCGCGCGCGTCGGCGTCCCAGTACGGCGCGCCGAGCCCCGCGAACGCCGGCACCACGTAGGCGCCGAGCGTCGAGTCCACGCGACGCGCCGCCGCCTCGCTGTCGGCGGCGCGCTCGAGGAGCCCGAGACCGTCGCGCAGCCACTGCACCGCCGCGCCGGCGATGAACACCGCGCCCTCGAGCGCGTAGGCCGGGCCGCCGTCGGCGTGGCAGCACAGCGTCGTCAGCAGGCCGTTCTTCGACTCGATCGGCCGGCTGCCGACGTACATCACGAGGAAGCAGCCGGTGCCGTAGGTGTTCTTGATCATGCCCGGCCGCGTGCAGGCCTGCCCGAACAGCGCGGCCTGCTGGTCGCCGGCCACGCCGGTGATCGGCACGGGCTTGCGCCCGACGACTCCCGGCGCGGTCTCGCCGAACGCGCCCGCCGAAGCGCGCACCTCCGGCAGCATCGCCTTCGGCACCCGCAGCAGGCGGCACAGCCGATCGTCCCAGCGCAGCGTGCGGATGTTGAAGAGCATCGTGCGCGACGCGTTGGTGTAGTCGGTCACGTGCGAGGCGCCGCCGGTCAGCTTCCACATCAGCCAGGAATCGATCGTGCCGAACGCGAGCTCGCCGCGCTCGGCGCGCGCGCGCGCGCCGCGCACGTTGTCGAGGATCCAGGCGATCTTGGTCGCGGAGAAATACGGGTCGATGACGAGGCCCGTCCTGCGACGGATCTCGCGCTCGGCGCCCGCCTTGCGCAGCTTCTCGCAGGCCGGTGCGGTGCGCCGGTCCTGCCAGACGAGCGCGCGGTGGATGGGCCGTCCGGTCTTGCGGTCCCAGACGACGACGGTTTCACGCTGGTTCGTGATGCCGATCGCGGCCAGCGACTCCGGTTTCAACTTCGCGAGCCGCAGGGCCTGGCCGACGAGGCCGCTCGTGACCGTCCAGATCTCCTCGGCGTCGTGCTCGACCCAGGCCGGCTTCGGATAGTGCTGCGCGAACTCCGAATACGCGCGCGAGCGCACGCGGCCGCGGTCGTCGAAGACCATCACGGTCGAGCCGGTCGTACCCTGGTCGATGGCGAGGATGTAGCGGGGCATCGTGTTCCTTCCTCCCGGCCGCGACGGAGCGAGGCCGTCCGTGCCGCGCACGAGGTCGCGCGACGAAACGCCGGGAATCTTGTCGGGCGGACGAGGTCAGGGGAAACCGCGCGCTCGCGCGGCTGTGCCGACCGCTGGCGCGCGCAGGCGCGCGCAGGCAGCGACGGTGCGAGCGGCGGCGGCGCCGCTACCGGCCGCGCGCGCGTTCCTGGTTGCCGCGCGGATCGTCGTTGCTGCTGCCACGCGAGTCGCGATCCCCGCCCGAGCCTCCCCGGGACGGCGCGCCGCGCTGCATCGACGATCCCTGTCCGGACCCCGGACCGCCGCGGCCGCCCGGCTGGCCGGAGGGCCCGTCGCCGCCGCGCTGCATGGACGGCGCGCTGCCGCGCTGGTTGGACGGTGCGTTGCCGCGCTGGTTGGACGGTGCGTTGCCGCGCTGCATGGACGGCGCGTTGCCGCGCTGGCTGGACGGCGCGTCGCCGCGCTCGCCGCCGCCGCGGGGCGGCGCGACGGACCGGCCGCTTCCCTGCGATTCGCGGGAACGGTCGCCGCCCGGCGAACGGTACGACGGCGACGGGCTGGCCGGCGGCGCCGCCGGTCGCCCCGGACGCGCCGATTCGGGCCGCGTGCGGTCGGCCGGCCCCTTGCCCGGGATTGCGCCCGGCATTCCACCGGACACCCCTGGAGATCGCGACGCGCCGGGTCCGGCCGACGAACGCCCTGCGCCCTGCCCTCGGCTCCCGGCATCCGGACGTTCGATTCGCTCGTCGCGCTCACGCCCACCGCCCGGACGGGCCTCGCCGCGCTGCTGGCCCTGGCCCGACGCGCCGCTGCCGCGACCGACGGAAGGACGATCCGCGTCGCGCCCCGACCCGCGACCGGAAGGGCGATCCGGCTGTACACGATCG
>CAYYZO010000109.1:7679-11679 GCA_964476185.1 uncultured Myxococcales bacterium
ATCGACGCGATCGCGATCGCGGTCGCGGTCGCGCTGCCAGTCGCGAAGACGATCGCTGCGGCTGTCGTCGGCGAGAGCGCGATCCCAGCCGCCGCTGCGCGGGGTGCGCCCCTCGAAGTCGCGCGAGCCGCGCCGGAAGCGGTCGACCGCGTCGTCGCGGTGCTCGAACACGCGGCCTTCCACGTAGCGCGACGGGTAGCTCACGCCGCGACGATGGTACGGGTCGTGGCGCCAGTAGTCGGCGCGGTACGGCCGGTCGTACCGGTAGTAGTCGCGGCGGTGGTCGTACCAATGATGGTGGTGATAGACGCGGCCGTGATACCAGTCCGCGTCCCCCCACAGCAGCGCGCCGATGGTCAGGCCGACGCCGAACGAGATCACCGGCGCGAGGCCGACGTTGAACGAAGGGTACAGCCACGCGCGAGGATAGTAGATGGTCGGCGGCGGCGGCCCGTAGATGACTCGCGGGTTGTAGACGGGCACGTAGAAGACGTTCTGCTGCGCCGGCAGGATGCGCACGACCTGCTGCGGCGGCGGCACCACGTAGGTCGTCGTGGCCGGCGGCGCCGCGGGCGGCGGCGCCTCCTCGATGACCACCTGCTGCTGCGCGGTGGTCTTCAGGTTGCCGAGGTCGCACGCCTTCTGGCGAAGCACCTGCACGGCATTGAGCACGTCGTTCTGCTGGGCGAGGAACGCGTCGCCGAGGTCGCGCGTCCACTGCGGGTCCGCCGCCATCAGTTCCAGCGCTTTCGGAGCGTGCGTCACGGCCTTCACGCTGACGTCCCAGTTCTTGTCGGCGATCGCGTCGTCGAGCTCCTTGCCGACGAGGTTCGGATGTTCCTTGGCCCAGATCGCGGCCTCGCCGACTTCGGCCGGATAAGTGGCCGCCATCAGGATCTCCATCAGCAGCGCGTCGGGATAGAGCGCGACCGGGGCGACGAGCTGCTCGAGTTGCTCGCGCGTGAAGGCGGGCGGGGCGGCGGGATCCGCCGGCGGCTGTTCCGGCTGCCAGCCGTCGTCCGGCCGCGCGGACGATTCGAGGGTCGTCGTGCTCCAGGGAAGATCGTTCGCGGGGTCCTTCTCGCAGCCGGCGAGCAGAGCCGCCAGCAGCGACATCGAAGAGGCGATGGCAACGATTCGTCGGTTCACGGGCATCTCCTGCGGCCCTGCCCTGCGTTCCCGACGGAACCGGGAGAGCCGCCGGCAGCATGGGCCGCTTCCGCGTCGCGCGCAACGCGGGCGACGACGAAGCCGCCGACGGCCGCGCGGGCGCCACCCGGCGAAGAAGAAAGGACGCCCCCGCGTCCGGGTCAGAGGCGCTCGATGATGATGGCCGGCGCCATGCCGCCCGCGGCGCACATCGTGACCAGGCCGGTCGAGAGGTCGCGTCGCTCGAGCTCGTCGAGCAGCGTGCCGATCAGGATCGAGCCGGTCGCCGCGATCGGGTGGCCGAGTGCGATCGCGCCGCCGTTCACGTTCACCTTCGCCGGATCGATGTCGAGGTCGCGCATGAACTTGTACGCGACGACCGCGAACGCCTCGTTGACCTCGAACAGGTCGATGTCGCCCAGCGTCATGCCGGCCTTCGCGAGCACCTTGCGCGCCGCCGGAACGGGTTCGTTCAGCATCAGTTCGGGACTTCCGGCCGCGTTGGCCATCGCGACCACGCGGGCTCGCGGCTTCCAGCCCTTCGCCTTCGCGTAGTCCGGCGACGCGAGCAGCAGCGCGGCGCTTCCGTCGACGACGCCGGAAGAATTCCCGGCGTGGTGCACGTGGTTGATCCGGATGTCCGGGAATGTCCGGCGGACCAGGTGGTCGAACGTCTCGCCGGTGTCGTCGACCGGCATGTTCATGAAGTTCGCGAAGACGGGCTGCAGCTTCGCGAGGCCCTCGAGCGTCGTCTGGGGGCGCGGGAATTCCTCGTGGCCGAGGACGAGGGAACCGTCGTCGTCGCGGACCGGGACGACGCTACGGTCGAAGTGGCCGCCTTCGATCGCGCGCGCGGCGCGCTTCTGGCTCTCGAGCGCGAGCTGGTCGACCTGCTCGCGCGTGATGCCCTCCAGGGTCGCGATCACGTCGGCGCAGACGCCCTGGTGCGGCTGGGGATGCAGGCCCCGAAGGTGCAGGTTGCCCGCGTCGAGCAGCCCGGGCGGCAGCGTCGCGGTGAACGACATCATCTCGACGCCGCCGGCCACCACGACGTCCTCCATCCCCGACATCAGGCTCGCGGCCGCCAGGTTCACGCTGGTGATGCCCGAGCCGCAGAAACGGTCGAGCGTGACGGCGCTCGCCTTCGTGTCCCAGCCCGCGTCGAGCACCGACATGCGGCCGACGCAGCAGCCCTGTCGCCCGACCTGCGCGCTGCAGCCCCAGATCACGTCGTCGACCTCGGAGGTGTCGAGGTCGTTGCGCTCGGCGAGCGCCTTGAGAACGGTCGCGCCGAGGCGCTGGGGATGAAGGTGGGCGAGCGCGCCCTTGCCCTGCTTGCCGATGCCGCGCGGCGTGCGGACCGCGTCGATGATCCAGGCTTCGTTCGACATTGCTGCTGCTCCGGGGACCGCGTGGGGGTCGTGCGCGCGGAAGACCCGCGCGCCGGCGCAGCTTGTAGCGGGGGCGGCCGCCCGGGTCCACGCCTTCGAGGCGCGCGGACCCGGGCACGGCGGCTCAGGGATCGAGGGCCCGGAACCGCGAGGCCGTGTTGCGCTGCACGTGGGCCGGCGTGAAGTCCGTGGACCAGCACATGCCTTCGTCGTTGAGCAACTGCACGGTCAGCGACGCGTCGACGTCGAAGAACTCGAGGCCGCTCAGCCGGTCGGGCAGGTCGAGGTTCTCTCCCGCCGCACGCAGTCCCCATCGCGACTTGCCGGCCTGCATCGAAGCGCGACCGCGCAGGCGCTGGACGCCGTCGGAGGAACCCGCCGGATCTCCATAGCGCGCTCGCTCGCCGGCGACCGTCCAGCGGCTGCCGGGCGGGATGTCGTACATCCCGACGAGGTCCGGATCGCCGGCCGTGTGGTCGTACAGGCAAAGCGCCCAGGACGTCGTGGTCGTCGGGCTCCCGAGCGCCGACGGCGACACGGGCTCGCCGCGCCGCCATCCCCACTTGATGACGTTGCGCGAGAGGAAGCCGGTGTCGCGCACCGTCAGGTACGCACGGTTCGGCAGGAAGCAGCCCGACGGATCGACCGGCTCGAGCGCGTTCACGCAGCCGTCTTCTTCGTTGCAGCTGTCCTGCGTGCACAGGTTGCCGTCGCTGCAATCGACCGGGGAACCGCCGCACGTCCCGGACTGACAGACATCGGACCCGGTGCAGATCAGCGAGTCGTCGCACGCGCTGCCGTTGGGGTCGTTGGCCGTGCAGTCGTCGGCGGTCTCGTTGCAGCTTTCCGAGCAGTCTCCGTCGCCGTTGGGACCGGGACACGGATCGACGTTGCTGGGAGTGCAAGCCCCGGCCGAGCACGCGTCGGCGCCGTTGCAGTAGAGGCCGTCGTCGCAGAACGTCGCGTCGGGCTCGTGGTTCGGCAGGCAGGCGCCGGACTCGTCGCAGGAATCGGGATCGTCGCAGTCGGTATCGGCGACCGAGCCGCAAGCCGTCCCGCCCGGCTCGAACGAATCCTCCGGACACAGGCCGGACTCGCACGTCTCCGCCACGTCGCAGTCGCCCGCATCGTCGCGGCACAGCGTGCCGTCGGGCTGCAGGTTCGCCTCGCAGTTGCCGGAGCCGTCGCACGCATCCGCGCTGTCGCACGGCGTGCTCGACGAGTCGCCGCAGGCCGTCTCGGCCGGCTCGAACGCATCGGCCGGGCACGCGCCCGACAGACAGGTCTCCGCCACGTCGCACTCGCCCGCGTCGTCACGACACAGCGTGCCGTCGGGCTGCAGGTTCGCCTCGCAGTTGCCGGAGCCGTCGCACGTATCCGCGCTGTCGCACGGCGTGCTCGACGGGTCGCCGCAGGCCGTCTCGGCCGGCTCGAACGCATCGGCCGGGCACGCGCCCGAC
>CAYYZO010000110.1:0-8812 GCA_964476185.1 uncultured Myxococcales bacterium
ACGCCGAGCGCTTCGGCCTCGCGCAACTGCACCAGCTGCGCGGTCGCGTCGGCCGCGGCAGCCTGGAGTCGTTCTGCTGCCTCGTCGCGGACGCGGCCGGCAGTCGCGAGTCGTTCGAGCGGCTGATGGTGATGGAGTCGACCGGCGACGGCTTCGCGGTCGCCGAGGCCGACCTCCAGCTGCGCGGTCCCGGCGAGTACCTCGGCACGCGCCAGTCCGGCACGCCGGCCCTGCGCGCGGCCAACCTGGTGCGGGACGGGGAGCTGCTCGCGATGGCCCGCGCCGAGGCGCTCGACTGGCTCGCGCAGGACCCGCGGCTCGAGCGCCCCGAGTCGGAGGAACTGCGCCGCGTGATCGGCACGCGCTTCCAGGGCCTGCTCGACCTGGCCGAGGTGGGGTGAGGCGAGGCGCGCGTTCCGCCCATCCCGCGTTTTGTCCTCGCGTCGCCGGCTTCTATAAGGCGCCCGTGGAGCCGCAGTCCGCCAGAGTTCCCGCCAGGCTGCCGGAATGGGTGCGCGGGCATTCGCGCCGCCTGAGCGACAGCGACGACCTGAAGCGCCGCCTTCGTCGCGGCGGCCTGGTCACCGTGTGCGAGGAAGCCCGCTGCCCGAACATCGGCGAGTGCTTCTCGAGCGGCACCGCGACCTTCATGATCCTCGGCGAGAACTGCACCCGCCGCTGCACCTTCTGCTCCGTCAAGACCGGCCGCGGGAGCGCCCCCGATCCAGGGGAGCCGGCCAGCGTCGCGGAGACGGCGGCCTCGCTGGGCCTTCGCTACGTCGTGCTGACGCAGGTCGCGCGCGACGACCTCGACGACGAGGGGGCAGGGCACTTCGCGAGAACGATCGACGCCGTGCACGAGCGCATCGACGGCGTCCAGGTCGAGGTCCTCACCGCGGACTTCAACGGGCGCGCGGAACTCGTCGAGACGGTGATGGCGGCACGGCCGGAAGTCTTCGGCCACAACATCGAGACGGTGCGGCGCCTGACGCCCGAAGTGCGCGGGCGCGCCCGCTACGAGCGGTCGCTGGAGGTGCTGTCGCTGGCCGCGGGGATCGCGCGGCGCGACGGCCGCGGCGTGGTCAAGTCCGGCGTGATGGTCGGCTTCGGCGAGACGCACGACGAGCTGCTGGAGACCTTCTCCGACCTTCGCGGCGCGGGCTGCGAGCTTCTGACGATCGGGCAGTACCTGCGACCGACCCGCGAGCAGCGCCCGGTCACGCGCTACTACGAGCCGGCGGAGTTCGACGAGCTGGCCGTCGCGGCGCGCGATCTCGGATTCCTCGAGGTCGCCGCCGGGCCGCTGGTGCGGTCGTCGTACCGCGCCGACCGGCTCTTCCGGGCCGCCTCCGGAGCGGCCGTCGCGGAAGAGGCGGCCGGCGAGTCGTAAACGGCCGGCCCGTCGATGGAAGCGGCGGCGAATCCGGGATAATCCAGCCCGTTCCGGAGCGTGGCCAGCGGCTCTCGGGCGCCGCCGGCGCCCCGCTCCCGCGAACGACGAATTCCAGCGCGGACAGGGGACGCGGACGTGGCGAAGAAAGACATCGGGGTCGGCCTCATCGGATTCGGGACCATCGGGACCGGCGTCGTGCGCGTGCTGCGCGAGCACGCGGCGTCGATCCGGTCGCGTCTCGGCGCGCCGCTCCGGCTGGCCCGCATCGCCGACCTCGACATCAAGACCGACCGCGGCGTGAAGGTCCCGCGCGAGCTGCTGACGAAGAGCGCGCGCGAGCTGATCCACGACCCGTCGGTCGACGTCGTCGTCGAGCTGATCGGCGGCATGGAGCCGGCCCGCAGTTTCCAGCTCGAGGCTCTGAAGGCCGGCAAGCCGGTCGTGACCGCGAACAAGGCGGTGCTGTCCGCGCACGGCGTCGAGCTCGCCTCGGCGGCCGAGAAGGCCGGCGTCGCGCTCGGCTTCGAGGCGAGCGTCGGAGGCGGCATCCCGATCATCCGCGCGCTGCGCGAATCCCTGGCCGGCGACCGCAACCTCGAGGTCTACGGGATCGTCAACGGCACCTGCAACTACATCCTGACCGAGATGGCCGCGGGCAACGGCGAGTTCGCCGACGTGCTCGCGCGCGCGCAGAAGATGGGCCTGGCCGAGGCCGACCCGAGCTACGACGTCGACGGGCTCGACTCGCTGCACAAGCTGGTGATCCTGGCCTCCCTCGCGTTCGGCAAGCTGATCGACCCCAAGTCCGTGCACGTCGAGGGCATCCGCAGCGTGAGCGGCGTCGACATGGCCTACGCCCGCGACTTCGGTTACACGATCAAGCTGCTCGCCGTGGCGCGCGACACGGCCCGGGGCGTCGAGGCGCGCGTGCACCCGGCGATGGTCCCGAACAACCACCTGCTCGCGAAGGTCGCCGGCCCGTTCAACGCGGTCTGCCTGCGCGGCAGCGCGCTCGGCACGTCGATCTACTACGGTCGCGGCGCCGGCATGATGCCGACCGCGACGGCGGTCGTCGCCGACGTCGTCGACGCGGGCCGGGCGCTGCTGGCCGGCCGCGCGCCGCTCGTTCCGCCGTACGGCCAGCCCGCCCGCGCGCTCGCGAAGGCGAAGGTCGTCGAGATGGGGACGATCGAGCACGAGCACTACATCCGCTTCCAGCTCAGCGACAAGCCCGGCGCGCTCGCGAAGATCACGTCGATCCTCGCGAAGGCCGGCGTCAGCATCGCGACCGTCGCGCAGCACGAGAAGCCGAGCAAGGGCGCGGTTCCGGTCGTGATGCGCACGCATCGCACGAAGGAAGCCGGCCTGGCGCGGGCGCTCGCGCAGATCGCGAAGCTGGCCGAGGTGCGCGCCCGGCCGGTCGTGATCCGGGTCGAGGAGAAGCTCGGCGAGGAACCGGCGTGACCGGCCAGGGCGCCGATGGCGGGCGGGAGACGATGTGGGATCCGCGGACGCGAAACGCCCGGGCCGGGAGCCGGGGCGGGCAGGCAGGCAAGGCAAGGCAGGTAACACCGTGAGCTGGCCCGGACTGATCGATTACTACCGTGACCGCCTGCCGGTCGGCGACATCCGGCCGGTGACGCTGCACGAGGGCAACACCCCGCTCGTCGAAGTCCCGCGCCTGGCCGAGAAGCTCGGCCTCGAAGCGCGCGTCTACGTGAAGTACGAGGGCCTGAACCCGACCTGTTCGTTCAAGGACCGGGGCATGACGATGGCCATCACGATGGCCGTCGCCGAGGGGGCGACCGCGGTCATCTGTGCGTCCACCGGCAACACCTCGGCGTCGGCCGCCGCCTACGCCGCGCGCGCCGGGCTCGACTGCTTCGTGATCATTCCCGACGGCAACATCGCCATGGGAAAGCTCAGCCAAGCCGTGATTCATGGAGCGAAAGTCCTCGCTATCCAAGGGAATTTCGACGACGCCTATCGGATGGTCTCGGGCGTGGCCGAGCGCCGGCGCGTGACCGTCGTGAACTCGATCAACCCGCACCGGCTGCAGGGTCAGAAGACCGCCGCGTTCGAGATCTGCGATTCGCTCGGCCGTGCCCCCGATTACCACGTGCTGCCGGTCGGCAACGCCGGCAACATCACGGCCTACTGGATGGGCTACACCGAGTACTTCCGCGACGGCGTCGTCGCCTCGAAGCCGAGGATGATGGGCTTCCAGGCCGCCGGCGCCGCGCCGATCGTGCTCGGCCACCCGGTCGAGGCTCCGGAGACCGTCGCGACCGCGATCCGCATCGGCAACCCGGTCAGCTGGAAGAAAGCCGAAGCCGCTCGTGACGAGTCCGGCGGCGCGATCGACCTGGTCACCGACGACGAGATCATGGACGCCTACAAGCTGCTGGCCTCCTCCGAGGGCGTGTTCGCCGAGCCGGCCTCGGCGGCTTCGATCGCCGGCTTGCGAAAGCTCGCGCAGGCCGGAACCATCGAGGCGGGAGCCGTGGTGGTCTGCACGCTTACGGGACACGGCCTCAAGGATCCTCACAACGCGATCCGGTCGTGTCCCGAGCCTCTGCGCGTGCCGGCCGATCTCGACCGCGTGCTCGAGGCGATGGGGATCTAGGCGCGGCCGGGCCGGCGCGCGGGCCCGGCCCGCGACGCCGGACACCGCGACGCGACGGTGAGGACGAGGCCGCGCGCGAGCGGCGGCGGCAAGACGGACCAGCGCCTCGGCGCCACGGGGAAACGGCTCGGATGGAACGAAACCTCGCCCTCGAACTGGTGCGCATCACGGAGGCCGCCGCGCTCGCCGCAGCCCGCGAGAATGGCCGCGGCGACGAGATGGGCCCGGAGCGCGCCGCGGCCCAGGCGATCCACCACGCGTTCTCGTCGATCGGTGCGTTCCAGGGGCGCATCGTGCTCGGCGACTCCGAGCAGTCGGCCGGCGATCCGCTCGCGACCGGCTCGGATCTCGGGTCGGGCGGCGTCGAGGTCGACATCGCCGTCGACCCGCTCGAAGGCGGCGTCAGCTGCGCGCTCGGCGGCCCGAACGCGATGTCGATCATGGCGCTCGCGGATCCGGGCTGCATCCTGCGCTGCCCGGACGGCGCCTACATGGACAAGATCGCGACGGGGCCCGACGGGGTCGGCGTCGTCGACCTCGACCGCTCGCCGGCGGAGAACCTGAAACGGCTGGCCGAGGCGCGAAGCTGCTACGTCGAGGACCTGACGGTCGTGATCCTCGACCGCCCGCGCCACGACGGACTCGTCGAGCAGGTGCGCGAAGCCGGCGCGCGAGTGCGGCTGATCCCGCACGGCGACGTCGCGGCCGCGATGGCCACGGCCCGCGAAGGTTCCGGCGTGGACATGCTGCTCGGAGCGGGCGGCGCGACTCAGGGCATCCTGAGCGCCGCGGCGCTCAAGGGCCTCGGCGGCTTCCTGCAGTGCCGCTTCACGCCTCGCAGCGCGGCCGAGCGCGACGAACTCTACCGGCTCGGGATCAGCGATTCCTCCCGCAAGCTGGAACTCGAGGACATGGTCCGCGGCAACGTGCTGCTGGCTGCCACGGGCGTCACCGACGGCGCGTTCCTGAAGGGCGTCAAGTTCTTCAAGGGCGGGGCGGTCAGCCACTCGGTCGTGATGCGCTCGCACTCGGGGACGGTCCGCTACCTCGAGACGATCCACAAGTTCGACTACAAGCCCGAGTACTGATTCGAGGCCGGGGCTCGGGTCCGCCGGGGACCGGCCCGCGGCTCGGCCCCGCTCGCCCGTTCGTCGCGTCGCAGGGGCTGCGAGGCGCCGGATCCCGCCCGCATCGGCGACGGGGCGTCCGCGCCGGTTTCGGTGCGGCGTCGCGCACTTGGCGAATTGTCCTGCCTTGTCCTCCCGGCTATGCTCCGCCGTCCTTCCGGCGGGCCCCCGGACGTCGATCGCTGCAGCCGGGAGCGCAACGGCGCGCGAGGCGAACGCTTCGGGTCTTCGCGGCCCTCGTCGCCAGGACGACGACCTTCAGACCTCGGCTCGGCAGGAACGGGAGAGCAGCCATGCGCGATTCCAATGCGGCCCGCAAGATCGAACCCCGCCAGGTTCGGCCGAAGCACGCGACGATCTCCGGCATGGAACTCGCCGAGTGCTATCGCGAGGGCGACGCCGCGGGCGTCGTCGGCGAGCCGGGCCAGTACCCGTTCACGCGCGGCGTCTACACGACGATGTACCGCACGAAGCCGTGGACGATGCGGCAGTTCGCGGGCTTCGGCAGCGCGGCCGACACGAACGCGCGCTTCAAGTACCTGCTGGCCCACGGCGGCGGCGGCCTCTCGACCGCCTTCGATATGCCGACCCTGATGGGCTACGACGCCGACCACGCCCGTTCCGAGGGCGAGGTCGGTCGCGAAGGCGTCGCGGTCTCGACGATCGAGGACATGCAGGTCCTGTTCGACGGCATCCGCCTCGAGGACGTCACGACCTCGATGACCGTCAACTGCTCGGCCTCGATCCTGCTCGCCATGTACCTCGTCGTCGGGGAGCGCCAGGGCGCGAGCTGGAAGAAGCTCGGCGGCACGATCCAGAACGACATGTTCAAGGAGTTCATCGCGCAGAAGGAATGGATCTGTCCCCCGGAGCCGTCGCTGCGGATCGTCACGGACATGATCGAGTTCTGCTCGAAGGAAGCGCCGAAGTGGCACCCGGTCTCGATCAGCGGCTACCACATCCGCGAGGCGGGGGCGACGGCGGTGCAGGAACTCGCGTTCACGCTGGCCGACGGCATCGGCTACGTTCAGGCGGCCGTCGACCGCGGCCTCGATCCCGACGAGTTCGGCCCGCGCCTGTCGTTCTTCTTCAACGTCCACAACGACTTCCTGGAAGAGATCGCCAAGATCCGCGCGGCGCGGCGCCTGTGGGCGCGGATCATGCGCGAGCGCTTCGGCGCGAAGACCGACCGCGCGTGCCTGATGCGCACGCACGCCCAGACCTCCGGCGTGTCCCTGACCGCGCAACAGCCGCTGAACAACGTGGTGCGCGTGACGATCCAGGCGCTCGCCGCGACGCTCGCCGGCGTGCAGTCGCTGCACACGAACTCGCTCGACGAGACGCTCGCGCTGCCGTCCGAGGAGGCCGTGACGGTCGCGCTCCGGACGCAGCAGATCATCGCCGAGGAGAGCGGCATCGTGAACACCGTCGATCCGCTCGGCGGCAGCTGGGCGATCGAGGCCTTGACCGACCGCATGGAGCGCGAGGCCGAGGACTACATCCGCCGCATCGACGAGCTCGGCGGCATCGTGCGGGCGATCGAGATCGGCTACCCGCAGGCCGAGATCGCGGATGCGGCCTATGCGTTCCAGCAGGCCACCGACGAGGGCGAGTACGTCACCGTCGGGGTCAACGGCTACACGATGGCGGAAGGGGCCCGGACCCTCGAGATCCTCCGGATCGACCACAAGCTCGAGGCCGTGCAGCGCGAGAAGGTCCGCGCGTTCAAGGCCGCTCGCGACGCGAAGAAGGTCGCGCAGCGGATCGGCGCCGTGCGCAGCGCGGCGGTCGAGGACCGCAACCTGATGCCGCCGATCATCGAGGCCGTGCGGGACGGAGTGACCGTCGGCGAGATCTCGGACGTCTACCGCGAGGTGTTCGGCGTCTACCAGGATCCGGCGACCGTCTGACGCGGGCCGCGGGACACCCCAACAGGAAAAGGCAGGAACGAAGCAAGTGTCGGACAAGGTGCTCAGAATTCTGGTGGCGAAGCCCGGCCTCGACGGCCATGACCGCGGCGCGAAGATCATCGCGCGCGCGCTGCGCGACGCCGGTTTCGAGGTGATCTACACGGGCCTGCACCAGACGCCCGAGATGATCGCGGAAACGGCGGTGCAGGAGGACGTGGACTGCGTCGGCCTGTCGATCCTGTCGGGCGCGCACATGACGCTGTTCCCGCGCATCCTGACGCTGATGAAGGACAAGGGCATCGGCGACGTGCCGGTCTTCGGCGGCGGGATCGTGCCCGACGAGGACATCCAGGAGCTGAAGAGCCTCGGGGTGAAGGAAATCTTCACGCCGGGCGCGAGCACCAAGGACATCATCGACTGGATCAAGGGCAACATCGAGGCTCGCGCCTGAACGCGGCTTCGGTCGGTGCGGCCAGCGGCACCGTGTGAGCGACGCGCGCCACCGGGCGCAGAACAGGCTTCGATGCGGCTGGTCGCATCGACGAACGCCGGCGGCATCCCCGGAAGGGAACCGCACGGTCGACCGGACCGCACCGCGGGCCGGCAGCAACGCCGGGCCCGCGACAGCGGCGCCGGCGCAAATTGGGAGGACCAGGTCTTGAGCAAGGCAGTCATCGTCAGTGCAACCCGTACCGCGATCGGAAGCTTCAACGGCGCGTTCGCCAACACGCCGGCTCCGGAGCTCGGCGGACTCGCCGTCGCGGAAGCGATCCGTCGCGCGGGCATCGACCCGGGCTCGGTCGATGAAGTGATCCTCGGCAACGTGCTCGCCGCGAACCTGGGCCTCAACCCGGCGCGCGTCGCGGCCATGAAGGGCGGAGTGCCGAAGGAAGTGCCGAGCTTCGGCGTGAACAAGGCGTGCGGTTCCGGCCTGAAGGCCGTGGCGCTCGCGGCGCAGGCGATCGCCACCGGCGACGCCGAGTGCATCGTCGCCGGAGGCATGGAGAACATGACCCTCGCGCCGTACCTGCTCGCGAAGGCGCGCGCCGGCTACCGCATGGGCCACGACCAGATCATCGACTCGATGATCGCCGACGGCCTGTCGTGCCCGCTCACGTTCACGCACATGGGCATCACCGCCGAGAACGTCGCCGCCAAGTACGGCATCACGCGCGAGGCCCAGGACGAGTTCGCGGCCGCGAGCCAGCAGAAGGCCGGCGCCGCGCAGGCCGCCGGCGCGTTCGACGAGGAGATCTTCGCCGTCGAGATCGCGCAGAAGAAGGGCGACCCGTTGAAGGTGACCAAGGACGAGTACATCCGCGCGGGCACTACGACGGACTCGCTCGCGAAGCTGCGCCCGGCGTTCAAGAAGGACGGCTCGGTGACGGCCGGCAACGCGTCGGGCATCAACGTCGGCGCCGCCGCGCTCGTCGTGATGTCCGAGGCGCGCGCGAAGGCCGAGAAGCTGACGCCGATCGCGGTGATCCGCGGCGCGGCGGCCGCGGGCGTCGACCCGGCGATCATGGGCATGGGCCCGTGGCCGGCCTCCGAGAAGGTGCTCGCGAAGACCGGCATCAAGAAGGAAGACATCGGCCTGTGGGAGCTCAACGAGGCGTTCGCCGCGCAGTCGCTCGGCGTGCTCGCCGAGCTGAAGATCGACCCGGCGAAGGTCAACGTGAACGGCGGAGCGGTCGCGATCGGTCACCCGATCGGCGCGAGCGGCGCGCGCGTGCTCACGACGCTGCTCTCCTCGATG
>CAYYZO010000110.1:8822-11089 GCA_964476185.1 uncultured Myxococcales bacterium
GTCACGCTGCTGCACGCGATGAAGGCCCGCAACGTGAACCTCGGGCTCGCCTCGCTGTGCATCGGCGGCGGGCAGGGGATCTCGCTGATCGTCGAGCGGGCCTGAGGCTTCTCGCCGATCGCTCGTTCCCGGAAACGGCGGGGGCAGGTCGTCTCGACCTGCCCCCGTTTTTCGTTCAGGGTTGCGCGATGCGCATCGTCTCCCTCGTCCCGAGCCTCACGGAAACGTTGATTCATTTCGGGGTTACCGACTCCATCGTTGGGCGCACGCGCTGGTGCACGGAGCCGGCGGACGTCGTCGAGCGGATCGAGGCCGTCGGCGGCACCAAGAATCCGGATGTCGCGCGGATCCTCGAGCTCCGGCCGGATCTCGTGATCGTCAACAAGGAAGAGAACCGGCTCGAGGACTGCCGCGAACTCGAAGCGGGCGGGCTGCGGTTGCACGTGACGCATCCCTGCACGGTGGCCGATGCCGCGACGATGATCGAGGAACTCGGCGAGGCGTGCGGCGCTCGCGAGGCCGGTGTGGCCCTGGCGGGGCGCTGTCGCGAGGCGCTGGCGGTCGCAGAGTCGCGCGCGGTGCGTCCCGTGCGCACGTTCTGCCCGATCTGGCGCAAGCCGTGGATGACGTTCCGGAGCGCGACCTACATCGGCGACATGCTCGCGCGCGCGGGCTGCGACAACGTGTTCGGCGACCGCGCAGGCCCGGACTTCTTCGAGGTTCCGCTCGAGGATGTCGTCACGGCCGCGCCGGAGATCGTCGTTCTTCCGGACGAGCCGTTCGTGTTCGAGCAGAAGCACGCGGACGAGCTTCGCGCGGCGGGCGTGCAGGCGCGGTTCCTGTTCGTGGACGGGAAAGACCTGGCCTGGTACGGGCCGCGGATCCCGGCGGCGCTCGAGCGGCTGTCGCATGAGGTGGCAGCGGGAGGGAGATGACCGCGACGCTCGCCGGCCGTGCGGCGGGTGCATCCCGCTCCTTCGGCGCGCTCCGCTTCCCAGGGGGTCGCCCGGCGCATAGGATCCGCGGCGCCGATGAATCCCGCCGTGGCAGGCCTCCGGGGCGTCTCGCAACCAGGCCGAACCAGGCGCCGGCTCGGGCTTCTCGGAATGCTGCAAGTCGCGGCGCTGCTGGCGTTGCCCCAGCCTGCTCGGGCCGAGACCATCAGCTCCGGCGAGAATCGCGACGGGGCCATCTCCGCTTCGGGCGAGACGGACTCCTGGACGTTCACGGCGAGCGCCGGCGATCGCATCGTGCTCCGGATCGCCGAAACCGGCGCGAACACGACTTTCTATCCTCGCCTCCAGCTTCTTGCCCCTGCCGAAGTGCTGGTCGACTGGAGCGCCGGCAGCCGGGTCGCGGAAGTCGCGGTCACCGCGACCGTGGGCGGCACCTACACCGTCGTGGTCAGCGACTACAGCGCGTCGCGGAAAGCGACGGGAACGTACCGCCTGCGGCTCGCGAAGATGCCCGGCGCGTTCGTCGTCGGCGACGACGGCGGAGCACTCGCCAACGGGCAGAACCACGACGGCACGATGGACCTCGGGGACCTCGACCCATGGTCGTTCCAGTCGAGCGCGGGGGACCGCATCGTGCTCCGGATCGCCGAGACCGGCGCGAACACGACGTTCTATCCGCAGATCCGGCTCTACGCTCCCGACGGCAGCCTCGTGGAAGAACGCTCGGGCAACGTGGTTGCCGAGGTGTCGGCGGTCGCAGCGGCGAGCGGGACGTACACCGTGCTCCTCAGTGACAACAGCACGGGCCTCGGCGGGACCGGCACCTATCGCCTGCGGTTCGCCAGGATGCCCGGTGCGTTCGTCGTCGGCGACGACGGCGGAGAACTCGCCAACGGGCAGAATCACGACGGAACGATGGACGTCGGGGACCTCGACCCGTGGTCGTTCCCATCGACGGCGGGGGATCGCATCGTCCTGCGGATCGCCGAAACCGGTGCGAACACGTCCTTCGTTCCCCAGATCCGGCTCTATGCTCCCGACGGCATCCTCGTCGACGCGCGCTCGGGCGGCCTCGTCGGCGAACTGACGGCGACCGCGGCGGTGAGCGGGACGTATACGGTGCTGGTCGGCGACGACAGCACGACCCTGGGCGGTACCGGCACGTACCGTCTGCTGCTTGCGAGGATCCCGGGGACCTTCGTCGTCGGCGACGAAGGCGGGCACGTCGCCACGGACGATCCGCACGAGGGAACCACCACCATCGGAGATCTCGACCTCTGGACGTTCGCTGCCACGGCCGGTGACGACCTG
>CAYYZO010000111.1:0-10580 GCA_964476185.1 uncultured Myxococcales bacterium
CGTAGTCGATCGTCAGGCCGAGGATCGACATGTTGTCGGTGTTCATCACGCCGTGGACGAACCCGACGCGCATCCAGTGCGCGAGCAGCACCGCCGTGCGTTCGCAGACCTCGTGGAACCAGCGACGACGGCGGACGGCCGCGTCGGGGTCGTCGAGGTGCGGGAAGTCGCGCGCGATCGTGAACTCGACGAGGCGCTCGAGCAGCGCGTGGTCCCCGCGCGCGGACGCGATCTCGAAGTTCCCGAAGCGCACGAACGACGGCGCGACGCGGCAGACGACGGCGCCGGGTTCCGGAGCCGGGTGCCCGTCGTAGAGCATGTCGCGGACCACGTCCTCGCCGGTCGCGACGAGGCTGAGCGCGCGCGTGGTCGGCACGCCGAGGTGGTGCATGGCCTCGCTGCAGAGGAACTCGCGGATCGACGAGCGCAGCACGGCGCGGCCATCGGCCGTGCGCGAGTACGGCGTCGGCCCGGCGCCCTTCAGCTGCAGCTCGTAGCGTTCTCCCCGGGGCGTGACGATCTCGCCGAGCCCGATCGCGCGGCCGTCGCCGAGCTGGCCCGCCCAGCTCCCGAACTGGTGCCCGCCGTAGCAGGCCGCGTACGGGGTCATGCCGGGGGCGAGCGCGTTGCCGCCGAAGACCTCGGCGAAGGCCGGCGAGGCGACGTCCTCCGGCGCGATCCCGAGCAGGCGGGCGACCTCGCGCGAGTGCGCGAGCAGGCGCGGCGCGGGGACCGGCGTCGGCTCGGCGACGGACCAGCAGGCGCCGTGCACCTGGCGGCGGAAGTTGCGCGTCTCCGGGTCGCCGGGAAGCTCGCGCACGAAGCGGTTGTCGAACGACTCCGCGCGCAGCGAGGGGAGCTCCCGCGAGGGCAGGGTGGGGACGGCCGGCGCGGAAGCGCTCGCGGTCATGGTCGCGGCCGCGCCGCGTTCAGGCGGCCGGGACCCTCGTCGTCAGCCGGTCGACGGCGTGCACCGGCGCCATGTCGCCCGACATCAGCGGCGCGATCGCCGAGTACACGAGACGCTGGCTCTGCAGCATGCTCTTGCCGGCGAACGCGTCGGAGACGACGTCGATGGTGAAGTGCCCGCCGCTGCCGGCGACCTGGACCGTCGCCCCCGGGAGCTCGCGCTCGATCGCCTCGCGCAGCGCATCGAGGACGGAACCCTGGAAATTCGTCGGGTGACTGGACATGACGCGGACCTCTCGGGGAAATGGGAAAAAACCGGGACCCGACTCCTAGGTGCCTCCGCGCGTGCGGTCAACTTCCGCGCGGCCTCCGGCGCGTCGGGGCGCGGGGGCGCGTCCGGATTCGCGGGCGCCTCCGGCCGAGGCTGGCCATGACTCGTCCTCCCGCTAGACTGCGCCCATGACCGAGGCCGCCCTGTCCCAGCATCCCGTCGCGCCGGCAACCGGCGAGGGCGGCTACGTCCTCCGGCTCGTCGAGTTCGACTTCACGCGCAAGACCGAGCGCACGGCCGGTCTGGACCGGTTCGGCCCCGCGGCCGAGGAAGGCAACTTCCTGTGGCTCGACCTCGACGTCTCGGGCGACCTCGCCGGCGCCCGCGCGCTGCTCGCGGGCCTCGAGCTGGTGGAGCCGGTGCTGCTCGAGGACGCGTTCTCGTGCGAGCCGGACACGCGCGTGCGGCGCTTCGACGACTACCTGTTCCTCGCGCTCACGGGCTGCCGCATCGTCGACAACGCGCTCGTCACCGAGCGCGTCAGCACGTTCGTGGCCGAGCACTTCCTGCTGACGATCCACCATGGCCCCGTTGCGTTCCTCGAGGAGATGTTCCGCGTCTATCGCGCCGACTTCGTGCGCTTCGCGAAGGGGCCAAGCTTCCTGATCTACGAACTGCTCGAGCAGTTGACGGAGAACTTCATCGTCGGCCAGCGCTACCTCGCGGGGCACGTCGAGCGGCTCCAGCTCGCGCTGATCGGCGAGATCGACCAGACGGTGTTCCAGCGGGTCGCCGCGGTCGGCAACGACGTGCTCGCGTTTCGCAAGATCCTGGTTCCCGCGCGCTCGATGCTGACGGAACTGGCCGGTCGCAAGTCCGTGTTCATCAGCGAGGAGACCCGGCCGTTCCTGTCGAACATGTCGGCGACGGTCGAATGCGTGCTCGCCGACGTGCTCGCCGACCGCGACATCCTGTCCGGCTCGCTCGACCTCTACATGTCGATGGTGGGGCACCGGACGAACGAGGTCATGAAACGCCTGACCGCGGTCAGCGTGATCTTCCTTCCGCTGACGTTCCTCTGCGGCGTCTACGGCATGAACTTCGAGGTCCTGCCGGAACTGCAGTGGTCCTACGGTTACGGGCTGTTCTGGCTCGCCGTGCTGACCATCGCCGGGACGCTCATCGCGATGCTGCGGCGGGCGAAGCTGCTGTAGGGGCGCCCGCCCGCGGCGGGACGGATCCTGCACGAACGGCGCGCGGAACCCGGGCGGATTGCGCCGCAGGGGGTGGCCGGTCAGGATGAGCCCGTGAACCGGTCCAGCGAGCGCTACGCGCGCGTCCTCCTCCTGCTGCTGGCCGTGGTGGCCGGGGCGCTCGCGATCTCGCCGCACGACCGCGCGGACTGGTTGCTCGAGAACGCGCTGCTGTTCGTCGGCGTCGGGATCCTCGTCGCGACCCACCGGGCGCTGCCGCTGTCGCGGATCTCCTACACGCTGATCTTCGTGTTCCTGTGCGTGCACTCGGTCGGCTCGCACTACACCTACTCGCTGGTCCCCTACGACGACTGGTGGGAGGCCCTGACGGGCCGGACCTTCTCGGCGACGATGGGGTGGGAGCGCAACCACTTCGACCGGATCGTGCATTTCCTGTACGGGCTGCTGCTCGCCTATCCCGTCCGCGAGGTGTTCCTGCGGGTCGCCGACGTGCGCGGGTTCTGGGGCTACTACCTCCCTGCCGACGTCGTGATGGCGACGTCGATGCTCTACGAACTGATCGAGTGGGGCGCCGCGGAGTTCTTCGGCGGTGACCTCGGCGTCGCGTACCTAGGCACGCAGGGCGACCCGTGGGACGCGCAGAAGGACATGGCGCTCGCGTGCCTCGGCGCGATCCTGTCGATGGCGATCACGGCGGCGATCAACTGGCGCTACCAGAAGGATTTCGCGCGGATCTGGGCCGAGAGCCTTCGCGTCAAGCACCCGGAGCCGCTCGGTGAAGAGGACATCGGACGCAACCGCGTCGAATCGAGCTGATCCGCGCGAAGGCTCCGGCGCGGCGATTCCGTCGTCGTGCTGGCTGACGGTTGCGGCCGTCCCCTCGAGGATCCTCGACGAGACGTCCCGGGTCGGCTCGCGGTCTCGCCGCGCCTCGTCGCCTTGACCCGGCGGTTCGCCGTCACTATCCTCGCACCCAACATCAAGAGAGACGGGAAGCCTTCGAAATCCCGTCCGACAACCGAGTCGCTTCAGCGACCACGGTGCCAAGGCAGCCCGCAAAGGGAACGATGTGGCTCGACGGTTCTTCCGATCCGACGGGCAAACGGGGTCGACACCCCCTCTTCTTTCCATTCTGCAGGTTGCCGCGCGGTCCGGGTCCTGAAGCCCTCGCTTCCCGGAGGTTCGTCATGTCGCAGCCTGTTTCCGCTTCATCTTCCGTCCGTCCCGGGCGGCGCGCGCGCCCGCGCGGCGAGCGCCGGCTCGTCCGCGAGATCGTCCGTCTGTTTTCTTCTGCCTGGGGAGAAGCCGTCCCGAGCTTCGGTCCGTGCCAGAGGTGCGGCACGACGCTCGCGTTCGGCACCGGGCGCGGCCAGCAGCGGTTGTCGAACGCGCTGCACGCGTGCAGGCGCTGCCTCGAGGTGTTCGGTCCGGTGCGCGAGCTGCGTTTCTGCGAGCTTTGCGGCCGCTGGTCGGACGACGCTTGCGCCCGCGCCGGCCACGCGCTGTGCCGCCCCTGCCTGGCGCGGGTGCCGGACGAGCGGCTCGGCCTCGCGCTCGCGGACGCGAGCGCGCGCCGCTTCGTCGATCGCGTCTGCCCGACGATCGAGGGCCTGCACAACCTGCGGCAGGCGGTCGCGCTGCTCGCGTTCGAGCGGGCGTTCGCGGGCGCGGACGCCGAGGCGGCGCGCACGGCGCACCGGCGCTACGTTCGCACGCTGGCGCGCTCGCATCGCGAGCGGGGGATCGCGTGGACGCCTCCTCTTCGTCCCGAGTTCGAGGCCCCGTCGGCCGTGCGGCGACTCGACGTTTTCGTCGCCCGCGTCGTGCGCGCGGCATCGGACCCGTTCGCGCGCGAAGCCATCGTCGCGACGCCGCGTGACGCGATCGTCGCGGACGTCCGCGCGGTGGGTCGCCTGCCCGAGGAGTGGTCGTCGCGCGTCAAGGTCGGCGGGGCGTCCGTTTGCGAGGGGAAGCACTACCTGACGGTGCTGCGCGTCAGCGACCGGCTGGGCCGATCGGCGCACCTGGTGCTGCACGCCACGGATTGGGCGAGCGGCGGGGCGCGGGGCCCCACGCGGGCTTTCCACTCGCTCGAGGTCCCGTACGAGCTCGTCGACGTGTACGGGACGCACGAGCAGGCCTTCGCGGCGGCTGTCGGGCTCGTCGCGGAACAACAGCGCCGGCTGCGGCCCGGCACGGAGCGGGCGACGTCGGAACGGAATGCGTCCGCGGTGACGCTGCAGTGAAGCCGCGGCGCGTGCCGGCGGCTCAGCGCTCGCGCACGACGAGGAGCCGGATCTCGGTCATGTCCTCGATGGCCCAGCGGATGCCTTCGCGACCGAGGCCGCTGTCCTTGACGCCGCCGTAAGGCATGTGGTCGACGCGCCAGCTCGGCACGTCGCCGATGACGACGCCGCCGACCTCGAGCACGTCCCATGCGCGCTGGGCGCGATAGAGGTCGCGCGTGAACAGGCCGGCCTGCAGGCCGTAGCGGCTCGCGTTCACCTCGGCGAGCACGGCCTCGAAATCGTCGAAGCGCTCGAGCACGGCGACCGGGCCGAACGCCTCGTCGGCGCAGAGCGGAAGGTCGCGCGACACGTCCTCGAGCAGCGCGGGCTCCAGCATCGCGCCGGCGCGCGCGCCGCCGCAGAGGAGGCGCGCGCCGGCGGCGACGGCTTCGCGGATCCAGCCTTCGAGGCGGGCGGCCTCGGCCTCGGAGATCATCGGGCCGATGAAGGTGTCCTCGTCGCGCGGGTCGCCGCAGGCGAGCGCGCGCGTGCGCTCGACGAGGCGGTCGCGCAGTTCGCCGTAGACGTCCGCGTGCGCGTAGATGCGCTGCACGCTGATGCAGCTCTGGCCGGACTGGTAGAACGCGCCGGTCACGATGCGCTCGACGGCGTCCGCGAGGTCCCAGTCGCGGTCGACGACGACGGCCGCGTTGCCGCCGAGCTCGAGCACGACCTTCTTCTTCCCGGCCTCGCTCTTCAGTTGCCAGCCTACCGCCGGAGAGCCGGTGAAACTCAGCAGCTTCAGGCGCTCGTCCCTCGTGAACAGGTCGGCGCCGTCGCGGCGGCAGGGCAGGATCGAGAACGCGCCGGGCGGCAGGCCCGTCTCCGCGAGCACCTCGCCGATCAGCAGCGCGCCGACGGGCGTCAGGCTCGCCGGCTTCAGCACGAACGGGCAGCCGGCGGCGATCGCCGGGGCGATCTTGTGCGCGGCCAGGTTCAGCGGGAAGTTGAACGGCGAGATGAACGAGCAGGGGCCGACCGGCACGCGCTTCCACATCCCGCGGTAGCCGCGCGCACGCGGGCTGATGTCGAGCGGCATCACCTCGCCGCCGATGCGAACCGACTCCTCGGCAGCGACCCGGAACGTGTCGACGAGGCGCGTGACCTCGCCGCGCGCGTCACGGATCGGCTTGCCGGCCTCGATGCAGAGCACGAGGGCGAGTTCGTCGGCGCGCTCGCGGAAGCGCTCGACGCAGTGCTGCAGCACGGCCTGGCGCTCGTAGGAGGCCATCGCGCGCATCCTGGGCGCCGCCGCGGCCGCGGCGGCAACGGCGCGGTCGATCGCGGTGGGATCGGCGAGGGCGACGCGGGTCGCGACCTCGCCGGTGTACTTGTCGGTGACCTCGAGGTCCGTGTTCGCGGCGACGGCCTCGCCGCCGAGCCAGTACGGATACGATGCCTTCAGGTCGCCCATGAGCCCGGAACCGTCAGCGCCTCACTTCGGCGCTGACCGTCCCGGCCGACGGCGCGTACAGCAGCGTCGCGTAGTCGGCGACCATGCGGTCGGAGTTGTAGCGGTAGCCGAGGCGGGCGAGCGCCGTCTTCACGCGCCGGAGCCACGCGCGCGGGATGCCGCGCTCGTCGCGCCGGTAGTAGAGCGGGACGACCTCGTTCTCGAGCACGTCGAGCACCGCGGCGGCGTCGCGATCGTCCTGCACGGCGGGATCCACGTGCACGCTGCCGTCCCCGACCGCGAAGCCGACAGTCGGGTCGTAGGCCTCATCCCACCAGCCGTCGAGCGTCGAGCAGTTGAGGGTCCCGTTCAGCACGGCCTTCATGCCGCTCGTGCCGCAGGCTTCGAGCGGACGGCGGGGCACGTTCATCCAGAGGTCGCAGCCGGCGAGCAGCATCCGGCTGACCCGCTGTCCGTAGCCCTCCACGAACACCACGTTGTTCTCGAGCCCGTGCTCGCGCGCGAGGGCGAGCACGGCGCGGATCACGTTCTTGGCCGGTTCGTCGGCCGGGTGCGCCTTGCCGGCGATCAGGAACTGCACGGGACGGTCGGTGGACAGCATGATCTGCCGCGCCCGCTCGAGGTCGCGGAACGGCAGCAACGCGCGCTTGTAGAGGGCGAAGCGCCGCGCGATGCCGATCGTGAGCGCGTGCGGGTCCAGCCGCGGAGCCGGCTCGGAGAGGCCGAGTCGCGCGTTGCGCGTCGCGGCCCGGTCGGACACGAAGTCGAGCAGGCGCTGCTTGAGCTGCTGCTTGACCGCCCACAGGCGCCCGTCGTTCAGCTCGAACAGCTCGCGTCGCGCGAGCGCGGCCTCCGCGGGTTCGGAGCCGTCGCGCGCGAGGCTGCGGCCGTAGACGGCCTCCAGCTCCGGAGCGAGCCAGGTGCGCGCGTGCACGCCGTTGGTGACGTGCCCGATCGGCACGTCGAGCTCGCGATGGCCGGGCCAGAGACCCTTCCACATGCGGCGCGACACGTGCCCGTGCAGGCTGCTGACGGCGTTCGTGTGCCGCGCCAGCTTCATCGCGCAAACGGTCATGCAGAACGTCTCCGAATCGTCGCCGGGGTTCACGCGGCCGAACGACATCAGCCGGCCGGCGTCGATGCCGAGCCTCGCGCGCAGCGGCTCGAGCGCCTGGAGCAGAGAAGCCGGGTCGAAGCGGTCGTGCCCGGCCTCGACCGGCGTGTGCGTCGTGAACACCACCGACGACGCGACATCGACGGAGGCGTCCTCGAAGGACAAGCCGGTTTCTTCCATGCGGCACGCGATCGCCTCGAACGCCGCGAACGCGGAGTGCCCCTCGTTCATGTGCAGGGTCTTCGGCCGCACGCCGATCGCGCGCAGCGCGCGGTAGCCGCCGACGCCGAGCACGACCTCCTGCGCGAGGCGCGTCGCGCGGTCGCCGCCGTAGAGGCGATGGGCGCCCGGCAGCACGGACTCGGGCCAGTTGCGCGGATCCAGCAGCAGGAGCGTGCAGCGCCCGACGTTCACCTTCCAGAGGTCGGCGTGGATCGTGTCGGCGCCGAGGGGAACGTCGACGACGACCGGCTGGCCGGCGGCGTCGGTCACGCGACGGATCGGCAGCCGTTCCGGGTCGAGGTCGTCGTAGGTTTCGGTCTGCCAGCCGTCGGCGGAGACCTGCTGGCGGAAGTACCCGTGGCGGTAGAGCAGGCTCACGCCGATGACGCCGACGCCGAGGTCGGAGCAGCTCTTCAGGTGGTCGCCGGCGAGCACGCCGAGCCCTCCCGAGTAGATCGGAAGCGACTCGTGGATGCAGAACTCGGGGCTGAAATACGCGATCGCCGACGACGTGATGCCGCGCGCGTTGGCTGCCGCCCACGTGCGCTGCTCGCCGAGGTACGCGGCGAGCGAGTCCTCGATCGCGATCACGTCGGCGATCACGGCCGGCAACGCGCCTTCGAGCTTCTCGGAGGTCACGTCGCACAGGAACGCGGCGGGGTTGTGACGCAGGTGCTCCCAGAGCTTCGCGTCGATGCGGCGAAGCACCGCATCGAGGCGCTGGTCCCAGCTCCACCAGAGGTTGTTGCCGAGGTTCTGGAGTCGTTCGCGAAGTCGGACGGTGTCGAGGTCGATCGGTGATTCCACGGCAGGCTGCTCCCCTTCGGTCCCGGAAAGTCTCCGTATAGCCGGGTCGTGCCGCAGGAACGAGCGGGCGGGCCACGGGGCCCTCGGGATCTCCGGGAGCACCCTTACGAAGCTGTGCAGCCGATCGACGTTCGCACGCCATTGGCCGAGACGAAATCGTCCGCGGACTCCGACGGCGTGCCGTATTGCGCCGTCCCGCTCAGTCGCGATCCGGTCGGGCGCTGGAGATCGCGCGGTCGTAGATCTGGTCGCCGCGGAGCCCGTCGTTGCTGACGCCTCGCGCGAGCGCCGCGCGGAAACGTCGCGTGAGCCGCGGAGCCTCGTCCGGCCCCGCCAGCTCGATCGCGCGCGCGGCGTGCGCCATCGCCTGCAGAGCCTCGATGTCCGCGAGGTCGTCGAAGAACCACGCGCAGCTCGCGTACAGCAGCAGCGCGTGGCGCTGCATGTCGAGCAGCTGCAGCGCCCGCCGGCGCTCCGGCTCGGGGAGCTTGCGACCGGCCTCGCGGTCGAGGAACTCGTTCTCGATGCGCGGCGTGCGCCGCACCAGCACCTCGGCGAAGCGGTCGCGCGCCCCCCAGGGATCGCGCACGAGCCGCTCCATCCCTCGTTCGAACACCGGCGCGAGCATCTCGCGCAGCAGGTCGAACGCCTCGCGCATCGGGCCGCGCCAGGCCTGCGAGCCGACGCGGCGGCCGCCCGAGCAGCCGCAGTCGCTGCGCCAGCGCTCGACGCCGTGGGCGCAGCTCCAGGAACTGTTCTCGACGATCTCGACCTCGTGCGTGGGCGGGAAGCGGTCGAGGTATTGGCCGTAGACGGTCAGGTCGAACGCGCTCTCGCCGCGCTCGACGCACTCGAGCATCCAGGCCAGCCCCATCTCGCCGAAGCGCTGGTGATGGCCGTAGGTCTCGCCGTCGGTCGCGAAGTGGACGAGGCCGGGCGACTTGGCCTGCTCCTTCTCGAGGCGACGCAGGAAGCGCGCGCCGTCGCTCATCACTTGGCCGAACGCGATCGAGTGCGATATCGCGCCGTCGTAGAAGAACACGGCGATCGCGCGGCCCGCCGCCAGCCGCACGAGGTACGGCTGGCGCGTGTCGACCCCGCCGTCCCGCGCCGGAATCCATCGCTCGGAGCCGATGCGCCGCACTGCGCCCGCCTGCGAGGGGGCGAGGATCGTGTAGCGGACGCCTTCGTCGGCGAGCGTCTCGAGCGTCGCCGTGTCGACGGCGCACTCCGGCAGCCACAGCCCTTCGCTCGGCCGGCCGAAGCGCATCTCGAAATCGCGAAGCCCCCAGCGCACTTCCGTGCGTCGGTCGCGCGGGCCGGCGAGCGGCAGGATCGAGTGCGAGTAGCTCTGGGCGATCGCCGAGCCGTGCCCGCCGAAGCGCCTGCAGGCGTCGCGATCGGCCGCCACGATCGAGTCGAGCACGTCGCGCTGCTCGCGGGCGAGGTAGGAGAGCAGGGTGGGGCCGAAGTCGAAGCTCATGTGCGCGTAGTTGTCGAACTCGCGTGTCGCGAGCCCTCGCGCTTCGTCCGCTAGCAGCCGCGCCTCGGCGTTCGGCCGGTAGCACTCCTCGGTGATGCGTTCGTTCCAGTCGTGCGCCGGCGCGGCGCTCGGTTGCGCCTCGACGCGCCCCGTCCACGGGTTCTCGCGCGGCGGCTGATAGAAATGCCCGTGAACGCAAAGACCGGCTTTCCTCACCACGGTTCCTCCCAGCGCAGCCAGACGGCCGCGAGCGGGGGAAGCACGAGGCTCATCGAGCACGGCTTGCCGTGCATCGGCGCGTCGTCGGTCGCGACGGCGCCGAGGTTCCCCCATCCCGTGCCGCCGTAGTCGGTCGCGTCCGTGTTGAGGATCTCGCGCCAGAGCCCGGGCAGGGGCGCTCCGATCCGGTATCCCGCGTGCGGAACGGGAGTGAAGTTGAAGGCCGCGACGATCGGTCGTTCGCGCCCGGCGGGCCAGCGCACGAACGACATCGTGCTGGCGGCGGCGTCGCTGCCGTCGATCCACTCGAAGCCGAACGGTTCGGTGTCGCCTTCGTGCAGCGCGGGTTCGCGCCGGTACGCCGCGTTCAGGTCGCCGACGAGTCGCGCGACGGCCTGCCGCCCGGGCGACGCGGAAACGCCGGTCCAGTCGAGCTGGCCGTCGTGGTTCCATTCGTAGGGCTGCGCGATCTCCCCGCCCATGAACAGCAGCTTCTTGCCCGGCAGCGCCCACTGGTACGCCAGCAGCAGGCGCAGGTTCGCGAGGCGCTGCCACGCGTCGCCTGGCATCCTGGAGGCGAGCGAACGCTTGCCGTGCACGACCTCGTCGTGCGACAGCGCGCGCACGAAGTTCTCGCGC
>CAYYZO010000112.1:0-4454 GCA_964476185.1 uncultured Myxococcales bacterium
AGGCGCGCTTCGAGTTCCGCTGGGAGGACCAGTTCAACCTCGCGCTCGACCCCGAGACCGCGCGCGCGTTCCACGACGAGACGCTTCCGGCGGACAACGCCAAGCACGCGCACTTCTGCTCCATGTGCGGGCCGAAGTTCTGCTCGATGCGCATCACCGAGCAGGTTCGCGAGTACGCGCGCGACCACGGCGTCGACGAAGCCGCCGCGCTGGCCGACGGCATGCGCGAGAAGTCGCGCGAATACCGGGACATCGGCTCGCCGGCTCCCGACCGCGTGAACGTCCAGTAGGGCGCGGGGGACGACGGTCGCGGCATCGGCCCTCGCGAAGCCGTCGACCACGTGGTAGCGCTGGCGCCGTGCTCTGGGTCAAGCTCGACGGAGAAGGCGCCCTGCACCGCCAGCTCTACCGCGCGATTCGTTCCGCCATCGTCGACGGCCGGCTGAAGCCCGAGGAGCGCCTGCCGTCCACGCGCGCCTTCGCGCGCGAACTCGGCCTGTCGCGCAACACCGTGCTGCAGGCCATCGAGCAACTGGTCGCGGAGGGTTATGCGAGCGGCCGGGTCGGGTCCGGCACCTACGTGTCGGCCATCGTGCCGCGCCCGGCGTCGAAGCCGCACGGCGACCCGTCGATTCCCCGCCTGCAGGTCGGCAACGCCGACAGGCCGCCGCGACTGTCGGCGATCGGCTCGCGCATCGCGCGAGTCGCGCCGCCGCGGCGCGCCTCGTGGAGCCCCTGGCCCGAGCTGCTGCCCTACGACTTCCGTTACGGCGAGCCTTCGTTCCCCGACCTTCCGCTCGATTCGTGGACGCGACTGCTCGGCCGTCGCGCCCGCCGACTGTCGGCCCGGCGCCTCGCCTACCAGGCGCCGGGCGGGGCGCCCGAGTTGCGCGAAGCGCTGGCCGGGTACCTGGCGCGCGCCCGCGGCGTGGTGGCCGCGCCGGAACAGATCGTCGTCCTGAACGGTTCCCAGCAGGCCGTCGACCTCACGGCGCGGCTTCTCGTCGACGCCGGGGATCCCGTCGTCCTCGAGGAGCCGCACTACACCGGTTTCTCGCTCAGCCTCGCGGCCGCCGGCGCCAGGCTCGCGCCGGTCGGCGTCGACGAAGGCGGCCTGCGCACGGACGAACTCGAGCAGATCACCGACGCCCGCCTCGCCTGCGTGACGCCGTCGCACCAGTTCCCGACCGGCTCCGTGCTCTCGCTTCCGAGACGCCTCGCGCTGATCGACTGGGCGGAACGCCACGACGCGTTCGTGCTCGAGGACGATTACGACGGCGAGTTCCGCTTCGATGCCGACCCGATCGAGTGCCTGCAGGCGCTCGACCGCAGCGGACGCGTCCTCTACGCGGGCACGGCCTCGAAGCTGCTGTTCCCTGCGCTGCGGATCGGCTGGATCGTCGCGCCTCCCGCGCTCGCGCCGCATTACGTGAGCGCCAAGGCGCTCGCCGACACCGGCACGCCCTCGCTCGAGCAACTCGTCCTTGCGGACTTCATCGTCGAGGGGCATCTCGAACGGCACGTGCGCCGCGCCCGACAGCGCACGGCCTCGCGTCGCGCCGCCCTGCTCGAGGCGATCGACGCGGAGCTCGGCCGTGGCGCGAACGTGCTCGGGGCAAGCGCCGGCCTGCACGTCCTCGTGAGGCTGCCCGGCCTCGATCCGGCCGACGTCCCGCGGCTTCGTCGCGCGTGCCGCGACCTCGGCGTCGGCGTCTACCCCACCGCCCCGTATTACTCCGCGCAGCCGGCCCACGCCGAAGTCCTGCTGGGCTACGCCGCGCTGCGGGAGGAGACGATCCGCGAGGGGATCCGCCGCTTCGGCCGCGCGCTGGGCTCGCTGCAGGCCGGGGCCCCCGAGCCGCGGTGAAGCGGCGCCGTTGCATCGTCGATCGCCCGCGCTAAGACCCCCGGCCATGCGCGAAGTCCCCGCCATCTGGCATCGCTCCAAGCAGACCGCCATCTACCCGCTCGCCGAGGACCGCTTCCTGATCGAGGCCACGCTTCGCGACGAAGTCCACGACATCGTCGTCGAGGTCGAGGTGCTGCACCCGACGCTCGAGGTCGTCGCGGCGCGCAGCGAGGTGCGCAACGGCCCGTTCACGAACGTCTGCAACATGACGCAGCCGAACATGGCCGGCCTCGTCGGCATGAAGGTCGGCCGCGGCTTCACGCTCGCGGCGCGCCAGGCCGTCGGCGGCGTGACCGGCTGCCACCGCGTCTCGGAGCTAGTCGTGGAAGTCGCGCAGGCCGCCTACCAGCTGCACTTCGTGCGCTACTTCGCCGACATCCCGAAGGAGCTGCGAGAGCAGACCGACGTGCCGATCGAGCGCTGGAGGACCGTGCACGCGGGCATCCCCGGCATGCGAAACACCTGCTTCAGCTACAGCGACGAACGCGAGAAGACGATCGAGGAGAAAGCGAAGCCACTGCGGCTCCTCGACCAGGAGATGCCCGTCCGCGAATTCCCGGATTGAAACGCCCCGGGCTCCCTGCCCGACCGCGTTCCCGCACGGGCCGCGTGCTTCCGCCGGACTCCGATCGCGTCGCCGCTAGCGCGGCGACAGCTTCTTCAGCGTCTTCTGGTAGACGTCGAGGTCCGGCTTCGAGAACAGAACCATGCGAACCTCGTCGAAGTCCGTCGGACGATGCTCGAAGGCCTCGAGGATCGTGCGCAGCGCGACCTCGGCGGCTTTCTGCACCGGGTAGCCGTAGACGCCGGTGCTGATCGACGGAAACGCGAGCGTGCGCCAACCGCGCGAGGCGGCGAGTTCGAGGCTCGAGCGGTAGGCCGAGGCCAGCAGGCGCTCCTCGCCGTGGCGGCCCCCGCGCCAGCACGGCCCGACGGTGTGGATCACCGCTTTCGCGTGCAGCTTGCCGGCCGTCGTGGCGACGGCGCGCCCCGTCGGGCAGCCGCCCTGCTCGGTGCGAACGCGATCGCATTCTTCCATGATCGCCGGGCCGCCGGCGTGGTGGATCGCGCCGTCGACGCCCCCGCCGCCGACGAGGCCCGCGTTGGCGGCATTGACGATGGCATCCACGCGCTGCCGCGTGATGTCGCCCTGGTGGAGTGTGAGCTCGGCCATCGCGGACCTCCTTGGCGAAACCCGGATGCGAAAGCGATGCGTCGGCACGACAGGCGCGACGGCCGACCTGCGTGTGACCCCGTTCGCAGGCCGCGGCTCGACGGTCAGGACGCCTGCCACGTCCGCCGGTGTCGCCGGTTCGCGCGCAGTCTAGTCTTCGCGGCGTCGGCCGCAACACGTTCGACGTGTCGCCGGCCAGCGCGGGAAAGGAGGAGCTTCTTCGCGAACGGCGGCGGCGGCGCTCGGTCTTCGCGACATGGCACGGCGATACGCGAGGCGACGGTTGCCACGTCCGGGCGCCCCCTGTAGTGGCACCTCCACTGCCAATTGTTTTCCGGACGCCGTCGGCATTCGACCCGCCGGGCGTCCCCGCAAGGGAGTCCCCATGACCGAGCCCTACCGCATCTACGGCGCCGAGATGTCGCCCTACTCCGTGAAGGTCCGTTCGTACTTCCGCTACAAGGGCATCGATCACCGGTGGGTCGTTCGCAACTCGCGCACCGAGGCCGACTACCAGGCCCTCGCGAAGATCCAGATCGTCCCGCTCGTCGCGATGCCCGACGGCACGGCGATGCAGGATTCGACGCCCATCCTCGAGCACGTCGAGGCCCGGCACGCCGATCCGTCGATCCATCCGGACGATCCCATCACCGGCTTCCTCTCCGCCCTGCTCGAGGAGTTCGGCGACGAATGGGGCAACAAGTGGATGTTCCACCTGCGCTGGGCGCGCGAGGTTGACCAGCAGGCATCGGCCGGGCGCATCGCGCGAGGAGCGATGCCCGACGCCGACGACGACGGCATCGCCGCGATGACCGCGATGATCGCCGGCCGGATGACGGGGCGCGTGTGGTTCGTCGGCTCGAACGAGCAGAACGCCCCTTTCCTCGAGTCGAACTTCCGCGAGGCCCTGCGCGACCTCGACGCGCACCTCGCCACGCGTCCGTACCTGTTCGGCGCGCGCCCCTCGTTCGGCGACCTCGGGTTGTGGGCCCAGGTCTACGAAGCGTGGACCGACCCCACGGCCGGCGCCCTCGTCGAAGGACTCGCGCACAACGTGCTCGCGTGGGTGCACCGCATGCTCTGGCCGCGAGCCGAGGGAGCCTTCGAGTCGTGGGACGAGCTCGCCCCGACGATGACGCCGTTGCTCGAGCACCACGTCGGTCGCCTCTTCCTGCCGTGGAGCCTCGCGAACGCAGCGGCCATCGCAAGCGGGCAGGACGAGTTCACCGTCCAGCTGGCCGGCCACGCGTGGACCCAGAAACCGCAGAAGTACCACGCCAAGTCCCTCGAGGCCCTGCGCGCGAAGTACCGCGCGGTGACGGACCGCACGGCGCTCGATGCCGTCCTCGAGCGTTGCGGATGCCTGGCCGC
>CAYYZO010000112.1:4554-10536 GCA_964476185.1 uncultured Myxococcales bacterium
GCCGGGTCCTGATTCGCGTCCTGCCGCGCGCCGTCGATCCCGCGCAGGTGATCTACCGGGTCACCGACCGACTGGTCGCCACCGACGGCAAGCACTTCGAACTGGACATCAACGAGTTCAGCGTACGGCACTGACCGGGCACACCGCCGCCTTCGAGGGGACGGCGGATCCCGAGGCCCGGTCGTGCCACCGGAAGTCCAGGATTCTTCGCCGGCACTGGAACCCCGCTCTCCGCTTGCGGCGTCGGACTGGTCTTTCCGTCGTCCTTCGCTTCCGTCCGCCGACCTTCGCGCCGTTCCTACCGCCCGGAACTGCCCACCCGCGCCGTCGGCAACTGCCATCCGTGCCGGATCGCGAGGAAGCGCAAGCCGAAACAAAGCGCCGCGCCGAACAGCATCACGGGTGTGGACGGCAGCTGGAGAAACTGCCCGACGACGACGACCGTCGAACCGGCAAGCGCAGCCACCGCGTAGAGCTCGGCGCGAAGGACGACGGGGACCTGCGCGACGAGCACGTCGCGCGCGATGCCCCCGCCGATGCCGGAGAGCACGCCGAGCAACACGGCGGCGACCGGGTGGAGCCCGAACGCGAGCGCCTTGGCGCTGCCGGCGATGGCGAACAGCGACAGACCGGCGGCGTCGAAGACCTGCACCGGGGTGCGCAGGCGCGCGACGTCCGGATGGCGCACGAACGTGACGAGTCCAGCGACGCAGGAGACGGCAACGTAGCGCCAGTCCGCGAGCGCGGCCGGCGGCACCGCGCCGATCAACACGTCGCGGACGAGGCCTCCGGTGGTGGCGGCGGCGAACGCGAGCACGAGCACGCCGAAGAGGTCGAGACGGCGCTCGACGGCGACCATCGCGCCGCTCAGCGCGAAGACGAACGTGCCGACGAGGTCGAGGATGGACAGGAGGGACGGCATCGCGTCGCTCATAGCACGCCCCTTCCGGGTTTCCCGACCGGTTCTGCCGACGAGACGGCCTGATGAGGCCCGGGCGTCGCCGGGACGTCGAAAAAGCGGCCGGTCGACTCAGTTCCCCGCGGCTTCGGGGTCGGACGCCCGCGCGAGATGTTCCGACCGCTTGCGCAGCAGGAGTTCGGGCACCGCCTGCCGCCAGGCTCGCAACTGGCCCGGCGTCTTCCACAGCAGGCTCGCCGCGTGCAGCAGGCGTCCCGGCAAGGAACCCGGGCTGGTCGGGTGCTTGAGCTGCTCGACGAGCCCCCGCTGCACGCTGGGCTTGATCCAGTCCGGATACGTGCGGCCGAGGTCGATCAACTCGGCCTCCGGCTTCGACAGGAAGTCGTCGCGCACCTTCTCCCGCGCCGGCCCCATCATCCTCACCATGGTCTTCACGGGCCCGATGCCCTCGCACTGCTCCTCGCCGGGCTGGAAATCCCCGGGCAGGCCTTCGCCGAGCTCGCGGTAGGCGGCCTCGCTCATCAGCAGGTACTCGTCGCTCGGCACCGAATTCTTCAACAGCCGGTGGACGAGGATCACGTCCGTGCCCGCGATCTGCGGCAATCCGGCGATGGTAACGAAGACGGCCGTGCCGCTGTGCACGACGACTTTCAGCTTGAGGCCGTCCACGTTCCGGCAGGCCACGCATCCGCACGGAGTGGACTCGGCCACGCGCACGACCGCCTGCAGGAAGACCTCGAAGAACCGCATCAGCTTGGCGCGGACCTCGGCCAGCACGTCCTGCCAGCCCTCCTCGTCGCCGGGGTGGGCCGCGGACAGGAACACGGCGTCGCCCTCGATGCCGTGCAGGGTCAGCGGGATGTCCACCTCCGCGAGGATCGTCTCGAGCAGCTTCGTGATCACGCCCTGCCCGTGCACGGCCGCGGTCTGGTTCGCGACCATGAAGCGGGTGTAGCCGCTGATATCGGCCAGGAGGAGGACGACCTTCTTCTCCGTCGGTTCCATAACTTGCGTCGCGTCGGCGAGCGGCAAGGGGACACCGCTCCGTTCCGGAGCCCGGACCTTACTCTCCCGACCGCATGGAGCCAATGGTTCCGCGTTCCGCCAGCGCCGCCCCCGGCCTGGAGGCCAGCGCCGCCGCGAATCGGGCTGAGTCCCTGTGTCCATCTGCGGCGTTCACGGGGACTCCGTGGCCGACGCGGAGGCGAGGATCTTCTTCCGGCAAGCGCCCCCGCGGGAGAACGAGCGGTACCATTCCTCGCCCGGAAAGGGCATGTACGCGGAGTTCGAACGTTCCGATGACCCGGCTTCGCGTCGGCCGTCTTCGTCCTGTCGCCTCGACGAAAGGTCGTCGCGCTAAAGAACGGACACGACTCCGCGAAGGCGAGACGGATTCGACCGGGTCTCGCACTGCCGTCGCTTCGGCTCTCCGTCGGAGGATCCGTGGCGATGCCCCGACCGAACAGGCTTTCCATGGAATACCCGCAGCACGCGCCCCTTCCTCTTCCTCCCGGCGGCAGCCGGGAAACGGTTCCCGCCGCGATCGGCACCGTCTTCGACTGGGAGTACAAGCTCGACCGCACGAGGCTCATGGCCCTTTACGAGAAGGGCAAGGCCGCGAGCTGGAACGCGACCGAGATCGACTGGTCGGCGGGCGTCAGCGGCGAGCAACTCGTCGAGGAAAGGCTCCGGACCGACGCCCACCAGATCCTGAACCACGTCCTGCAACCGCCCCGCCCCCTCAACGCCGAGGAATCGGCCCGCATGAGCCTCAACATCAATGCGTGGATGATCTCGCAGTTCCTCCACGGCGAGCAGGGCGCGCTGGTCGGCACGGCGAAGATCGTCCTGGAGGCGCCGTTCGAGGAGGCCAAGTTCTACGGCGCGAACCAGGTCGCCGACGAAGCGCGCCACGTGGAGGTCTACCACCGCTATCTCACGGAAAAGCTCCAGGTCTCCTTCCCGGTCAACCCGCACTTGCAGAAACTGCTCCAGCAGGTGGTGTCGGACTCGCGCTGGGACATGACCTACCTCGGCATGCAGATCATGGTGGAAGGCCTGGCGCTGGCGGCATTCGGCCTCATGAGGATCCAGATGCCCGGCGAGCCGCTCATCCAGGAGATCACGTCGAGGATCATCCAGGACGAGGCGCGCCACGTCGCGTTCGGCGTGCTCACGCTCGAGGACATCTACCGCAACCAGCTCAGCTCCGCCGAGCGCAAGGAGCGCGAGGAGTTCATCATCGAGTCGACGTTCCTGATGCGCGACCGCCTGCTGATGGAACAGGTCTACGAGCGCATGGGATGGGACGTGCCGGTCTGGGTGGAGTGGGCTCGGAGCACCCCGTTCATGCACGGGTTCCGGCAGATGCTGTTCTCGAAGATCGTGCCGAACCTGCGCCGCCTCGGGATGCTGACCCCGAAGGTGCGCGAGGTCTTCGCCGAACTCGGGATCCTGCAGTACGAGCACGCCAAGGACTCGAGCGAGGATCCCGACATCCTTCCGCCCGAGGAACTGCTCGCCATCATGGCCCGCTTCGAGGTCCCGGACCAGCAGTAGCCGACCTGGCGCCGTCGCCCTTTCTCCCGCCGCGAGACGCCGTCGTCAGCCCGTGAACCGGCTCGCCAGGCGCTTCTCCTCCGGAACCTCCGGCGAAAAATCCGCCATGTCGGAGAAGGCCTTCTGGAAAGCCGGCCGCTGCGACAGCGTGCCGAGGTAGCGCTGGAAGATCGGGTGGCGGCACATCCCGTACCCCGTGCCCCAGAACACGTTGTGCCCGACGATGCAGTCGGCTGCCGTGAAGTTCTCGCCGCCCACGTAGGTGAATCGCTCGAGGCGCGCGAGGATCTGCGGCTCGGCCTCCTCGACGAACTTGCGGCGGTAGCGGGCGATGGTGCGATCGTCCTTTTCGGAGGCCGGCAGCACGTGCTCGTGGATGCGCACCTGCCACAGCATCATGTCCATCCAGGTCGACGCGAAATGCAGCACCTGGAGGTAGTCGGCCCGCTCCGGCGTCGCCCCGGGGACGGGAGCGAGCTTCTTCGCCGGAAACGCATCGGCGAGGAACGTCACCATCGCGGCGCTCTCGATCATGTGCTGCGTGGACCCGTCCTCCCACGTCACCTCGAGCAGCGGGACGTTGTGGTTCGGGTTGATCCGCACGTACTCCGGCGCGTACTGGGCGCCGTCGTAGAGTTCGAGCTTTTGCACTTCGAACGCGTCGTCGAGCAGTTCGTGCAGGAGCCATTTGACGCGGGCGCTGCGGGTGGCCGGGTAGTGATAGAGCTTCAGGTGGCGGATCTGCATCGTTCAGGGCTCCTGGGCGCCGACGCATCCGGTCGGCGCACCTGGCATCGGGCGATCCTCGGCGGACCGCGTCCTTCGTTCACGGCGTGATCGTCTCCACGGCCGCGATCCAGCTTTCGAGGCGTGTGTCGTACTCGAGCGCACGAGGGATTCAAGCGGGATCCGCAGTCCCGCGTCGCGGCCCGGCGGCGCGAGTCGCGTCCACTACCCCATCCGATCGCGGCGGTTCCCGCTGCCGCGCGGCAAGCTCGGCCCCTCGCCGCCGACGCCGTCGTGAGACTCGACCCGGGCCGCCGCGACGAGTTCGAACACGACTACGGCAAGGGCTGCGGGCTTTGCGTCAGCGAGTGCCCGTGCGGGGCGATTCGCAGCGTGCCGGAAGAGATCTGGATGGAAGACGCATCGCACGGCCGCGCCGTTCCGGCACCCGTCGCGCATCCCTTGCGAATGGAACGCGCGCCCTGCGCGAACATTGCCACGGGATTGCAGGTCGCGATCAACGCCGCCGACCGCAACACGTCGTGCAAAACACCCACGACGAGTACAACTCGATTTCGCGTCACGAATATTCGCCCCTCGACGAGCGGTTCTTCACACTCGATCGCGTCAGTAGATCTCGAAACTTCCGGTTTGCAACGGAGAATCCCTGTCGCTGACGGCAGCTTCGCGATACACAAGAACGGTTGACGTTGTGGTGGAGGAGGAGTGACGATTGCACACGTGGCAACTGCAGTCGGCGTGATCCGCGTGATCCGCGCGTGATCCGAAGGTTCGGCAGCCACGTCCATTGTCCCTGTCATCGGGACCGCGGCGGGTTCGTGCCCGTCCTACATCGACCAGGAGGAGAACAGATCCTATGAAGTATCCCCTCAGTTTCTTTGTCGCCGCAGCCGTCGCCGTCGCGATCGCCGCGGGCTCGAGTCCGGCGTCGGCCGACCCGGTCAAGTGCCATGCGACGATCGCCAAGAACATCACCAAGTATCAGGCTTCGGCCACGAAGAACCTGATCGGTTGCCACAAGAACAGGGACAAGGGCA
Source organism: uncultured Myxococcales bacterium (assembly GCA_964476185.1). GTDB lineage: Bacteria > Desulfobacterota > Binatia > UBA1149 > CAITLU01 > DATNBU01. The sequence continues at coordinate 9,817 of CAYYZO010000112.1, forward strand.
AGGAGCCGGGAAGCACGAACTGCAACACCGCGACCGGCGCCGACCTCAAGGGCAAGCGTGCCGGTGCCCGCCAGAAGGCGATCGACGGCGTCAACAAGTCTTGCGTCTCGCCGGGTGACGACTCCGTCCTCGCCATGTACCCGCGCTGCCCGTCGCCGGTCGCGTCTTCCGATGACGGCGGCGCCACGAACGGCATCGACACGTTCACCGAACTGACGACGTGCCTTCTGGACCTCTCCGAAGCCTACATCGACCGCATGGGCGTCGAGGTCATGGGCAACCCGACCACCGTTCCGATCGCCGACAAGGCCATCGCGAAGTGCCACGGTTCGATCGGCAAAGGGTTCTCGAAGGTCATGAAGACCGTCGGCAAGACCTATGCGAAGTGCCAGGCCACGGTCGAGAAGGGTTCCGGCCTGTCGGATTACGGCGCGGCCTGCCTCGACAACGCCGGCGACACCAAGGGCAAGGTCGCCTCGACGTTCGCGGCGTTCGACGCGCTGTTCAACGCGGGCGGGGCCTGCGACGACACGCTGGTCAACCAGGCCGCCTGGGCCGACCTCGGCACCTGCGGCCAGAACGGAGACAAGATGACGGAGTGCGCGAGCGACCGCGTCCTGCAGCCGACCTCGAAGGGTCTGGCCGCGGCAGCCCTCGAACTGCCGGGCACCTGCGCCGCGGTGGCCGACGTCGTGATCAACGCCGGCTTCGGCGAGAAGC
>CAYYZO010000113.1:0-10145 GCA_964476185.1 uncultured Myxococcales bacterium
AAGCGCGCCCGACAAGAGTCGAACTTGTAACCCCCAGATCCGTAGTCTGGTGCTCTATCCATTGAGCTACGGGCGCACAGGCCTCAGGACGAGGCGGCTCGGCTTATAACGACGACATCGCAGCGGCGCAACTTTCCGCGCCACCCGCCGCGCCGCCCGCCGGGCGCCGGCGGCGCGCCGGCGCGACGCGCCCTCCGGGAGCACCGCGCCCGGCGAAGCCCCCGGGCATCGACCGACGCCGGCCCGTGCGAATCCACACGAATCCCGCCGGCCCGCCGCGGATCCCTGCGCCCAGCCCGAGCCAACCGCACGGGAACAGCGCGACGTCAGAACGTCTCGTCCGCCCCCGGATCGTTCGCGCCGACGCCCATCACCTCGTCGTCCACGGACTTCTGCGAACCGAAGTGCGAGCCGCCGCCACCCTGCGGCGCCGACCAGGTCTCGCCGCTGCGCATCGTCGCGAAACACTGCGGCACGAAACGCAGCGCGCGAACGGCCGCGAGCAGTTCCGGGCTGTCGACGTCGGGCAGGTCCATCTTCGACGTGGCCCAGTCGAACGACAGCACCCACGGATCGAGCCAGACGCTCGCGATCAGGTGGCGCTGGTCGGCCGGCTTCGCCTTTCCGACGCCCGCGCGACGCCCCTTGGTGCCTTCCCAGCGCCACAGCGCCCAGGTGCCGTTCTCGTTCTTGCGCAGGTTCGGCGACGGCGAGGTCGACCTCTCGAACTTCGGCTTGATGAAGTCGAGCTCGAACCCGATGAACGCGCGCAGCGCCTGTTCGGCGTCCATGCCGGAAACCGCGAACTGGTCCATGCGGTTGTCGGTCAGGTACACCTTCAGGGCGTAGTCGCCCTTGTGCCAGAGCACGTAGTCGGCCGTGGCGGACTGCAGCACCCAGTCGTTGCCCGGAAGGTCGATCGTGAAGCAGGGCCGGTCGATCCAGTTGTGCGCGTAGCGGTAACCGTAATCGGTCGCCTGGGTGAAGTAGGCCGGACCGACGTCGTCGCCCTGGCCGCGCGCGCCCGGGGGCGCGGGATTGCTCGCGGCGCAGCCGGCGATGGCGAAGCAGCCTGCCAGTAAAAGGAGACCCGCGCGGGTCCGCAGAGCCAGGGTTGTGTGGTTCAAGCCTCGGTCCTCTTGGATGGCACGTCGCGTCTGCGCGGCCCGACCGGAATCCTAATGGCGGAGAGGGAGGGATTCGAACCCTCGGTGGGACTTTTGATCCCACACGCGATTAGCAATCGCGCACCTTCGGCCTCTCGGTCACCTCTCCGGCGAAGGAACGGACCTTTTACCTGACCGCCGAACCGTCTCAACCGGGCGAAGGTCGCGGCCGCGACGGCCGCCCCGCGGCGCACGCGACGGCCACGGGGCCGCCGGGAGGCCGGGGGCTCAACGAACGTCGGCGCCGACCAGCCGGTCCACGACGATCATCGCGTAAGGCATCAACGAGAGCAGGTCGGACCCTTCCCGGGCGAGCCAATGGGCGAGGATCGGATGCGGGATGGCCAGGATGTTCGTCGCGAGCAGCTCGGCCGGGATCCCGCGCTTGAAGATCCCCTCGTCCATCGCCTGCTGGCAGATCTGGGTCAGGCGCGTGTGGAACTGGGCCTGGCGCTGCAACGCCTCGTCGGCGAGCTTGGTTCGCAGTTCCCACTGGAAGCCGTTGGTCGCCGACACGTAGAGCCGGAACTGCCGCGAGTACCGATGAAAATGCTCGAAGGAGTAGCCGACGACCGCATGAACCTTCTCCAGGGGACCGCGCGCTTCGTCGACGCGCTCCTCCATGTGGTCGAAGAACGTACTTTGCGCTCGGGAGACGACGGCCCGGTAGACGTCCTCCTTGGACCGGAACAGGTTGTAGAGCGTGCCAACGCTGATCTCCGCGCGCTGGGCGATTTCTTCCACCGAGGCCCCGCCGAACGAAGTCTCGGCGAAAACCTCCTCGGCGGCGTCCAGGATCAGGTTCAGCCGGAATTGCTGTTCCCGCTCCTTGCGGCTGAGCTTGCGTCCCTCTTCTGAAGCGTGGTCCGACACGAGTCCCCCGAATTTCTAAAATCTGAGCCGAAGTTCAAGTCGTATAGGCCGGACACAACGACTGAGTCAAAACGGCCCGTGGGGAAGTCGGGGGACTTCGCGGGGCCGGCGCGGGCGGCCATCCTGGAATCTGGCAAGAACGCGAGGGTCTTGGGGGTTCGTGCACTCTTGCAATATCCCCGCGCTCGTCGCCGCCGACCCGTGCATCGCCGCATGACGCGGCGCAACAGGCTCGCGCCCCCGTCCCCCGCCGCGTCCGTCAAAAATATTCCCACGGTTATTCCAGCACTTGCATACCGCCGACCGCTCTTCGCCGGGCGCACGGGTCCGGCCTCACGGGCCCGGTCCGGACGGCCCCTCCCTGTGACCTGCGTCGCAGTCTCCGGCACGCTTCTTGTACAGGTCGGCCGCACAACAAAGGGGGATCCTGCCAATGTCTGATCAAGCCACGGTATCCGTGAACAAGACGTCCACCCCGGCTCAGGTCCAGCGCCGCGAGCCGAATCCGTACGGGGGAAACTTCATGTTGACCCCGTCGTTGATGGAGTACCTGACGCCGGACCTGACCCTGCCCGAGCAGTACTACATGCGCCACCAGGGCGACGACGGGATGGGACCGGAGCGGGCCCTGATGTACGCGGTCCTCAAGGACGCGATCCGTTCTTTCTACAAGAACGTCGGCGCCACCCGCCGCAAGTACAAGAAGGTCCTGCTCGAGGCCGAGACGTGGCTCTCCGAGGACAGCTGGGACTACCCGTTCTCCTTCCTCGTCATCTGCGAAACCCTGAACATCGATGCGGTCTGCCTGCGCGCCCGCCTGTTCGCCTGGCGCGACGCCGAGCTGCGGCGCCGCGAGGCCACCGGCGAGAAGGGCACGCGCCCGAGCGGTCGCAGCCCGTTCCCGAGCCCGATCCACTCGGACCTCGATCCGATCGCGATCGACACGGACATCGACCTGGACCAGGACGCCGACCTCGGGTTCTCGAGCGAGGACGATGCGGACTGGGACGACCGGATGGTCAGTCTCGACGACCTCGACCTCGAGGAAAGGATGGGAAGCGTCGCGGCCTGACGGCGCTTCCTTCGCTCCCCGCGGGACAGGGCCCTCTTCCCCCCAGAGACCCACCCCTGCCCCGCAGCTTGCGCGCCCAACGCGCGAGCCAATCGCGGCGACCCGCTCTCCCCGGCGGGTCGCCGCTCTACTTTCAGCCCGGCGATAAGCGACGATGTCGCAGCTCGTGCGCGTTCGTGCATTCGACGGCGCGCGCCAACGCAGGACGCGCACCCGCCGAAGTCCGGGAGAGCGCGCGCGACGTAGATGGGAAGAGGAATTGGCGGAGGGGGCGGGATTCGAACCCGCGGACCCTTTCGGATCGCCGGTTTTCAAGACCGGTGCCTTCAACCGGGCTCGGCCACCCCTCCGCGGGAAACGATCGGCGCAGAGCCTAGGGCGAAGCGGCGCCAAAGGCCACCGCGTCGCCCTCCGCGCCTGCCGCGTCCGCCCGGCGTGTTTCCCTGCCCTTGCGCGGGACCGGCAACGCCGCGGCCCGCAAGCCGTCGCGCCGTTCCTGTCCTCCTGCTCGCGCACGCAGCGAACCGTTGCGCGTTCCTGCGCTTCACGGCTTCGCCTGCGAGCGAGCCGGCGACTCTGGCTCTGCGACTCCTGCGTCGCTATGACTGCCGCTCCCCGGACTCTTCCGCTGGAGCCTTGCGATGCCGAGCACCTGGACCCTCTACACGATGCAGAACAGCCCGTACTCGGACAAGATCCGGGCGTTCCTGCGCTACAAGAAGATCGCCTTCGTCGAACACGTCGAGAACGCCGAGACGCGATTCTCGGTGCTGCAGGCCCGCACCGGCAAGACGATGGTGCCGGTCCTGATCTCGCCCGAGGACCGGGCGACGAACGACTCGACCGCGATCGCGGCGCACGTCGAGGCCGCCTGTCCCGAGCCGGCGACGCGCTGGAAGGACGCGGAGACGGACACCGTCGCGATGCTGCTCGAGGATTACGCCGACGAGTGGCTCGTGCGCATCATGCTCTCGTCGCGCTGGTACCACCCGGAAGACGCCGCGCAGAACGCCGCGATCATCGCGTGCGGCATGACGCACGGGGTCCCGGGGCTCGACTTCCAGCGCGCGGCCCGCGACTTCCCGCCGAGCATCGTCTCGACGCTGCCGAAGATGGGCGCGACGCCGGAGAACGCGGAGGAGTGGTACGCGATGCTGCCGCGCATCCTCGCGGCGATCGAACATGCGCTCTCGCGCTCGTTGTTCCTGACGGGGTCGGCGCCGCACCAGGCCGACTTCGCGTTCTACGGGCAGCTCAACCAGATCCGTCGCGACCCGACCGGCAGCGGATGGATCGCCGCGGCGCCCGCGAAGGTCCACGAATGGATCGAGCGCCTCGAGGCCGCGTTCACCGGCGTGAACCAACCGGCCGTCGTCGCCCTCGACGACCTCGGTTCGCTCGTGCCGCTCGTCGAGGAAATGTCCGCGACGTACCTGCGCATGCAGGTCGCCAACGCGCTCGCGGTCGAATCGGGCGCGCCGGAGGTTCGCGCGTCGCTCGCCGGCGGGCTCGAGTTCGCGACGGCCCCGGCCAGGTACAACGCGAAGCTGCTCGCCGCCAACCTCGACACGCTCGAGCGGCTCTACGCGGCCGGCTCGTCGCTGCCGACCGCCATCGCGGCGCCGATCCTTCGTGAGCTGAAGCCGCTCGCGGCGGCGAGTTCCCCGCTGGTGGGGCAACGGCCGGCGCTGGCCTCGGCGCTGGCCTGATCTTTCGCCGTAGCGCGCGGCGACGCCGTTCGCGCGGCACCCGGCGTGTCGAGGCCTGGTTCGCGCGGCAGGCAGGGCGCAGGCTGGAGCGCCGGCGCCGCGGCGGGCCGGGCTCTCAGGCTCCGCGGATCACCGTCTGCCCGCCGAGGAACGGCTGCAGCGCCGGCGGCACGTCGATCGAGCCGTCGCCGCGCTGCCAGGTCTCGATCACGCCGATCATCACGCGCGGCAGCGCGAGGCCCGAGCCGTTCAGCGTGTGGACGAGCCGCACCTTGCCGTCCGCGTCGCGGAAGCGGATGTTCGCGCGCCGCGCCTGGAAATCCGTGAACAGCGAGCACGAGCTGACCTCGAGCCACTCCTGGCAGCCCGGCGCCCAGATCTCGATGTCGAACTTGCGCGCGGCCACGAACGACAGGTCGCCGGTGCACATCTCGACGATGCGGTGCTGGAGCCCGAGGCGTCGGCAGACTTCCTCGGCGGCCGCGAGCAGGCTCCCGAGCTCCGCCTCGGATCCCTCGGGGTTCACGAACTTGACGAGCTCGACCTTGTCGAACTGGTGGCCGCGCTTGATGCCGCGCACGTCGCGCCCCGCCGACATCTTCTCGCGCCGGAAACACGGCGTGTACGCGACGTGCCGGATCGGCAGCGACGCGCCGTCGAGGATCTCGTCGCGGTAGAGGTTCGTCACGGGCACTTCCGCGGTCGGGACGAAATAGAAGTCGTCCTCCGCGTCGCGGTACAGGTTGTCGCCGAACTTCGGGAGGTTGCCGGTGCCGTAGAGGCACTCCTCGCGCACCATCGCCGGCGGGTAGATCTCCGTGTAGCCGTGCTCGCGCGTGTGCAGGTCGAGCATGAACGAGATCAGCGCGCGCTGCAGCCGGGCGCCGTCGCCCTTCAGCACGTAGAAGCGCGTGCCGGAGATCTTCACGCCGCGCGCGAAGTCGATGATGCCGAGCGATTCTCCGAGGTCCCAGTGCGGCCTCGGCTCGAAGTCGAACGCGCGCGTGGGCTCCTCGGTGCGCACGATGCGGTTCGCGCTGTCGTCGGGGCCCGGCGGGACGTCCGGATGCGGCAGGTTCGGCAGCTCGAGCATCCGGCGGGAGAACTCGGCCTCGGCCTCGGCGAGTTCCTTCTCCATGCCGCCCAGCTTCTCGCCGAGCGCGCGCACGGCCGCCTTGGCGGCTTCCATCTCCTCGCCCGGCTTCATCGCGCCGATCGACTTCGACGACGTCTTGCGCTCGGCGCGCATCTGCTCGACCGCGCTGATCAGCTCGCGACGTCGGCGGTCGAGGTCGATCACGCGATCGACCTCCTCGCGCGGGCAGTTGACGAGGGCCAGTCGCTCGCGCACGAAGTCGGACTGTTCGCGGAGGATGCGGATGTCGAGCATGGAAGTAGCCCCGGGATCGGCGCGCGTCGGCCCTCGCTCGGAGGGCGGCGCCGGGAAGTCAGGTCGCGCAGTCAAAGGCATTCGCGACGTGCGTGCAAGCTCCGTCTCCGGCGACCGCGACCACGTCGAATCGCGCGGCCCGGCCGCTCCACCCGGCGCGGGCCAGGAAGGCCTGCGCGAGCCGAACGAGGCGCCGCTGCTTTCGTGCGTCGACGGCCTCCAGGCCCGAGACGAGCGCCGCACGGGTCCTGCGAGCGTCGTCCGGGCCGCGGCGCCTCGCCTTGACCTCGACGAACACGACCACGTCGCCGTCGAGCGCCACGAGGTCGATCTCGCCGAGGCTGCTGCGCACGTTGCGCGCGAGGATCTCGAAGCCGCGGCGCCGCAGGTGCTCGGCCGCCGCGTCCTCGCCGAAACGCCCGAACACGTGCCGGGGATCGGCGGCAGCGCCGCCGTCACCCGCCTGCCCCGGCCCGGCGTCTCGCGCCGGGCCGCCGCTCCCGCGCATCGCAGGGCCCCGTTTCGCATCCTCGCGCGTCACGACCCGAGATTCGTCGCCGCGGCGACTCACGGTCAACGACACCGATGGCATGACCTGGCCGCTCCGCTCCGTTTCGCCCCGTGCGGCTGCCCGTTCCCCCTCGGCTCGCCCCGTCCCCCGCGCGTCGTCGCGCGGCAGGCCGGTCCGCGCGGGAAACCGCGGCGGAAACCGGCGTTTTTGCGACCTGGCAGGGGGCGTGTTAATCGCACCCGATGCCCATCACCGAAGACCAGGTCCGCCGCGTCGCCGTGCTCGCCCGGCTCGGCCTCGGGGACGACGAGCGCCGCGCGCTGACCCAGGACCTCGACCGCATCCTCGCCTACGTCGACAAGCTCGCCGAGCTCGACACGTCGGCCGTCGAGCCGACCTCGCACGTCGTCGACGTCGAAGCGCCGTACCGCGAGGACGAGCCCTCCGGCCGCAACGGCGAGACCGCCGCCGAGGAAGCCGTCGCGAACGCCCCGCGCCGCGACGGGCACTTCTTCGCCGTGCCCCCGATCATCGAATGACGAAGGACACGGCCGTGACCGCACTGAACGAACTCCCGATCGAGGAAGCCTCGCGGCTGCTCGCCGCGCGCGAGATCAGCTCGCGCGAGCTCACCGACGCGTGCCTCGCCCGCATCGAGGCCTGCGACGGCAAGGTCGGCAGCTTCCTGGCCGTCACGGCCGACCTCGCGCGCGAGCAGGCCGCCGAGGCCGACGCCCGCCTCGCGCGCGGGGACGCCGCGCCGCTGACGGGCATCCCGATCGGCCTGAAGGACATCTTCCTGACCAGGGGCGTCGCGACGACCTGCGCGTCGAAGATCCTCGAGGGCTTCGTCCCGACGTTCGACGGCACGTTCTTCGAGCGGCTCCGCAAGGCCGGCGCCGTGCTCGTCGGCAAACTCAACATGGACGAGTTCGCGATGGGCTCGTCGTGCGAGAACTCCGCGCTCGGCGTGACCCGCAACCCGTGGGATCTCTCGCGCGTGGCCGGCGGCTCCTCGGGAGGCTCGGCCAGCGCGGTGGCGGCCCGGCAGGTGCTCGGCTCGTTCGGCACCGACACGGGAGGCTCGATCCGGCTTCCGGCGGCGTACTGCGGGATCGCGGGGATCAAGCCGACCTACGGGCGCGTGAGCCGCTTCGGCGTGATCGCGTTCGCGTCCTCGCTCGACCAGGTCGGGCCGATGGCGGCCACCGTGCGCGGCACGGCGATGCTGCTCGGGGCGGTCGCCGGCAAGGATCCGCGCGACTCGACGTCGATCGACGCACCGGTGCCCGACTACGCCGCGGCGCTCGGCGGCGGCGACCTGAAGGGCCTGCGGCTCGGCGTTCCGCGCGAGTACTTCATCGACGGCGTCGACACCGACGTCGACGTGCACGTGCGAGCGGCGATGGACCAGCTTCGCGAGCTCGGCGCCGAGCTCGTCGAGGTGAGCCTGCCGCACACCGACTACGCGACGGCGACGTACTACATCGTCGCGACCGCGGAGGCGTCGTCGAACCTCGGCCGCTACGACGGCGTGCGCTACGGCCTGCGCCGCGGCGAGGAGCGCGGCGTGCGCGAGATGTACGGCGAGACCCGCGATCAGGGCTTCGGCGCCGAGGTCAAGCGCCGCATCATGCTCGGCACGTACGTGCTGTCGGCCGGCTACTACGACGCGTACTACTCGAAGGCGATGCGCGTGCGCACGCTGATCCGGCGCGACTTCGAGGAAGCGTTCCGCCACTGCGACGCGATCGTCGGCCCGACCTCGCCCGGCACCGCGTTCCCGATCGGCTCGCGGACCGACGACCCGCTGAAGATGTACCTGTCGGACATCCTGACGATCTCGGTGAACCTCGCGGGACTGCCCGGCATGTCGATCCCGTGCGGCTTCGACGGCGACGGCATGCCGATCGGCCTGCAACTGGTCGGACGGCCGCTCGACGAATCCACCGTGCTGCGCGTCGCGGCGGCCTACGAGGACGCCACGACCTGGCACCGCCGCCTTCCGGAGATCCCGTCGTGAGCGGCCACTCGTACTACGAAGAAGGCGGCTTCGAGGCCGTCATCGGCCTCGAAGTCCACTGCCAGCTCGCCACCGCGACCAAGCTGTTCTGCGCGTGCTCGGCCGCGTTCGGCGCGGGGCCGAACGAGAACACCTGCCCGGTCTGCCTCGGCATGCCGGGCGTGCTGCCCGTGCTGAACCGCCGCGCCGTCGAGTTCGCGATCCGCGCGGCGCTCGCGACGGACAGCCGCATCAACCCCGTGAGCCGCTGGGCGCGCAAGAACTACTTCTACCCGGACATGCCCAAGGCCTACCAGATCTCGCAGTACGAGCAGCCGTACTGCGAGCACGGGCGCGTCACGTTCGAGTTCGACGGCGCGCTGCGCACGGTGCGCCTGACGCGCATCCACATGGAGGAGGACGCCGGCAAGAGCGTCCACGACCTGAGCCCGAAGTGGTCGCTCGTGGACCTCAACCGTTCGAGCGTCCCGCTGCTCGAGATCGTCAGCGAGCCGGACGTCCGCAGCGGGCCGGAGGCCTCGGCCTACCTGCGCAAGCTCCGCTCGATCGTGCGCTACCTCGGCATCAGCGACGGCAACATGAACGAGGGCAGCCTGCGCTGCGACGCGAACGTGTCGCTGCGACGGCGCGGCGACGAGAAGTACGGCACGCGCACCGAGACGAAGAACCTGAACAGCTTCCGCGCCGTCGAGCGCGCGATCGCGTACGAGATCGAGCGCCAGGCCGAGATCCTGCTCGACGGCGGGACGATCGTGCAGGAGACGCGCCTGTGGGACGCCGACCGCGGCGAGACGCGGTCGATGCGCGGCAAGGAAGACGCGCACGACTACCGCTACTTCCCCGACCCGGACCTGATGCCGCTCGTGATCGACGACGCGTGGATCGAGCGCGTGCGCGGCGAGATGCCGGAGCTGCCCGACGCGCGCCGCGCGCGCTTCGTCGCCGAGCTCGGGCTGCCCGAGTACGACGCCGAGGTGCTGACGGCGAACAAGGAGCTCGCCGACTGGTTCGAGCAGGCGGTCGCGATCCACCGCAGCCCCAAGGCGCTCGCGAACTGGGTCATGGGCGACGTGATCCGCATCGCGAACGAGAGCGCCGCCGACGGCGAGGCCGACTACGCCAGGCTGCCGATCACGCCGGCGCAACTCGCCGGTCTCGTCGCGCTGATCGACGACGGCACGATCAGCGGCAAGATCGCGAAGAGCATCTTCCAGAAGATGGTCGGCACCAGCGACGACCCGAAGGCGATCGTCGAGCGCGAGGGCCTCGTGCAGGTGACCGACGAGGGCGAGATCGTCGCGATCGTCGATCGCGTGCTGGCCGCGAGCGCCGACAAGGTCGCCGAGTACCGCTCGGGCAAGGACAAGCTGTTCGGCTTCTTCGTCGGCCAGGTCATGAAGG
>CAYYZO010000114.1:0-9678 GCA_964476185.1 uncultured Myxococcales bacterium
ACCACGTCCGGCAGCGCGCCCCGCTGCGTCAGCACCTGCGCGCGAGCCTCGCGGCCGATCACCGACTGGAAGTCGCGCACCATCATCGGGTACGGGTGCGGGCCCATCGTCGAGCCGACGAGATAGTACGTGTCGCCGACGTTCGTGACCCAGTCGCGCATGGCCTCGTTGATCGAGTCCTTCAGCGTCCGGCTGCCGCTGGCCACGCTGCGCACCTCGGCGCCGAGAAGCCGCATGCGGAAGACGTTGAGCGCCTGCCGCTTCACGTCGTCGACGCCCATGAAGACTTCGCATCTCATGCCGAACAGCGCGCAGACGGTCGCGGTCGCGACCCCGTGCTGGCCGGCGCCGGTCTCGGCGATGATGCGCGTCTTGCCCATGCGGCGCGCGAGCAGCCCCTGGCCGAGGCCGTTGTTGATCTTGTGCGCGCCGGTGTGGCAGAGGTCCTCGCGCTTGAGCCAGATCTCGGCCCCGCCGAGCCGCGAGGACAGCTGTTTGGCGTGGTAGAGCAGCGTCGGTCGGCCCGTGTAGTGCGCGTGGAGGTCCGCGAGCTCGCGCTGGAACTCCGGATCGACGCTCCAGCGCGCGTACGCCTCCTCGAGCTCGAGCAGGGCCGGCATCAGCGTCTCGGGCACGTAGCGCCCGCCGAACTGGCCGAACTTGCCCCGCGGATCGGGCAACTCGGGATGGGTCTGCGCAGTCTGTCGCATCGTCGTCGTCCCTCTCGTCGTCGGGTTCGTGCGCAGCGCCCGCTCAGGCCTTGCGGGCCTCGCGCACGAAGGCGGCGATCCTGGCCGGGTCCTTGATGCCGGGCGCCGATTCGACGCCTCCGGCCGTGTCGACCCCGAACGGTCTCCGCCGCGCGACCGTAGCAGCGACGTTGTCCGGTGTCAGGCCGCCGGCGAGCACCGCGTCCGAAAGATCCACGCCGTCGAGCAGCGACGCATCGACCGTGCGGCCGCTGCCGCCGCCCGACGCGTGGTCGACGAGCAGCCGGTACGCGCTCGCGCCGCCCGCCAAGGCCCGATAGCGGGCGCAGGCCTCGACCGCCTCCAGGACCGCCTCGCGACTCGATGCCGCGACCGCACGGATCACCGGCCGGTCCCAGCCTTCGGCTTCCGAGGCGGGTTCGCCGCCGTGCAGCTGGACGCCGGCGAGGCCGACGTCGTGCACGAGTTCGAGGATCTCGCCGCGGGAAGCGGCGACGAAGACCCCGTAGACAGGGGCGCCGGCAGGGAGCGCTTCGACGATGCGGCGCGCCGCCGCCGGTTCGCAGTAGCGGCGGCTGCGCGGCCAGAAGTTGATCCCGATCGCGTCGGCGCCGCAGTCGAACGCGGCGCGCGCGTCCTCGAACCGCGTCACGCCGCAGATCTTGACCCACGTCGCCATGACGGCGGCTCAGCCCGCGAGCAGCGCGTGCAACGCCGCGCCCGGGTCGTCCTCGCGCATCAAGGATTCGCCGATCAGGAAGGCGTGGACGCCGATCTCCTCCATGCCGGCGAGATCGGCGGCCGTGCGAAACCCGCTCTCGGAAACGAGCGTGACGTCGCTCGGCGCGAGCGCCGCCAGCCGCACCGTCGTCTCGAGCGTGGTCTCGAACGTGTGGAGGTTGCGGTTGTTCACGCCGATGAACCTCGCGCCGGAGGCGAGCGCCCGCTCGAGTTCCTTCTCGTCGTGGACCTCGACGAGGACGTCGAGGCCTTCGTCGCCGGCGACCGCCGCCAGGTCGCGCAGCTCGGCGTCGCCGAGCGCCGCGACGATCAACAGGATGCAGTCGGCCCCGTGCGCACGCGCCTCGACGACCTGGTACGGGTCGATCATGAAGTCCTTGCGCAGCAGCGGAAGGCCCGTCGCGCCGCGAACCGCCGCGAGGTCGGCGAGGCTGCCCTGGAAGAACGGCGCGTCGGTGAGCACCGACAGGCAGCGCGCGCCGGCGTTCTCGTACTGGTGCGCGTGCACGACGGGCCGGAAGTCCGCGCGGATCAGCCCCTTCGACGGCGAGGCCTTCTTGATCTCGGCGATCACCGCCCGGCCGCCGAGGATCACCCGGTCGATGAACCCGCGGCGGCCCTCCCGGTACAGGGCCCGCTCGCGCAGTTCGCCCTCGCTGGCGCGCCGCTTCGCGTGTTCGACCTCGTCGCGCTTGCTGCGCAGGATCTTCTCGAGAATCACGCCCTCTCCTTACTCCACGCCGGTGACCGGAGCACCCGCGCCGCGCCGGGTGCCGCGTCCGACGCCTTCTTCCGTCCCGGAAAGCCGGCCGGTCACTCGGTTTCGCGCGTGGCCGCCACGAACGCATCGAGCACCGCGACGGCCTCGCCCGAGCGGAGGATCTCCCGCGCGCGCGCGACGCCGCCGGCCAGCGATGCGGCGACGCCGGCGACGTAGAGTCCGGCCCCTGCGTTGAGCGCCGTCGCGTCGGCGCGCGGCCCTGCCGCCCCGGCGAGCACCTCGCGCAACAGGCGGGCGTTCTCGGGCGCGTCGCCGCCGGCGAGGTCGGCGGGCGCGCAGCGCGCGATCGCGAACGCCTCGGGCTCGATCTCGTACTCGCGGATCTCGCCGCCCACGAGTTCGACGACGAAGGTTTCGGCGACCGGGGTGATCTCGTCGCTGCCGTCGGCGCCGTGCACGACGAGCACGTGCTCGCTGCCGAGCCGCCGCAGCACCTCGGCGACCGGCGCGAGCCAGTCGCGGGAGAACAGGCCGACGACCTGTCGCCGGGCGCCGGCCGGGTTGCAGAGCGGGCCGGTCAGGTTGAACAGCGTGCGGAAGCCGACCTCGCGGCGTGCGCTCGCGACGTGTCGAACGGCGGGGTGATACGCGGGCGCGAACAGGAACGCGATGCCGCAGGCCTCGAGGCAGCGCCGCGCCGCCTCCGGCCCGAGCTCGATCTTCGCCCCGAGCGCCTCGAGCACGTCGGCGGCGCCGACCTTGCCGGACGACGCGCGGTTGCCGTGCTTGGCGACCCTGGCGCCGGCAGCCGCCGCGACGAACGCCGCCGCGGTCGAGACGTTGAAGGTGCCGAGGCCGTCCCCGCCGGTGCCGCAGGTGTCGAGCACCGGGTACGGCACCCGCAGTTCGACCGCGCGCTCGCGCAGCACGCGCACCGCGGCGACCAGTTCCTCGACCGTCTCGCCCTTGGCGCGCAGGCCGGCGAGGAACGCGCCGATCTGCGCGGCGGTCGCCTCGCCGTCCATGATCGTGGAGACGGCGGACGTCATCTCGGCGTCGGACAGGTCGAAGCCGGCGACGAGCCTGGCGAGCGCGGGCTTCACGATCGCTCGATCTCGGCCGCGTGCGCGAGGGAGGCCATCATCGCGGCCGACTTCTCCCCGCACTCGGCCTGCTCGCGGGCCGGCACGGAGTCCGCGACGATCCCGGCGCCGACCTGGACGTAGGTGCGGTCGTTCTTCACGAGGACGGTGCGAATAGCGATACAAGTATCCAGATTTCCGAAGAAATCGACGTACCCAACGGCGCCGCCGTAAAGCCCGCGGCGGGTCTTCTCGACCTCCTCGATGACCTCCATCGCACGGATTTTCGGGGCCCCACTCAGGGTGCCGGCCGGGAACGTCGCGCGGAACGCGTCGAGGCAGTCCCGGTCTTCTCGCAGCCGGCCCGAGACCAGCGACACGATGTGGTTCACGTGCGAGTAACGCTCGACGACCATGCGCTCGTCGACCGAGACCGAGCCGATGTCGGCCACGCGGCCGACGTCGTTGCGGCCGAGGTCGACGAGCATGATGTGCTCGGCCTGCTCCTTGGGGTCCGCGAGAAGGCGCGCGACCAGCGCCTCGTCCTCCTCCGGGGTCGCGCCGCGCCGGATCGTGCCGGCGATCGGGCGCACGGTGACGCGCCCGTCCTCGACCTTCACCATGACTTCGGGCGAGGAGCCGGCGGCGACCTCTTCGCCGAGGTCGAGGTAGAACATGTACGGCGACGGGTTGATGGTCCGGAGCGCCCGGTAGATCGAGAACGGGTGGCTCGCGAGCGGAGCCTCGAAGCGCTGCGAGATCACGACCTGGAAGATGTCCCCGGCCGCGATGTACTCGAGGCAGGCCCGGACGGCCGCCTCGTACTCTCCAGGCGAGCAGTTGGACACCGGACGGACCGGACTCCCGGCGCGCGGCGCCGGCAGCGGGACGGGCGTGCGGCGCAGCCGTTCGACGGTGCGCTCGACCGACGCCGCCGCACGCGCGTAGGCGTCCTCGACGTTTTCCCCGTCGCGAAGCACCGCCAGGCTGACGACCTTCATGGTGTGCGTGACGTTGTCGAACAGCACGAAGTTGTCGGCGATGAGGCCGGCGATGTCGGCGCAGCCGAGGTCGTCGACGTTCGTCGACGGAAGTCGTTCGACCGTGCGGACGAGGTCGTACGAGAGGTATCCGACGAAGCCGCCGGCGAAGCGCGACAGTCCCTCGACGCGCGCCGGACGGAACGGCGCGAGCACCCGGCGAAGCGCCTCGACCGGATCGCCGTCGATCGCCTCGGTGCCGCCGTCGCGGCGCGCGACGGTCATCACGCCGTCCTTCGCGCGCAGGGTCATCAGCGGATCGCTGCCGAGCAGGCTGTAGCGCCCCCAGCGGTCCCCGCCCTCGACGCTCTCGAGCAGGAAGCCCTGCCCTCCCTGGTGAAGCTTCAGGAACGCCGAGACCGGCGTGTCGAGGTCGGCGGCGATCTCCCGGTAGACGGGGACCGTGTTCGCGCCGGCCGCGAGGCGGCGGAATTCGTCGAGGGACGGGACGAGGGGCATCGGCAGTGTCTAGCGCAAAGCGGAAACGGGGAAAACGGCGCGACCGGCCGGACGGCCCGCCGATCGACCGGGCCGCCCGCCTACTCGGTGCTGACGAACGCCTGGCCGAGGCCGAGGTCGCGGCGGCACTTGTCGGCCATCGCGCGCGCTTCCGAGAAGCCGCCGTAGCTGCCGACCCGCACGCGGTACCAGGAGCCCTCGCCCTCGCTGACCTTCTTGATGTAGGCGGCGTAGCCCCGCGACTTCAGCTTGCGCACCAGCGCGTCCGCGTCGGCCTGCTTGCGCGTGGCGAGGATCTGGACCGTGTAGCCGCGACCGGTCGCGGGCTCCTCGGCCTTCTCCTTCTCCTTCTCCTTGGCGGCGGCTTCCTTGGCGGCCAGTTCCTTCGCGGTGGCCTCCTTCGCGCTGGCAGCATCCTTGGCCGCCGTGTCGGCCTTCGCCGAGGCAGGAGTGACCGCGGGCTCGGCCGTCGGGGGCGCAGCCGCGACGGCCGCCGACGGCTTGGCGGCGGCCGCGGCGGCCGCCGCAACCGGGGCCTCCGGCTTGGCGGCAGGAGCCTCGCCGGCGGAACTCGAGTTGGAAGCGTTGGCCGCGCCCGGCGCCGGAACGGCCGCCGGTCGCTTGTAGCGCGTGAAATCGTCGACGGGCACCCGCGCCACGCGATCTTCGCGCGGCGCATGGTACGAAGCGTTCTTCTTCCCGACCATCAGGCCCAGCAAGAACACGCAGGTCACGGTGAACACGAAGCTGACCCCGATCACGGTCATTTCGAAGCCCGTGAACTGGAGTTGTCGCCTCGATTGCCGGCTCGCCATCCCCTTCCTCCGCACAGCGGGGGCCGCCGCCCCCGAACCTCTCCGAACCTCTCCGGGTCCGGCCGGGCGCCTCCCTGCCTGACCGACAGGCTCCGCAACGAGCCTCGAGCAGTCCGCCCGTCGTCCGCGGGACCGCGAACGAACCGATGCCGGAACCGGTCGCGAGCAGGGCCCGCCAGTTTCAGCGCCCGTCGATCTTAGCAGCTTGCCGCAGCGACTGCGCGCGGCGGCGTGCGGGAAATGCGCGGGGAGACGCCGCCCCCCTACATCCGCTCGGGGGCCGCGATGCCGATCAGCCGGAGCGCCCGGCCGAGCACCTGGCCGACCGCCCCGGCGAGCAGCAGGCGTGCGGTCGTGGCGGCCGCGTCGTCGCCGACGAAGCGGTGCTTCGAGTAGAAGCGGTGGAACTCGCCCGCCACCTTCTGCGCATAGAAGACGACGCGATGCGGTTCGAGCGCATCGGCGGCGCCGGCGACGACCTCGGGGAACTCCGCCAGCAGCTTGATCATCGCGATCTCGTCGGGATGCGAGAGCGCGGCCACGGCGGCCGCCGTCGGCTCCGCCGCGGCGATCCCCTTCTCGGCGGCCTGGCGGAAGACGCCGGCGATGCGCGTGTGCGCGTACTGCACGTAGAACACCGGGTTCTCCGCCGTCTGCCGGCGCGCGAGCTCGAGGTCGAAATCGAGGTGGGCGTCCGACTTGCGCGACAGGAAAAAGAAACGCGCCAGGTCGGGTCCGACCTCGTCGAGCACGTCCCGCAGCGTGATGAACTCCCCGGTGCGCTTGCCCATGCGCACCGGCACGCCGTCGCGCGACAGGCTGACCATCTGCACGAGCACGACGCGCAGCGCGGCCGGGTCGAAGCCGAGCGCCTGCAGCGCGGCGCGCACGCGCGGGATGTAGCCGTGGTGGTCCGCTCCCCAGACGTTGACCAGCCGGTCGAAGCCCTTGCGGATCTTCTCGCGGTGGTAACAGATGTCTCCGGCGAAGTACGTCAGGGTGCCGTCGCTCTTGACGATCGGCCGGTCCTTGTCGTCCGCGAACGCGGTCGTGCGCATCCAGGTCGCGCCCTCGGACTCGTACAGGCAGTCGCGAGCGCGCAGGTCCTCGATCGCGTCGAGCACGAGCCCCGACTCGTTCAGCGCGCGCTCGCTCGTGAAGTGGTCGAAGCTGACGCCGAAGTCCGCGAGGTCGGTGCGGATCCGTTGCAGCATCGCCGCGCCGGCCCGGAGCCCGAGCGCGAGCACCGCCTCCTCGCGCGGCGCGTCGGCCCACTTCCCCCCGTCGTCGGCGATCACGCCCTCGGCGAACTCGGTGACGTAGTCGCCGGGGTAGCCGTCCTCGGGGAACGGCTCGTCGCGCCCGAGCCGCTGCAGGTAGCGCGCGACGACCGAGCGGCCGAGCGTGTCGATCTGCACGCCGGCGTCGTTGATGTAGTACTCGCGCTCGACCTCGTAGCCGGCCGCCTCGAGCAGCCGCGCGATCGCGTCGCCGGTGGCGGCGCCGCGGCCGTGCCCGATGTGCAGGGGGCCGGTCGGGTTGGCGGAGCAGAACTCGACCTGGATTCGCTTCCCGCGACCCGCATCCCCGTGGCCGTAGGAATCCCCGGCCTCGAGGATCTCGAGCAGGCGCGAGCGCCAGGCCGCGTCGCTGAAGGTGACGTTGAGGAACCCGGGGCCGGCGGCCTCGGCCCTGGAGACGAAGCCGTCGCCCGAGGTCAGGTGCCTGGCGACGATCTCGGCGATCGCGCGCGGCGCCTTCTTCTCGGCGCGCGCGAGCGTCATCGCAACGTTGGTGGCGAGGTCGCCGTGGCCCTCCTCGCGGGGGACCTCGACGACGTAGGAAGGGGTCTCGGCCGAGGCGAGCTCGCCGGCCTCCCGCGCCCGCTCGAGGGCGCGGTCGATGAGACCTCGAAGGCGCGCTTTCATCGGCTCGTCTCCGGGCCCGGATCCTCCGGGAGCGGGGCCTGCCCGCGGGCAGGTCCAGGGACGCCGGAGATCAGCTCTCCGGCGTCGTGGGGGTGGTCTTCTTCGGCGCCGGCGGCGGAAGCTCGGTCAGCTCGAGGATCGAGATCGGCGCGGCGTCGCCCGGACGCTGCCCGATCTTGATGATCCGCGTGTAGCCGCCGGCCCGGTTCGCGAAGCGCGGGGCGACTTCCGCGAACAGCTTGGCGACCGCGGCGTCGGTCTGCACGAACGCGCGCGCGCGGCGGCGCGCGGCGACCGTCTGCTGCTTGCCGAGCGTGATCATCCGCTCGGCCCAGCGCCGCACTTCCTTCGCCTTCGCGTCCGTCGTGCGGATGCGGCCGTGCTCGATCAGCGACGTGACCATGTTGCGCATCAGCGCGTGCCGATGCGACGAATTGCGGCTCAGTTTCCTTCCCGCGTTGAGGTGTCTCATTTCACTACCACTCTTCCGCCAGGTTACGGCCCCGGCGACGTTCCGTCGCGATCAGTATCGATCCTGCTCGAGCCGCATCCGATCGAGCGTCTCGCGGTCGGGGAAGTTCGGGACCCGCATGCCGAGCGACAGGCCCATCCCCGTGAGGATCTCCTTGATCTCGAGCAGCGACTTGCGGCCGAAGTTCTTCGTCTTGAGCATCTCGTGCTCGGAGCGCTGCACCAGCTCGCCCACGTACTTGATGTCGGCGTTCTGCAGGCAGTTGGCCGAGCGCACCGAGAGGTCGAGCTCGTCCACGCAGCGGAACAGCGCGTCGTTGACCTGCTCGCCCTCGATCTCGGCGGCCGCCTCCTCCGACTCGATCGCCTCGACGTCGAAGTTCACGAACACGGCGAGCTGGTCCTGCAGGATCCGCGCGGCCACGGCCACGGCGTCGTCCGGGCGGACCGAGCCGTCCGTGTAGACCTCGAGCGAGAGCTTGTCGTAGTCGGTGCGC
The DNA here is from genome assembly GCA_964476185.1 of uncultured Myxococcales bacterium. Classification (GTDB taxonomy): domain Bacteria; phylum Desulfobacterota; class Binatia; order UBA1149; family CAITLU01; genus DATNBU01. The sequence goes on from CAYYZO010000114.1 coordinate 8,465, forward strand.
TGGCCGACGCGGGCGCTGCTGACGACGAAGTTCACCTTGCGAACCGGCGAGAACACCGAGTCCAGGTGGATCGTGCCGACCGGCGCGTCCTCTTCCTTGTTGCGGTCAGCGGTCACGTAGCCGCTCCCGCGCCGGGCGGTCAGCTCCATGCGGATCGTGCCGTTCGGGCCGAGCGTCGCGATGTGGTGCTCGGGGTTCAACACGGTCACGTGCGGGCCGAAGTCGAGGTCGCCCGCGACGAGTTCCCGCGGTCCGCTCATCTCGACGACGCCCGTGTGGCGCTGGCCCTCGTGGATGAGCAGGCGCACTTCCTTCAGGTTCAGCACGATGTCGGTGACGTCCTCGGTCACGCCGTCGATCGTCGAGAACTCGTGCAGCACCCCGTCGATCTTCACCGACGTGATCGCCGCCCCCTTGAGGGAGGACAGCAGGATGCGACGCAGCGAATTGCCGATGGTGGTGCCGAAGCCGCGCTCGAACGGCTCGAGCTCGATCCGGCCGTAACGGTCGGTGAGGTCGCGCACTTCGAGCTTCGGCCGGATGAGATCTTTCCAATTGTCCAACATGCTTGCTTCTGCCTCCGTCACTGAGCCCCGTTGCCGGGTGTGCGGTTCACTTCGAGTAGAGCTCCACGACCAGACGCTCGTTGATCGGCATCGTCAGTTCGTCGCGCGCCGGGAAGCGCTTGACCTTGCCGGCGAAGGCCGCCGCGTCCAGCTCGAGCCACTCGGGCACGCCGCGACGCGACGAAATCTCGATCGCGCGCTTGAAGACGTCCTTCTCGCGGCTCTTCTCGCGAAGCGAGATCTGGTCGCCTTCGCGAACGAGGAACGACGGGATGTCGACGCGCTTGCCGTTGACCATGAAGTGCCGGTGGCGGATGAGCTGGCGCGCCTCGGCGCGCGAGGTCGCCATGCCCATCCGGTACACCATGTTGTCGAGCCGGCGCTCGAGCAGCTTCAGCAGCACTTCGCCGGTGATGTCGCGGGAGACTTCCGCCATCTCGAAGTACTTGCGGAACTGGCTCTCGAGCAGGCCGTACATGCGCTTCAGGCGCTGCTTCTCGCGCAGCTGCACCGCGTACTCCGAGACCTTGCGACGACGCCCCTGGCCGTGCTGGCCGGGGGGGTAGTTGCGGCGCTCGATCGCGCACTTGTCGGTGTAGCAACGGTCGCCCTTCAGGAAGAGCTTCATGCCCTCCCGGCGGCAAAGCC
>CAYYZO010000115.1:0-9427 GCA_964476185.1 uncultured Myxococcales bacterium
GCACGCCGGCGTTGGCGAGCGCGAAGACCGGCATGATCCCGAACGCGACCCACGGGTGCAGGATCTCGATCAGGCTGTCCGAGGGGGAGACGGCCTCGCGACTGGCCACGTCGACTTCCCGTCGCGCGTGCTCGAGCCGTCGCTGCGTCGGCAGTCCGTCCTCGTCGTGCTGGAGACGGTCGAGTTCCCTCCGCAGCCCGTCGGCGAATCCTTCCGGGCCGAACCAGGCGCGCACCGGCGTGATCATGCCGACGATCACGCCGGCGATGGTCGGGTGGATGCCCGCCGCGTAGATGCCCGCCCACGTGACGAACGACGGCAGGAAGTACGGCAGCCGCCGCCGGACGCCGGCGCCCTGCAGCACGGAGATCGACGCGATGCCGAGCACCGCGACGAAGAGCCCGGTCCACTGGACTCCCTCCGTGTAGAACAGCGCGATGACGAGGATCGCGCCGAGGTCGTCGATGACGGCGAGCGCGAGCAGCAGCATGCGCAGCGCGTCGGGCACGCGCTTGCCGAGCAGCGCGAGGATCCCGAGCGCGAACGCGATGTCGGTGGCCATCGGGACGCCCCAGCCGGAGCGCGTCGCGGGTTCGCCGGCGATCGCGAGGTAGAGCGCCGCGGGAACGGCCATGCCGCCGAGCGCCGCGGCCGCCGGAAGCGCGGCGCGGCGCCACGTCGACAGCTCGCCGTGGTCGATCTCGCGGTGGATCTCCATGCCGACCACGAAGAAGAAGATCACCATCAGCACGTCGTTGACGAACCACTCGAGCGAACGCTCGAACGTGAAGTCGCCGATGCGGACACCGAGCGGCGTGTGCCAGAAGTGCGCGTAGGTGTCCGCCCACGGCGAGTTCGCCCACGCGAGGGCCACCGCCGCCGCGAGCACGAGGACGATGCCGCTGGCGGCCTCGATGCGCAGGAAGCGGTCGATCGGCTCCGCGGCGCGCTCCGTCATCCGGACGAGCGGATACCACGCGCCGGGCGGCGGGGACTTGGTGGAAGAAAAGGGAGGCGGGTTCTTCGACGGGTCGGAATCAGACATCGACGGCCTTTGCGCCGGTGGACGCGGTCGCGCCCGGTCCGGAGCAGCTGCAGCGGGAACGCGGCCCGACGATCCCGGATTCCCCTGCACCGGATCGCCGATGCACCCGCGGCCAACTTGGGCGTGGCCTGCCACCCAGTCAAACCGCGGCGTGTCGCGGCGTCAGGTGGCCGGACAGGCGAGTTCCACGTCCTGCCCGACGGCGACGCGCAGGATCAGCAGCGCATCCGCCGACGTGACGCTGCCGTTGCCGTTCGCGTCGCAGACGCGAACGTCGCAGTTGGAGGTCGCGACGGCGGCCTTCAGCACGAACAGCGCGTCGCTCGTCTTCGGCAATGCCGACTCCGCGCTCGTCGGGACGCCGCACGCGAAGTCGTCGCAGGTCGACGAGCAGAAATCCCCCGGGACGAAGTCGGTGTCGCCGTCGTCGCAGGACTCCGGCTCCTCGACCGCCGCGTTCCCGCATTCGGCGTCGCCGGGGCAGGGCGTGCTCGCGGGGATCTCGCCGCTGGAGGGGGCGTTGTTGCGCGGCCTCGCCGGATCCTCGCACGCGAAGTCGAGCGCGCTGTTCAGCTCGTCGCCGACGCGCACCAGGCCGCGGCCGAACGGCGCGACGGGGCTCGGCGCGCTCGTCAGGTTGTTCGGTTCGCCTGTGTAGTCGCCGTAGGAGACGCAGTCGACCATGTCGAAGTCGTTCGGGTTCGTCTGGTCGGTCGGCTTTCCCCAGCAGACCATGCCGGCCTCGGCCGGCAGCCCGTTGTCGCCGGACGAATCGAAGACGAAGTCCGGCGCGATGCCCGAGGCCTCCTCGAATGCGGCCGACGCCATGATCCACGGCCGGTTCGAGCCGCTCGAGACGTTGCCGCCGACGACGAGCACGACGTGGCTGAACGAGCCGTCGGCGTCGAACGCGAGGAGCTTGCTGCCGCTCACGATGCCCTGGCCGACCGCATCCATCTGGATCTCGACGAACTGCACGTCGGTCGTGCCGTCGAGCCCGGTCAGGATCCTGTGGATGTGCGCGATGTGGAAAACGGCGGCGGCCGGCGTGGCCGCGGTCGCAACCGCGAGGAAGGCGAGCAACGCGGGTCCATGGGCGGCGCGACCGCGCGCGAATCGGCGAACAGGATCCATCACGTTCCTCCCCGGGTGGCTCGGGGAGCATGGCGGCGGGGGAGAGCCGTTGGAAGCGTCGGCGCGCGCGATCGAGGGGGCGAGGGAGTCTGCGGGCGGCGCGGGATCAGTCCGCAACCGCGAAGAAGCGTCCGATCGTGAAGCGCCGCTCGAACCAGGCCCGCATCAGCGTGTCGTACTGCTCGAGCCACAGCCGCGCGCGTTCGCCGGCATGGCCGCCGCCGCTGGCGCTCTCCAGCAGCAGGTCGAGGCGCGCCCGCGCGAGGATCCTCGCGTTCGGGAGGACCGCCGCGTCGAGGTCCTCGCACTCGCGGACGGCGAAGCCGCCCGACGCGAGCATCGCGCGCCACGCGCCCGGCGTCTCGAGGCCGGCCAGCCTCCACGCGCGACACACCGGCTGCAGGTACTCGTCGTAATCGGGGGAACTCGTGCCGTCCGACGCCATCCAGTCGCTGCCGACGAGCCGCCCGCCCGGTCGCAGCACGCGGCGGCATTCGCGCACGAAGTTCGGCTTGTCGGCGAAGTGGCAGGCGGCCTCGATCGTCACGACGACGTCGACCGCGGCGTCGTCGCAGGGCAGGGCGTCCGAACAGTCCGCGCGCTCGAAGTGGACGAGCTCGGCGAGGCCGAGGGCGGCGGCCCGTCTGGTTGCCAGGTCGACCTGGACATCGCTGATCGTGAGCCCGAGCACCCTCGCGCCGGTGACGCGCGCGAGGTCGAGCGCGGCGCCGCCGACACCGCATCCTGCGTCCACGACGCGATCGCCCGCCCGGATCCGCGCCGGCGCGACCAGCGACTCCGTCATGCGCTTGACGGCGGCGAAGCGGTCGCGCGGATCGGAGCCCTCGGGGAACAGCCCGAAGTGCACGTCCTCCGGGTGCCAGCGCTCGAGGTAGAAGGGCTGCGTGTTCTCGTCGTAGTAGGCCGCGACGCGGGCGGCGTGGCCTTGGTCGCGTATTTCCACGACTGGCGATCAGCCGGACATCGCGTGGAACTTGTCCGGATCCTTGTGCTCCGCGATGGTGCGCTCGATGGCCTTGCGGAGTTGCACGTCGTCGGGCTGGCCGTTCTCGTCGAGGTACTCCATCTCCGCGCAGTACATCCACCCGTGCACGAAAGCCTGTTCGTCGGGGGAAAGCTGGTGAAAAGGCTTGTTCCCGGGTTTCATCAACTCCGCGTCGACCACGTTCTTGAAGTCCTGTCTCTTGCAGGCGAGGATCCGGAACGTCTGGTTGCCGAGGGCGAAGGTCGCGAGATTCTCGAGATTGCTGCTCGGGTGATCCTTGGGGTCGGTTGGACCGGGCATCGGCAATTCCCTCCTGGTTGGATTCACACGATGCTGCAGGCCGTCAGCAGCCGGCGCAGCGGGTGATCGTTCGGAAAATCCGTCAGCGTGGCCGGAAGCGCCTTCGCGGCGCGGAACCTCAACAGTTCGACGGTCTCGAGGCTGGCGCGGACCGCCCCGTGGCGCGTCATCGTCTCGATCGCGCGTTCCAGCGCAGCTTGGTCCCCCGACGCGGCGCTGTCCAGATCGGCGGCGAACGAGGCGTGATCCTCGTCACCAGCCCGTTCGAGAACGTGCAGGACGGGGAGCGTGCGCTTGCCGCTCCGCAGGTCGTTGCGCGGGCCATGGGTCAGGCTGCTGACGGTGTCGCTGAACACCTGCACCATCGTGCCGAACGCGAAGCCGAAGCGCGTCCAGCCGGCGACCGTCTCCGCGTCCGCGCCGGCGAGGATCGCCGGCGTCGCGGCGAACAGGCCGAACTCGGCGGCGGACTTGCGCCGCACGAGCGCGATGTAGTCCTCGGTGCTGCGGACGCACCCCGCCGAGTCGAGGTCGGCTGCCTGGCCGTCGCTCATCGCGAACAGCGTGCGCGAGACGGCCTGGCCGTACAGCGCGACGGGACCGTCCCGGTCGGGGTCGAGCCGGCCGACGACGAGGTGCGGCAGGGTGGCGAGCAGGTTCGTCGCGACGAGCGCGATCCGGCTCGCGGGAATCCCGGACCAGGCCTCGGGAAGCTCGCCGTCGGCGGCGTCGTCCATCAGGTCGGCGCCGGCCCAGAGCAGGGTGGAGGCGGCGGCGGCCACGTGGCGCTCGTGGGCCGGGCGATGGAGCACGTCGGCCACCGCCATCGGCAGGTCGACGGGCAGGAAGATCTCGCAGGCCTCGGCCGACTCGCGAAGCGAGCCGAGGGCGAGGTCGAACAGTTCGCGGTAGGCCGGCGCCGGGCGCAGCTCGTCGATCTGGTGGTCGATCAACGCGAACACCGCCGCGGAGTCGTCGCGGTGGATCACCGGCCGAGCTCCTGCAGCACGTCCTGGGCGCGCCGCAGCGCCACGCCGCCGCCCAGCAGCCGCGTCGCTTCCTCGGCCCGGCGTCGCCGCGCCGGCAGGTCGAGCGCCTCGCAGCGGGCGGCGGCCACCAGCGCGAGCCCTTTCTCCTGCGGCATGCCGAGTTCGTCGGCGGCCCGCAGCGCCCGGCCGAACTCGCGCAGCGCCGCCGCCGGCCGGCCGCTGACGACCGCCATCCGCGCGCGCAGCACGTGGAGCCGCGGGCGCCCGAGCGGAAACCTCTTCGCGTAGCGCGAGAACGCGTCGAGCGCCCGTCGCAGGTCCCTCCTCATCGTCGTCGGCAGCGTCCGCGAGCGCGCACGCGTCTCCTCGGCCATCTCCATCAGGACTTCACCGACGCCGGCGAAGCCCTCGTAGGTGGTGAAGCTCGTCAGCTCGATCTTCGTCATCAGCTCGAGTCCGCGGCGCGCGACGGCGACGGCTTCGTCGGAACGCGACTGCCGGAGCAGGCTGAACGCGAGCAGCCCGAGCGCGCGGATCTCCTCGGCGCGGTCGGATTCCTCCGACAGGATTTCGAGCGAACGCTGGCCGTTGCGGATCGCCTTGTCCCAGTCCCCGGTCATCACGGCCGCCTCGGACTGGCCGTTGAGGCCCCAGACCTCCCAGAGCCGGTTGTTGCTCTCGCGCGCGATCGCGAGCTGTTCCTCGGCCAGTTCGATCGCGCGCTCGAAGTTGCCGCGGGCATAGGCCGGCCACGCGAGCGTCTGCAGGCTCAGGATCTGGAGCCGCCGGTCGCCGGCCTGGATCGAAAGCTGGACGGCCGGGTCCACGCGCATCTCGACGAGGTCCCAGCGCGCCTCGCCGGTCGCGCGCAGCCCGGTGACCCATCCGACGTAGGCCTGCGCGTTGGCGTCGTCGGTCTCGCGCGCGAGCCGCATCGCGCGGCGATCGTACAGTTCGCCGAGCCGTCGCAACTGGATCACGCTCGAGGTCAGGCTCATCACCCCGCAGGAGCGCGCCATCAGGCCGGGCAGCCCGGCGAGTTCGGCGAGGTTCAGGATGCGAAGCGCCGCGTACAGGCCGCGCATCGTCTCGGCGGCCGAGTAGTAGACGAACCCGAGCTGTTCGTAGGTGTTGGCGGCGAGCTCGAGCCGGCGCGCCTCGGCGGCGCGGGACCCCGTGAATCGTCGCGGCATCAGCCGGTGCAGCAGCTGCCGTGCGGATTCGCGCGCGATGCCGGCAAGGAGCGCGACCAGACTGCCGGGGGCGGGCTCGCCGAGCATCTCGAGGCAAAGCTCGAGGTTCGGGCGCGCGACCTCGTGCAGCCCGATCGCCACCTGCGCCTCGCCGAGATGTCCCGACCACAGGGCTTCGCGCCTCGGCGCGCCGTGTTCGAGGGGGGCCGCGAGGACCTCCGCGTGGCCCGGCAGCGTCTGCAGCGCGTAGCCGTAGAGCTCCGCGACCGCGTGGTAGTTGCCGTTGCGCATCGCTTCGGCGCCGGCGACGTCCACGTGCTCGAGCGCGCGCACTTCGTCGCCCGAACGCCGCCAGTGGTAGAAGAGCAGCGCACGCTCGACCGTCGAGTCGCCGCGCCGGCCCAGGTACTCGGCGGTCTCGCGGTGCAGCTGGCGCCGCTGCGAGGCGAGCAGCAGGCCGTAGGCGACGTCGCAGGTGATCGCGTGCCGGAAGCGCCGGGTTCCCGGCGACTTCTCGTCCTCCTCGACCAGCCCGAGCTCGGTCGCGGCCGCCAGGTGCGCGACCAGCGTCTCGGCCTCGGGCTGCATCGGGTGGATCGCACCGAGCACGTCGATGTGGAAGCGCGCGCCGAGCACGCTCGCGGCCTTCAGCGTCAGCTGGACGGGGGCGGGCAGGCGGTCGAGTCGGCTCGTGACGACGGCCGCCACCGACCGCGGGACCAGGCTCTCGGCCTGCTCGGGATGGCGGATGCGAAGGCTCGCCACCCCGGCGTCGACGCCGACGATGCCCGACTCGGCGAGCGCCGACAGCAACTGCTCGCAGAAGAACGGGTTGCCGCGCGTCCGGTCCCACGTCAGCTGCACGAGTTGCTGGCTCAGGTCGTCCGCGTGCAGCAGGCGGCGGCCGAGTTCCCGTGTCTCGGCCTGCGACAGCGGCGCCACGAAGATGCGCTCGGTCGCGGCGCCACGGACGATGCCCGACCAGTGACCGCCGAGCGGCGTCGTCTCCGCGCGCATCGTCAGCAGGATCGCGAGCAGGTCGGGCGGCAGTCGGCGCGTGACGACGTCGAGCAGTTCCCAGGACGCCGGGTCGAGCCAGTGCACGTCCTCGAGGACCAGCAGCAGCCCCGCGCCGCTCGCGCGTCGTCGCTCCGCGAGCGAGGAGAACAGGCGGGCGAGGATCGCGAGCAGGCTGTCGCGGCGCGCGGAGCCGCCCATCTCGCGGGTCGTCGCGTTCTCCGCGATCGGCACGTCGAGGATCGGGGCGACGAGCGGGTGCATCTCGTCGGCGACGCCGGCCTCCGCGAGCGCGCGCGTGACGAGCGACGCGCGCGCGTCCGGCCCGTCCGCGGCCTCGAGCCGGAGCAGCGACGCGAGCACCTTCGCCCAGGTCGCGTAGGTGCCGGTCGAGTGCACCGACTCGCAGGCAAAGCTCGCGACGTCGAGACCGGTGGCGTGCGCGCGGCGGATCGCCTCGGCGACGAGCGTGCTCTTGCCGATGCCGGCTTCGCCCTGCAGCACCGCGATCGTGCCGGGAGCCGGCCCGGCCTCCCGTTCGCCCGACGCGCGCGAACGCTCGCCGGTCAGTCGCGCCGGCAGGTCGTCGATCCAGGCGTGCAGGCGCTGGCGTTCGCGCCCTCGACCGACGAGTTCCGCCGGCGCCGGGAAGCTGCGCGGGTTCTCCGCCTGGGAATCCGGGTCGCCCGCGCGGTAGACCTCGACCGGTTCCGGAAAGCCCTTGGGCCGCAGGCGGCCTGCGCTCGCGAACCGGCAGATCGCGCGCGCGGCCTGCATGGTCGGTTCGTCGCAGAACACGCCTCCGTCGAGCGCCTGCATCAGCCGCGCGGCCAGGTTCGGCGTGGACCCGACCACCGAGTACTCGCGGCGCAGCGGCGCGCCGAGCGTGCCGCAGAACACGCGTCCGGTCGCGATCCCGACCCGGCAGCGGAACCGGTGCGCGGGCGCCGCGCGCTGGATCTCGAGCGCGGCCGTCACCGCGTGCGCCGCGGCGTCTTCGCTGGAAGCGGGCGGCAGGCCGAAGACCGCGAGCACGGCCAGCCCCTTGTCGTCGTGCGCGAAGCGCATCACGTCGCCGCCGTGGCGATGCAGCGCCGACTGCGCCTGCCGGAACGCCGCGTGGATGCCGGCGAGGGGATCGCCGCCGGCCGCGGCGCGGATCTGGAGGAACACGGTCGAGACTTCGCGGAACTCTCCGAGCCAGGCGCTGTGGCCGGCGTCGAGCTGGCGCAGCAGCGCCGCCGGAAGGTACGCGCGCGCGGCCTCGACGATGGCCTCGGCGGCCGGCGGCGCCGCAGCGGCGGGCGCCGCGATCGCGGGATCGCCCGACGAGCGCAGCGACTTCACCTCGAAGCAGCCGTCCGCCTCGACGGCGGCGACGGCGTGGGGCGCCAGCATCCTCCACGCGGCTTCGCTGACGATCAGGCGCCCGCGCGAGGAACGCTCCTCGGCGCGGCCCATCTGGTCGAGCGGGTCGCCGCTCAGCAGCATCTGCAGCCGCCCGTCGACCCCGCCGACGTGCGCGAGGCTGAGCTCGCCGACGGCCAGGCCCGCCTTGAGCGGCAGCTCGCTGTCGCGATGGCGGTCGAGCAGCTCGAGCGAGCAGCGCGCGGCGAGCAGCACGGCTTCCTCCACCGTGCGGTCCTCGGCCAGCCACAGCGCGATGACCGAGTCGCCGGGGAAGCTGTGCGCGATGCCGCCGTGGCGCTCGATCGCCTCGACCATCAGCGCGAAGGTGTCGTTGATCCGGGTCGCGAGCTGCTCGACGCCGTCGCCGCCGCGGCTAGACATCCGCTCGGCGAACGCCGAGAACCGTTCGACGTCGAGCAGCACGACGGCGCCGCGCACGCCTTCGACGTCCGGCAGCGAGACCGGCGCGCCGCCGCGCAGCCGGCGCAGCACGAGCGGCGAGACGTAGCTCAGGTAGGTCTCGACCGGGCAGAGCCCCGTCTGTCCGGGGGCGGCTTCGTTCAAGTGACGTCCCTCACCTGGAACGAGGGCAAGTGGCTGCGAGGACTCATGGTGGACCCGGTCCCGGAAGGTAGCGGATCGACTTCCGGTTCAGAAGAGGAGGTGGGGCGATTCCGCGCGGAATCATGACCCGGGTCACCCTTTCGCGAACCGAAGGCGGCGAGGCCCGCCGTGCCGCTCCGAGGGCACGGAGCCGCGACCGGCGCGTTCGAACCCCGACCGGCGCCGCTGGCTCTCCCATCCGGTCTCCCTCATCTTGCGGCATGGCTCTTCCGGCAGATCCCGTCGTCATCGTCGCCGCCGCCCGCACTCCGATGGGTGGTTTCCAGGGGGTGTTTCGCGACCAGTCCGCGTCCGGCCTCGGCGCGGTCGCGATCCGCGCCGCCGTCGAGCGCTCCGGCCTCGCGCCCGGGGACGTCGACGAGGTGCTGATGGGCTGCGTGCTGCCGGCCGGGCAGGGCCAGGCGCCGGCCCGCCAGGCAGCGCTCGGCGCCGGGCTGCCGGTGGCGGCCGGCTGCACGACCGTCAACAAGATGTGCGGCTCCGGCATGAAGGCGGCGATGCTCGCGCACGACCTGCTGCTGGCCGGCAGCGCCCGCGTCGCGGTCGCCGGCGGCATGGAGTCGATGACGAACGCGCCGTACCTGCTGCCGAAGGCGCGCGGCGGCCATCGCCTCGGCCACGGCGCGCTCGTCGACCACATGTTCTTCGACGGCCTCGAGGACGCCTACGACCAGGGCCGCCTGATGGGCACGTTCGCCGAGGACTGCGC
>CAYYZO010000116.1:0-9181 GCA_964476185.1 uncultured Myxococcales bacterium
AGCGACTCGCCGATCGCGAAGCCGATGAAGCAGGGGCCCGCGAAATCCCCCGGGATGAACAGCAGGATCGCGAGCATGATCAGCAGCTCGACCGAGATCAGCACGAGGCCGATCGACATGCCCGCGCGCAGCGGGATGTCGTAGGTCGGGTACGGCTTGCCCGTCAGGCTCGCGAACGCGGTGCGCGAGTTCGCGAACGTGTTCACGCGGATGCCGAACCACGCCACGCCGTAGCTGCCGGCGATGCCGACGAGGCTGAACAGCAGGATCACGGCGACGCGCAGCGGCGTCATCGCCGCGTCCTGCACGAGGAAGCCGAAGTACAGCACGATGACCGCGCCGATGAAGACTTCCAGGATCAGGATGAACTTGCCCTGCGTGACCAGGTACTGCTTGCAGGTCTCGTAGATCAGGTCCGAGATCTCGAGCATCGACTTGTGGACCGGCAGCCCGCGCAGCGTGCGGTACTCCGAAAGCCCGAACAGGAGCCCGAGGGCGGAAACCACCAGGCCCCAGGTCAGGATCGATGCTCCCGAGACGCTGCCGCCGAAGAACAGCGGCGGGGCGAACGACGGAAGCTTCAGGCTGGCTTCACTGGCGAAGGCTGGGGTGGCTCCCGCGAAAGCGAGGAGGAAGGCGGAGGCAAACAGGAATTTGCCCCACGAAACTGCGCGTCCTTTTCGGTCGCGTACGTCGGCGTCCATGTGAGTTTTGGTCTCTCCGAGAGTGGGTTTGCTGGGTCCAGGGATGGAATCTTCGGGATCGAAACCGGCGTCCTATATCAGGGGTGGGAAGGGAGTCGAACCTTTCGATTGAAAGGAAAAGGGTCGTCCCGCCTCTCGTCCGTGGTGGGCGGGCGGCCACGCAGGGGCGGGCGGGCGGGCGCCACGATCCCGTGGCCCGGGCGGACGGCAGCTCGAACTCAGGAGCGGGTGCCTGGTGTTGGCCGAGACGGTCGGGCCGCAGCCCCTGCGGGCCGTGGTCGCCGTGCCCCGGGCGGAAGGGGCCGCTCCAATCGGGGCCCTCACGACCCGGCCATCGTGCGGTCTGTCGCGGAAGGGGGTGGCGGCCCTTCCGGCCGGCTACGCTGCGTAGGTCCTGGCGAACGGGCTGCGTCGGCGTCGGGTCGAAGTGTTGGCGGCCCCGCCGGCCGGCTACGCCGCGTAGGTCTCGTCGAGGTACGAGCAGATGTCGGCCGACTCGAACATTTCGCGGCCGGTGTTCGGGTCGACGAGGAACGGGACCATCATCTTCCCGGAGCGCTCGAGGAAGCCCCTGCGCTTGCTGCTGCCCTTGGCGACGTTGTGCAGGACGTACGGGATCTCGAGCTCGCACAGCCGCTCGCGCACGAGGCGGCAGTACGGCGAGGCCTCGAAGCTCCAGAGCTCGAGGGGCTGCGCCGGCGGGTTCGACTTCCGGTAGTTTCGTCCGCCCGTCACGCGCGCCGCGGACGCCAGGAACGACGAGAGGTCGGTCAGCAGCGGCGTGGACAGCGTCCACGGCACGTGGCTGTCGCCATAGTTCGCGAACAGGTAGCCGACGATGATGTCCGACTCGTACATCTCGCGCCCGGTGTTCGGGTCGACGAGGTAGGGGAACTGCGTCTTGCCGCCGCGCTCGACCGCTTGGGGCCGGAAGCGCGGCCCGCCCTGCGGGCACGGCAGGATCAGCGCGTCGAGGTCGAGGATGGACAGCGCCTCGCGCACCTTGCGGCAGAACGGACAGCCCTCGAACTCGTACAGCTCGAGCATGCGCTCGGGCCGCTGGCCGACTCCCGAGACTTCCATGCCGGCGCCGATGCGCGCGATGCTCGCCAGGAACGAAGACGCGACGTCGTAGGCTCTCATGATGTTGCTCCTTCCGGCCGGCGCGCGGGCGCGATGCCCGCCCCGTCACCGGACGCGGCGCGTGCGCCCTCCACGGATCGCGACGACCGCGAGTCCGGTCCTGCGCCGCGCGCCGAAGATGCCCCTGCGACCAGCTCGATGCGATAGGCGCAGCGCCTCGCACCCGCCAGAACGTGCTCGGTGCGCTCCACGGTCACACCTTGGCCCAGAACCTCGCGGAACATCGAGAGTTCGTCGCGACAAAAACCCTGGCAGGCGGTGGCCGCCGCGCAGATCGGGCAGTGGTTCTCGGCGAGCACGAACGATCCGTCGCCCTCCCGGCGCCACTCGCACATGTAGCCCTCCTCGCTTCGGATGCGGGAGAGCGCGTCGAGTTTCCGGTCGATCGGGGCGTCCGGTCCCGGAAGCCGCGCGGCATAGGACTCGCGCTGCCGGCGGGTGCGTTCGGCGACCAGGCGGTCGAGGCCGTCCTCGCCGAACGTGCTGCGCACGGCGGCGATCAGCTCGACCGTCAGGTCCGAGTGCGAGTCGGGAAAGCGCGCCGCCGCGGACGGCGAGAGCGACCAGACGCGCGCGGGGCGGCCGACGTTGCGGCGCTGGTTGCCGGCCTCGACGAGTCCGTCGGCGGACAGCGCCTGCAGGTGCTGGCGCACGGCCACCGGCGTGACGCCGAGGCGACGGGCCAGTTCCGCCGCGGTCTGCGGGCCCTTCGTCTTGAGCTGGAAGAGCAGCCGGTCGCGGGCCGGCCCGTGTTCGGCGGGGTCCATGGCCCCGACCCTATAAGAAGGTAGAGATTACGCAAGATGATCCTTGCGTAATATAGGAAAGCAGGTACTTTCCGAATCCGGTCATGACGGCGAGGGGACTTTCCAGGGCGAGGCCGGCCACTGCGGTCTGGGACGCGGCGCACCGGCGGCTGACCGCGGGGCTGCTGCTCGTCATCTCGATCACGGCGTTCGAGGCGCTGGCCGTTGCGACGGTGATGCCCGCCGTCGCGACCGATCTCGGCGCCGCGGAATCGATCGGCTGGTACGGCTGGGTGTTCAGCGGCTTCATGCTCGCGAACCTCGTCGGCATTCCCGCTGCGGGACTGCTGGCCGATCGCGGTGGACCGTCGTGGCCGTTCCTCGTCGGCAGCGTGCTGTTCGCGTTCGGTCTTCTCGTCGCGGGCCTCGCGACGTCGATGCCGGCCGTCGTCGCCGGTCGGGTCGCGCAGGGCTTCGGTGCGGGAGCGCTTTCGTCGGTCGCGTACGTCGCGATCGCGCGCGCCTACGACGCGGCCGACCAGCCCCGCATGCTCGCGCTGCTGGCGAGCGCGTGGGTCGTGCCGGGCATGATCGGCCCCGCGGCGGCCGCGGCGCTCGCGCACCGCTTCGGCTGGCGCTCGGTCTTCCTGCTGCTCGTGCCGGTCACGGTCGCGGCGGCCGCGCTGGCAAGGAAAGGATTGCGGCAACTCGAGCCCGCTGCCGCGGACGCGTCGGGCCGGATGTCGATGCGCGCGGCGTGGCGGCTTGCGATCGGCGCGGGCATCGCGCTGGCCGGCGCCGAGTCGGGCGCAGCGGGCCCGACCGCGGCGTGCGCCGTCGTAGGCGTAGCGGTCGGCCTGCCCGCGCTGCGCGAGCTGCTGCCCGCGGGTACGCTGCGCGCGGTTCCCGGCGCCCCGGCCGCGCTCGCCGCGAAGGGCCTCGTCACGTTCGCGTTCTTCGGCGCCGAAGCCTTCCTGCCGCTCGGGCTGACGACCGTGCGAGGCGAGTCGATGGTGACGGCCGGCCTCGCGCTGACGGCAGGCACGCTCGCGTGGACGACCGGGGCGTGGGTCCAGGAACGGCTCGCCGGTCGAGTGGACCGCGTCACGCTCATCGTCGGCGGCCTGGCGACGGTGGCGGCGGCGATCGTCGGGTCGGCCGGCTCGCTCGTGGTCGCGCGGCCGGCTCTCGTCGCGATCGTCTCGTGGGGGCTGGCGGGCCTCGGCATCGGCGTCGCGTATGCGACGACGACCCTTGTCGTGTTCGAGCTGACGCCGAAGGGCGACGAGGGGAGCGCCGCCGCGGCTCTCCAGCTCGCCAACGTGCTCGGCGTCGCGCTCGGCACCGGCACGGGCGGCGCGGTGCTGGCGCTGGCGACCGGGGCCGGGGTAGGTCGGGGAAGCGCGATCCTGCTGCTCGACGCCGTGATGGTGGCGGCGCTCGTGGCCGGGCTCGTCGCCGGGGTCCGGAGCCGGCCGGCTAGCGCCCCGGAAGCGGGCGGACTGACGGGCTGAGGCGAACCGGCTCCCGGCCCGCGCGGAACGCGCGGGGAGGCCGGTCGGCCGCGGAAGGTCGCGCGTCCAGCGAAACCGCGGGCGCGGTCGGTTCCCCGGCGGCAAACCCCTGTTTTTCTCGTCCCGCGGCCGCTTCGACGCCGGCCCGGGGCTCATTCCGGGCCGCGGCGACGCAGCCCCCCGTTTGCAGACCCGCTTTCGCCCTACTATTGGATCCGGGCGCCGATGCGGGACAGCGTCCCCCCGGGGAGAGTTTCGCGCCGGAGTCGCGACTCAGGGACCTTGCCGGGATCCACGACGACCGCCTGGCGGCAGTCGGAGACGGACGGGCCGGATCGCTCGTCCGGCGCCGCGAGGGATTGCCCGGTGCAGGCAGCGGAAACGCGCCCGGCGATTCGAGCCGAAGAGGCCCAACGACCCACGATTCGTTTTGAGTGACGGCCGCCCGCGGGTGGAAGCCGGACGGAGGAACCCATGAACGATTTGCTCATTTTGACTGCGCCTGCCGCAGGCGTACTCGCGCTCGTCTTCGCTTACGCGAAGGCGTCGTGGGTCTCGAAACAGGACGCCGGCACGGACGAGATGAAAGAGATCGCGCACCAGATCGAGGTCGGCGCGATGGCTTTCCTCGGACGCGAGTACAGGGTGCTCGCGATCTTCGTGCTGATCGTCGCGGCGCTGCTCGTCGTCTCGAACATGAGCGGCGGGGATCGCAGCCCGCTCGTCGCCGTGTCGTTCGTGCTCGGCGCGCTCGCTTCGGGCGCCGCCGGCTTCTTCGGCATGCGCGTGGCCACCAAGGCGAACGTCCGCACGACGGCCGCCGCGCGCATCGGGCTGCCGCCGGCGCTTGCGGTCGCCTTCGCGGGCGGCTCGGTGATGGGCATGACCGTCGTCGGCCTCGGCCTGTTCGGCCTCGGCATGCTCCTGTTCATCTACAACAACCTGTTCGGCAGTGACCACCTCAGCACGACGCTGAACGTGATCACGGGCTTCTCGATGGGCGCGTCGTCGATCGCTCTGTTCGCGCGCGTCGGCGGCGGCATCTACACGAAGGCCGCCGACGTCGGGGCCGACCTCGTGGGCAAGGTCGAGGAGGGTCTCCCCGAGGACGATCCCCGCAACCCGGCCGTGATCGCGGACAACGTCGGCGACAACGTCGGCGACGTGGCCGGCATGGGCGCCGACCTGTTCGAGAGCTACGTCGGCGCGATCGTCGGCGCGATGGTGCTCGGCATCGGCTTCGAGGCCGTATCGAGCGGCCAGTCGATGGGGCCGGTCGTCCTGCCGCTGGTCGTCGCGGCCGGCGGCATCGTCGCCTCGATCGTCGGCACGATGTTCGTGCGCGTGAAGGAAGGCGGCAACCCGCAGCACGCGCTCGACACCGGCTCCTTCGGCGCGGCCGGCGTGATGGCCATCGCCACGTACGCGATCGCGAACGCGCTGTGGCCCTCGACGGGCACGGGCGAAGTCACCGCCACCTCGGTCGGGCACGCCACCGTGATCGGCCTGATGACCGGCGTCGCGATCGGCCTGATCACCTCGTACTACTGCTCGCAGGGCAAGAATCCGGTCAACACGATCGTCGAGCAGTCCAAGACCGGAACGGCCACCAACATCATCGCCGGCCTCGGCCTCGGCATGCAATCGACGGCGATGCCGGTGCTCGTTCTCGCGATGGGCGTCATCGGCGCGCACTACTTCGCCGGCCTTTACGGCGTCGCGATCGCGGGTCTCGGCATGCTTTCGACCACCGGCATCCAGCTCGCCGTCGACGCATACGGCCCGATCGCCGACAACGCGGGCGGCATCGCCGAGATGAGCCACCAGGACAAGTCGGTTCGCGAGCGCACCGACAAGCTCGACGCCGTCGGCAACACGACCGCCGCGATCGGCAAGGGTTTCGCGATCGGCTCGGCCGCGATGACCGCCCTGGCGCTGTTCGCCGCGTTCACGCAGCAGGCCCACATCAACGGCATCAACGTGCTGAACCCGGCCGTCACGGCCGCCACGCTGATCGGCGCGATGCTGCCGTTCCTGTTCTCGTCGCTCGCGATGGCCGCGGTCGGAGAGGCCGCGATGGAGATGATCCAGGAGGTGCGCCGCCAGTTCCGCGAGATCCCCGGCCTGCTGCAGGGCACGGCGAAGCCGGACACCGCGCGCTGCGTGGACATCAGCACGGCCGCCGCGATCAAGCGCATGGTTCTGCCCGGCGTGCTCGCGGTGGTTTCGCCGGTGGCCTGCGGCTTCCTGCTCGGCCCCGAGGCGCTCGGCGGCCTGCTCGTCGGCGTGACCGCGAGCGGCGTGTGCCTGGCGATCTTCATGTCGAACGCCGGCGGCGCGTGGGACAACGCGAAGAAGTCGTTCGAGGGCGGCTACCGCATGAAGGACGGCAGCGTCCACGAGAAGGGCTCCGAGGCGCACAACGCGTCGGTGGTCGGCGACACGGTCGGCGATCCGTTCAAGGACACCGCCGGGCCGTCGCTGAACATCCTGATGAAGCTGATGTGCGTGATCGCGCTGGTGATCGCGCCGCTGATCGCGCTGTAGCTCGTCGTCGCATCGACGGCCGGGCGCCTTGCGGGGCGGCCGGCGGTCGGGATCGCTGGAAACGGCCGTCCGGGGATGAAGCCCGGGCGGCCGTTTTCTTTTTCGTCGGGCGGGAGCGGCGCGGTGGGCGGACCGGGAGGCGGCTTTGGTTATCCATGGACCGGAAGGTATTTCGCCGGTGGTTTCAGGGAGTGCAATGGCTCACAGATGGGTGCTTCCGTCGCGAATGGCGAGGGAGCAGGATGTCGGGCGCGCCGGACGCCGGTGGCGTGGTTGTCTTCAAGCGAGGCGCACAGCGAGCAGTGCGCAAGGCTATCTGGATGGAGGTGCAGGTCATGGCTGGTAGAATCGCGCTCATCCCCGGGGAACAGATTGTCATGAGTTCCGACCTTGATCGTCTGGTCCTCACGACGAGGAGGGTGAGATACGACTCGGTCGTTCTCGGGAGTTCTCGTTTGATCAGCATGACTTTGACCTCAGTAGCGTCATGCGGACTTACGACCCGTTCGTTTCCCCTGCTTCTCCTGTTGGCCGTCGGCGCCTTGCTCTACGGCCTTTCGCAAAGGAGCGGGGATCTGGAGGTGTTCGTCGGCGCATTCATTGTCTTGCTCATCGCGTATTTTTCGTCTCGTCGAGCCATGCTCTCGATCGCGTCAGATGGCGGACAATCCATCATGGTTCCGGCCAGAAGTATGAAGCGTGACGCCATCTTGGAATTCATTGAAGCTGTCGAGACTCAGAAGCTGGCGTGCGAGACGCCGAGCGCCTGAGGACGCTGTCGACCGGCTCGGGGCCGCACAGTCGCCCGCGGATGGACCTGAGCGCTACCTGCGGTGGGGGGGGATGGATCCGCAGTCATGACGCGGACATCCATGCGACGGTGATTCGAAGGGCTTGGAGGAATGCCGATCGCTCGATGGCGATGCACTTGGCCGGCCGGTGCGTCCTCCTGCAGTGGGATGGACTGGTCGTCAGTTCGAAAGCCATGTGAAGCAAACCTGGGTGAGTTCTCATGAGCGAAGAACTGCTTGTTGCTCTTGTAGGTACCGGCGGCGCTGTGCTCGGCGCAGCGATCGGTGGCGTATGTACGTACCGGGCCGCGCTGATCGGTTTCAGCACGCGGAAACTGAAGAGCGATCTTCGTGCTGCTCTTGGGGATATTCTCCTCCTTCGCGAACTCGAGGACCGCTATGTCGGACTTATCGCCGAGAGAACCGGCGAAACGGTCCAGTCCGTTCGCAATCGGGTCCGGAGGGAGGTCCGAGACAGTGGAAAGGGATCGCTGAGTAGAAGGGCGGAACCCAGGAGAGTGGAGGAGAAGATTCGCACCTTGGACTTGGAGTAGGGGGGCGTCCGACATGAATCTCGGGGTTACGGACCGACCGCGTCGCCACTGACGGCAGTTCCCCGCGGTCGTCGCCGCTCTTGGCGACTTCGTGGCTCGTGCCTCGCGGAAGCCGGCGGCAGGCTGGCGGGGTACCCAGTCAGCGGTCGCGCTTGCTCAGTCTCTCGAGCCCCCGCTCAGTCCGTCCGTCCCTTGAACGAAGTGTCGCTCGAATCTCCCGTCGCGAACTCCGACGTCCAGCACCCGCCTCCGGAGAGGTCGACGAGTTGCATCGTGTACGATGTCGCGGGCAGCAGGCCGCCCGGCAGGTTCGCGCCGCGGCCGCGGACCTTGAGCTTGGTGCGTCCCTCCGGACCGGCCGAGATTCGCAGGTCGCCGAGGCCGCCCGTCGTGCCGGCGCGATCCTTGTACTGGTAGCCCTTGGTGCCCTTCGACAGCCACAGCGGTCCCGGCGGAAGGATCACGTCGGCGTTGAGCGCGCCGCTCCCGGGCAGGTTCCGGTAGAAACAGAGCTCGTACGATCCGGTCGACAGCGGATTGCCGAGGCTGGTCGCGTCGATCGCGGGGCCGCGCATCCACTGCCACTGGAACGAGGTGCGCGCGGCGTCGCCGGGGGCCTTGATCTTGATCTTCGATCGGCCACCCGCGAGGCACCCGCTCCGGGGAGTCGGTGCGCAGGTCGCTGCACAGGTTTCGTTGCAACCGTCGCCGGCCACGAGGTTGCCGTCGTCGCACTGCTCGACTCCGGCCTGCACGGAGCCGTCGCCGCATTCGGCCACCGTGCAGGACGCGGTGCAGGCGTCGGTCGTGTCCAGGTTGCCATCGTCGCACTCTTCGACGCCGCTCTGCAGGAAGCCGTCGCCGCAGGAAGCGCTGACGCAGGAATCGAGACAGGAATCGGTCTGGACGGCGTTGCCGTCGTCGCACTGCTCCACGCCGGCCTGCACGAAGCCGTCCCCGCACGAGGCCTCCACGCAGGAGCTCAGGCAGGCATCGCCGTCGCTGGCGTTGCCGTCATCGCACTGCTCGACGCCGGTGCGGACGAATCCGTCCCCGCACGAGGCGTTCACGCAGGAGCCGACGCACGCGTCGTCATTGTCCGCGTTGGCGTCGTCGCACTGCTCGACGCCTGTGCGGACGAATCCGTCGCCGCAGGAAGCGTTGACGCAGGAGTTGAGGCAC
>CAYYZO010000117.1:0-8865 GCA_964476185.1 uncultured Myxococcales bacterium
GCCTTGTTCGACTGCAGGCGGCCGAGCAGGTGCCAGCGCGCGTCCGGCATCTCGGGCGCGAGTCCGGCGATCTTCGCGACCGCTTCCTGCACGTAGTTCTCGCCGAAGTCGCGCTGGCCGGCGGCGTAGGCCGCGCGCACGGCCGACGCGCCGAGCTTCTTCGTGACGGCGACGATGCGGACCGACGCCGGATCGCGCCCGGCCGCGGTGGCCGCCGCGGCGACGCGCGCGCGCACGGACTCGAGCCGCGAGCGGACCTCCGCGGCGCTCACGCCGGCGGCCTCGCGAGATCGGGAACGTCGCGAGGGTCCGGAAGCACGCCGGCCCTCGCGAGCGCGGCGACGACCGGCGTCATCGGAAGCCCGATCACGTTGTCGAGCGGCCCCTGGATCGCGCCGATGAAGCGGCGACCTTCCCCCTGCGCGGCGTACGATCCCGCCTTGTCCATCGGCTCGCCGCCGGCCGCGTACGCCTCGGCTTCGACGCGGGAGATCTCGCGCATGCGCACGATCGAGCGCGACACGCCGCACTCGGCGGCTTCGATCCGGCCCGCGACCGGCAGCAGCGCCCAGGCCGTCAGCACGACGTGGTTGCGACCCGCCAGCGACAGCAGCATGTCGGCGGCCTCGCGGGTGCTCGACGGCTTGCCGAGGATGCGGTCGCCGAGCACGACGGTCGTGTCGGCGGCGAGCACGACCTCGCGCGCATCGGGCCGGCCGGGATCGCCGGACGACATCGCGGCGGCGACGCGGCGGGCGACCACCGCTTCGGCTTTCTCGATCGCGAGCCGCGTGGTCGCGGCCACGGCCGATTCCCCGTCGTGGATGGGCTCGTCGATGTCGGCGACGTCGATCGTGAAGCGATAACCGGCCCGGGAGAGAAGCTCGCGACGCCGCGGCGACCCGGACGCGAGCACGAGCCGCGGCGAAACCATCGCTGCATTCTCGAATCGGCTCGGGTAAAGTCAACGGAATGACCAACGAGGGGACCCTCCGTAGCCCGCGCCTCGTGCGCTCCGTCTTCGTGTTCGCGGTCGTCACGGCCGCCGCGCTCTCGGCCGTCGCGACGCCTGCGCCGGCCGCCTCGAGGAAAGCGCCGGCTTCGGCTGCCGGCGATCCGGCCGTCGGCGACGCGAAGCTCGCGAACACGAAGCTCGGCGACGCCATCGCCGCGATCGACGCCGATCCGAAAGACGCCGTCCGCCGCCTCCACGACCTCGCGGACGAGCTTTCCTACCTCGACGACGTTCTCGACTACTACGCAGCCCTCGCGCGCAGCCGCGAGAGCACGTCCGGCGGGCGCCGCGAGTTCGAGGACTTCGTCGACGACCACCCCGGTTCGATCCTGTTCGCGGACGCCACCGCGGAGCTCGCGCGCCTGCTCGAGGCTTCCAAGGACGAGGACCGCCTGGTCGCGCTGGCCGACCGCCACGGCCGCAACGCCCCCGACAGTTCCGCGGCATCCAGCGTGTGCCTTTCGGCCGGCCGCCTGCTCGCCGGGGAGAAGGACGCCGCGAAGGCCTACGCCTACCTGCAGTGCGCGCGCACGAAGTCGCCGCTGTCGAACGCTGCGCGCGAGGCCTACGACCTCGTGGTGCAGCTGCGTGCCAGGCACCCCGCGCTCGCGCCGGCCGGCGCCGCGGGGCTGATGGCCGAGGCCAGGCTGCTCGCGCGCGAGGGACGCACCGCCGAGCAGGTCGCGGTGCTGCGCGAGCTTCTCGCGAAGTACGCCGGCAGCGACGTCGAGCGCGAGGCCGAGCTCGCGTACGGCCGCAGCCTCGGTCGCTCGCAGGGCAAGGCCGACGGCGCCGACTTCTTCGAGAAGCGCGCCGCGGCCGCCGCCGGCACGCGCAAGGCCAAGCTGCTCTACGAGGCCGCCACGCTGCGCTGGAACGACGACCGCAACAAGGAGGCCGCCGCGCTGTTCGAGCGCATGCTCGCGCTGAAGACCGGCATCGGCGACGAGCAGCAGGCCTGGTACGCGCTCGGCCGCATCAACGACGCCGAGGGACATCGCGCCGACGCGATCCGCTTCTATGGAAAAGCCGCGGCGACGGCGCCGCGCGGCACCGCGCGCGCCGAAAGCCAATGGCGCCAGGGATGGGTGTCCTACCGCGCGAAGGACTTCACGACCGCCGAGGACGCGTTCGCGAAGATGGCCGAGTCGGCGCCGCGGGGCTCCGACACCGACGGGCGCGCGGACGCGCTCTACTGGCAGGGCCGCTCGCTCGAGCGCCTGGGCCGCAAGGACGACGCGCGCAGGCTCTACCTCGCCGTGCTCTCCGAGTTCCCGCTCGGCTACTACGCGGCCGCCGCCGAGAACCGTCTCGGCCGGCGCGGGACCGCGACCACGCCCGCGCGCGGCCTCGACGCGCCGAAGTCGCTGCCGGCGCCGGCAGCGCTGGCGGTCGCGCGCGCGCCGACGCTGCGCGAGGCCGGCCTCGTCACGCTCGCCGAGCGCGACCTCGCCGCGCGCCTCGAGGGCTTCGACGCCGCGACCCGCCGCGCGGTGCTTCCGGTGCTGCCGGCCTCCGGCGCCTACGACGCCGCGTTCCGCATCGCGATCGAGATGAACCGCAAGGGCGAGCTGACGAACGAGGAGTCGCGCACGTACTTCTACCCGCTCGCGCACGCCGACCTCGTCGAGCGCGAGGCGCGGGCGGCCGGCATCGAGCCGATGTTCGTCTACGCGCTGATGCGACAGGAGTCCGCGTTCGACGCGACGGCCGTATCGTCGGCCAAGGCGCTCGGGCTGATGCAGCTGCTCGAGAGCACGGCCAGGCGCGTCGCGGCGTCCTCGGGCCTTCCGGAGCCGAGCGCCGAGGACCTGTTCGACCCGGCCGTGAACATCCGGCTCGGCGTGCGCTACCTCGCGCAGCTGTCGAAACAGTTCGACGGCAACACCGCGCTGATGGCGGCGTCGTACAACGCCGGCGAGACGGCCGCCGAGAAGTGGAGGGGCCTCGCGTCCGCGTGGGACGAGGACGAGATGATCGAGCAGATCTCGTATCGCGAGACGCGCGGCTACGTGAAGAGCATCCTGCGCAACATGCGCAACTACCGCAGCATCTACGGCGAGAAGTCGTAGCGGGCGGTCAGGCCAGCAGCGCGGCCAGCAGCTTGCGCGGCAGGCCGCCGAAGGCCCCGTTCGACATGCACAGCACGACGTCGCCGTCGCGCAGCTCGCCGCGCAGGCGCGCGAGGATCTCCTCCGGCCCGGCCTCGGTCCACGCGGGCACGCCGCGCGCCGCGAGGTCGGCGACGAGGCGGTCGGTCGACAGCATCTCGTCCGGCTTCAGCGGATCGTTGTCCTTGCGGAACACGGCCGAGAGCGCGACCCCGTCCGCCTTCGCGAGCGCGTCGGCGTAGGCCTGCTGGAACACGGCGCGGCGGCTCGTGTTCGATCGCGGCTCGAACACCGCCAGCAGCCGGCGGCCCGGGAAGCGGCCGCGGATCGCCGCGATCGTCAGCCCGACCGCCGTCGGGTGGTGCGCGAAGTCGTCCACGATCGTGATGCCCGCCGCCTCGCCGACGATCTCCTGGCGGCGCGCGGCGCCCTTGTACGTGCGCAGTCCCTCGGCGACCGCGCCGAGCTCGACGCCGAACTCGCGGCAGAGCGCGTAGACGGCCGTCGCGTTCAGCACGTTCATCGCGCCGACCAGCGACAGGTCGAGCTGCGTGTCGCGCCGTCCCTTCCAGAACAGCTCGAAGCGGCTGCCGGCCGGGCCGACCTCGATCGCGCGCGGCTCCCAGCCGTCCGGCGAGTGCATCCCGTACGGGACGAAGCGGTACTGGCCGGCCTTGTCGATCGCGGACAGCAGGTGCGGGTAGTCCGTGCAGCCGACGAGCGGCCCGTTCGGCGGCAGGATGCCGGCGAGCTTGCGGAACGACGACTTCACGTGCTCGACGTCGGTGTAGATGTCGGCGTGGTCGAACTCGACGCTCGTCAGGATCACCGCCGACGGCTTGTAGTGGAGGAACTTCGGTCCCTTGTCGAAGTACGCGGTGTCGTACTCGTCGCCCTCGACGACGAAGAACTCGCCGCCCCCGGCCGCCGCGAGCTTGCCGAGGTCGCGCACGAGCCCGCCGACGAGGTAGCCGGGATCCGCGCCGGCCGTCGCGAGGCAGTGCGCGAGCATCCCGGTCGTCGTGGTCTTGCCGTGCGTGCCGGCGACGACGAGCGACTTGCTGCCGCGGCCGAGGAAGAAGCGGCCGAGCGCGGCGGGGAACGACGTCCTCTCGATGCCGAGCGCCTCGACGGCCTGCGCCTCCGGGTTCGCGCGCGTGACCGCGTTGCCGACGACGACGAGGTCGGGCCGCGGCTCGAGGTTCTTCGCGTCGAAGCCGAGCCGCACCTCGATGCCGGCCTCGCGCAGCATGTCGCCCATCGGCGGGTACGCGGCGTTGTCGGAGCCGGTCACGTGGTAGCCGGCGTCGCGCAGCATGACGGCCATCGGCGCCATGCCGACCCCGCAGATCGCGATGAAGTGAATGTGGCGAGGCTCGTTCGTCATGTTGTCCCTGCTCGGTGATCTCGTGGCGGGCAGCCGGGCCGCGAAGGAAGGTCCGGATGCGGGGCGGATCGGCTTCCGGGAGCGAGGACGCACGCTGGTGCGTCGTGGCTCCGCGAGGCCGCCAGCTACGCGGACGGGCTTTCCGGCTCAGCCGGAGCGGCGGTCGAGGGCCGCGAACACGGCGTCGTGCACGCGGGGCCTCAGCGCACGGATTCCTTCGGAGTCTCTACCGCAGGCGATGCGATTGGTCAGCAGCACGACGTGCGCACGTCGCGACGGGTCGATCCAGACCGACGTGCCGGTGTAGCCGAGGTGGCCCACGGCGAGCCGGCCGATGCGCGAGCCGGCCGAGCTCGCTCCCGGCGTCGGCGTGTCCCAGCCGAGCGCCCACGTCGACGGCGCCGCGCCGGCGGCCGCGGCCGAGCGGTCCCAGGCGTGGCCGACGATGCGGCGGTCGAGCAGTACGCCGTGACCCGCCGCGGCCGCGACCCACTCGGCGACGAGCCGGTGAACGCCGCGGGCGGTCGCGAACAGGCCCGCGTGCGTCGCGACGCCGCCCATCGCGTAGGCGTTCTCGTCCTGGACGACCGCGTGAACCTCGGAGCCGCGCCAGTCGCACGGCCCGGTGGCCGCGCAACGCGCGGCGAACGCCGACTCGGCGCCGCGCGCGTTCTCGACGAACGCCGCGTCGGCGACCTCGAGCGGCTCGAAGAGTCTCTGCGCCGCGAGTTCGTCGATGCGCGCCCCGGCGACCTGCTCGACGAGCGCGCCGAGCACGAGGAACCCGACGTCGCTGTAGACGCTGCCCGAGCGCGGGTCGCGCTCGAGCGGCTCGGCCAGCGCCAGGTCGAACATGCCGCGGCGCTCGTCGGCGCCGGCCGCGGCGCAAGCCGTCGCGTCGAATCGCTCGAAGTAGCGCCGGTAGGCCGGAAGCCCCGAATCGTGGCGCAGCAGGTGCCGCACCGAAACGGCCCGACGGCGTGCGTCGGCGCCTTCGCCGCCGGCCGCGCCCGCGACGAATCCGGGCAGGAAGTCCGCGACGCGCGAGTCGAAGCCGAGCTTGCCGCGCGAGATGAGGTCGAGCGTCAGCGCGACGGTGACGAGCGGCTTGGTCAGGGAGGCGAGGTCGAAGATCGTCGTCTCGTCGCAGGGGCGCTCGTTGCCGGGGACGCCCGCGACGCCGGCTGAGTGCTCGAAGACGATGTCGCCGCCGTGCCCGACGAGCAGCGCCGCGGCCGGCGCGACCCTTCCCGGTCCCACCGCCTCGTCGAGAATCTGGGCAACCGGGGTCCAGTCCGGAGGGCTCATCGCCGCAGGCCGCCAGGCCCCCGTCGAAGTGCCGCTGCCGCCTTGCGGGCGAGGTCGTTCGTTCCGAACGACGGCTGCGTCACCGGAGGTGGCGACGGAGGCGCCGCCTCCGGCCACGACCGCGTCGGCTCGGGCGGCGTTCGCTCCTCCTCGATCGCGGCGACCGGACGCCCGTCGCCGAACGCTTCGTCGAGCAGGTCGACCGTGCCGGCGTCCGCATCCACGTGGACGCGGCAACCCATCGGCAGCACGCCGCCTCCGGAGTAGTGCCCGGCGTCGAAGCCGGAGACGACGGGGATGCCGAGCGGAGCGAGGATCTCGACCGCGATGTCGGTGATCTGCCCGCGCGCCGTCGGCGGCTCGCAGTCGTGGAACGTGCCGAGGATGACGGCCTTCACGCCGTCGAGCTTGCCGGCGTGCAGCAGGTGGGTCAGCAGGCGGTCGATGCGGTACGGCGGCTCGGCGATGTCCTCGAGGAACAGGACCGCGCCGTCGGTGTCGATCTCGTACGGGGTGCCGATCGTCGTCGCGATCACCGACAGGCAGCCGCCGGCGAGACGGCCGCTCGCGGCGCCCGAGAGCCGGCAGAACAGGTCGCGCCCGGTCCACCAGCCGTCCTCGCCGAACAGGAAGCTGCGGAAGCGCTCGAGCTGCGCTTCGGGAAGCCGCGCCAGGTCGCTGGCGACCATCGGGCCGTGGTAGCAGACGAGCCCGGCCTCGCGGACGAGGCGCGAGAGCAGAATCGTCAGGTCACTGTAGCCGAGGAAGATCTTCGGATGGGCGGCCGCGACCGCCGGGTCGAAGTGGCCGAACAGGCGCGCCGAACCGAAGCCGCCGCGGACGGTCATGATGGCCGCCACGTCGTCGCGCTCGAACGCCTCGGTGAGCCGGCGGGCGCGCTCCGGATCGGTGCCGGTCAGGTAACGGTGCGGGAAGGAAGCGACCGGCGGCTCGACGACGAGTCCCCACGACTGGAGAACCTCGATGCCGCGCGCGAGCCGGTCGGCGTCGTAGACGGACGCTGGCGCGACCACGGCCACGCGGTCGCCCTGGCGAAGCGGGCGCGGGCGAAGCATCGGGGGCGTGGACGAGGCGGCGGACATGGCTGCGTTTTCCCGAATCTCTACCGCGGTGCGGCCTTGGTGGTTGTATCGCGACTCCCGCCGCCCGTCACCCACCTTGGCCGATTTCTTCCG
This sequence comes from uncultured Myxococcales bacterium, assembly GCA_964476185.1. GTDB lineage: Bacteria > Desulfobacterota > Binatia > UBA1149 > CAITLU01 > DATNBU01. Next base: position 7,018 of record CAYYZO010000117.1, read on the forward strand.
GGGTTTCGCGGGACGCGGCCGGTGGGGAGGCCGGATGCGATCTCGGCTGGCCGGCGCGCGGGGGCGTATCCAGCCGGGCCGGGCCGGACCGCCGCGGCCAGGCTCCGGCTCCCCTGCGCCAGGATGCCCCGGCACCCGTCCCCATCAAGACGGGTTGCCGCCGTGCCCGTTCCACCGCGCCGGGTTGCCCCGGGCCCATCTCCCATCGCGCCGGGCTACCCCGGTGCCCATTCCACCGCCCCGGGTTGCCCCGGCGCGATGCTCCCTCCATTCTCCGCGCCCGTGAGCCTTTCGCGCGAGGACATCCAGAAGCTCGCGATCCAGATCGCCACCGACCTTTGCCGCGAGGACCCGCCGGCGATCAAGGGCGACATGGCGAAGGTCGCGGCGGCCGCCGCGAACGCGATCGCCCGGAACTTCGCCACCGAGGCCGAGATCCGGCGCGAGGCCGAGGCCGCGCTGGCCCAGATGGGTCGCCAGGCCCCCCACCTCGACCCGAACAAGCTGATGGCCGGCCTCTGCGAGCGCATCGCCAAGCAGAAGGGGTTCGTGCTGTGAGCGTCCGGCTGCGCGAGGAGCGGGTCGAGGCGCTGTCGCTCGCCATCGCCAAGGCCATCGAGGCCACCGGCGTCGAGGTGATCGACCGCGGCAGCGCGGTCCGGCGCATCGCCGCCCGCATCGGCGCGAGCCTCGGCGGCGATTCCGGGGCGCTCGACCGGGCCGTGCGGGCCCGCATCGCCTCCCTGCAGCGCACCGTCCCCGAGGGCGGGCGCGAGTGGGAGGTCCTGTACCGGAAGTACACCGAGGAGCTGTCGCGGCGTCGCTGAGCGGGCCCGACGGGCGGGCGATCCGCCGTTTCGGCAGCGGCCGATCATTTTTCTTTCCGGTTCGACCTTGACTCGAGCGCGGAGGGACTTACCCCACCGCCATCTTCCGCGACCGTCAGGACGCGGACCCATTACCAACTTGGCCGGTCCGGCCACGAAGGACCGAGGAGGCTACGCAGAGATGAACATTCGTCCGTTGTACGACCGCATTCTCGTCAGGCGCGTCAAGGAAGAAGAGAAGACCGCCGGCGGCATCATCATCCCCGACACCGCGAAGGAAAAGCCCCAGGAGGGCAAGGTCGTCGCCGTCGGCGAAGGCCGCCGCACCGAGGACGGCAAGCTCCACAAGCTGACCGTCAAGAAGGGCGACCGCATCCTCTTCGGCAAGTACTCGGGCAGCGAAGTCACCATCGACGGCACCGAGTGCCTGATCATGCGCGAGGACGACGTCCTCGGCATCCTCGAGTAACCAGGCTTCGCGCCATCTTCCCAAGACCCATCGCTCCAACGCGAAAAGGACCAAGGAACAAAAGCCATGCCCAAAATCGTCAATTTCGGACAGGACACCCGTGACAAGCTCCTGCGCGGCGTCAACATCCTCGCCGACGCCGTCACCGTTACCCTCGGACCGCGCGGCCGCAACGTCTGCCTCGAGAAGAGCTGGGGCGCGCCGACCGTCACCAAGGACGGCGTCTCGGTCGCCAAGGAGATCGAGCTCGAGGACAAGTTCGAGAACATGGGCGCGCAGATGGTGAAGGAAGTCGCCAGCAAGACTTCCGACGTCGCCGGCGACGGCACCACCACCGCCACCGTGCTCGCGCGCGCGATCTTCAACGAAGGCGCCAAGATGGTCGCCGCCGGCCACGACCCGATGTCGCTCAAGCGCGGCATGGACAAGGCCGTCGAGGCCGTGATCGGCGAGCTCAAGAAGCTCAGCAAGCCGACCAAGACCCAGGAAGAGATCGCCCAGGTCGGCACGATCTCGGCCAACTCCGACCGCACGATCGGCGACATCATCGCC
>CAYYZO010000118.1:0-8688 GCA_964476185.1 uncultured Myxococcales bacterium
CCACGACCTGAAGAACTCCAACCCGGGGGCGCGCGTCAGCGTGAAGCTCGTGGCCGAGGTCGGGGTCGGGACGATCGCGGCCGGCGTGGCGAAGGCGAAGGCCGACGTGGTGCTGATCAGCGGGCACGACGGCGGCACCGGCGCCTCGCCGCTCAGCTCGATCAAGCACGCGGGCATCCCGTGGGAGCTCGGCCTCGCGGAGACGCAGCAGGTGCTGGTCGAGAACGGCCTGCGCAGCCGCATCCGCGTCGAGACCGACGGCCAGCTCAAGACCGGCCGCGACGTCGCGATCGCCGCGCTGCTCGGCGCCGACGAGTTCGGCTTCGCGACCGCGGCGCTCGTCGCCGAGGGCTGCATCATGATGCGCAAGTGCCACCTGAACACGTGCCCGGTGGGCATCGCGACGCAGGACCCGGAGCTGCGCAAGCGCTTCGACGGGCAGCCCGAGCACGTCATCAACTTCATGTTCTTCGTGGCCGAGGAGCTGCGAGAGATCATGGCGCAGCTCGGCTTCCGCACGGTGCAGGAGATGACCGGCCACGTGGAGTGCCTGAAGGTCCGCGAGGGGATCACGCACTGGAAGGCCAAGGGGATCGACTTCTCCGCGGTCCTCTACAAGCCGGAGGCCGAGCCGGGCGAGGCCATCAGCGGCGTCGAGACCCAGGACCACGGCCTCGACAAGGCGCTCGACAACGAACTGATCCGGCTCGCGGCGCCCGCGCTCGAGTCGAAGAAGCCCGTGCGCCTGGAGCTGCCGATCCGCAACATCAACCGGACGGTCTGCACCACGCTGTCGCACGAGATCACGAAGAAGTGGGGCGAGGAGGGCCTGCCGCCGTACACGGTGCAGATCGACTTCACCGGGTCGGCCGGCCAGAGCTTCGCCGCGTTCCTGGCGCCCGGCGTCTCGCTGACGCTGAAGGGCGACGCGAACGACTACTTCTGCAAGGGCATGTCGGGCGGCCAGGTGGTGATCCGCCCGCCGGACGGCACCAGGTTCAAGGCCGAGGACAACGTCCTGATCGGCAACGTCGCGCTCTACGGCGCGACCGCCGGCGAGGTGTTCATCCGCGGCCGCGCCGGCGAGCGGTTCTGCGTGCGCAACAGCGGCGCGACCGCCGTCGTCGAGGGCGTGGGCGACCACGGCTGCGAGTACATGACGCGCGGGACCGTGCTGATCCTCGGCGAGACCGGCCGCAACTTCGCGGCGGGCATGAGCGGCGGCATCGCCTACGTGCTCGACGAGGAGCGCACGTTCCGGACGCACTGCAACCTCGGGATGGTCGAGCTGCTCACGCTCGAGTCCGAGGAGGACCGGCGCCGCGTGCACCAGCTGCTGTCGCGGCACCGCCAGTACACCGGAAGCGCGGTCGCGCAGCGGCTGCTCGACGACTGGGACGACGCCTCCTCGAGCTTCGTGAAGGTGATGCCGACCGAGTACCGCAAGGTGCTCCAGTCGATGCAGCTCGATTCCGAGGCGCAGAAGCTTGCGGCGGTCTGACGCCGCCGCGGGTCACCAGGGACGAAGGGAAACAGGCCAGGCCATGGGAAAGATCACAGGGTTCATGGAGTACGACCGCGAGACGCCGGGACGGCGTCCCGTCGAGGAAAGGCTTCGCGACTGGAAGGAGTTCGAGGGCAAGCCCTCGGAGGACGCGCTGAAGACGCAGGGCGCGCGCTGCATGGATTGCGGCATCCCGTTCTGCCACAACGGCTGCCCGCTCGGGAACGTGATCCCGGACTGGAACGACCTCGTCTGGCGCGGCCGCTGGAAGGAAGCGATCGAGGCGCTGCACGCGACGAACAACTTCCCCGAGTTCACCGGCCGCATCTGCCCCGCCCCGTGCGAGGAAGCGTGCGTGCTCGGCATCAACGCCGACCCGGTCGCGATCAAGCTGATCGAGAAGAACGTGATCGACCACGCGTGGAAGGCCGGCTACGTCCGGCCCCAGCCCGCGCTCGTCGAGACCGGAAAGAAGGTCGCGGTGATCGGCTCGGGGCCGGCGGGCATGGCCTGCTCGCAGCAGCTCGCGCGCGCGGGCCACGCGGTCACGCTGTTCGAGCGCGCCGACCGCATCGGCGGGCTGATGCGCTACGGCATCCCCGACTTCAAGATGGAGAAGCACCTGATCGACCGCCGCATGGAGCAGATGGAGGCCGAAGGCGTCACCTTCCGCCCGAGCTGCGCGGTCGGCACCGACGTCTCCGTGGAACAGATCCGCAAGGAGTTCGACGCGGTCGTGCTCGCGATCGGGTCGACGGCGCCGCGCGACCTGCCCGCGCCCGGCCGCGACCTCGACGGCATCCACTTCGCGATGGAGTTCCTGCCGCAGCAGAACAAGCGCGTGGCCGGCGACCCCGACTCGAAGGCCGGCACGCTGAAGGCCACCGGCAAGCACGTCGTCGTGATCGGCGGCGGCGACACCGGCAGCGACTGCATCGGCACCTCGAACCGCCACGGCGCCGCGAGCGTCACGCAGCTCGAGATTCTGCCGAAGCCGCCCGAGGGCCGCACGCCGGACATGCCGTGGCCGTACTGGCCGATGATCTATCGCACCTCGAGCTCGCAGGAAGAGGGCGCCGTGCGCGACTTCGCCGTCAACACCCGCCGCTTCATCGGCGAGAACGGCAAGGTGAAGGCGATGGAGTGCGTGCGCGTCGAGTGGGTCACCGACGAGAACGGCCGCCGCCAGATGCGCGAGATCGCGGGTTCCGAGTTCGAGATCCCGGCCGACCTCGTGCTGCTCGCGATGGGCTTCCTCGGCCCCGAGAAGCACCCGCTGATCGAGGGCCTCGGCGTCGAGCTCGACGAGCGCGGCAACGTGAAGACCGCGGACTGGAAGTCGTCGGTCGACGGCGTGTTCTCGTGCGGCGACGCGCGCCGCGGCCAGTCGCTGGTCGTCTGGGCGATCTGGGAAGGCCGCGAGTGCGCCCGCGCCGTCGATGCGTTCCTGATGGGCGAGAGCAAGCTGCCGTCGACGCCGCAGCTCGTCTGAACGACGCGGTGACGATTCCCCCGCCCAGCGACGCGCCGTCGCCGGAGCCTCCGGCCTCGGCCGACCCGCCGCCGGCGGCAGCGCGCGGCGGAGTCGCGGGCGCGGCAGCGGGGCCGAGCCTCGACGCCGAGGGCCTCGCGCGCTTCTACGAGCGCTCCGGCGTGCGCATCGCGCGCAGCGAGAGCGCGTGGTGGTACGAGGCCGCGCCGCGCTTCCTGCTCGCGATCCCGAGCCACCGCGCGCTGCACCTTCCCGCCGCCGAGGCCTCGGCGCTGATCCGCCGCGAGAAGCTCGCGGGCCTGCGCTACGTCTGCGCGCCCGCGGACGGCGGCCGGCCGAGCTTCCAGCTCGCCTGCGACACGCCCGACTACGCGCTCGAGAAACTCTCGGCCAACGCGCGCAGCAAGATCCGCCGCGGCCTCGGTCGCAACGAGATCCGCCGCGTCAGCGGCCGCGAGCTCGTGGCCGTCGCCGAGAAGGCCTTCGTCGAGACGATGGAGCGGCAGAACCGCGCGTCGGCCGCCGCGGTCGAGACCTGGCGCCGGATGCTCGCGGCGGCCGACGACCAGCCCGCGATCGAGATCTGGACCGCGTGGCACGAGGGCGAGTTCGCGAGCTACCTGATCGCGGTGCGGATCGACGACGTCTGCGAGTTCTTCCAGGCGCGCTCGGCGAACCACCAGCTGAAGCACTACCCGAACAACGCGCTGATCTACACGCTGACCGAGGAGATGCTGGTGCGCCGGGGCATCCGCGAAGTCACGTTCGGGATCGAGTCGCCGGAGCCGGTCGAGGAACTCGACGCGTTCAAGCTGCAGATGGGCTTTCGCAAGAAGCCGGTGCAGCAGCGCGTCGTCTTCCACCCTGCCCTTCGCGCGGCCTTCGCGCTCGCGCCGTTGCGCCGCCTGCTCGTGCGGGCGGGCAGCCGGCCCGACGCCGACGTCCGGCTGCGCAAGGCCGCGGGCATCCTCAAGTTCGCCGACGGAGGGGACGCCTCGTGAGCGCGCTCCCGATCGCCGTCGTCTTCCCCGACAACCTCGGCGCGCTCGCCGCCGCGCGCGAGCTCGGCTCGTGCGGCATCCCGGTCGTCGTCGCCGGACCGAAGCGCGGCCCGGCCGCGCGCTCGCGCTTCGCGACGTACGTGCCGATGCCGGACCTTTACGAGGATACGGCGCGCTGGGCCGAGGCGATGGCGGCGTGGGGCGCGAAGCAGAGCGTCCGGCCCGTGCTGTTCGCGAGCGAGGACGCGGGCCTGATCGTCTCCGAGAAGCACCACGACCTGCTCGCGCCGCATTTCGACAAGCCGCACCCGGCCCCCGGCACGATCCTCGGCGTCGTCGACAAGCGGCGACTCTACGAGGCCGCCCGCCGCGTCGGCGTCGGCGTCCCGGAGTCGCGCGAGATCACCGACGCGACCGACGTCGCCGGCATGACCGCCAGCGGCCGGCTCATCAAGCCCGCCATGCGCTACCGCCTCAACGAGACCGGCGGCATCTCGACGTTCCTGCAGGCCACCGGCGCCACCAAGGCGATCGGCGGAGATCCGGCCAAAGCCGCGCGCGACGTGATCCGGGCCGGGTTCCCGACGCTGCTGCAGGAGGCCGTCCCGGGCCCGTTCGAGAACCTCGTGACGATCGCCGTCAGCCTCGCCCGCGACGGGCGCGTGCTCGACTGGTTCGCCGCCTGCAAGCAGCACGAGTACCCGGAGCCGTTCGGCGACGGCCTGATCGTGCGGACCGTCCAGGACCCCGGCCTGCTCGAGCCGGTCGTCAGGCTGCTGCGCGAGCTCGGCTACTGGGGCATCTGCGACGTGGAGTTCAAGCGCGACATCCGCTCCGGCGAGTACAAGCTGCTCGACGCGAACCCGCGCACCTGGCTGTGGCTGAACCTCGGCACCCGCGGCGGGCACTTCCTGCTGCTCGCGGCCTACGCCCAGGCGACCGGGCTCGACGTGCGGCCGCCCGTGGCTCCCCGAAGGGACTGCGAATGGGTGTCGCCGCGCGGCACGATCGCTTTCCTGACGCGGTGTTACAGGCCGAAGCGCCACGGGCTGGCCTTACCCCCGCGCTTGCTGATAGGGGCCGCTTCGACCATGATGGCAAGCTGGTGGACCTTCCGGGACCCCCTCTACTTGCGGCCCTCTGCCTGGCCGGGGCTCGTGCGGGCGAGCGGACGGCTGCTGCGCGGCAAGTGATCGCCGTCGCGGACGGCACGACCGAAGGAAGGCACTGAAGAACACGCCGACCCTGCAAATCATCGACGCGCGGTAGATCGCCGCGTGGACGGGGCGGAATTTCGGAACGATCGAGGAGCGGACATTTTCATGACGGTTCAGAAGCAGTCGGATCACTTCCACTGGGAGCCCAGCGGCAAGGCCACCATCGACGGCCACGATCTCGCGGAGCTCGCGAAGAAGTACCCCACGCCGTTCTACCTGATCTCGCAGGGCCAGTTGCGCGACAACTACCGCCGGCTCCGCCAGGCCTTCGCCAGCGTCGAGGGCCTCGAGACCTACTACTCGGTCAAGTCGAACTTCGAGAGCATCGTGCTGCGCACGCTCGCCGACGAGGGCTGCGGCGCCGAGATCTCCGGCGCGCTCGACATGGAGCTCGCGCGCCGCGCCGGCATGCAGCCGAACAAGGTCGTCTTCGACGGCCCCGTCAAGCCCGAGGCGGATCTTCGCGCCGCCATCGAGTGGGGCGTGCGCTTCATCAACATCGAGTCGATGAACGAAGCGCGCATGATCAGCCGCATCGCGACCGAGACCGGCAAGAAGGTGAAGGTCGGCCTTCGCATCGACCCGCAGCTGTCGAAGCCGTACTACGACAAGGTCATCTCCACCTACAAGGAGAAGTTCGGCCTGCCGATCGAGCAGGCCGAGGCGGCCGTCGTCGAGATCGCCAAGCTCCCCGGCCTCGACTTCCGCTGCATCATGACCCACATCGGTTCGCAGATCTTCACGCCGAGCCGGTACCTGACCACCCTCGAGAAGATCTTCGCGCTCGTCGGCGCGCTGAAGAAGCGCGGCATCGAGATCGAGGAGATCAACATGGGCGGCGGCTACCCCGCCCAGAGCATGCGCAACCTGCGCATGTCGCGCCGCTTCGTGTTCGCGCAGGTGATGGAGCGCCTCGGCCGCATCGAGAAGAAGACGTCGTCGATCGACGACTTCGGCAAGGCGATCTCGGAGAAGTACCACGAGCTCGTGAAGTCGACGGGCCTGCACCCGCGCCTCGCGCTCGAGCCGGGCCGCTGCCTGTGCGCGAACGCGCAGACGGTCGTCGGCAACATCCGCATCGTCAAGAACGACTGGGTGTTCACCGACATCTCGATCAACGACGTGCCGGAGAACCTGTTCTTCTCCGAGTGGCGCCTCGTCGTCCCCGGCGAGAAACCCGAGGCCAATGGCAAGGCCTACAACGTGGCCGGCCCGACGCTGGCGACGCAGGACGTGCTGTACTTCAAGCGCGAGGTGCCGGGCGCGGCCGAGGGCCGCGCGGTGTGCATCCTGGACGCCGGCGCCTACTCGATCGCGCGCGCGAACCAGTTCACGCGCCCGCGCAGCGCGGTCTACGCGATCAACTACGCCGGCGAGATCGAGGTGGTACGCCGCGCCGAGACGGTCGACGACGTGCTCGTGAGCCAGGTCTGGCCCGAGACGTCGAAGGCGGCTCTGCCGGGCAAGACCGCGTCGGCGGCCTGACCGGCGCACGACCGGCGTTTCGACCTGCCCCCGGGGCAAGGGACGCGACGAGAAAGGGCGCGAGGCCGACGGCCTCGCGCCCGTTCTCGTTCTCGCGCGCGCGAACGCCGGCGCGAGACGCGCGTCCAACAACTCGCGCCGGCCTTCGATCGCGCGGCCGACGGTGACCTGGTCGGCGTATTCGATGGTGCCGCCGACGGGGATGCCGTGCGCGATGCGGCTGACGCGCACGCCGAGCGGCTTGAGCAGCCGCGAGAGGTAGACGGCCGTCGCCTCGCCCTCGATCGTCGGGTTCGTCGCGACGAGCACTTCCTGGATCGGCTCCTTGCCGACGCGCTCGACCAGCTCGCGGATCTTCAGCTGCTCGGGGCCGCGGCCGTCGAGCGGCGAGATCGAGCCGTGCAGCACGTGGAAGACGCCCCGGAAGCCGTGGCTGCGCTCGATCGAGACGACGTCGGCGGGTTCCTCGACCACGCAGATCAGCGTGCGGTCGCGGCGCGGGTCCTCGCAGGTCGGGCACGGGTCGGCCTCGGTCAGCGCGTGGCAGCGGCTGCAGAAGCGGGTCTGCGACTTCACCTCCGAGATCGCGCGAGCGAGCTCGCCCGCGTACGCCTGGTCGCCGCGCAGGATGAAGAACGCCAGGCGCGCCGCGCTCTTCTCGCCGATGCCCGGAAGGCGCGAGAGCATCTGGATCAGGTTCTGGAGCGCGGGAGTGTAGGACAACGTCAGGCTCCTCGGCAGCGGGCCGGCGGCGTCACGCTCGTCGCGTGACGCCGGCCCGGGCGCTCGCTGCGGGCGGGAAGACCGGGTTCAGCGCCCGAACCAGCGCCGCAGGCGGCCGCCGCCGGCCGCCTCGTCACCACCCGACGCGTCGTCGTGGTCGTCGTCGCCGCCGCCCATCGCCTCGCCGAGGGCGTCCTGCGGGATGCCGAGGTCGCCGGCCATCTTCTGCATCTCGCTCGCCATCAGGTTCTGCGCCTTCTGGATCGCCGTGTTCACCGCGAGCGTCAGGTTGTCCTGCAGCACGCGCTTGTCGGGGTTCTCGAGCAGGCTCTGGTCGACCAGGATCCGGCGCACGTTCAGCTTGCCGGTGATCACGACCTCGATCTTGCCGTCGGCGGCCATCGCCGAGACCTCGCGCTTGTCCACCTTCTTCTGGATCTGCTTCATCTGCTTCTGCATGGCGCGGGCCTGCTTCAGCATCTGCATCATGGACGGTTCTTCCGCCATTTCCCTCTCCTGTCCCTCGTCCGGCCGATCGTTCAGCCGGGGAAATTCGCTGTCGCGCTCGCGCGGCGCGGCGCCTGGAGGCGCGCGCGACGAGCGCTTCACTCCAAGATCGAAACTTTCGTGACGCGGCCGCCGAGGTCGCCGACGAGCTTCTCGACGAACGGGTCCGAGACGGCCTGCTGCTTCTTCTTCGCGGTGCGCTCGTCCGTGATGCCCTGCAGCGTCAGGCCGCCGACCTCGGCCTGGGAGCCGTCGACGACGCGCACCGTCGCCGCCTTGCCGAAGTGCGCGCGCGCGACTTCGGTGACGCGGTTCATCACGGTCGGGTTCTTCAGCTTCTGCGCGAAGCTCGCCTGGATCGGCACGATGTCCACGAACTCGGGCGTCATCGAGGCCAGCTTGCAGTTCGTGACCGTCACGTAGAGGTCGAGGCCGTAGCGGCGCTTGATGTCGTCGAGGAACGCTTCCCAGCGGCGCGCGAGCGCTTCTTCCTCGGACAGCGGCATCGGCGGCTCGCCTTCCGGCCCGGTCCACGCCTCGACGGCCGCGGCGTTCGGCCTGCCGGCGAGCGGCAGGCGGTCGCCGCGCTCGGCGGGCGCCGGATCGGCGCCGCTCGCGGCGGCCTGCTGTTGCGGGGCTCTCGCGGCGGCGGGCGCCGCCGGCGGAGCGGCCTGCTGCTGCGGTGCGGGCGGCGCCGTGGGCGGACGCTGCACGGGCGGCGCGGCGCGGGGCGGCTCGGGCCGCGCGACCGGAGCCGGC
>CAYYZO010000119.1:0-8553 GCA_964476185.1 uncultured Myxococcales bacterium
CGAGATCGAGGGCGAGATGGGCGAGCCGCAGATGGGCCTGCAGGCGCGCCTGATGTCGCAGGCCCTGCGCAAGCTCACGGGCACGATCTCGCGGTCGAACTGCATCGTCATCTTCATCAACCAGATCCGCATGAAGATCGGCGTGATGTTCGGCAACCCGGAGACGACGACGGGCGGCAACGCGCTCAAGTTCTACGCGTCGGTGCGCCTCGACATCCGCCGCATCGCGTCCCTGAAGCAGGGCGAGCAGGTGATCGGCAACCGCACGCGCGTGCGCGTCGTCAAGAACAAGGTCTCCCCGCCGTTCCGCGAGGCCGAGTTCGACATCCTCTACGGCCAGGGCGTCAACAAGCCCGGTGAGCTGCTCGACCTCGGCGCCGAGATGAACATCGTCGAGAAGAGCGGCTCCTGGTACTCGTACGGCGGCGAACGGCTCGGCCAGGGCCGCGAGAACGCGTGCGAATTCCTGCGCGAGCACCACGACGTCGCGAACCAGATCGAGTCGAAGGTCCGCGAAACCGTCGGCCTGCCGTCGCTGGCGCCGCAGCTGACCGTCGTCACGGGCGGCCTCGCCGCCGACGGCGACGCCGAGGCCAAGAAGGCGAAGGCGGCGAAGGCGAGCGGCACCAAGTAGGCCATGTCCGCTGACGGCCGAGCGCGCCCGACGACGGCGATCGAGTTCGCGATCTCCCTCGTCGCGGCGCGCTCCTGGCCGGAAAAGAAGCTGCGCGAGCGGCTGGCGGCCCGTTACGACGAGGACGAGGTCGAAGCGGCGCTCGCACGGCTGCGGGAGCTCGGCCTCGCCAACGACATCGCCTGGGCGGAGCGCTATGCGCGCGACCGCTTCGAGCGGCTCGGCAAGGGACGCCACCGCATCCGCGGCGAGCTCGCGGCGCGCGGGATCGATCCGGACACCGCCGAGGCCGCTCTGGCCGGCGTGTTCGGCAGCGAGGAAGGGGCCCGGGCCGAACGCGAACGGGCGGCCGCGGTGCTCGAGTCGCTGCGCCGAACGCTGACGGTCCGCGGCGCGGAAACCGGGCAGAATGCAGCGAAAAACCGCCTGTTTCGGCGCATGCTGGCGCGCGGTTACCCGGCCTCCCTCGTGCGTGACTTGCTGGACGTTTCCTAGTATCCCCTCGTCGCTGCATGACAGGCACCGAAGTCCGCAAGTCCTTCCTCGACTTCTTCCGTTCGAAGGGCCACCTGATCGTTCCGAGCGCGCCGATCGTCCCGGTCGGCGACCCCACCCTGATGTTCACGAACTCGGGGATGGTGCAGTTCAAGAACGTGTTCCTCGGCCTGGCCGACCCGCCGGCCTCGCGCGTGGCGGACAGCCAGAAGTGCCTGCGCATCTCCGGCAAGCACAACGACCTCGAGGACGTCGGCCGCGACACCTACCACCACACCCTGTTCGAGATGCTCGGCAACTGGTCGTTCGGCGACTACTACAAGACCGAGGCGATCGAGTGGGCGTGGGAGCTGCTGACCGGGGTCTGGGGCCTGCCCAAGGACAGGCTCTACGCGACCGTCTACAAGACCGACGACGAGGCCGAGCAGCTCTGGCACCGGGTCACCGACATCGGCCGGGACCGCGTGCTGCGCTTCGCCGAGAAGGACAACTTCTGGGAGATGGGCGATACGGGCCCCTGCGGTCCGTGCTCGGAGGTCCACATCGACCGCGGCCCCGGCTCCTGCGACATGCAGCACGTCGCCGGCCACGTCTGCGCCGTCAACGCCGGCTGCGCGCGCTACATCGAGCTCTGGAACCTCGTCTTCATCCAGTACCACCGCGACGAGGCCGGCAAGCTGCACGAGCTTCCGTCCAAGCACGTCGACACCGGCATGGGGCTCGAGCGCGTCGCGGCGGTGCTCGAGAACGTCGACGGCAACTACGACGGCTCGTTGCTGCGGCGCCTGATCGAGACGGCCGAGAAGCTGTCGGGCGTCGCCTACGGCGCGAACCACGAGAAGGACGTCTCCTTCCGCGTGCTCGCCGACCACAGCCGCGCCGTCTCGTTCATGATCTCGGACGGCATCGAGCCGTCGAACGAGGGGCGCGGCTACGTGCTGCGCCGCCTGCTGCGCCGCGCGGCGCGCCACGGCAAGAACCTCGGGCTGCCGGACGCGTTCCTGTACCGCATCTGCGAGACCGTCATCGACACGATGGTGAGCGCCTACCCGGAGCTCGGCGACGACCGCGAGAAGATCGTCGACACCGTGCGCGAGGAAGAAGAGCGCTTCGGCCTGACGCTGGACCGCGGCCTCGTCCACCTCGACACCGAGATCGCGCACCTCAAGCAGAAGAGCGGCGGCTCGGCGACGAAGCTGCCCGGCGACGTCGCGTTCCGGCTCTACGACACCTACGGCTTCCCGGTCGACATGACCGACGACATCCTGCGCGGCCGCGGCATGGCCGTCGACCGCGAGGGATTCGAGGCGGCGCTCGAGCAGCAGCGCGAGCGCGCCCGCGGAGCGCAGGCCGCCAGGGGCGGCGCGCGCGACTACACGCTGATCGTCGCGGCGGCGCGCGAGCACGGCGTGAAGTTCGCGGGACAGGACGTGAACGCGTGCGACTCGCGCGTGCTCGCGCTCGCGAAGGCCGGCGAACTGGTGCCGCTGCTCGCCGAAGGCGAGGAGGGCGAGCTCGTCGTCGCCCTGACGCCGTTCTACGGCGAGTCGGGCGGCCAGGTCGGCGACACCGGCACGATCGAGGGACCGGCGGGCCTCATGATCCGCGTGCTCGACACGCAGAAGCCGGCGCCCGACGTGATCGTCCACCTCGTGCGCGTCGAGAAGGGCGACGTCTCGGTCGGCAGCGACGTGCGCCTCGAGATCGACGCCGCGCGCCGCCAGGCGATCCGGCTGAACCACTCGGCCACGCACCTGATGCACGCGGCACTGCGCCACCACCTCGGCAAGGGCGTGCACCAGCAGGGATCGCTCGTCGATCCGGCCAGGCTCCGCTTCGACTTCAACCACTCCGGCCCGGTGCCCGACGAGAAGCTCGCGGACATCGAGTCCGACACCAACGCGGCGATCCGCGCGAACTACGAGGTCACGGCCACCGAGATGCCGTACGACGACGCGATCGCGGCCGGCGCGATGGCGTTCTTCGGCGACAAGTACGGCGACGTCGTGCGCGTGCTGAAGATGGGCGACTACTCGATCGAGCTGTGCGGCGGCACCCACGTCGCGCGCACCGGCGACATCGGGCTGCTGCGGCTGACCGCCGAGAGCGGCGTGGCCGCCGGCGTGCGCCGCATCGAGGCCTCCACCGGCCGGAACGCGTTCGACCTGGTCCGGCGCCGCGACGAGATCCTGCGCGAGGTCGCGGCCCTGCTGCGGATCCGCGAGGAAGACACGGTCGGCCGCATCGAGAAGCTGCTGGCCGAGAGCCGCGAGCTCGAGAAGAAGCTCGAGCGCGCGTCGCAGGGCCAGTCGCGCGACGTCGTCGCGGAGCTCGCGGGCAAGGCGAAGAAGAGCGGGGACACCAGCGTGGTCGTCTCCCGCGTGGACGGCATCGACGCGAAGTCGCTGCGCTCGGTCTGCGACCGGCTGCGCGAGCGGCTCGGCTCCGCGGTCGTCGTGCTCGCGGCGGCCGACGACGGCTCCGCCAGCGTGCTCGTCGCCGTCACTCCCGACCGCACCTCGCAATTCAACGCGAACGAGATCATCCGCCAGCTCGTGCCGCTCATCGACGGCCGCGGCGGCGGCAAGCCGGACTTCGCGCAGGCCGGCGGCAAGAACCCCGCGGGGATCCCCGCGCTGCTGGAGAAAGCCCACGAAATCGTCGTCCAGCCTTGAGTTCGCCGATCCGCAGCGGCTGCACGAGCTCTTCGGCAGCCACGACGAGAACGTGCGGGCGCTCGAGAAAACGCTCGAGGTGCGCGTTTCGATCACGACGGACGGCCTGCGCATCGACGGCGACGACCACCAGATCGAGCTCGCCGGCCGCGTGCTGCGCGAGCTCTACGGCATGGCGATGGGCGGCCGCTCCATCGGCCCCGCCGACGTGACGCGCGCGATCGAGATCCTCGGGTCGAGCAAGACCGCGACGCTCGCGGACGTGTACCGCCGGCCGGTCTTCGTCTCGCCGCGCGGCAAGGAGATCGCGCCGAAGACGACGAACCAGCGCCTCTACGTCGAGGCGATCCACGGCCACGACCTCACGTTCGGCATCGGGCCCGCCGGCACCGGCAAGACCTACCTCGCGATGGCGATGGCGGTCGCGGACCTGTTCCGCGGGAAGTACTCGCGCATCATCCTGACGCGCCCGGCCGTCGAGGCCGGCGAGAAGCTCGGCTTCCTGCCCGGCGACCTCGCCGAGAAGGTGAACCCGTACCTGCGGCCGCTGTACGACGCGTTGCACGACATGGTCAGCCTCGAGAAGGCGCAGACGATGATCGAGCGCGGCACGATCGAGGTCGCGCCGCTCGCGTTCATGCGCGGCCGCACGCTGAACAACGCGTTCGTGATCCTCGACGAGGCCCAGAACACGACGCGCGAGCAGATGAAGATGTTCCTGACGCGGCTCGGCTTCGAGTCGAAGGCGGTGGTGACCGGCGACATCACGCAGGTCGACCTGCCGAGCACGCACGTCTCGGGCCTGCACGACGCGTGGAAGATCCTCGGCAAGATCCCCGACATCGCGTTCGTCGAGTTCGGCGACAAGGACGTCGTGCGCCACCCGCTCGTCAAGCGCATCATCAGCGCGTACGACAAGTCGCAGGCGCCGCGGCGCCCGTCCTCCTGACCCGATGCCGGTCGAGGTCATCGAGGAGGGCGACGAAGACGCCGGGCCGTCCCCGCTCGCGAAGGACGCCTTCCGCCTCGCCCAGGCCATCCTCGAGTGCATCGGCCACAGCGGCGACGAGCTGTCGGTCGCGCTGGTCGGCGACGGGCGCATGCGCGAGCTGAACCGCGACTGGCGCGGCAAGGATTCCACCACCGACGTGCTGTCGTTCTCGCAGGTCGAAGGCGAGGACATGCCGCAGGCGTCGCCGATGCTCGGCGACGTCGTCGTCTCCGTGGACGTGCTGCGCCGCCAGGCCGCCGAAGGCGGCTGGACCGTCGAGGAGGAGCTCGCGCGCCTGCTGCTGCACGGCGTGCTGCACCTCGTCGGCTTCGACCACGAGGACGAAGGCGACGCGCTGCACATGCGCGCCGAGGAAGCGCGCGTGGTCCGCGAGCTGGCCGCGCGCGGTATCGCCTGCGCGTGGGAAGGCCAGCAGTGAGCCGCTTCGTGCGGGTCGCGCCGGCCGGCGGCGCCGAGCGCCACGGGGAGCCGCGCGCGTGACGGCCTCGCGGACCAGGCTCGTGCAGTCGGTCGCGAGCGGCGCGCTGCTCGCCGCCGCGTTCCCGCGCATGGGCCAGATGTACCTGGCGTGGATCGCGCTGGTGCCGTTGCTGCTCGCGATCCGCGGCCAGCCGGTGCGCGCGGCGGCCCGCCTCGGCTGGGCCTCCGGGTTCGTGTTCTACGCGCTGACGCTCTGGTGGATCCCCGACACGATCAGCAACTTCACGTCGGTCCCGCCGGTCGTCGCGAAGGGCCTGCTCGTGCTGCTCGCCGCCGTCGCCGCGTACTCGCACGTCCTGTTCGCCGCCGCGCTCGAGTACCTCGCGTCGGGCGGCGTGCCGCGCCTGCTCGCCGCGCCCGTCGTCTGGGCCGTCGTCGAGTGGGTGCGGACGTGGTTCGTCGCCGAGTTCCCGTGGAACCTGCTCGGCTACTCGCAGGTGCGGCTGAACTGGATCCTGCAGGCCGCCGACCTCGGCGGCGTCTTCCTGCTCTCGGCCGTGATCGTGCTCGCGAACGCGGCCGTGTCCGAGGCGGTCGTCGCGTGGCGCCGCGGCCCCCGCCGCTCGGCCGCGGCCTCGCTCGCGCTCGCCGCGGCGTGCCCGGCGCTGCTGCTGGCCTACGGCCTGTGGCGGCTCGGCGAGCTTCGCGAGATCCCGTACACGGGCCAGCTTCGCGTCGGCATCGTGCAGGCCAACATCCCGCAGGCGCTCAAGTGGGACGAGACGCTGCAGAACGAGATCCTCGCGAAGTACCTGGAGCTGACGCGCGAAGCGGCCGACGCCGGAGCCGAGCTCGTCGTCTGGCCCGAGGCCGCGCTGCCGTTCTATCTGCAGCACGACGCGCGCTCGGCCGGGCTGGCGAAGGTCGCGCGCGAGCGCGGGATCGACCTGCTCGTCGGCGCTCCGGGCCTCGACAACCGCGGCGACGGCGTCAAGCCGTACAACCAGGCCTGGCTCGTGCGCGCCGACGGTGGCCTCGCGGGGCCATACGACAAGATCCAGCTCGTGCCGTTCGGCGAGTACATCCCGCTCGGAGGCCTGTTCGGCCTCGTCGAAGTCGCGGTCGA
Source organism: uncultured Myxococcales bacterium (assembly GCA_964476185.1). GTDB lineage: Bacteria > Desulfobacterota > Binatia > UBA1149 > CAITLU01 > DATNBU01. Next base: position 6,363 of record CAYYZO010000119.1, read on the forward strand.
GGCGATCGGCGAGTTCGGGCGTGGCCGCGAGCGCACGATCTTCGAGACCCGGCCTCTCGCGCCGCTCTCGGGCGAGCCGGCCGACGCGCGGCCCGCGCGGTTCGCGACGCTGATCTGCTACGAGGGCATCTTCCCGTCGCTCGTGCGGACGTTCGCGGTCGAGGGCGCCGACTTCCTCGTGAACATCAGCAACGACGCGTGGTACGGCGAGACCGCCGCGCCCGTGCAGCACCTCGTGATGGCGTCGATGCGCTCGATCGAGAACCGGCTGCCGCTCGTGCGGGCGACGAACACCGGCATCTCCGCGTTCGTGACGGACGAGGGGCGCATCGGCGGCACGACGGCGCTGTTCGAGCAGGACGTGGTGGTCGAGACCGTGCTCGTGCGCGACGTCTGGTCGTTCTACCGCGAGTACGGCGACGTGTTCCTGCACGTCTGCGAGGCGCTCGTCGTCGTGCTCGGCCTGTTCGCGGCGCTGCAGCGGCGAGCGGCCGCCGCGCGCTGACCGGGGCCGCCGCCCGTCCGGCCGGGCCGGGGCCGCCGGGACCGTTGATCGCGCGCCGCTCCCGTGGAACTCTCCGCCGATCATGGCGAAAGTTGAGCCGGAAATCCGCACGAGAGTGACCGCCCTGCAGGAGAGAATCGATCTCCTGGGGCGGCGTCTTTGACGTCGACTCCCTCCGCAAGCGTTTCGAAGAACTGGACGCCCGCAGCCAAGATCCCTCGCTCTGGGACGATCGCGAGGCCGCCGGCGTGGTGCTGCGCGAGCGCTCCGCGCTCGAGTCGAAGATCAACCATTTCACGAGCCTGAGGCAGGCCAACGACGACGTCGGCGTCTACCTCGAGATGGCCGACGACGGCGACGAGGGCGCGCTCGCCGAGCTGACCACGCACCTGGAGACCTGCGAGAAGCAGCTCGACGAGATCGAGCTGCAGCAGATGCTGTCCGGCGAGTACGACCGCAACAACGCGATCGTCGAGATCCGACCCGGCTCCGGCGGCACCGAGAGCCAGGACTGGGCCGAGATGCTGCTGCGCATGTACCTGCGCTGGGCCGAGCGGCGCGGCCTCAAGGCCACGCTGACCGACCTGCAGCCCGGCGAAGGCGCCGGCATCAAGATGGCCGCGCTGATCATCGAGGGCGAGTACGCCTACGGCTACATGCGCGCCGAGGCCGGCATCCACCGCCTGGTGCGGATCTCGCCGTTCGACAACGCCGGGCGCCGCCACACTTCGTTCGCGTCGGTGATGGTGTGGCCCGAGCTCGACGACACGATCGAGATCAACATCCGCGACGAGGACCTGCGCGTCGACACGTACCGCGCCGGCGGCGCCGGCGGCCAGCACATCAACAAGACCGACTCGGCCGTGCGCCTGACGCACCTTCCGACCGGCCTCGTCGTCGCGTGCCAGAACGAGCGCTCGCAGCACAAGAACAAGGCGTTCGCGATGAAGCTGCTCGCCGCGCGACTGTACGAGCTCGAGCGCCAGAAGCAGGAGGCCCGGCTCGCCGAGCTCGGCACCACGAAGGTCGAGGCCGCGTTCGGCAGCCAGATCCGCAACTACGTCCTCGCGCCGTACCGGCTCGTCAAGGACGTGCGCACCGGCTACGAAGTCGGCAACACCGACGCGGTGCTCGACGGCGACATCGACCAGTTCATCAACGAGTACCTGATGAAGTCGTCGCAGGGACAGATCGGCGAGATCAAGGGAGCGCCGGCCGGACGGTAGGGCGCTTTTCGTAGGCGCATCGATTCCGCGTTGGAGGTCGCCTTCCGGGGTGATCTTCCGCGCTGGCGGTCGCGGATCGCCGCGGACCCGCGTTGCCGCGGACTCGACCGGCCGCTGCCTACAGCCGTGTTCCGGGGCGAGCCGTGGCCGATCCGCCATCGCGACCCCGAAGGCAACGGCAGCGAGGTCTACGCGCCGACGCCGTGGGATGTTCGCAAGCCGCTCTTTCAGGAATTCTGGATCTCGAACTCGACGCCCCGGCCATCCTCGCGTGGGTGCGTAGCCGCCTCGAAGGGCACCAGGATTGGGAGCGGGGGCATCGGCCTAGATTTCGTGAAGTGGGTCGCATCCGCCCGGCGCGGGTTCGCATCTGCCGGTCGGTGTAGCGCGGAGGCCAAGATGGCTCTGCTTGCGGTTTCCCTTCTCTACGATGCGGACGCCGTGCAATATACGGATGCCG
>CAYYZO010000120.1:0-1386 GCA_964476185.1 uncultured Myxococcales bacterium
CGTCGGCCTCGACGAGAAGTACGCGCTGGCCGAGAAGTACCGGCGGTGACACGGGCCGCGCGCGCCGTTCTCGCGGCGGTCGCTGCGATCTGCGTCGCCTGCAGCGCGCGCTCCCCGCTGCCGTCTGCCGAAAGCATCCGGATCGAGAGCGTGTCGAGCTACTGGTCGGGCGTGTTCGGCGACGAGGCGATGGACGGCACGGGGATCGACGCGCCGGAGATTCGAACCGAGCGCGGCGAGCTGTTCGTGATCAGCGGCGTCCTGCGCAACACGTCCGCCGTGCCGCTGCGCGCGGCGCATCTCGCGTTCGAGCTGGTCGACGCGGACGGCCGCGTCGTGCATCGCCAGGACGGCTACAACTACGGAGCCGAACGCCTGCTCGATGCATCGACGGATCCCGACCCCGCGGTCGTCCCGATCCCGCCCGGCGAACAGGACCGCTACCGCATGATCCTGTTCGGCAGCGAGTTGCCGCCGTTCGAACGCGCCACCGTTCGCGCGATCGCGGCCGAGCCCGTCGAGCGTTCCGCTCCGGCCGCGTCGCCGCCGCGCCCCTGATTCACTGCATCGGCCGCTTCGCGGCGGGCGCGCTCAATTGCAGTCCGGCCTCGTGCGGGCCCGTTCGACGTGGCGGTCGAACTCGGCCGCTCCCTCGTCCGACGGATCGCGCGCGAGCCGCGAACGCAGTTCCGCGGGATCCGCGCCGAGCCGGACGAACGTTTTCAGCAACAGCTCCCGCTGCGATCGGTCGGTCGGAAGCGTGCCGTCGTGCAGGCGCACGAGCAGCGGCGGCAGCGCGGCGGAAGCATCGGCGCCGATCCTGCAGAGCCCGAGGAGCCCGCTGCGATAGACGCTCTGCCATTCCTCGCGGTCCCGATCCTTCGACGAGCCGCCGGCGGTCTTCAGCGCCAATCCCTCCTCCACGAGGTAGAGCAGCGTCGGCACCACGTCCGCGCCGAACGCCGCGAGCTGCGGCAGCACCGGATGGGCGCGCAGCCGGCGCGCGGGATCGCGCGCGATCTCTTCGAGCTCGCGTCGATGGCCGATCACCGCCTGCGGCGGCAGCATGCGGATCGCGGTCGCGAGGTAGGCAGACGGATACCCGAGATACGTCGGATGGTCCTCGCGCTGGGCGGGGTCGGTCGCCAGGAGCTTGCGGAACAGGAGGTCGGCCAGCTCGGCCTGGATCGCCTGGTCGGCTCGGGCGCAGGCCTGCACGAGCATCCACGTGTCGCGCGGTGCCGGCACGCGCGGATCGGCGAGCGCGCGAAACGCGAGGAGACGCGTCGCCTCGTCGAGCTGCTTCACCTGGAAGAACGAGGAGAAGAGATCCTCGATCACCTGCCTCGTCGCCGCGGGAAGCGGTCCCTCGGCGTCGAGGCCACG
>CAYYZO010000120.1:1486-8443 GCA_964476185.1 uncultured Myxococcales bacterium
ACGGCCGCACGATCGACCGTCACGGTGTCAGCCGTCAGCGAGAGCCCCGCGCTGACTTCCCGCTCGCCGTGCTGGACGCGGCCCGTGACGACGACCGCTTCGGCGTCGGCCATCGTCGCGCGTTCCTCGACCAGGCAGCGACCGTTCGCGATGGCGAGGCGCATCGCTTCGTCGGGCTTGGCCTCGTCGACCGGATCGCCACTGGTGCGTCCCGGGAGCTGGACGTCGGGGCAACTCGCGCGCTGCTCCAGGTGGAACGCGAACGCCGGCGTCGTCGCGCTCCAGTTCTTGTCGTCCGGACGCCGGTCGGGAACGATCACGCGTGCGGCCGCGCCGGAGAGCAACAGCCGCTGGCAGAGCTCGTCGCAGCGGGTCTGTCCCTTCGACCAGACGAAGAAATCGGTGCTCGCGAGCCCGATCGAGACGGCCCGAAGCGGTTTCGCGAGCGTGTCCACGTCGCCCGCGAGCCACTCGTCGCCCTGGCGGTCGAGTCGCCAGTTGCAGTAGGCGGACACGCACGCCAGCACGGCGACGGCCAGCACGAGGCTCGCGGCGACAGCGAGCGGGCCGTCGCGACCGAGCAGTCGCTGCGCGAGGCTGGCGAGCGCGACGACGACGAACAGGAACGGCGTCGCCATCAGCGCGAGGCCAAGCGGAATGCCGATGATGGAGATCAGCGCGATGACGGTGATGGCCGGCATCGCCAGGGTGACGAACGCCGCGATGCCGAGCCGCAGCGTCCATCGGCGAAGCCACGTCGCACCGAACGGGCCGAACCGGCGTCGGCGCTGGCGGGCGCGGTCCGCCGTCACGGGGAAACGGCCCGGAGGATCGTCCGCACCACCAGGGCGACGACCGGAACGACGAGCAGGATGGAAACGAGGGCTGACCGGACCTCCTCGATCTTTCGTGGCTGGCAGCCGTGCGTGTACCGCACCGCCACCACGGCGGTCCCGAACAGGATGACCGGTGGCGCCCACTCCGGCAGTTGCGCCCCGGCATCGAGACCGGCGGCGACCATGCCTGCCGCGGCGATCATTCCCACGCCGACCGTCGTGCCGCCCTCGAAATAGCCGCCGCCGCAGGAGCGGCAGGTTCGTTCCCGCAGGAGTCGCCTTGCGAGCAGGTCGGTCCGCGTGACGGGAGCGGTGCAGTGCGGGCAGTTCAGCATGACGGCGAAAGTCGTGGACAGGATCGGTCGGCCGGCGCGACCGGCGGCCCCACGTACCAGAGGTCCGCGGCCCTATCGAGGGGCCGAGCGAACTCGGCCGGTGGCCGCGTCGTCCGTCTCGGAAGATCCGTGCAGGCCTCGGGACAAGGACCGATTGCCGCTGCCTGCGCCGCGGTGCTCGGCGGGTTCAGCCTGCACGCCGGCGTTTCGGTGCACGCGCACGATCGTGCGGGCCTCGAACGGCTGTGCCGGTACATCGCGCGGCCCGCCGTGGCATCCTCGCGGCTGCACCGTCTCGAGGACGGACGCGTGGTCCTGAAGCTTCGTCACCGCTGGAACGATGGGACTTCGGCGATCGTGTTCGAGCCGCGGGAGTTCGTCGCGCGCCTCGCGGCGCAGGTACCGCCGCCGCGTGTCCACCAGGTTCGGTATCACGGCGTGCTCGCGCCGTGCGCGCACTGGCGGCGGTATGTGGTTCCGGCAGATAGACCCGCTTCGACCGCGGCTTCACGGATCCCGCATCGACCCGCCGTCAGGTCTTCGCGGTTCCCATGGAGCGAACTTCTGCGACGGGTCTTCGCGATCGACGTGCTGCATTGCGAGCGGTGCGGCGGCCGGATGCGAGTGCTCCCCGCGCAGTCGGCAGCGGCGACGAACCGTAGAGGCGGAAGCCGCTCGCCGCCCGATGGGGAATCGCCGTCCTGACCTTCGAGGAGCGGCGGGAAACGGAGAAGCGCATCCCTTCACGGCGCCGCGGTGTTGTCGCGATCCACCGGGACGAGACGGGAAAGTTCGCCCAGGATCGGGCGGCGCCGGTCCCATACCAAAGCGGCCAGAGCCGTGAACCTTGAATCAACCCGGGTCGGGGCGGTAGAGAAGGCACCAGACGTGGTGACAGGCCCGGGCAAGTTGACAGAAAGAGGATTATCGGACGTCGGCGGACAGGGAAGGATCCCCGCTTGAAACGCTTTCCATAGGGGAGGATGTCAAGACACACTTCGCCGTGGCGCCGCGATCGGATCTGCAATCCGGCGTCTGCCTTCGGAGCACCTCGACGTTCTCGAGTCAGGTCCGGTTCGTGTTCGATCTTTCCGTTCGCGTTTCGTGCATTCACTGCATCGGTCGTTGCGAGAGCTCGTCGGTCTTTCACGGTGAAGTGGGTACCACCTTTCCATCTGGGCCTCTTGCGGCCACTGCTTCTTTCGGTACTCCGCAGGGGCATAGCTTATCCTGGGGGCCTTGGACTGCTTTGGGCATCCTGGCCAAGGAATTTATGGATGCGCACCTGCGAACCGTTATCGACCGTGTGCGTGGTCGTGTCGGCTCGAAACGCCGGATGGACTACACGACTGCCTGCACGGTGCAACGCGATTCCGACTTCTCGGCGATCGTTCGTTTCGGCCTGTAAACCTCCTCGTCCTTCCACATGCGCAGCACCGCAGCTGCGATTTTGCGGGCGACCGTAAGCTTGGCGAGGTTGGGCTTGGTACCCGCGTCCAGCAGTCGCCTGTAGTCGTCGTAGACCGGACAGGCCTTGCCCTGCGTGATCACCGTGGTGGCCGCGCCCTTGAAGATCGCCTTCAGTGTGTGGTTGTCGCGGCGCGACAGGCCGCGGGTCTTCTGGACCTGCGCCCGTGCCCAACCGCCGTCGGCGGTTCTCATCCAGTCCGAGCTCGACCGCATGACGATCCCGAGCCCGCAGTAGCTCCAGAACTGCTGCCTTGTGCGAAACCGGTGCGGTGTGACCACGATCGGAATCATGCGCGCCACGCGGATCGGGCCGAGCCCGGGTGCGGTCGCCAGGATGCGCGCAATCGGGAACCGCTTGGCCTCGGCAACGAGTTCGGCCGTCGTCTGGTCCTTGATCCCGGTCAGGGCATCGTAGTGCTCGTAGAGCCTGCCCGCAGCGTACGCACTGGCCGGCGGCAGCTTGGCGAGCCAGTGCTGGCGATGCGCCGGGCTGTAGACGGTCGCACCCGGGGTCGCAACTCCACGGGACCGGTAGATGGACTTGAGCCTGGCCTGCACCCGCACGACATCTCGCACCAGCATCTCGTGAACCCGGGCCGTCTCCCGCAGCTTGCGAAACTGAACCGGCGCCTTGAACACGGGCTTGTCGATCGCGCCGATCCGCAGCTTCTCGGCCAAGCCGTAGGCATCGCGAGAGTCGTTCTTCTGCCCCCGGCTCTCGCGCACGTTCACGACGACGATCTCGTCGACGTGGCGCTCCAGCGTCTCGTACAGCCAGGCACTCTGGGTGCCTTCCTCCAGGATCAGGTGACGGTGGCCCGGGATCGCCGAGACGGCCTCGATCAAGGCCTGGCCACTGGTCTCCACCGGGAAGTCCCGCAGCCTCTTGCCTGTGCCGGATACGATCGCGAGTGTGCAGCTTGCGGCGTGCACGTCCAGTCCGATATAGCGCTCCATCGGTGCCTCCTCTCGTTGGCGGTTGTCGTTCCTCCAACTCGAGAATTGCCGACGGGATGCGCGGGCACCACCTTATTGCGGCGCAGGCTATCGCGCGGGGAGCCGCCATCGTTCCGGGGCCAGGTGCAGACGCCATGCCCCTATGATGCTTATCCTCCGTCGGCTCTCCGCGGCCGGTCGCTCGCGTCTGGACTTGGATGGATGCGGCGGGCTAGTCTCAGGCGGCCGAGTGAGGAGATCCAATCCATGAATCGAAAGAAGCCCTTGCGGATTGCGTCCGTCGCCCTCCTCGCTGTGACCGCCTTCGATCCCGCGACCGCGCTCGCGGCTCCGGGCAACGTGCTCTTCGAACAGAAGATCGCGCAGGGCGTAGGCGGGTTTGCCGGCCCTCTGCGCAACGACGACTGGTTCGGCTATTCCTGCGACGGCCTGGCAGACTTCGACGGAGATGGCGTGCCCGATCTCGTCGTCGGGGCCGGGCACGACGACGACGGCGGACAGGAGAGAGGGGCCGTGTGGATCCTCCTCCTCAACACCGACGGAACCGTGAAGGCGGAGCACAAGATCAGCGATCTCGCCGGTGGCTTCAACGGTCCTCTCGACGACGGGGACAGGTTCGGCAGATCGGTGGCGCCGCTCGGCGACCTCGACGGGGACGGAACCGGCGATCTCGTGGTGGGCTCGCGCCAGGACGATGACGGCGGGAACGACCGCGGCGCACTCTGGATCCTCTTCATGAATCCCGATGCGACCGTGGCCTCGACGCAGAAGATCAGCTCGACGGAGGGCGGATTCGCCGGCTCTCTCATCAACAACGGATGGTTCGGGATCTCGGTCGACACCATCGGCGATCTCGACCACGACGGGGTCGTCGATCTCGCGGTCGGCCAGATCTGGGACAACGCGGTCTGGATCCTGTTTCTCAACGACGACGGCACGGTGAAAGGTCACTCCAGGATCCGGGGATCCGACTTCGGTGCGACCGATCTGTTCGGTGAGGATGTCAGCTTTCTCGGCGACGTCGATGGTGACGGCGTCGGGGACATCGCCGTGTCGGAGTTGGAGGACGGAGACGGCGCTTCGCAGGCCGGGGCCATCTGGATCGTCCGTCTCAACCCCGACGGCAGCGTGAAGGCGACGTCGAAGATCAGCGCCACCCAGGGCGGATTCACGGGTGACCTGGACCCCATCGATCATCTCGGTGCTGCCGTTGAGGGCGTGGGCGACATCGACGGAGATGGCGTGGTCGACGTGGCCGGAGGGGCGGACCTCGACGACGACGGCGGCGTGAACAAGGGCGCCGTATGGATCTTCTTCCTCAAGCCGGACGGTACGGTGCGGTCACACACGAAGATGAGCGCAAGCAAGGGAAACTTCGGCGGCATCCTGCAGGCGGGAGACCAGATGGGCCGCTGCGTGGGAACCCTCGGCGACGTCAACCAGGACGGAATGACCGACCTCGTCTCCGGGGCCATCCTGGACGACACCGCCGGGACGGCGCGCGGCGCCGTGTGGCTGACATTCCACGAAACGGCACTTCTCGGTCCGACGACGACCACTACGACCGTGCCGCCGGTTTGCGGCGACGGCGCGGTCGGTGGAACGGAACAGTGCGACGACGGGAACCAGACAAGCGGGGATGGCTGCTCGGACACCTGCGAGTGTGAGTCTGCCCCGGACTCGGATGACGATGGTATCGGCGACGCCTGTGACGCGTGTCCGAACGACAGCGAGAACGATGCCGACGGGGACTCCATCTGCGGCAACGTCGATCCGTGTCCGCTCGACAACGCCAACGACTCGGACGGCGACGGCATTTGCGGAGAGTTGGACAACTGTCGGGAGGTCGCGAATGCGGGACAGGCCGACGCCGACCTGGATGGAGCGGGGGACGAGTGCGACGCCTGCCCCGGCGAGGACGACACGGCCGACGGCGATTTCGACGGCTTCCCCGATGCTTGCGATGTCTGCACGAACGTCCTCGGCGCGCAGGACATCGACCTGAAAGCCGTTGCCTGGTTCCGTCGTATCGCGCTGCTGGGGCAGTCCGGCAACGAGACCTTCGACTTCACCGGCGAGTTCACGTTGCCCGAATCGTCCTCGTTCGCCGGAATCCAGCCCCTCCTGGCGCCGGTGCGGCTCCGCGTGCAGCGCGGCGACGGGGTCCCGGTGATCGATGTCTCGCTTCCTGCAACGGCGTTCCACGCCGCGGCGGGAGGCGGCTGGAAAGTGAACGGGCGACAGACGAGATGGCTGTTCCGCAACACGCTCGACGAGCCGGAGGGAGGCATCACCGCCGTCGCGATCGAGGACCGGACCCGCCGGGCCGTGCGGCAGGTCCGGCTCAAGGTCCGCGGCCGTCATGGAACCTACGATCTTCCGTTCGGGACCGAACCGTTCCAGCTACTTCTGGTCGTGGGGAACCCGGCCGTGGGCGAGTGCGGGGAAACGAAGTTCGCCGCCACCGACTGCACGTACTTCAAGGGGCACGTGAGTCTCGTCTGCAAGCAGGATCGCTAGCGCATCTCGGCGAAAGCGGTGCCGGGAACCACCGTCACGCTGTCCGATGAGATCGTGAATGCCTCAACGCAGCGGCTTCGATTTTACGCGGACCGGCTTGTCCAGTGGCGAACCCACAGCGGCGGGCAGGGTATTGCACGCGAGGTCGGCCGGGTCGCCACCTGGGCCGCCGGGGGCACCCCAGAACACCTCGAGGGCCGTGCTTGAACCGCCGACAGCGTCGATGCCGCAGTTGGTCCCCGGCTCGTTGCCGAAGATGTTGGATTGCGTGATGTCGATCACCGAGCCCCCGGTCGCGAAGACGCCGGGTCGGGGCGGTAGAGAAGGCAGGAGCGTCGACGATCAGTGGGGCAAGTTGACAGAAAGGGCATTATCGGACGTCGGCGGATACAAGAGGATGCCCGCTTGAACGCTTATCCACTATCCACCTGTCCCATCGCCTCTACCCTCGCGTTGCTCGCACCCACTCAGCACGCGCCGTGTGCACCGCCTTCTTTCCTCGAGTTCGCGTCGCCGCGCCTGCGGCGGGCGCCAGCCGGCCTGGCCGCGGACGAGGCCTGACCCGCGCCGGACACGCGTTGTTGCCGAACGCGGCGTCCGGCAACATGCCGCCGCTGCGGACGGCGCCCTTCCCCGCGGGGCGTCGATTCTGCGGCCTGCCCGCCCCTGTACCCGCCCCGCGTTTCCGGCTACGACGCTTGGCATGGACCTCACCTACGGCCCCCAGTACGAAGCGTTCCGCGCCGAAGTGCGCTCCTTCCTCGAAACCCACGAGAACGATGCCCCGCGCGACAGCGGCGGCCTCGGCGAAGGATCGGCCGGCCTGCGCGACTGGCAGA
>CAYYZO010000121.1:0-8427 GCA_964476185.1 uncultured Myxococcales bacterium
GCTCGGGCGGAACCTGCAGCGTGCACACGGGCGACCCGTGCACGGGCGGCGGCGAGTGCTCGGATTCCTGCAACGAGACCGCCGACAACTGCTTCGACCTGAACACGACCGTATGCACGGACGACGGCGAGATCTGCACGGACGACTTCTGCGACGGCGCGGGCGCCTGCGCCCACCCGAACAATTCCGCGTCGTGCGACGACGGCCTGTTCTGTACCCAGACCGACACCTGCGTGGACGGCGCCTGCGTCGGCTCCGGCGACCCGTGCGAGGGCGGGCAGCTCTGCAACAACGTCTGTAACGAGATCGCCGGCGACTGCGCGGTGCCGGACGGCGAGGACTGCTCCGACCAGTGCACGGTCGGCACCTGCGCCGCGGGCGTCTGCGTCGGCGACAACACCGTGCTGTCGCCGACCTGCCGCTGGATCGCGATCGGCGGAACAGGGCCGGTGCCCAATCGCATCACCACCAAGCAGGTCGGCGTTCGCAGCGACGGCGGCTCCCAGCTGGACGGCAGTGCGTGCGGCTTCTACACCAAGAAGCAGCAGGGCACCGTCGAGGGGCACTTCGTCGTGACGGCCGGAGTCGGCGAAGGCAGCCGCAGGGGCGTCGGCGTCAAGTTCAGCACGAACGCGGATGTCTGGGGCGACATCGTGACCGGCGGCTCCACGATTTCGGCGAGCAAGAAGGCCTTCATCCCGGGCACGGAGCTCGGGACGCTGGCCACGGGCGCCATCGAGGCGCGGACCGACATCGACGGCAACCCCGCGCTTCGCATCGCCGACACGACGGGCCTCAACCCGCTCGTCGCGATCTGCGACGCCGACCAGGAGTTGCTCGCGGACGCGGTGACGCTCCTCGACGCCCTGCCGTCGTCGCTCGATGTCGGCAAGCTGAAGGTCAAGGCGAAGAAGATCACGAGGATCGGGGCCGACGGCGTCACGAACCCGTACGTGATCGACGCCACCTCGATCAAGATCGGGGCGCGCGGCTCGCTGTTCATCAGCGGTTCCGAGACCGACGTCGTGATCGTGCGCATCACCGGCGACTTCAACGTCGGCTTCAACGGCAGCGTGTACCTGAGCCAGGGCCTCAAGACCGAGAACGTGCTGTTCTACTCGAAGGGGCGTCGCTGCAAGACGGCCCGCGAGGCGGACGGCCTGGGCAGCATCTTCTGCCCGTTCGCGAAGAAGCTGCAGATGGGCTTCGGCAGCACCTGGAGCGGAACGTTCATGGGCAGCATCAAGAGCGTGCGCGCGAAGCGCAACGCGGTGCTGACGCACACGCCCTTCTCGGGATTCTGAGTCGGGCCAGTCCAGGCGCGGTTTCGCACCGCGCCTGAGCGGAGCAGCATGGGCCGCGGGGGCCGGCGAGAGCCGGTTCCCGCGGCCTTTGCTGTTCCTGGACCGGTCGCGGTTCGCGCCGCGCGGTTCAGCGCCCCCGGAACACCGGGTCGCGCTTCTCGAGGAACGCCGCGACGCCCTCGCGGTAGTCCTCGCTCGCGAAGCAGTCCGCGACGAGCGTGTCGATCTCCTCCCGCGTGAGCTGTCCGGTGAGGCGCCGCCGCGCGGCCAGGCGCGCGTAGCGCAGCGCCTTCGGCGCCATGCGCGCGACGTCCGCGGCCAGCCGCCGCGTCTCGGCCTCGAGTTCCTCGTGCGGGAAGCAGCGGTGCACGAGGCCGAGCGAGAGCGCCTCGGGGCCGCCGATGCGCCGCCCCGTCAGCAGGAGGTCGAGCGCGCGCGCCTCGCCGACCACCGCGACGAGCCTCTCGAGCCCGTGGTGCGGGTAGGCGAGCCCGAGGCGGCCGGCCGGGATCGCGAGGAACGCGCGGTCGGAGGCGACCCGCAGGTCGCAGCCGAACGCGATCAGCGAGCCGCCGCCGACGCAGGGGCCGTCGATCATCGCCACGCTCGGCACGTCGAGCTTCGCGAGCGCCTCGAGGGTGCCGCTGCTGCCCTCGTCGTACTTGCGCGCCAGGTCCGGGTCCGAGCGGTACTGGCGGAACTCGGTGATGTCGGCGCCGGCGATGAAGAAGCCGCCGGTTCCCCGGATCACGACGAGGCGGACCCCGTCGGTCCGGGCGAGGTCGCCCAGCAGGCGCGGCATCGCGTCCCACATCGCGCGGGTCATCGCCCCGCGGCTGTCGGGTCGGTCGACGACGAGCCAGCCGATCGGGCCGTCGATCTCGGTGCGCAGGAAGGATTCGGTGGTCACGTGGTCGGTCCCCTTGGCGGCAGGGATCGGACGGTCGGTCGCGATCCGGCGGCGAGGCTTACCGGCCCGGTCGCGCGGGCTCAAGGCCGCGGCGCGGCGGGCCGGCAACCGCGGGCGCGGGGGCGGGATCGCGAGTTGTAGGCGTTGCGATCGGCTGCTAGGACTGGCCGGTGCTGCCGGGCGCTCATCGGCGCGAGGGCAAGCCAAGGAGACCATGGCCAAAGACGGGATCGAGGTGAACGGAGAGGTCGTCGAGAGCCTTCCCAATGCGTTCTTCCGCGTGAAGCTCGAGAACAACCACACCGTGCTCGCCCACATCTCGGGCAAGATGCGCAAGTACTACATCCGCATCCTGCCGGGCGACAAGGTCAAGGTGGAACTCTCGCCGTACGACCTGACTCGCGGCCGCATCACGTGGCGCGAGAAGAACGTCTGAGGTAGAAGCGCGGTCGGCGCTGGTTGGGCGCCGGAGTTGAGCCGACGGGACGTACTGAGCGGCGTCTGGATGTTCGCCGCTCGCCGGCTCGCGGCTCACCACCACCACTGGGGAGTGGCCAAATTGGTAAGGCACCTGACTCTGGATCAGGGAATTGAAGGTTCGAGTCCTTCCTCCCCAGCCACTTTACTCCCGCACCTCGCGACGATTCCCTTCCTCCCCGACCTCGACCTCCTCCTTCCCCTGTTGGCCCCGACCGGGGCCTCGCCGGCGAACCGCCGCGGCGGGCACGATGTCGTCGGTCCTTGATTTCGCTCCCGCCGGCACCACGCCGTCGCTGCGCGACGCGGCCACCGTGCTCGCGCTGCGCGACACGGACGGCGGCCCCGAGGTGTTCATGGTCCGGCGCGCCTCGCGCATGGGCTTCCTCGGCGGCGCCACGGTCTTTCCCGGCGGCGCGCTCGACGCGCGCGACTCCGACGAACGTTCCCTTGCCGTGGCGCGCGGCTTCGAGGGCTTCGTCGACCTTTCCTGCCTCCACGAGGACCCGGCGCGCGCGCGCGGCCTGATGGTCGCCGCGGCGCGCGAGCTGTTCGAGGAATCCGGGATCCTGCTCGCGCGCGACGGCGACGACTGGGTCGACCTCGACGAAGCCGGTCCGCGCGCGGAACGCCTGGCGGCCGCGCGCAGCGAGCTCGCGGCTCGCGGCGGCGACTTCGCGGGGATGCTCTCGGCCGAAGGCCTCGTGCTCGACCTGTCGTGCCTCCGCTACTTCGCGCACTGGATCACGCCGGAGCGCGAGAAGAAGCGCTTCGACACCCGCTTCTTCCTCGCGCGCGCGCCCGAGCGGCAGTCGGCTCGCCACTGCGACGTCGAGTCCTCGGCCGGCGAATGGATCACGCCCGGGCGGGCGTTCGAGCGTTACCGTGCGCGCGAGATCGAGCTGGTGCCGCCGACGATCGCCTGCCTCGAGCGGCTCGCCGAGTTCACGAGCGTGGACGCCGCGCTGGCCGCCTACGAACGGGCCGAGATCCCGTGCATCCTGCCGAAGATCCTGATCGGAGAGGAAGTCGTGATCCTGTATCCCGGCGACGCCGACTACGAGTCGGGCGCGCCGCGGCCGCCCGAGGGTCGTCCCGTGAACCGCCTGCTGTTCCGCGACGCCCTCTGGCACCGCCCGTGAACCGCGACCATGCGGATCCGCTGGTCGGCCTTCGAGAACGTCCTCCGCGAGTTCACTGAGCTTCCGGGCGGGTCCGCGTCGTTCTGGATCGAGGACGAGAACGGGCGCACCGTTGCCGGCAAGGCGCCGAGCGATCGTCCGGCCGTCGCGCGCCACGGGCTGAAGATGGGCGAGCGGACCGTCGCGCGGCTGTTCGCGGGCGGCAAGCCTTCTCCCGAGTTGATCCACCTGTGCTGGTCGGCGTGCGAGCGCGAGCTCGCGCACCAGATGACGATCGGCGACATGGCCGACGCGACCGCGAGGCTGTGGCGCCAGACGAACGCGCTCGTCCGGATGAGCGAGAGCACGAGCCTCGCGCTCGAGCCGGCCTCGATGCTCGGCCGCGTGCTCGGCGTGCTCGCGCACGCGACGCACCTGGAGCGCGGCGTGGCGCTGGTTCGCGTCGCGGGCGACCAGGACTACACGCTGTTCGGCCGCGAGCAGCCGTGCGGCGTCGCGATCGAGGCGGTCTCCGCGCTCGAAGGCCTCGACGACGACGTGACGCTGCTGGACGGCGACGGCGCGGCGCCGGCGGTGCTCGCCGAATGCACGTCGCTGCTCGGCCGCGACGGGCCGCTCGTCGTCGTTCGCATCGCGACCGAGAAGGCGCGCTACGGATACCTGCTCGTGCCGCACCGGGCGGGCCATGCGGTCAGCTCCGAGGACCTCAAGGTTCTCGGGGCGGCCACCCGAATCGTCGGCATTGCGGTCGAGAACAGCCACACCCTGAGCCGCGAGCGCGAGGCCACGCGCCTGCAGGTCGAGAACGAGATGCTGACGAGCCAGGCGCGAGAGATGGAGGAAATGCTGCACGTCGTCTCGCACGACCTGCGCTCGCCGATGACGGCCGTGTACGGCTTCATGCACATCGCGCTCGACGAGCTCGAGGACCTGCGCGCCGCGATCGACGACAGGGGCGACGCGGAGGGAGCCGGGCAGGGCGAGCGAATCGCGAAGCCGCTCGGCGACGCGATCCGCAGCATCGAGCGGCTGAACGGGATGGTGCAGCGCCTCCTCGACTTCTCGCGCGTGGCCCGGCTCGACTACGAGTTCGAGCCGCTCGAGATGGACGCGCTCGTGCGCGCGGTCGTCGATTCGCTGGCGTTCCACGCGCGCGAGAAGGGGATCGAGGTGCGCGTCGCCGAGCTTCCGGACGCGGTCGGCGATCGCGTCCAGGTCGAGGCGGTGTTCCGCAACCTCGTCGACAACGCGATCAAGTACATGGGCGACGGCGAGCGACGCCGGATCGAGGTCGGCTGCCGTCTCGACGGCGGCGAGAGGATCTGGTTCGTCGGCGACACCGGCGTCGGCATGTCGGCGGAGCAGTGCTCGAAGGCGTTCCTGCCGTTCCGGCGCTTCCGCACCGACGCGGCGCCCGGCGAAGGGATCGGCCTGTCGTACGTCCGCAAGATCGTCGAGCGCCACGGCGGCAGGATCTGGGTCGAGTCGGTCGAGGGCGAGGGAACGACGTTCTCGTTCACGCTCGGCAGCGCCTGAGATTCTGGGGGCGCGATCGGCCCCGGCGACGCGCTCCGGGTTCCCTTGGGGCGCGGGATCGGGTCGAATGGGCCGGGAAGCGCGGGAACGCGCATCCAAAGGAGAGTGCAGGTGCCCGAGTTCGTTTCCGTCGAAGTGCCGCAGACGCTGGAAGGCTGGTACACGCTCCACGACGTCTACACCGTGGACTGGACCGCATGGCGCGTGCTCGAGGCCGGCGAGCGGGCGGAGATCGCGCTCGAGGCGCGCGCCTGGATGCAGGACCTGACGACCGACCCGACGCTCGGCGACAGCCGCCTCTACAGCGTCGTCACGCAGAAGGGCGACCTGATGTTCCACCACTACCGGCACACGCCGGCCGACCTGAACGAGGTGGAGCTCGGCCTGAGGCGGCTGCGGCTGTTCGAGTTCCTTTCCCCGGCCTACGCGTACCTCTCGGTGATCGAGGTGAGCCTCTACGAGGTCCAGGCGATGGCGACGCGTCGCCTCACCGATCGCGGCCTGAACCCAGGCACCCCGGAGTTCGACGCCGCGATGGTCGGCGAGATGGAAGCGCAGAAGGCGCGCATGAACGAGCGGCTGTTCCGGATGATCCCTCCGCAGCGCTACATCTGCTTCTACCCGATGAACAAGCGCCGCGGCGAGCACGTGAACTGGTACGCGTTGCCGCTCAAGGAACGCCGCGCGATGATGCGCGGGCACGGGTCCATCGGCCACAAGTACGCCGACGTGATCACGCAGGTGATCGGCGGCTCGACGGGCCTCGACGACTGGGAGTGGGGCGTGAGCCTGCACTCCGACGACCCGCTGCAGTTCAAGAAGCTCGTCTACGAGATGCGCTTCGACGCGGCGAGTTCGTGGTTCGCCGAGTTCGGGCCGTTCTACATCGGCGTGAGGGTCGAGGCCGAGCGCTTCGCGGACCTGATGGACGGCCGGCTGCCGCAGGAAAGCTGGCGGGCGTAAGTCGCCGGCCGTCGCACCCGGTTCGTCCGACGCGAACCCCTTGAGTCACGCCGCGCCCCGGCGGGCTTCGGGCGGGGCGCGGCGCGTACCCTTTGTTCGCGTTCGCGCTCGCTGCGCTGACGTTCCTCGGCTCGCGCCGCTCACGCACGCTCCGCTCGCGGCTCGCGGCAGGTGTTGTGGAGCGACGATGGCGGAAACCCAGATTGACAGAAACCCAGAAACCCCGTATCCGGATGTGGTGAGAATCTCGACGGAACTCTCGGATCCGCGTCTCGTGCGGCTGTTGAAGCTCGAGGCGCACGAGTCCGATACGACGATCAAGGAAGTCCTTACCCGAGCGCTCGAGGCGTGGTTCGCCGACCGGCTCGAGAACAAGGCGCTGGCCAAGCTGGCGGAGTCCTCGTTCAGCGAGTGGGACGATCCGCGCGATTCCGACTACGATCGCCTGTGAAAGAGGGGGACGTCGTCGTCGTTCGTTTCCCGTTCCCGGACGAGTAGACGACCAGGAAGCGGCCGGCACTCGTGCTGGCTCACACGCAGCGTTCCCCGCGCAACCGGCTCGTCACCGTCGCGATGATCACCAGCCAGGTGGAATCCCCGAGGGTCGCGGGAGATGTCGAGTTGTCGAACTGGCAAGAAGCCGGGCTGCTGCACCCGAGCCTGCTTCGACTCGCGAAGATCGCCACGATCGACGGTGACTTGGCGGAGAAAACGATCGGGGCGCTGTCGGAACGGGACCGAAAGGCGGCAAGGACGGCTTTCCAGAAGGTGTTCGCGAACTGGGTCCGCTGACTCCTCGTCCTGCGCCGGCCGTTCCCGTTTCATCGCCGCGCGGCGGCGTCCTTCCAGTTCATCATGAGTTCGCGCGTGGAGGCGGCGTGGGTGCCGAGCACCTGCGTGCGGTTCTCGAGCTCGATCGCGGTGCGCAGCGTCGGCGCGTCGATGTTCACGCCGAGCACCTGCTTCGTCATCGAGACCGCGTAGTCGGTGTTCGCGCAGATCTCGTCGGCGAGCGCGCGGCTGGCCGACAGGAGCTCGTCCGCCGGCACGATGCGGTTGACGAGGCCGATCCGCAGCGCCTCGTCGGCGCCGACCAGCCGGCCCGTCAGGCTGAGTTCGTAGGCGTGGCCGGAGCCGACCACGCGCGGCAGCAGGTAGGACACGCCGACGTCGCACCCCGACAGCCCGAGCTTCACGAACGCGACCGAGAACCGCGCGGCCGGCGAGCCGTAGCGGACGTCGCACGCGAGCGCGAGGGCGAGGCCGCCGCCGGTGGCCGCACCGTTGACCGCCGCGATCCACGGCTGCCGCGCCTCGCGGATGCGCGGCATCAGCGTCGCGATGCGCTCCTGCACGGCCAGCCCGCCTTCGACCGAGTCGAGTCCGTCGGCGACCGTCCAGTTGCCGTACTCCTGCAGGTCGAGGCCCGCGCAGAAGCCGCGGCCCTCGCCGGTCAGGATCACGACGCGCGCGGCGCGCGACCTCGCGAGCGCGTCGAGGCTCGCGTGCAGGTCGTCGACGAGTCCCGGGCTCATCGCGTTCAGCCGTGCCGGCCGCGTCAGCGTCAGCGTGGCGACGGCGCCGTCCAGTTCGAGGCGAAGGTTGTCGGTGCGCAGGAGATCGCTCGGCATCGGAAGTCCTCCGGGGGCGGTTCCAAGCGGAGGGTCGGCGCAGAGTAAAGGAGGGGCGCCCGAGGGCGAGTGGTTCGCGCGCGGCGCAGCCGGCCGCGGCCATCGGCCCTGCGTGCCCGTCCGCATTGCCGCCGGCGCCCCGCGGACCGCCGCGAGAGAGGGCCGGCCGGCGCGGCCCGGGCAGGCCCCGAAAAGTGGACTTCGAGCGGCAAACTGGCTACCAACAGCCCTCTTCGGACTGCCCCGGGGTCGCATAGCTCAGCTGGTTAGAGCGCTCGCCTCACATGCGAGAGGTCCCTGGTTCGAATCCAGGTGCGACCACCATTCCTCCAGGGTGCATCCCGCGAAGCCCGGGGCGCTGACGGCGCCGCGGCGGAGCTCCTCATTCCTCGCGGCTCCACGCCGCTCCCGCCTTCCGTTTTTCCTCCCGGCCGCGTGACCCCGATCACTTCGCCGCCGGGTCG
>CAYYZO010000122.1:0-8287 GCA_964476185.1 uncultured Myxococcales bacterium
CCGGCAAGGCGGACGCGACGACCGCGCTCGGCGCGCAGGTGTTCTTCATCGCGCGCGTCGCGCACGCGGCCGTCTACATCGTCGGCGTCCCCTACCTGCGCACCGGCGTGTACTTCGCGGGCGTGGCGGGCGAGCTGATGATCCTGGCGCGGATCCTCGCCTGAACGGTTCACCGGCAGGACCCCCGTTCGACGGCCGGTTCCCGCCGATCGAGCCCTGACCCCGCCCCCGGGTTTCTGCTAAGGTCGCCGCCGATGATTCGAGCGGCGGCGACCAGGACGGGACCAGGCCAGCAAGCGGAAGCGGACGAGCTCCGCACCGGCGGCGCCGCTTCCGTCGCGATCCGGCGCATCACCGCCGACGACGCGAAGACCCGCGAGGACGTCGTCGCCCGCGAGGAGCCGCTCGAGATCCAGCTCGGACCCGCGTCGCTCGCGGTCGTGATGCGCACGCCCGGCCACGACGAGGAACTCGCGCTCGGGTTCCTCGTCACCGAGCGCGTCGTCACGTCGGCGGCCGACGTGGTCTCGATCCGCCACTGCACGACGGCCGAACGTCCTGAAGCGGAGGACAACGTCCTTCGCGTGCAGCTGGCCCCGCACGTCGAGGTCGATCTCGCGGCGCTGCGACGCAACCTCTACGCGAGCAGCAGCTGCGGCATCTGCGGGAAGGCGACGATCGAGAACG
The DNA here is from genome assembly GCA_964476185.1 of uncultured Myxococcales bacterium. Taxonomy (GTDB): domain Bacteria; phylum Desulfobacterota; class Binatia; order UBA1149; family CAITLU01; genus DATNBU01. The sequence goes on from CAYYZO010000122.1 coordinate 688, forward strand.
CGCTCGCGGCGGCGCCTCCGCTCGACGACGATTCCACGACGTTCGGCGTGACCGTGGTCCGCTCCTTCCCGGGCGAACTGCGCCGCGGGCAGGGCGTCTTCCAGGCAACGGGCGGCCTGCACGCCGCCGCGCTCTTCGACGAGAGCGGCGGGCTCCTCGTCGTGCGAGAGGACGTCGGACGCCACAACGCCGTCGACAAGACCATCGGCTGGGCGGCGGCGCGCGGGCTGCTGCCGCTCGCGAACCACGCGCTGATGGTTTCGGGCCGGGTCTCCTACGAGATCGTGCAGAAGGCGCTCGCGGCCCGCATCCCGCTCGTCGCGGCCGTCTCCGCGCCGACCTCGCTCGCCGTCGAGCTCGCCGAAGCCTCGCGGATCTGCCTCGTCGGGTTCCTGCGCGGGGAAGCGATGAACGTCTACGCCACGATGCGGAGGCTTCGGGCGTGAGCGCGGCGGGCGACGACAAGCGCGCGGCCGCCGGGCTGGGCGCCGTGCTGCGCACGCTTCGCCGCACGACGATGGAGACCGGCCCGCTTCGCACCGCTCGGCTGCTCGCGCGCATCAACCAGGACGGCGGATTCGACTGCCCGGGCTGCGCGTGGCCGGAGGCCGGCGACCGCTCGTTCGCGGAGTTCTGCGAGAACGGGGCCAAGGCGGTCGCGCACGAGGCCACGCACGCGCGCGTCGACGAGGAATTCTTCCGCGCGCACCCGATCGCCGAACTGCGTGCGAAGCCGGACCACTGGCTCGAGGCGCAGGGTCGCCTGACCCGGCCGATGCACCGCAAGGCCGGGAGCAGCCGCTACGAGCCCGCCTCCTGGGAGGAAGCGTTCGCGTCGATCGGCGCGAAGCTCCGTTCGCTGGCGTCGCCGCACGAGGCCGTCTTCTACACCTCCGGCCGCACGAGCAACGAGGCCGCGTTCCTGTACCAGCTCTTCGTGCGCGAGTTCGGCACGAACAACCTGCCCGACTGCTCGAACATGTGCCACGAATCGAGCGGGACCGGGCTCGGCGAGACGATCGGCGTCGGCAAGGGGACCGTCGGCCTCGACGACTTCGCGCTCGCCGACGCGATCTTCATCCTCGGCCAGAACCCCGGCACCAACCACCCGCGCATGATGGTCACGCTGCAGAAGGCCAAGGAGCGCGGCGCGAAGATCGTCGCGATCAACCCGCTGCACGAGCTCGGGCTCGTGCGCTTCTCGAACCCGCAGCGCCCGCTCGACCTGCTCGGCCACAGCACGCCGCTCACCGACCTCTACCTGCAGGTGCGCATCGGCGGCGACATCGCGCTGCTGAAAGGCATCATGAAGCACGTGCTCGAGGCGGAGGACGCCGAACCCGGCGCCGTCGTCGACCGCGAGTTCCTCGCCGCGCACACGACCGGCTTCGAGGAGCTGCGCGCCCACGTGCTCGCGCAGGACTGGGAAACGCTCGAGGAGGAAAGCGGGATCTCGCGCACGTTGATGAAGCAGGCCGCGGCGATCTTCCGCGGCGCGAGGAACGTGATCGCGTGCTGGGCCATGGGCCTGACGCAGCACCGCCACGGCGTCGCGAACGTGCGCGAGATCACGAACCTGCTGCTGCTCGGCGGGCACCTCGGCCGGCCCGGCGCGGGCCTGTGCCCCGTGCGCGGCCACAGCAACGTGCAGGGCGACCGCACGATGGGGATCTGGGAGAGGCCGCGCGCCGACTTCCTTGACAGGCTCGACGCCGAGTTCGGCATCACGTCGCCGCGCGAGCACGGCTTCGACACCGTCGAGACGCTGCAGGCCATGCGCGAGGGCCGCGTGAAGGTCTTCTTCGCGATGGGCGGCAACTTCGCCGCGGCCACGCCCGACAGCGCCCGCGCCGCCGGGGCGCTCGCCGCGTGCGAGATGACCGTGCAGGTCTCGACCAAGCTGAACCGCTCGCACGTCGAGACCGGCACGGAAGCCTGGATCCTGCCCGCGCTCGGCCGCACCGAGCGCGACGCGCAGGCGGCCGGGCTGCAGTTCGTCACGGTCGAGGACTCGATGAGCATGGTGCACCGCTCCGAGGGCACGCTCGCGCCCGCCTCCGGGCACTTGAAGAGCGAGGTCGCGATCGTGGCCGGCCTCGCGCAGGCGACGCTGGGAGAGCGGAGCCGCGTCCCCTGGCAGGACCTCGCCGCCGACTACTCGCGCATCCGCGACCGCATCGAGCGCGTCATCCCCGGCTTCGAACGCTTCAACGAGCGCGTCCGGGAGCCGGGGGGCTTCCGCCTGCCGAACTCCGCGCGCGAGCGCAGCTTCGACGGCATCGGCGGCCGCGCGCGCCTGACGATCAATCCGCTCGCCGGGCTGCGGCTCGCCGACGGCGAGTACCTGCTGATGACGATCCGCAGCCACGACCAGTTCAACACCACGGTCTACGGCCACGACGACCTGTACCGCGGCATCCACGGCGAGCGCGACGTGCTGTTCATGAACGCCGACGACGCGAGCGAAGCCGGGTTCTCGGCCGGCGACCGCGTGGACGTGACGAGCCGCTCGGGCGGCGTCGAGCGCGCGCTGCGCGGCTGGAAGGTCGTCCCCTACGACATCCCGCGGCGCTGCCTCGCCGCGTACTTCCCGGAAGCCAACGCGCTCGTCGCGCTCGAGGACTTCGCCGAAGGCAGCCGCACGCCGGCCTACAAGTCGATCCGCGTCACCTTGGCGCGGTGCGCCTGATTCAGCGCCGCGCCGCGCGCCGGCGCGCCTCGAACTCGCCCTGCAATGTCTCGAACTCGAGCAGCAGCGCGAGCACGTCGATCGGCGCGTCGTACGGCTCGCCGCGAAGTTCCCGGTACGCGCGCCGGACGTTGAAGATGATCCGCGCCGGCTCGGTCCAGTCCGCGTAAGGCCCGAGGTCCATGCGGCGGGCGGCGTCCATCTCGCCCAGCCCCATCTCGTGGAACCGCTTCGATTCCGCCTCGACGTACTCGAAGTAGCGCCGCACGAGGCGCACGCCGTCGAGGTCCGTCACGTCGCCGTGCCCGGGCACGACGACGTTCGGCGCCAGCGAGACGATGCGGTCGAGCGCCGCGTACCATTGCGCGTAGGTCCCCTCCCATCCGATCGGCGTGCAGCCGTCCCACATCACGTCGCCGCCGAACAGGATCCCCTGCTCCGGCAGGTGCACGACCGCGTCGCCGGCCGTGTGCGCGGGACCGACGTACAGCACGTCGACGCGCAGGCCGTCGAGGTCGAGCGAGATCGCCTCGTCGAACAGCGTGGTCGGCGGCGTGATCGTGATCCCGGAGAAGTCGTAGTCGGAGAGCGCCTTCGCGATGCGCGGCATCTGCGCGGCCGGCCCCTCGCCGCTCGCGAGCATCTGCATCGCCTCGGGCGCGATGTCGTGGCGCATCGCCTCCGCGCAGCGCCGGTGGCCGATGATCTCGGCGCCCGTGCAGAGCTGGTTGCCCCAGCAATGGTCGCCGTTGTGATGCGTGTTGACAACGCGCCTCGGGGCGGCCGGGTGCACGCCGGCGTACAGGTCGAGCATCGCGCGCGTGCGCGGCAGGTCCCAGAACGTGTCGACGACGAGGCCTCCGCCGCGCGCGAGGAACCCGGAGTTGCTCCAGCCGAGGCCGCGGTCCGGCTGCAGGCAGGCGTAGACGTCGGTGTCGAGCGCGCGGAGCTGCATGGTCAGTTCTTCCTTCATTCGGGCCTCCCGAGCGCCTCGTCGAACAGCGCCTGGTTGCGACCGTAGATCTGCTGGCCGCCGGCGACGAACACGACCTCGCCGGTGATGTACGCGGCCGCCGGCGAAGCGAGGAACGTGACCGCGTAGGCGACTTCCTCCGGACGACCGAAGCGCGGGATCGGGATGCCTTCGCAGAGCCGGAAGATCTCGGGATGGTAGGTCTGCGCGAACGCCTCGGTGCGGACCGGGCCGGGCGCCACGCAGTTCACGCGCACCTTCGGCCCCCACTCGAACGCGAGCGAGCGCGACAGCTCGAGCACGCCGGCGCGGGCGGCGCCGGTGTGCGCGATGCCCGGGAACCCGCGCCCGACCACCGCGATCACGTTCACGATCGAGCCGCCGTCGCCGTCGAGCATCGGCACGCCGAAGACCTGCGTCATGTTCCAGGTGCCGGTCAGGTTCGTCTCGATGACCGCGTTCCAGCCCTTCGGCTTGTAGTCGCGGGCGGGCTGCGCGAACTGGCCGCCCGCGTTGTTGACGAGGACGTCGATGCGCGGGAACAGCCCGCGCGCCTTCTCGGCCAGCGCCTCGACCGCATCGCGGCTGCGGATGTCGACCGTCGCGACCTCGACGCGGCGGCCGGTTCGCTCGCGGATCTCTCCGGCGACCGCCTCCAGGCGCTCGACGTTGCGCGCCGCCAGCAGAAGGTCGGCGCCCGCGTCGGCGAGCCCCTCGGCGATCGCGCGCCCGATCCCGCCGGCCCCGCCGGTGACGAGCGCCGTGCGACCGGCGAGAAGGTCCGGCGCGAACACGCGCGACGGAAGCGGCGGTGCGGGAACGAGTGTGGTCATCCTTTCATCCTCTGGAATCCGCTGGAGGAGCCGACGACCAGCTTTAGCCCGGCTGCCGCCTCGACGAAAGGCGCGCCGGCGGCGCGATCACGCAGGGGCGAGGATCCTCGCAAGCGGGAACCGACGGGGTTAAGACGATCGATCCGCGCTCCGCGAGGACCGCGGACGGTGTATCGCGATGCCTTCCCCGATGCCGCTCTCCACGCTGCTGCGTTCGCTCGTGCGCCTGGCCGCGCCGGTCGCCGTCGCGCGCCTCGGGCTCATGGGCATGGGCGTAGCCGACACGATCCTCGTCGGCCAGCTCGCGCCGGCCGAGCTCCCGGCGCTCGCGCTCGGGTGGGCGCCGACGGGCGTGCTGCTAGTCACCGGCATCGGGCTCCTGCTCGGCGTGCAGGTGCTGACGGCCCGTGCCGTCGGCGAGGGCCGTCCGTCCGACGCGGGCGCGGTCTGGAGGCGCGGCCTCGGGATCGCGATGATCGCCGGCCTCGCGTGCGCCTTGGGCCTGGCGGCGGCGGTCGAGGCGGTGATGGTCGCGTTCGGAATCGACCACGACCTCGCGGTCGCGTCGGCGAGCGTCGCGCGCATCCTCGGCGTCAGCGTGCTGCTGCACTTCGGCTACGTCTGCTGCGCGTTCTTCCTCGAGGCCGTCCAGCGGCCGCTGCCCGGGACGGTGGTGATCTGGCTCGCCAACGGCGTGAACGTCGCGCTGAACCTGTGGCTGGTCCCCCGCCTCGGCGCCGAGGGCTCGGCGTGGTCGACGGTCGGCGCGCGCGCCTTCCTGTTCGCGTCGCTCGCGGGCTGGATCCTGCTGAGCCCGGTCGGCCGCGCGTACGACGTGCGCGGCATCGCAACGCACGCGCCGAGCTATCGCGCGCTGCTCGGCGTCGGCGTCGCGGCCGCGGTCAGCCAGTTCGCCGAGGCGGGGGCGTTCTCCGCGATGACCGTGATGGCCGGCCGGCTCGGCGCCCAGCAGGTCGCGACCTACCAGATCCTGCTCAACTCGCTCGCCGTCGTGTTCATGATCTCGCTCGGCGTCGCCGCGGCGACGTCCGTGCTCGTCTCCGAGAGCTGGGGACGCGGCGACGCGCACGAAGCCGCCCGCGCGGGCTGGGCCGGCCTCGGCCTGAACACGACGGCCATGGTCGCCTGCGCGCTGGTGCTGCTCGCCGTTCCCGCACCGCTGGCCCGGCTGCTGACGTCGGACGCCACGCTCGCGGCGCTCGTCGCGTCGCTGCTGCCGATCGCAGCGCTCGCGCTCGTGCCCGACGGCGGCCAGGTCGTCGTCGCGACCGCCCTGCGCGCGCGCGGCGACAACTGGCTGCCGACGGCCAGCCACGTGTTCTCGTACGTGATCGTGATGCCGCCGCTCGCGTGGTGGCTCGCCGAGCGCTCGGCGCGCGGCGTCGCCGGCCTCATGGAAGCGATCGTGGTCGCGAGCTTCGTCTCGGTGGGGGTGCTGATGTGGCGGCTCAGCCGCGCGGGCCGGCCGCCTTGCGCAAGCGGTCCGCGACGGCCCAGCCGAGGCCGGCCTCGGTCGGCAGCGTGACGAGGACGACGTCGCAACCGGCGTCGTCGAGCGCGCGCAGCTGCGCGTACAGCTGGCGCGCGGCGCTCTCGGGCGGAAGCGACGCCGCGTCGATCGAACCGGCGCACAGGCCGGAGCTTCGTTCCCGTTCGAGCCGCGACGACAAGTCCGCCGGATCCACGATCACGACTCGCGCGCGTGGCGCGTAGTGCGACGGCAGCGTGCCAGGCGCCGGGGTCTCCCCGGCTTCCCCCAGCACCGGCAGCGGAGCGCCGGCCGCTGCAGCGAGTTGCTCCGGCGTGATGCCGCCGGGCCGCAGGATCACGGGCTGGCGGCGCGAGAGATCGACGATCGTGGATTCGACGCCGACGCTGCAGTCGCCGCCGTCGAGCACGAAGTCGACATCCGCGCCGAGGTCGACCCGCACGTGCTCCGCGCGCGTCGGACTCACCGCTCCGAATCGATTGGCCGACGGCGCCGCCACGCCACCTCCGAACTCCTCGAGCAGCGCAAGCGCCAGCGGATGCGCCGGCACGCGCAGGCCGACCGTGTCCGCGCCGCCCGTGACGGCGTCGATCGCCCGCGTCGACCTCTTCACGATCAACGTGAGCGGTCCGGGCCAGAAAGCTTCGGCGAGCCGGTGCACGACATCCGGCAGTTCGCGGCCCCAGGCCGGCAGCATCGAACGGTGCGCGAGGTGGACGATGAGCGGATGCGCGCGCGGCCGCCCCTTGACGCGAAACACCGCGCCGACCGCGGCTTCGTTCTCCGCGTCCGCCCCGAGTCCGTAGACGGTCTCGGTCGGGAACGCGACGAGGCCGCCCGAGCGCAGCACGCCGACCGCGCGCGTGACCGTCCCGGCAGCGTCGGGAAGGAGTTCGCGCCTCCTCGTCGTGGAATCGTCGTGCATGAGCCGTTTCCGCTCGATCGGTCCAGGACCGAGCCGGGTCACCGCGCCGTCGTCGTCACTCCGAGGAAACATCCTCGGCGGCGGGAGGAGCCTCCTCGCCGTCCGTCGAAGGATCGGTCGGCTGGTCGCGGCGCACCAGCTTCTCCTCCTTCTTGCGTTCCTGCTTGCGCTTGCGCGCGAGTTCTTTCTGTCTCTTGTCGGACTTGTACTTCGGCTTCATTGGGCAGCTACTCGGCCACCGCCAGGGCGGAGGCGGTCTTGCGCAGGCAGGTCGCCGTCGCCCACCACTCGCGGTGATCGCTCAGGCGGTGGATCTGGTAGGAAAGTCCGCGCGGCGCGAGCGGGCGCCACGCGATGATCTCGACCTCCTGGCCGTCGCAGAGCTCGTTCGCCGGGCGCTGGCCCGGCTTGTCGCCGAACGGCGTGAAGTCGTCGTGGTCCGCGCAGGACTCCGGCAGGTGGATGAACGCGTGGCGGCCGATCGGGAGCAGCAGCTGGTTCCGGATCGCCGGGTCCGACGAGCGGGGTATTCTGGAGTTGTAGTAAGCCATGCGCAGGCGCCTCCGTGCCCGGCAGCGAGCTGCGCGAGCGTCTGTCCGCGGGTTGCGGGTGATTCGAACGCCGAATTCGAGGGGCGTGGACTCGCCTGGCGAGCAGGACTCGCTCCGGA
>CAYYZO010000123.1:0-8146 GCA_964476185.1 uncultured Myxococcales bacterium
TGACGATGCCCTTGCCCTGGATGCAGCGCAGCCCGGCCTCGATGACGCTCCACTTCGAGGAGTCGATCACGATCGGCACGCGCGCGACGGCCGGCTCGCACGCGATCATGCGCAGGAACCGCGTCATGGCCTTCTCGGAGTCGAGCAGGCCCTCGTCCATGTTCACGTCGATCATCTGCGCGCCGGCCTCGACCTGCTGGCGCGCGACGTCGATCGCCGTGTCGTAGTCGCCGGCCAGGACGAGGTCCGCGAACTTCTTGCTGCCGGTCACGTTCGTGCGCTCGCCGATGTTCACGAACAGCGAGTCGGGGCCGATCTCGAGCGGCTCGAGGCCGGACAGGCGGCAGCGCACCTCGAGGTCCGGCAGGCGGCGGGGCGGCAGGCCGCGCACGGCCTCGGCGATCGCCTCGATGTGCGCGGGCGTCGTGCCGCAGCAGCCGCCGACGATGTTGAGGAAGCCCGACTCGGCCCACTCGCGGATCAGCGGAGCCATCTGCTCGGGGGTGTGGTCGTAGCCGCCGAACTGGTTCGGCAGCCCGGCGTTCGGGTGCGCGCTGACGCACGCGTCGGCCACGCCGGCGAGCTCCTCGACGTGCGGGCGCAGCTCCTCCGCGCCGAGCGCGCAGTTGAGCCCGATCGACACGGGTTCGACGTGGCGCACCGAGTACCAGAACGCCGACGGCGTCTGGCCCGACAGCGTCCGGCCGCTCGCGTCGGTGATCGTGCCGGAGATCATCACCGGGAGGCGGATGCCGCGACGCTCGAACGTCTCCTCGATCGCGTAGAGCGCGGCCTTCGCGTTCAGCGTGTCGAAGATCGTCTCGACGAGCAGGATGTCGACGCCGCCCTCGACGAGGCCGGCCGTCGCCTCCAGGTACGAGGCGACGAGTTCCTCGAACGTGATGTTGCGGAACGACGAGTCCGAGACGTCCGGCGACATCGACGCCGTCCGGCTCGTCGGTCCGAGCACGCCGGCGACCCAGCAGCGGCGGCCGGGGCAGCGCGCCTCGACGTTCGCGCACGCCTCGCGCGCGAGCTCGGCGCCGCGCCGGTTCAGCTCCGTGACGAGCGACTGCATCTGGTAGTCGGCCTGCGAGACGTCCGTCGAGTTGAACGTGTTCGTCTCGACGATGTCGGCGCCGGCCTCGAGGTACGCCTCGTGGATCGCGCGGATGATGTCGGGGCGAGTGAGGCTCAGCAGGTCGTTGTTGCCCTTGAGGTCGCCGGGCCAGTCGGCGAAGCGCTCGCCGCGGTAGTCGGCTTCGCCGAGCCCGTAGGTCTGGATCATCGTGCCCATCGCGCCGTCGAGGATGACGATGCGATCCCCGAGCGCTTCGCCGAACTGCCTGGCACGCTCGTTCCAGAGCGGATGGATGACGACGTTCATGCTGGTCCTGCCCTTGCCGGTTCCGATGGTCGGGACGAACCGGAACCGAAGTGTGTATCAGGTCGGGCCGTCGTTGCGACCCGATCGAGCCGGCGGCGGCGCTTGACCCTGCCGGGCACCGTGGCTTTGTCGAAGGCATGGAGATCGCGATCGCCCCGCTGCTCCGTGGCGCTGCGCACGCCGACGGAGCAGCGTCATGAAGCGCAGGTTTCGCCCGGGATCCGTCGCCTCGGCGATGCTGCTCGGCGCTTCGCTCCTTCCCGCCCCCGCTCTCGCGCTGTCGATCGGCGACCCGGCCCCGGCCACGGACGCGAAGATGCCGGGCGTCGACGGCCGCGAGTTCGCGCTCGCCGACGTGATGGGCCCGAGGGGCACGCTCGTCGTCTTCACCGGCAACCAGTGCCCGCTCGCGAACGCCTGGGAGGGGCGCATCGTCTCGCTCGGAAACCTCTACGCGAAAAGCGGCATCGGCGTCGTCGCAATCAACCCGAACGACCCGGGCGCGTCGCCCGGCGACGCGTTCGGCGCGATGGTCGAGCGCGCCAGGGATCGGGGCTACGGGTTCCCGTACCTCGTCGACTCGACGTCGGGCGTCGCTCGCGCGTTCGGCGCGACCGCGACGCCCGAGGTGTTCGTGTTCGACGCGAGCGGCCGGCTCGCCTACCACGGCGCCGTCGACGACGAACCGGAGAACCCGCACGCCGTCGAATCCCCGTACTTGAAGGACGCGCTCGACGCCGTGCTCGAAGGAAAGCCGGCGTTCCCGGCGCAGACGAAGGCGTCCGGCTGCAGCATCGAGTTCCGGGCCGGCGACGGCGCGAAGCGCTGAGCCGCCACGCCCCGAGGTCAGCGTGGTTCGATGAACTCGCGGGCCTGGGCGAGCACTTCGGGCGACGCCGCCGCGAGCACCGGGAAGCTTCGCTCCGCGTAGGCGCGGTCGGCGACGAGCGGGAACGGGCGGCTGCCGTCGAGCGTCTCGACGACGCCGCCGGCCTCCTCGACGAGGCACCAGCCGGCGGCGAGGTCCCACAGCTTCGGCCGCGTCTCCATGCCGATCGCCGCGCTTCCGCGCGCGACGCACGCGAGCGTGTATGCGGCCGAGCCGAACACCCGGATCTTCATCGGAAGGTTCACGTGGTACAGCCGCGGCGTCCGCGCGCAGCACGCGATCATGCCGATCAGCCGCGAGGCCGACGGCGCGCGAACGTGCACCGGCGCGCCGTTCATCGTCGCGCCGCCGCCGCGCGAGGCCACGTAGGTCTCGCCGAGCGCCGGAAAGCACAGCACGCCGACGTCGGGCCCGCGCTCGTCCACGCGGGCGATCGAGACGCCCCAGTGCTGCACGCCGAGGGAGAAGTTCGTGGTCCCGTCGAGTGGATCGACGATCCAGGTGCGCGTGGCCGGCCCCGGCGCGGCTGCCGCGGAGGTCGGCGCGAGTTCCTCGCTCAGGATCTCGTCGCCCGGGAACTCGCGGGCAAGCGCGTCCGCGATCAGCCGGTCGGCCGCCACGTCCGCCTCGGTGACGATCGAGGAGTCGCTCTTCCAGTCGCTCGCCAGCGTTTCGCTGAGAAAGTAGTCGAGCAGCAGCGCGCCGGCCTTCTCCGCGATCGCGGCCGCGACGGCTGCCGCGGCCCTCGCTTCTTCGATCCCCGCGCGCTCCGTCATCCCGCGCGCCTCACGACTCGACGCCGGCCCAGGCGTCGCAGAGCCGCCGTCCGATCGCCATCGGCGGCGGCAGGAACAGCCCCGAGGCGTCGGCCTCGCCGCGGCACGCGCGCACGATCGTCTCGCGCGGGAACCACTGCGCATCGGCGATCTCGTGCGGGTCGAGGACGATCTCCTCGCTGAGCCCCTCGGCGATGCAGCCGATCATCAGCGAAGACGGGAACGGCCACGGCTGCGAGGAGTGATAGGCGACCTCCCCGACGAGCACGCCCGCCTCCTCGCGCACCTCGCGGCGCACCGCCTCCTCGATCGTCTCGCCGGTCTCCACGAAGCCCGCGAGCGTCGAGTACATGCCGCGGGGCCAGCCGGCCTGGCGACCGAGCAGGCAGCGGTCGCCCCGGGTGACGAGCATGATCACGACCGGGTTCACGCGCGGGAAGTGCTCCGCCGGGCAACGCTCGCAGCGCCGCAGCGCGCCGCCTTGCGCGAGGCGGGTCGCCGCGCCGCACTTCGCGCAGAACGGGTGCGTCGCGTGCCAGTCCACGAGCGCGCGCGCCTGCGCGACGATCGCGTTGTCGTCGCTCGAGAGCTGGCCCGCCACCGCGCGAAGGTCGCAGAAGTCGGCGACGTGGGCGACGCCGAGTTCGTTCGCGGGGTCGCCCAGCGCCGAGACGTCGACGGCGTAGTGCGCGACGCCGTCGCGCAGGCCAAGCAGGATCGGCGAGGCGGCGTCGCCGAGCCGCCCGAGCAGGCCGCGCCGCGCCCACGCGAGACCCGCGCCGTCCTTCTTCACGAGCACGTCGAGCTTGTGCAGCGGCAGGTAGCGGCTGCCCGCGTCGGCGAGCGCGGCCGCGAGCCAGGCGTCGTCGAGCCGCTCCTTCTGGGCGCGATCGAGCGGATTTCCTGCGAACACGTTCATCGGTAGGTCGGTGGGACTTAGCGGGAACGCGCGCGGCGGTCCAAGCCTTCCCCGGCGGGATTCGGTGCAGTGGCCCGGTGCAGGGGCTTCGCGCAGGAGCGATGGACGCGGGCGGCGGCGGCCGGGGCACGAAAGCGCGCGATCTCGCGGGCTGTTGAACCGACACGCCCACGATGAAAGCCTCCGGCCGGCCGATCCCTCGCCTGCCGCCGTCGCGCGCGGCGAGCGCACATTCCCGGCCGGAGAAGCGACCGATGGCAAAACCGGTGAAGTTCGGCGTCACGCTGCCGCAGATCAAGCGCTCCTGGGCCGACACGAAGGCGGCCGCCCAGCAGATCGACGCCGCGGGATTCGACAGCGCCTGGGTCTGCGACCACCTCTACGGCGTGCCGATGCCGAACATCCCGATCCTCGAGGCCTACAGCCTCCTGGCCGCCGTGGCGGCCGTCACCTGCCGCGTCGAGCTCGGCGCCCTCGTCACGCCGCCGTTCTTCCGCAACCCGGCGGTGCTCGCGAAGCAGATCGCGACGATCGACGAGATCGCCGGCAGCGGCCGCATCCTGGCCGGCCTCGGTTCGGGCTGGTTCGCGTCCGAGTTCGAGGGCTACGGCTGCGACTTCCCCGACGTGACGACGCGCCTGGCGGCGCTGCAGGACACCTGCGAGATCCTGCTGCGCATGTGGACCGAGGAACAGCCGAGCTATCGCGGGAAGGTCTACCGCATCGAGGACGTCGTCTGCGAGCCGAAGCCTGCCAGGCGGCCGCGCATCCTGATCGGCGGCGGCGGGGAGAAGGTGCTGCTGCGGCTGGCCGCGCGCTACGCCGACATCTGGAACAACCTGGCCGTCAACCAGAAGGATCTTTCGCGCAAGCTCGCCGTGCTGCGCACGCATTGCGAGCACGAGGGCCGCGACTTCGACGAGATCGAGGTCTCGCAGCAGTGCCTGGTCGTGATCCTCCCGACGCAGGAGGAAGCCGAGGTCGCCGTCGGCAAGGCCGAGCGCGTCTACGGCGGGCACATGGGCGCCGGGCTGCGCGAGCACGGCATCTGGGGCTGCCCCGACGTCGTGATCGAGAAGCTCCAGGGCTACGTCGAGCGCGGCTGCACGCACTTCGTGATGGAGATGTTCGGCCGCGACGTGCGCGAGCCGGCCGCGCTGTTCGCCGAGAAGGTCCTGCCGGCGTTCCGGGTCTGAACCCGCGCGGCCGCTAGCGGGCGCCCGGCCTTCCGGCCGCCAGCCACTCGTCGACCGCGTCGGCGAAGCGGTCCACGTCGTCGTCGTCGACGTAGGCCTGCGCCGAGAACCTCCACCACGGCGCGCCGTCGATCGCGAGCGGCTGCGCCTCGATGCGGCGCTCGAACAGCAGCCAGTCCTTGAGCGCCAGCGCGTCCGCGGGCGAGCCGCCGACGGCGCGCGGCAGCGGGCTCGTGACCATGCATCCGACGCGGTTGCGCGGCGTCGTCCACGGGAGGTCCCAGCGCGCCGAGAGCCGCTCCGCCGACCGCCACGCCAGCGCGTGCGTGTACGCCCAGAGCGCCCCGCGGCCGCCGAGCACCTCGTCGCAGAACGCGATTCCGTCCGGCGCGCACAGCCACGGCGTCGGGTCGCGCGTCCCGGTCCAGTCGAACTCGGCGTGCCAGCCGAGCCCGCTCCCCCACGACGCGACGAGCGGATGCACGCGCCCGCGGAGCCCGGGCGCGACCCACAGCACCGCCGAGCTGCGCGGCGCGAACGCCCACTTGTGCAGGTTGGCCGTGTACGCGTCGACCCCGTACGCGGGAACGTCGACCGCGACCGCGCCCGGCGCGTGCGCGCCGTCGGCGAGCACCGCGACTCCGCGTTCGCGACAGCAGCGGGCCAGCGCCGCGAGCGGCATCACGAGCGAGGTCTCCGGCGCGACGTGCTCGAGGATCGCGAGGCGCGTGCGCGGCGTGATCGCACCGGCGACGGCCCGGACGAGCGCGGCCTCGCCGGCGTCCGGGAACGGCAGCGGCACGACCGTCACGCGCGCACCGGAACGCCCGGCATGGAAGGCGGCCGCCCGCGCGACCGCGCCGTACGCCCGATCGGTGACGAGCACCTCGTCCCCCGCGCCGAGCGGCCACGAGGCCAGCACCGTGTTCACGCCCGTCGTCGCGTTGTCGACGAACACGAGGTCCTCGCCGCGCACGCCGAGCCACGGGGCCACGGCGTCCGCCGCCGCGCGCAGGCGATGGTGCGGACGGTCGGCCGGCGCGCCGGTCGCGCCCGCCTCGCCGATCGGCGTGAGCTCGCGGAGCAGGAAGCGCGCCGGCTGCCGCTCGATCTCGTCGCGAAGCGCCGCCTGCGCGTCGAGCACGCGCCGCGGCGTCGCGCCGACGGTGCCGTGGTTGAGGTACGTGATCGCCGGGTCGAGCAGCCAATGCCCGCGCAGGCCGCGGCCGAAGCGCGGTGCGACGTCGTCCATGCGCCGATTCGAGCACGCGCGACGCGACGACGCACGGCACGGCCCGGTTCGACGCCACGACCCGGCGCGACGCGCGGGGCTGTCCGGCCGGGCGCGCGGTCCGACGCGCGGCCCGACTCACGACGCGCGAGGCTGTCCGGCCCGACGCCCGGCCCGGCGCGCCGCCCGACGCACGCGGCTCAGCCGCCGTCGCCGGTCAGCCGCCGGAAGTCGAAGAGGCGATCGGCCTCCTCTTCCGACACCACCTTTTGTTCGAGCGCGACGCTCTTCACGCTGACGCCGCGCGACCTGGCCTCGGCGGCGATCCGCGCCGCGCGTTCGTAACCGACCACCGGCGCGAGCGCCGTCGCGGCCATCGGGCTGCGACCGAGGGTCTCGGCGGCTCGCTCGGCGTCGGCGGCGAGCCCGTCCACGCAGCGCTCCGCGAACAGGCGGCACGCCGACGCCAGCAGCGCGACTTCGTCGAGCAGCGCCGCGATCATCACCGGCATCATCGCGTTCAACTCGAACTGGCCGCCCTGCCCGGCCAGCGCGACCGTGAGGTCGCGCCCCTGCACCTCCGCCGCGACCTGCACGAGCATCTCGCACATCACCGGGTTCACCTTGCCGGGCATGATCGACGATCCCGGCTGCAGGTCGGGAAGCGCGAGCTCGCCGAGCAGGCCCATCATCCGCACGTCGCCCGCGATCTTCGCGAGCGCGACCGCGAGCGTGCGCAGCGTCCCCGACACCGCGACGAGGTCGTCGCGCGCGGCCTGCGCCTCGAAGTGGTTCGCCGCCTCGCGCAGCCCGAGGCCGAGGTCGCGCGAAAGGATCGCGGCGACCTGCGCGCCGAAGCCCGGCGGCGCGTTCAGGCCGGTGCCCGTCGCGGTGCCGCCGATCGCGAGTTCCGCCAGGCCGCCCGCGGCGTCGTCGATGCGCGAGCGCGCCTTGCGAACCTGCGCCGCGTAGCCGCCGAACTCCTGGCCGAGGCGGACCGGCACCGCTTCGACGAGGTGCGTGCGTCCGGGCTTGACGACGTCGTCGAACTCGCGGGCCTTCGACTCCAGCGCCTCGGCGAGGCGGTCGAGCGCCGGCGCGAGGTCGCCGCGGATCGCGAGCAGCGCGGCCACGTGCGCGGCCGTCGGGATCACGTCGTTCGACGACTGCCCGATGTTGACGTGGTCGTTCGGGTGCACGAAGTCGTAGACGCCGCGCACCGGGTTGCACAGGTTCGCGACGACCTCGTTCATGTTCATGTTGGTCGAGGTGCCCGAGCCGGTCTGGAAGACGTCGATCGGGAAGTGTTCGTCGAACCCGCCGCCGGCGATGCGCGCGCACGCGGCGACGATCGCCTCGCGACGCGCGTCGTCGAGTTTCGGATGCGCCTCGGCGCACGCCTTCTTCACGTGCGCGAGCGCCTCGAGGAACACGCGCGGCATCCGGCGGCCGCTGACCGGGAAGTTCTCGACGGCGCGCTGGGTCTGGGCTCCCCAGAGCGCGTGCGCCGGCACGCGCACCTCGCCGAGGCTGTCGTGCTCGAGGCGGCCCGCGGCCGGGGAGGAAGCAGCAGGGGAACGGGAGGGGTCATGCGTCGGTCGGTCCATGGCGGCGATTGTAGCCCGCCCCGCCGCCGTCGCTCGCGGCCGATCGCGATGCACCGGCACGGGAAACCAGCTTTCGCCACTTGTTCGCCTCGGACCGGTCTGGTAAACGGACCCGCCATGGAGCTTCCCGCCGCCGAATCG
>CAYYZO010000124.1:0-7944 GCA_964476185.1 uncultured Myxococcales bacterium
CCGTCGCCGCAGGAGGCGTTGACGCAGGAGTTGAGGCAGGCATCGGTCTGCACGGCGTTGCCGTCGTCGCACTGTTCGGTGCCCTCGACCACGCCGTTGCCGCATACCGCTGCCGGCGGCAGCTTCTCCATCGTGAACGAGTCCTGGACGCTGCCGTTCTGGTCGATGAACTGCGCGTCGAGCCGGTCTCCGTCCACGTCGATGATCATCGAGCCGAGCACCGACATCGAGACGTGCATCGCGGGGTGGTTGAGTGGGCCGCTGTCGATCTGTCCCGACGAACCGGCGACCACGTAGACTGCGCCCTCGTTCGCGGTCGGACCGCCGCCGGGCTTCTGGTACGTGCCGTCGCCGGTTTCCTGCCCGTCGCCGGGGTCGAGTTTCATCGACGGCACGAGGGTGCCGGACGTTCCGTAGTGCCCGTCGAGCAGGAAGGAGCGCTCGTATGAGTGGCTGTGCCCGGAGAGCACGAGGTCGGCGCCGCCGGCCTCGAGGATCGGCAGCGCATTCGTGCGCATCTGGACCAGCTCGGTCTCGGTGTCCGAGTTGTGCGAGCCCTTCGAATAGGGCGGGTGGTGGAAGAAGACGATGGTCCAGTTGGCGAGGTTGTCGGCGAGGTCGGCGGCAAGCCACGTCAGCATCGCGCCGCCGACCGAACGGTTCGTCTCGTAGGACTCGAGGCAGATGAAGTGGATGTCGCCGTAGTCGAACGAGTAGTAGGCCTCGGTTCCCGACGCGAGACCGCCGGCCTGGGCCGAAGAAGGCAGCGTGAAGATGTCGTAGTAGGGGCCGGACTGCGTCGACGAGTCGGCGGCGATGCCGTCGTGGTTGCCGAGCGTGGGCCACAGAACGGAGTTTCGCAGCACGGTCGGGTACATGTTGAAGACCGCGTTCTGGTACTCGTTGTCGGTGCCGCTGTTGTAGGCGTTGTCGCCGAGCATCAGCCACAGGTCCGGGGTGGCGCCGCCGGCTGCGGTGAAGAAGCCGTCGCGGACGGCGGACTGGTTGGAGTCGGCCGTTCCGGAATCGCCGAGGATCCACATCCGCGTGGGCTTGCTGGCGCCGACCGCAGGCGACGTCACGAAGAAGTGGTCCGCGGTGTTGCCCTCCTGCGTCGCGGTGCTGCTGCCGACCGAGTAGTAGTACTTCGTGTCCGCGGCCAGCCCGGTCACTTCGACGACGTGCTCGGTCGTCGAAGCGCCGAGGCACGAGCTCGACGGGAGGCTCCCCTGGACGGTCCCGTACCGGACGCAGCTGTCGGTGGCCGCGAACGTGCGCCAGCGCACCGTCACGCTGTCCGGCGTGCCGAGTTGCAGGTAGGGGCCGCGCGAGACCGTCGCGTTCGCCGACAGCTTCGGGACCAGCACGAGGTCCGACGACGCCGATGCGGTGTTCCAGACGCCGACCGCGAGCACGTTGGTCCCGTTGTGGATGGCCGGGAGCGCGGCGCCGGAGATGTCGATCAGCGTGCCGTAGTTCGGCGAGGCCCCGTTGCTCGATTCATGCGAGGCCGCCGCGGTGTTCCAGGTGGGCGAGCCGCCCGGCATCTGCGCGGAACGGTAGACCTCGACCCCGTTGATCCACGCGATGTAGCCGTCGTCGTAGTCCGCCCCGATGTGCAGGCTCGCGATGGCCGAGACGTCGGCCACGGTGAAAGTCGCGCGCGTGTAGATCGACTTCGTCGACGAGGAAGGCACGGTCTGCGCGAACAGCGCCAGCGCGTTCGGCGCGGCGCCCGTGTCGTAGCCGATCCCGTAGCTCCCGGATGACCAGCCGGTGGGCGTGAAGGCTTCGGCGGTCCACGTCGTGCCGAGTCCGGGGTCGGCGGTGTTCGCACGGTAGACCATCGACGAGCCGGCGGCGACGAGCACGGTCTCGGCGATGGCGGGGCAGGCGATGGCGAGGGCGGCGAGCAGCGCGCCGGCGAAGAACCCGCGGCGCATCACTGGCCGTCCTCCTTCGCCGCGGCGGCGGTCGGCATTCCGGCGAGCTTGCGCCGGAGCGAGGCTTCGAGTTCCGCGGTCTGCGCGTTGTCGCGCGCGCGCGGCGGCAGCGCGGTCAGGCTCTCGAGCGCTTCGCGATACGCGCGGGCGGCTTCGTCCCGCCGCCCCGCCGCGGCCAGCACGTCGCCGCGCTTCGCGGCCCACGTTTCCTTCCGCTTCGCGACCGCCTGCAGGGAGGCGATGCGCGCGAGCGCGCCGTCCACGTTCCCGCGCTCCTGCTCGAGTTCGATCGCGAGAAGCTGGAGCGTGACCGGGTTGCCGAGAAGAGCGAGTCCCTCGTCGAGTCCCTCGATCGCCTCGTTGGTGCGGCCGGTCCCGGCGAGAGCGCGCGCACGGTCGAGGAAGTCGTCGGGCTGGACGCCGCTCGAGTCGCCGCGGCGGCGGTGGTCGAGGTCGATCGCGCGCGTGAACGCGGCGGCGGCCCGCGTCTTCTCGCCCGAAGCCAGCAGGATGCGGGCCTTCACGAGATGCCCGCGCACGTTGCCGGGGCTGCGCCTGCTGAAGCGCTCCGCGGCGTCGAGCGCGGCCGGGAGGTTCTCGGCTTCCAGCAACATGCGCGCGAGCGCGAGGTCCACGGCGGCCATCGACGGATCGAGGCTGCTCGCGGCCTGCAGGTCCGCGAGCGCGGCCTGCCACTCGTGCCTCGCGCGGTGAAGCTCGGCCCGCTGCAGGTAGAGGGCGGCCGATTCGGGCTCGCTCTCCAGCCGCCTGGTGATCGCGGTGAGTTCACGGGCCGGATCGTCGTGGGCCAGCGCGGCCGTCGCCGGCAGCAGGGCCGGGAGCAGGGCCAGCAGGAGGCGGAATGCCGTGCGGGATGCCGTCGGAACGGCTTGTGACGTGTTCACGGTCTGGATGATGGTCGGGATGCCGCGGATCAACAAGAAGGGCTGTGGTGGATGCCGGCGGAGGCCCGGCGAGGCCGGACCATGCGGCCCGCTGTGCGGGCCAGGGGCCCGTTTCGTTGTTGCCGTTGGCGGGTCCGTCGCATAGGTCCTCGCCTGTCGCAGCCGAGCGCTGGCGAGAGGGGGGACTCCCGTGCATCCAGCGAAGATCTTCACGATCCGGTTGGCGATCACCGTCGGCTGCATGCTCGGGGTCGCCGTCGCCGATTCCGCCGCGCTGGCGTACGTGTGCGGCAACGAGGTCGTCGAGGCCGGGGAGCAGTGCGACGACGGCAATACGGCGTCCGGCGACTGCTGTTCCTCGACTTGCACCTTCGAAGCCTCCGGCTCCGCTTGCCCGGACGACGGCAGCGTCTGCTCGACGGACCGATGCGACGGCACCGGCACCTGCGTCCATGCGCCGGCCAATTCCGGCGTCGTCTGCCGGGAGAGCGGCCGCGTGTCCTCGACCGGGCCGAGCCTCCTGCCGGCCGGCGCCCAGGGATTCCCGGCGGGCATCGACGAGTCCTGGTTCGCGACGCACTCGTGCGGCGATGCCACGACCCTGGTGTTCTACCCCACCACCAGCGGCCAGTGCGTCGGCTTCCACACGTTCGAACTTTCGCCGGCGAGCGCTGCGCGCCTCAAGTCGGTCACCCAGGGGCTGACTTCCGGAACCTTCACCAGCCCCGCGACCACGGCGAACGTGACGTACTTCCAGTACGTGGGCGGGGTGATCGACTCGGTCGTGGCGGACCTGAAGACCCTGTTCGATTCCCGCAAGAATGCGAACGGTCAGTGGAGCGTGCTCCTGCCTGTCTATGCGGCTTCCGGTTGCGTGAATCCGAACTCGGCCCGGTTGGTCGTCGGCTTCGCGACGGTCCGGCTCACCAAGGTCCAGGGAAACCCGGGCGGATCCATACAAGGCGTCGTCGACTGCAACGTCATCGGCATCGGGGAAGACGGCGGCCCGGATTTCGGAACCCTGGTCCGCGTGGATCAGGAGTGCGACCCGGCGGAGGTTTGCAACGGTGTGTCGGCCACGTGCCCAAGCGACGTTCGTGCATCAGCCGGGACGCCCTGCGATGCCGACGACCAGGTTTGCACGGCCGACGTCTGTGACGGTGCCGGGACCTGCACCCACGCCGCCGGAAACGCGGGCACCCCATGTCGCGCTTCGGCGGGAGTGTGCGATCCGTTGGAAAGCTGTGATGGTGCTTCCGTCACGTGTCCGGCGGACACCAAGAGCACCGCGGTGTGCCGGGCCGCCGCCGGCGTTTGCGATGCTGCCGAGTCCTGCGACGGCACCAGCGACTCCTGCCCGGCCGACGCGAAGCTCACCGCGGTCTGCCGGGCATTCTCCGGCCCCTGCGACGCCGGTGCGGAGTCCTGCGACGGGATCTCGGATGACTGTCCCGCCGACCTGCTGCTGAACGCCGGCACGGTCTGCCGCGTGGCGACCGGAGTCTGTGACGTGGCGGAAAGCTGCACCGGCACGAGCGGCGCGTGTCCGTCCGATGGCTTCGCGGCGGCGAGCGCCGTGTGCCGTGGAAGCGGCGGCGTGTGCGACCAGGCCGAGACCTGCACGGGATCGAGCGCAACGTGTCCTGCGGACGCATTCCTGGCTTCGACGGCCAGCTGCCGCCCGGCGGTCGGTGTCTGCGACGTTGCGGAGAGTTGCACCGGCAGCGGCGCCGCCTGTCCGGCCGACCAGGTCGCCAGCGGAGTGCCGTGTCGCGCTTCGATCGGGGAATGCGACGTCGCCGAGTCCTGCGACGGCGCAGCGAAAGCCTGTCCCTTCGACGCCGCTGTGCCTCCCGGCGTGCCTTGCACGCCGGATTCCGAAGAGTGCACCGACGACCAGTGCGACGGCGCGGGCGCCTGCGTTCATCCGCCGATTCCTCTCGCTTCCGTGTGCAACTGGGCCGTCGTCGGTGGAAGTGACACCGAAACGGGCCGCGTCAAGACGCAGCCCGAGTCGCAGATCGGCGGCGGAGTCTGCGCCGATCGCGCCTCCATCGGGGAATCCTCCGCGCTGACGGCGACCGGTTCGTGGGCATTGCTGGATCCCGACGGGACCGCGGCCTCGGTGCGCTTGAATGCGTCGATCCTCGACGGAAGCCTGGTGACCGGCGGCGGCTGCGTGAAGGGCTACGGGGGCCTTGCCATCTTGGGTACCGTGCCCGGCCCGATCTGCTGCGAGGACGGAGACGTCGAACTTCCGGGCGGAGATCCGGGCCATGTGATTCACGCCTGCGGTCTGCACCCGCTGCTCGAACGATGCGCAGAAGCCAAGGCGCAGGTCCCGGTCGATGTCGCGCTGCTCGACGCGCTTTCGTCGACGGCGGATCTCGGCGCGGTGACGCTGGTCAAGGGAGAGACTTCCACGCTGGCGGCCAACGCCGGGCTCAACGTCTTCGACATCGAGCGGCTTCGGATGAAGCGCAATGCGACGCTCACCCTGGACGCCCAGGGCCAGGCGGATGTCGTCGTCATCCTGCGCGTCGCGAGCGGATTCTCGACCAAACACCTGTCGTCGGTCGTCCTCGCCGGCGGCCTGCAGCCGGAGGACGTGTTGATCTATGCGGCGGACGGCGGCTGCAGCATCGGCCTCGGCAATCTCGGCGCGGGGACTCTCTTCTGCCCCCAGGGGCCCGTGCGGATTCGGGAGGCAACGCAGTGGACCGGGGCGATCGCGGGCGGATCCAGCATCGACATCGGCTGGAACGTCAACATCACCCACGTGCCGTTCTTCGGGCTGGCGCAGTAGCACGGGACCCGGGTCGCAGTGCGTGGCGCCGCAGGGATGCAGCGATCCGCCGCGATCGTTGCGTCCCCGGCGCTCACCGGGTTGCGAAACCGTTCGCGCACGATAGGGGTGGACTCGCGGGCGGACGCGATGGAACGGGACGACACGGAATCTGCGGAGCCTGCGGAGGGCGCGACGGCGCGCCTGTTCGCGCACCCGCCGCTGGTGCGTTCCCTGTCGCTGTCCGGAGCCGGGTTCAGCGCGCTGTTCGCGGTCCTCGTGCTGCTGGTGCCGATCTACGCGCCGGACTGGAACAACCCGCTCCTGCTCGCGATCAGTTTCCTGTTCTGCGTCGGCTCGATCGTGGTGAGCCTGCTGATGCTTCGCAGTTCGGGCGACACGTTCGAGGTGAACGACGAAGGCCTCTGCTGGCGCTCTCCCGGCAAGACCCCGGTGTTCCTTGCGTGGGACGAAGTCGGGGAGGTGCATCCGGAGAACGTGATGCAGCGCCTCGTCGTCGCGGACGCGACGGGCGGTCGCCGCATCCTGATCGAGTTCCACCTGCGAGGGTTCGGGGACCTGCGCCGGATCGTGCTCGACCGCGCGCGGCGGGGGCAGGCTGTTACGTGAGGGCGGCCGGAGTCCGGCGTGCCGCCGGACGACTCTGCGTCGTGGGGCGGCGCGCCGCGAGGTTGCCGCGGTCATTCGGGCGTCGTCGAGGCCCGACGTCCCGATGCCGCGTCCGACAGGGAGGCCGGGTTACGGCATCCCTGCCCTGAGCTTCAGTTCGCGGCCGCGGCCGTCGTGCCCGCGCCGCCCGGACGACGCCGGCGGCGGCGCCGCGTCGGGCTAGCCTTCTCGTGCGAAGCGTGGCGGCCCGGCTGTTCGCGTTCGTGCGCGGCGGGCTCGAAGCCCGGCACGATCGTGCGCGGCAGGTGGAGGCCGATCTCGCGCTCGATCTCGCCGAGCCGCTCTTCCTCGCCGGGAGAGACGAACGTGATCACGTCACCGGTCTTGCCGGCGCGCGCCGTGCGCCCGGCGCGGTGGATGTAATCCTCCGGCGAGTGCGGCACGTCGAAGTTGATCACGTGCGAGATGTCGTTCACGTCGAGGCCGCGCGCGGCCACGTCGGTGGCGATCAGCACCGGGGTGCGCCCGGCACGGAAATCCTCGAGCGCCGCGATGCGGTCTTCCTGGCGGCGTCCCGAGTGGATCGTCCCGACGTCGAGGCCCGCGCGCCGCGCGGCGCTCGCGACGCGGTTGACGTCGAGCTTTCGCCGCACGAACACGAGCACCGAATCCATGCCCGGCTGCCGCAGCAGCTTGGCGAGCAGTGCCGCCTTGCGGTCCTGCGCCACCGGATGCAGCGTCTGCGCGATCGCCTTGTTCGGCGCCTGGCGGTTGACGGTCACCTCGGCGGGATCGACGAGGATGTCGTCGGCGAGCCTGCGGATCGGCGGCGCCATCGTCGCCGAGAACATCAACGTTTGCCGCTTCTTCGGCAGCGCCGCCAGGATGCGCTGGATGTCCGGCAGGAAGCCCATGTCGAGCATGCGATCGGCTTCGTCGAGCACGACGACTTCCACCGCGGAAAGGTCGACGTACGGGAAGCGCATGTGGTCGAGCATGCGGCCCGGGGTCGCCACGACGATCGCGGCGCCCGCGCGCAGGGCGCGCTCCTGCGGACCCATGTCGAGGCCGCCGACGACGGCCGCTGCGGAAAGACCGACGTGGTAGCCGAGCACGAGCGCCTGTTCGTCGATCTGCAGCGCGAGTTCGCGCGTCGGCGAGAGGACGAGGCAGCGGATGCGGTCCCGCGGCCCGCTGGCCAGGCGCTGCAGGATCGGAAGCAGGAACGCGGCGGTCTTGCCGGTTCCGGTGGATGCGCAGCCGATGAGGTCGCGTCCTTCGAGGATGATCGGGATCGCCCCGGCCTGGATCGGCGTGGGCTCGCGGTAACCCATGTCGCGGATCGCGTCGAGAAGTTCGGGGATGAGGTTCAGTTCGTTGAGAGAGGTGATGTCGCTACTCCGTTCGGTGTGTGCGCGATCCGGGCCGCTCGGGCCTGGAGCGAAAGACTGTGCGGGAAAGGGGTAAGGAAGATGACGTATCCGGACCGATGCGGCGCCTCGTGCGCGTGGGTCCCAAGGGGTATCGGGCAGAAAGGCGCGAGGCGCGTCCCGATGGGCAAAGCCATAGCAGCAATCGCGGGGGATCCAAAGCCGGGGGCCGGGCGGGGCGGCCCGACGCGGGCACGGGGGGTGGGGGCGGCGAGCGAGCCGGTGGGTCGGCGGGTCGGTGGTCGGGTCGG
>CAYYZO010000125.1:0-3232 GCA_964476185.1 uncultured Myxococcales bacterium
TCGGCTCGCCGTTCTGGCACAACGCGACGTCGGTCGACGTGCCGCCCATGTCGACCGTCACGATGCGCTCGACGCCCGCGCGCGCGGCGACCGCCGCGGCCGCCGCGACGCCGCCGGCCGGCCCCGACAGCATCGTGCGCACCGGCTCGCGCGCGGCGGTGGCCGCGCCGATCGCGCCGCCGCTCGACTGCATCACGCGAAGCCGCGCCGCGCGGCTCTTCGTTTCGAGCGCGCGGATGTGCCCGGCGACCTTCGGCTGCACGTAGGCGTTCGCGACGGCCGTGCTCGTGCGCTCGTACTCGCCGACCGTCGGCGAGACTTCGTGCGAGAGCGTCACCGGGACACCCAGCGCGGCGAGCCCGCGCCCGAGCCGGCGCTCGTGCTCCGGCGACGTCGGGGCGTGCAGCAGGCAGACGGCCACGGCCTCGCCTCGAAGCTTGCGCACGGCAGCGACGACGCGGCGGATCCCGGCCTCGGTCAGCGCGACGGCGGTCTTGCCGTCGTGGTGCACGCGCTCGCGGACGCCGACGCGCAGCCGCGGCGGCACCAGCGGCTCCGCGCGGCGGGGCTCGAGGTCGTACAGGTCCGGGCGCGCCTGGCGGCCGATCTCGATCACGTCCTCGAAGCCGGCCGTCGTGACCAGCACGGTGCGTGCTCCGCGCCGTTCGAGCATCGCGTTGGTCGCGACCGTGGTGCCGTAGGTGAACAGGTCGGGCGCCCGCTCGCCGAACAGGGACGCGAAGGCGCCGAGCACCGCTTCGGCCGGGTCGTGCGGGGTCGAAAGCACCTTCAGCCGGCCACGCCGTGCGCCGTCGACGTAGACGACGTCGGTGAAGGTGCCGCCGGTGTCGACGCCGACGACGAGCGGGGTGCTGCGATGGTCCGGCATCGGCGCTGGCGGCGCGCGGCGGGCGCGCCGCGGCGAAAATACGAGCCGCGTTCCCGCCAAGCAACACGGCGAGCTGCGCTGGGGGCGCCCGCGCGATTCCGGCCGGAAGCTCCTGGAGTGCGTCGGGACGCGCAGCGACCCACTGGACCTCGCGGTCCTCGCGGACCGCGCGAGCGACGGCTCGCGAGATTGCCCACGAACCGGCGTGACCCGCCGGTCGGGCCGTGTTTGAATCGCGTCGAGGCCAGGCGCCGCCCCGTGGAGCCGCGAACACTGCGGCTTGCCGCGAGACCGGTCCCCGCCGAGCCCGACCAAGCCGAAGCGATGCTGCGACGACGCCTGCTGCTGACCGCCCTGCTGCCCGTGTGCCTGATGGCCGCGCCGGCGCACGCGGCCGACAAGTTCACGTACACGATGCGCCGCGACCTGCGTCCGCTCGATGTCCGCTCGGGCGCCGCGCTGCCGTTCGCGAGCGAGCGCGAGGGCGCCGCGAGCCGCCGCACGCTCGGCGTGACCGGGCGCGTGGCGATCTGGCGCGGGCCGACGATGGTCGAGGACGGCGGGCAGGTCTTCGTGCACGCGACGGTGCCCGAGGCGCTCGCCGGCAAGCCGCACGACCTCGACGTGCTCGTCGGCGGGCAGGTGCGCGGCAGCATTCCCTACGATCCGAAGGGCGGCCGTCGCGTCGCGCGCCTGTTCGTGCTGCCCGACCTCCAGCCCGGGCCGGCGATGGTCGAGGTCCACGTGCGCGGAGTGCACGTGGACGACTGGCAGGAGATCGTCACCGAGGCGGTCGACGTTCCGAAGAACGGCCGCCTCGCGTTCGGCTACGCGCTGGAAGGCTCGTCGGGCTCGTCGCCGCCGATCGAGCTCGTCGTCGAGGCGCGCCCCGCCGAGGGCGACGCGGGCAAGGGAGCGGTCGTCTTCCGCCGCAAGGTCGCGGCCGGCAGCAAGGACTGGAAGGACGTTTCCGAGGACCTCGGCGCCGTCGAAGGGCGCCGCGTCCATTTCGTCTTCCGCAGCCGTCCCGCGGGCGACGCGACCGGCGGCGCGGACGGCGTCGTGTGGGGAGCGCCGGCCGTCGAGAACGACGAGAAGCGGCGCGCGTACCCGATCGTGGTGCTCGTGTCCCTCGATTCGCTGCGCACGTCGTCGGTCGGCCTCTACGCGGGCGGCGCCAGCACGCCGTTCCTCGACTCGTTCTTCGGCAGGAAGGGGGCGATCATGATGCAGGCGTCGTCGCAGTCGGTGACGACGCTGCCCTCGCACCTGACGATGCTGACGGGCCTCAACCCGATGTCGCACGGCGTGGTGGACGAGAGGTCGAGCCTCGGCCCCGGCGTCCTCACGCTCGCCGAAGCGCTGCACTCGCGCGGCTGGAACACCGCGGCGTTCACCGAAGGCGGGGCGCTCGCCGGCGAGTTCGGCTTCAGCCGCGGCTTCGACCTCTACGACGAGGGTCGGTCGTCGGCGATCGACCCGTCGACGGCCGACGCGATCGAGCGCGCCCGCGCCTGGGTCGACGAGTACAGCGGGGCGCCGCTGTTCCTGTTCGTGCACACCTACGCGACGCGCCCCGTGCACACCGGCGTCGACGCGAAGCGCGACCCGAGGATCCGCGACGTGCAGCTCGGCGGCTACGTCGACCGGGTGCGCGCGGCCGACGCGGCGCTGAAGGGGCTGTTCGACACGCTGAAGGGCCGCGTCGACGAGAAGAATTCGCTGTACGTCGTGACGACCGGCCACGGCGAGGAGTTCTTCGAGCACGGCGCCGCCGGCCACGGCACGCAGCTCTACGACGAGACCGTGCGCGTGCCGCTGCTGCTGCGCGCGGAGCGCATCGAGAATCCCGGCCCGCACTCGTTCGCGGTCGGGCTCGTCGACGTCGCCCCGACGATCCTCGAGCTGGTCCGGCTGCGCGCGCCGTCGGGCATGCAGGGGCGGTCGTTCGCGCCGCTCGTCGAGTCGGGACGCGCCGTGCTGGCGGCGCCGCGTTTCAGCGAGGCGCGGCGGCCCGTGCGGCTGACGAGCGAGGGCCGGCTGCTGCTGTGGGGACCGCCGTCGTTCGCGGTGCGCGACGGCACGCGCAAGGTCGTCTGGAACTCGGGCGGCGACGGGTCGTACGAGGCCTACGAACTCGGGACCGACCCGCGCGAGCAGCGCAACCTCGCGCGCGGCGCGCAGATGCCCGACTGGGCGCAGCGCCTCGCGACGTCGCTTCGCAGCTATCCCGCGACCGCGGGCCGACTGGCTCGCCCCGGTGGCAGGGCCGAGCTGTCGCCCGCGAACCGCTCGCGCCTCGAATCCCTCGGTTACGCCCGCTGAGGTTCGGCACGCCGCCGC
>CAYYZO010000125.1:3332-7910 GCA_964476185.1 uncultured Myxococcales bacterium
GCCGCCGCCTCCGTGCTGCGCGACCAGGGCGCGGCGGTGCTCGCGTACGGCCCCGCGCTCGGGTTCCAGCCGATGCGCCAGTGGCTCGCCGAGTGGCAGGGCGTCAGCGTCGACCAGGTGCTGACCGGCAACGGTTCGCTCGAGATCGTCGAGTTCCTGTGCCGGCACATGATCCGGCCGGGCGACGCGGTCTTCACCGAGGCGCCGACCTACGACCGCACGATCACGCTGCTGCGCCGCCACGGCGCCGACGTCACCGGCATCCCGCTCGAGGCCGACGGGCCGGACATCGCGGCGCTCGAGGCGGCGCTGGCGAAGCGCGTGCCGAAGTTCTTCTACCTGATCCCGGACTTCCAGAACCCGTCGGGCGCGACGTGTTCCGGCGAGAAGCGCCGCCGCATCGTCGAGCTCGCCGAGAAGCACGGCTTCCTGCTGGTCGAGGACGCGCCGTACCGGCTGCTGCGCTACCGCGGCGAGGAGGAGCCGACGCTGTTCTCGCTCGCGCCGCACCGCACGCTGCACATGAGCTCGTTCACGAAGCTGATCGCGCCGGGCGTGCGCATGGGCTTCATGCTCGGCGAGGCCGAGGTGCTGAAGAAGGTCGCGAAGATCGCCGAGGACACCTACATCTCGCCGGGCTACGTCGCGCACGGCATCGCGTGGGAGTGGTGCCGCCGCGGGCTGCTCGGGCCGCAGATCGAGCGGCTGAAGAAGCTGTACGCGCCCCGGCTCGACGCCTGCCTCGCGGCGATCGACCGGGAGATGCCCGACGCGGTCGCGACGCGCCCGAACGGCGGCTTCTTCCTGTCGCTGACGCTGCCGGAGGGAATCTCGACGACGGCGGTGCGCGAGGCGGCGGTGAAGCGCCGGCTCAACCTGGCCGACGGGCTCGCGTTCTTCCCGTCGGGCGGAGGCGAGCGCTTCCTGCGCCTGCCGTACTGCGCGCTGTCGCCGGCCGAGATCGACGACGGCATCCGGCGCCTCGCGGCGACGGTGCGGGAAGTCGCGGGCTGAGCGGCCGGCGCTTGCCGTCCGCCCCCGACTTGCGGTAGCAGGCGGCCGGCAGCACGACCCGCGCCGCGCGCGGACAAGGAGACCGTCATGTCGAAGGGCCAGCAGACCCCGCCGAAGACCAACAAGCCGAAGCTCTCCATCAAGGAGAAGAAGGCCAAAAAGAAGGAAAAGTCCGGCTCGAAGTGAGTCGGCGCTCTTCGGGCGCCCCGCCGCCGAAGGGCGCGGGGCGCCGTCTCGCGTCCGGGGCGTCCCGCCGGGGGCCGTGCCCGCGAGCCTCCGCGCCGCGGATCAGCCCGCGGTGATCGAGACGTCCTCGGCGCGGACCGCCGGCACCAGCGCCTCGCCGCCGATGTCCTCGCGCTCGCGCGAGACCGCCGAGATGCGCTTCAGCAACTCGAACACGTTACCCGCGATCAGCACCTCGCGAATCGGGCGGCGCTCGCCGCCGCCGACGAGGAAGCCGTTCTTGACGACGCCGGAGAAGTCGCCGGTCACCGGGTTCGTGCTTCCCGAGTAACGCCCGACCCAGATCGCGCGTTCGCCCGGTCCGACGAGCGACGCGAGAGCGGTCTCGCCCGCGTCGACCTCGAGCCGGTGCGACCCGACCATCGGCAGCGAACTGACGCCGCCGGCGGCGTTGCCGGTGCTCGCCGCCGAGCCGCCGGCCGCGCGCGCCTCGTAGTGGTTGTAGAGGAACGTCTCGAGCGTGCCCGCGGCGACGAGCGTGCGGCGCACGACGGGCCGGCCTTCGCGGTCGAACGCGCTGGAGGCCGCGCCGCCCGGCACGCGGCCGTCCTCGACGATCGTCAGGAGCGGGGACGCGACCTGTTGCGCGAGCTTGCCGGCGAGCGGGCTGCGGCCCTTGCGCACGTTGTCCGCGCAGATCGCGCCGACGAGGGTCGGCAGCAGGAACTCGGCGACCGCGTCCGGCGACAACACGACCGCGCCGCGGAAGCTCTCGCCCTTGCCGGCGCCGAGCCCGGCGCGGCACTTGTCCACGAAGCGACGGCAGGCCTCGCGCATCAGCGCGTCGAAGCCGCCGAGCCGGCGGCTCGACGCGCTGTCGTAGTCGAAGCTCGCGACGTCGTCGCCGTCGACCGCCATGCCGAACGCGCTCGCGTCGAGGCTGCTCGACGTCTCGCGCGCGGCGACGCCGAGCGTGGAAGCGAGCGCGCGTGAGGTCAGCGCCGACGACACCGAACCCGAGTCGACGCGCACGCGCGAATCCAGCTCGCGGATCTGGGCGAGCAGGTCGGCCGCCATCGCCGTGACCTCGGCGCTGCCGACCGACTCGACCAGCGGGTCGTAGAGGTCCGGCACCGGCGTGATCGCGGCCGGCTCGGGAAACCCGACCAGCGGATCGGCGGGATTGACGCGCGCCTGCGCGACGGCCTCGGCCGCGCGCTCGGCCATCAGCTCGGGCTCGAGGTCGTTCGCGGTCACGAAGCCCTGCGACGACCCGACGAGGACGCGAAGGCCGTACATCGCCTCGTCGCCGCTCATCACGGTGTGGACGGCGCCGTTCTCGAGGTGCGTCTCGGAGCTTCGCTGCCAGACGGCAGCCGCTTCGGCGTGATCGGCGCCGGCCTTGCGGGCGAGGTCGAGCAGCGTGTGGCAGAGGTCGAGGAGTTTCGCGTCGGTCACGGTTTCGCTCCGGAAGGGGCGCCCGGATGTTCGCGCCTCACGCTCGCTGCCGTGCCGGCCCGCAGTCCGCCGGCGCGTTCACCGCTCGCCGGCTCGCGGCGTTCGCGCCTCACCGGTTCGGCGCTCACTGTTCGCCACCGAGCAGCGCCTGGCAGCGCACGTACGGGCCGCCCGCGTCGACCTTGGCCGGCTGGCCCTTGCCGCAGTAGCCCGCGCCGAGGTCCCAGCGGAAGTCGCTCGAGACCGCGTCCACGCTGCCGAGCACGTCGAACGCGATCCCGGAGAGCGTGACGCCCTTCAGCAGCTCGGCCTTCCTGCCGTCGCGGATGCGCCACGCTTCCTGCACGCCGAACATGAACTCGCCGGTCGCGTCGGCCTGGCCGTTGCGCGGGCCGTCGAGCAGGTAGCCGTCCTTCGTGTCGGCGACGATCTCCTCGAGCGTGCGCTCGCCGGGCTCGAGGTAGGTGTTGCGCATGCGGATCAGCGGCTGGTCGGAGTACTCCCACGCCCGCGCGTTGCCGGTCGGCTCGACGCCGTAGCGCGCGGCGGTCTCGCGGTTGTGCAGGTAGGAGACGAGGACGCCGTCGCGGATGATCGTGGTGCGGCCGGCGAGGACGCCTTCGTCGTCGACCGGGATCGTGCCGCCCGCGCCGGCGTAGTGCTCCGAGGTCCCGCTGTCGCAGAGCGTGACGAGCTCGCTCGCCACGCGATGGCCGATCTTGCCGGCTGCGACCGAGCCGGCCTGCACGAAGTCGGCCTCGACGGTGTGCCCGATCGCCTCGTGCACGAGCAGGCCGACGATCGACGGCGCGAGGATCACGGTGCTGCGGCCGCCGTCGGCCTGCCTCGCGGAGAGCAGGTCCTGCGCGACCTTCGCGGCGCGCTCGGCGAGCACCTCGCCGGCGCCGTTGTGGAACAGGCAGTCCCAGCCGCCGGTCGCGCCGACGGCCTCGTTGCCGGTCGAAAGCTGGCCGTCCTTCTCGGCCACCGCCGAGACGCGCAGCTCCGGCCGCACGAGGCGGAACGCCGCGGCGGCGCCGTCCGTCGTGACGATCGCCTTCTCCTCGAAGATCTCGTTGTAGCTGCAGCTCGCCGAGCGGATCGCGCTGGACGCGTGGCGGACGCGTTCCTCGAGCGTGGTCGCGAGCGCGATCTTCTCCTCGAGCGTGCGGCCGAGCATGTCGGCGAGCCCCGGCTGGTCGAACCGGCCGCGGGCCAGGCGCACGGCCGGCAGCGTCGTGAAGTCGTGGCGCGAACGCTCGGCGCTCGCGATCGCGCCGGCGCGAGCGGCGGCCACGGCGCGGCGGATCGACTCGAGGTCGAGGGAGCCGGTGGAGGCGAAACCCCAGCCGCCGCGGTCGAAGACGCGCACGCCGACGCCCTTGCGGTGTCGCGCCTGAGAGCGCTCGACCTTGCCCTTGTCCACGCCGACGCTGCGCGAGGTCTTCGCGTGATAGCGCAGCTCGACGAAGCCGCCCTCGCGCGCGGCGACCTCACAGAGAAGTTCCAGTGCTTCGGTCATGGGGGCGGATTCTAACCGTCTCCGTCTTGGGGGCCACCCGGCGTGCCGGCGCCGCGGGTTGGTGCGGAAACGGGGCGCACACATCGCCGCGTGTGGGCCCCGTGTCGGCCTCCTGTGGGCCGAGAGGCGACGGACGACGATTCCGGGTGTTCGCGTGGGCGGCGCTCAGTCGAAGAAATCGTGGGGCAGCTGGAACCGGCGGATGATCGACTTCAGCGCCCCGACGTAGATGTCGGTGCCGTCGCCGTGGTGCTTGATCGGGATCGACCGGGCCTCGCCGCCGATGTCCGGGTGGAACAGGATGCGCTCGCTTCCCTTACCGCGGTGCACGAAGACCTCGAACCGCTTGTCGTGTTCCTTCAGGAGTCGAACGACCTGACGGTAGGTCAGCGACTTAG
>CAYYZO010000126.1:0-2357 GCA_964476185.1 uncultured Myxococcales bacterium
TTTTAAGTCCCCAGTGTCTACCAGTTCCACCATCCCGGCGTGCGGCGGCGGCCATGAGACGGTAGCGACAATGCACGTGCCTTGCGACCGTCGCACGGCGACGCTCCAGGGGCTTCCTCGCACGCGCCGGCAAGGCGCTGCCGCGGGCAGCTACAGGCGGCTGTTCGGATGGTCCAGCTTGGCGACGGACGTGCCGGCGATCCCCTGCACCTCCGCCTCGCACAGGGCCTTCAGCCCCTGCACGTCGCGGACCGTGTGCTCTTCGAGCGCCCGGGCATACTCTGCCCTCGTCACGCCCTGCTCGAACACCTCGCCGGGCGCGAGCCTGTAGTACAACGTGAACCTCGTCCCCTCGGCCGAAGGCTTCATCTCGAACGTCTGGTACATCTCCCCGACGATGGGCACCCGGTAGAGCCTGTCAGTGAGTCGATGCCCGTCTCGATCGACGGCGACCCGCCAGTGCACCATCTTGACGTCGCCGTGAAGACAGGTGTGGACGCTTCCTGCCTCTTCCATGTCCCCGGTCAGCGTCTCGGCCTCGGTCAGCGTCGGCGCCCAGCGGGGTCCGTTCCTCAAGTCCATGCACAGCCGCCAGATGAACTCCGGCGACGCCCCGATCTCCGCCGACACCGCAACGTCCGCATCCGCTTCGGTCAGGTAGATCTCGCGACTCCTCGCGAAAGCTTCCCGCACCGGCTGCAGGTCTACGTAGGTGTAGGACTGCTCGCCGATGTCACCGTACACGTCGCGCCCGCGCTCCACCGCGAGTCCGGACGCCGCCGCCACTTCCGCCGCGGACGAGCCGAACAGCACGTACTCGCGCGCCGCGACACCGTTCTTGAGCAGGCGGTGCGCTACGACGATCGAAGGCCCGATCAGTTCCCGACGACCCGCGATCTCCTGGGTGTCGAACTCCCCGGCGTGGAGCACGAACTTGATGGCGAGGTTCCCGGTACGATCACAGGCCCCGCAGCGACAGGTGGACCCGGACGCGATCTCCTCGAGCCCCTCCCGGAAGCCCTCGTAGATGCGGCGAACGTAGGAGATCGTCTCCTCCGCCGACTGGTCGCTGTCGCTGTACAGGAAGAGGCAGTCGCCGGCGACGTTGCCGACCTTCCAGCGTTCCCGGTCGAGGGCGACCATGCGGTTGAAGAGGTGGCTGAAGATCTCCTTCGAGTGCTCGATGCCGACCTCCGACAGGAACGTCGTGTATCCGCTGATGTCCGCGAGCAGGAAGGTACCGTGCATCATCGACGTTTCACCATGGAGATCCGGGAAGGAAGCGAGCCGTGGGAGTATGGCGTCGCGACGCCGGTCCGTCCAGCGGCGCCGGCGGCCAGGCCGCCTTTCGTAGTCCCCTGGCTCCAGCTCCGCGATCCCGGCGTGAGACAGGCGCTGGCGGAGCGGCTACCGCCGCAAAGGCAACAGCGTCGTCGAAGTCAACGTCGTCGAGGACGACGTGGTGGTGGTCGTCGTCGGACAGGCCGGATGGTGCCTGCAGTTGGCATCGTCGCAGTCGGCAAGGCCGTTGCCGTCGTCGTCCTCGCCGTTGATGCAGTCCTCGCAGGAACCGGGATCGACCGAAAGGCTGTCGCAGATCGGCGGCGACGAATCGCACCGTCCGAACTGGCTGCAGGAGCACATCGAATCCGTCGCCGCCTGTAGCGCGACCAGGTTCACGGATTCGAACTGGCACGAGAAGAGCGGCCCCGTGGCCGGGATCCTGCAGCCATGCACCAGGATCGCCATGCGCTCCGAGAACTCGTTCGGCGCCACCCCGCAGCCGAGGGCGACGAGGTCAGGGTGCAGAGTGCAGACCGCAAGGCCGAAGAAGTTCCTCGCGAACACTGCACCGGATTCGTTGTCGACATCGACGGTGAGGCTATCGCACCCGCCACGCCCGTTGACGGAGAAAAACACCCGCGTCCTGCAGTCGCACTCGAGCAGCAGTTGCCCCGCGGACGCCTTCAGTATCGCCAGGGCGTCCGCGGTCGTGACCGAGTCGCTCGAGTCCACGTCGCAAAGGCAAGGCTCGTTGTCGCAGGCGGAACGAAGGCCGATGGCGCTGCGAAGGCCCGCCAGCGCGTCGCTCGCGACGGGCGAATACCAGTCGGAAACCGGTTGGCCGCAGAGCCCGGCGGCCAACGCCTCTTCGTGCATCGCCGCGAGCGACAGCCCGAGGACGCCAACGAACCCAAGGCCGGCTGCCATTTTCCTCATGCGTCCTCCGCTCCCCGTTGGGGCCGGTTCCTCGCCCGCCCCTCGATTCGAGGTCCCGAATCCGGGTCCCCCGTCGTCGCGGTCCACGGCGTATCGCAGAACGTCCGCTCCAAACGCAATCGAGCCATGGCCGGTAG
>CAYYZO010000126.1:2457-4016 GCA_964476185.1 uncultured Myxococcales bacterium
CCCGACATGGCCGCTACCGCCGCGAACCTCGTCTTCGACACCTCCGCCCGCGACCGCATCGCGGAGATCCCCGAGCGCCTGCGCAAGGCGTTCCGCACCGGCCGCACGCGCCCGTTCGCGTGGCGGCTCGCGCAGCTCCAGGCCGTCGAGAAGATGCTCCGGGAGAACTCGGCGGCCTTCGAGAAGTCGCTGGCCGCCGACCTCGGCAAGCCGGCCCTCGAGGCGCTCGCGGCCGACATCGGCTTCCCGAAGAGCGAAGCCGCCTTCGCGATCAAGAACCTCTCGCGCTGGATGAAACCGCAGCGCGTCTCGCAGCCGGCGGCGCAGCGTCCCGGCAAGTCGTGGGTCCAGTACGACCCGCTCGGCGTCGTGCTGATCATCGCGCCGTGGAACTACCCGGTGCAGCTGTGCTTCAACCCGCTCGTCGCGGCGATCGCGGCCGGCAACTGCGCGGTCATCAAGCCGTCCGAGCTGACGCCGGCGACCTCGAAGCTGATCGCCCAGCTCGTCCCGAAGTACCTCGACACCGAGTGCTTCGCCGTGGTCGAGGGAGCGGTCGACGAGACGACGGCGCTGCTCGAGCAGAAGTTCGACCACATCGTCTACACCGGCAACGGCCACGTCGCGCGCATCGTGATGGCGGCGGCGGCGAAGCACCTGACCCCGGTCACGCTCGAGCTCGGCGGCAAGAGCCCCTGCATCGTGATGCCGGACGCGAACCTCGACGTGGCGGCGCACCGCATCGCCTGGGGCAAGTGGAGCAACGCGGGCCAGACCTGCACCGCGCCCGACTACGTACTCGTCCACCGCGACGTCGAGAACGCGCTGATCGACAAGCTGCGCGCGGTGATCCGCGAGTTCTACGGCGACAAGCCGAAGCAGTCGAAGGACTACCCGCGCATCGTCAGCGAGCGCCACGTCGACCGCCTCGCGGGCCTGATCGAGGACCGCGGCCAGGTCGCGGTCGGCGGCGACTTCGACCGCGCCGAGCGCTACTTCGCGCCGACCGTGCTGCGCGGCGTGAAGGCCGACCAGAAGGTCATGCAGGACGAGATCTTCGGCCCGATCCTGCCGGTGCTGCCGGTGCCGGGCATCGACGCGGCGATCGGCTACATCAACGACCACGACAAGCCGCTCGCGCTCTACGTCTTCACCGGCGACCAGAAGCTCGCGAAGCGCGTGCTCACCGAGACGAGCTCAGGCGGCGCGTGCGTGAACGCGACGCTGTGGCACTGCGCGAACCCGAACCTGCCGTTCGGCGGCGTCGGCCCGTCCGGCATGGGCGCGTACCACGGGCGCTGGGGCTTCGAGCTGCTGAGCCACCGCAAGGCGGTCACCGAGAAGCCGACGAGCATGGACCCGAAGATCACCTACCCGCCCTACACGAAGATCAAGGAGTGGCTGGTCCGCAAGTTCGCCTGACGACCGGGACGAAGCAGGCGACGCGATGACGACGCTCGGGCACGACAGGGCCGCGCCGCGGCTGCGAACGCGGCGGCTCGCGCTCGTCGCGGCGCTGCTCGGCCCGCTTCTCGCGGGCGCCGCGACGGCCGAACCGC
>CAYYZO010000126.1:4116-7764 GCA_964476185.1 uncultured Myxococcales bacterium
CTCGCCGACGCCCGCCGCGCGCGTCGAC
The DNA here is from genome assembly GCA_964476185.1 of uncultured Myxococcales bacterium. Classification (GTDB taxonomy): domain Bacteria; phylum Desulfobacterota; class Binatia; order UBA1149; family CAITLU01; genus DATNBU01. The sequence goes on from CAYYZO010000126.1 coordinate 4,145, forward strand.
CACGCGCGCATCGTCCGCGCCGACGACGAGCCGGGACAATGGCTCGCGCACGGCCGCACCTACGACGAACAGCGTTTCAGCCCGCTCGAGACCATCGACGAGACCAACGTCGCGCGGCTCGGCCTCGCGTGGGCCTTCGAGCCGGGCACGACGCGCGGCATGGAGGCGACGCCGCTCGTCATCGACGGCGTGCTGTACGCGACCGGCGAGTGGAGCCGCGTCTACGCGCTCGACGCGAAGACCGGCGCGCCGCTCTGGACCTACGACCCGCACGTCGCCGGCGCGAAGGGCCGCGACGGCTGCTGCGACGTCGTCAACCGCGGCCTCGCGGCCTGGCAGGGACGACTGTACCTCGGCGCATTCGACGGCCGGCTGGTCTGCCTCGACGCCGCCACCGGGAAGCCGCTCTGGGAAACGCAGACCACCGACACGACCAGGCCCTACACGATCACGGGCGCGCCGCGCATCGTGAAAGGCAAGGTCGTGATCGGCAACGGCGGAGCCGAGTTCGGCGTGCGCGGCTACTTCAGCGCGTACGACGCCGCGACCGGCGAGATGCTCTGGCGCTTCTACACGGTTCCGGCGTCCGCGCAGGGCCCGTGGGAGACGCCCGAGCTCGCCGAGGCGGCCAGGACGTGGTCGCCGGACTCGCAGTGGGATTCGGGCCTCGGCGCGACGGTCTGGGACTCGATGGCCTACGACCCGGACCTCGACCTGCTCTACGTCGGCACCGGCAACGCGTCGATCTACAACCGCGAGCAGCGCAGCCCCGGCGGCGGCGACAACCTGTTCGTCTCGTCGATCCTGGCGGTGGATCCCGACGACGGGCGTCTCGCCTGGCACTACCAGACGACGCCGGGCGACCAGTGGGACTACACGGCGACGCAGCACATCGTGCTCGCGGACCTCGTCGTCGCGCCGCGTCCCGGCGCCGACGGCCACCGCGGCGCGCCGTCCCTGCGCAAGGTCCTGCTGCAGGCGCCGAAGAACGGTTTCTTCTACGTGCTCGACCGCACGAGCGGCGAACTGCTGTCGGCCGAGAAGTACGTCGACGCGTCGTGGGCGAGCCACGTCGACCTCGCGAGCGGACGCCCGGTCGAACGCCCCGAGGCGACCTGGTCGACGAAGAGCGCGCTCGTCACGCCCGGCATCGTCGGCGGCCACAACTGGCACCCGATGGCGTTCAGCCCGAGGACGGGGCTCGTCTACATCCCGACCTTCGAGTCGGCCTACGACTACACGCCGGAGCCCGGCTACCGCTGGCAGGCCGGCTACGTGAACACGGCGGAGAGCTGGGCGGGCCTGGCCGAGAAGCTCGACGGCGTCGAGGCCTTCGCGAAGCAGAACAACGCGACGCACCTGACGGCCTGGGATCCGGCCGCCGGTCGCCAGGCGTGGCGCGTGGACCTCGGCCACGGCATCCCGGCCGGCGTGCTCGCGACGGCCGGCGGCCTCGTCTTCCAGGGAACGAGCTGGGGCAAGCTGCGGGCCTACTCCGCGGCGACCGGCCGGATGCTGTGGGAGGGAGAGACCGGCACCGGGATCATGGCGCCGCCGATCTCGTACGAGATCGACGGCGAGCAGTACGTCGCGGTCGTGGCCGGCCTCGGCGGCTCACAGGGCGGCCACTACCTCGAACTGCCGAACGCGAACCCGGGCCGCATCCTCGCGTTCCGGCTCGACGCGAACGCCGCGCTGCCGCCGATGCCGGCGCCCAGGCCGCGCGTCGTCGAGGCGCCCGAGATCGCGGCCTCGGACGAGACGATCCGTCGCGGCCGCTCGCTGTACGCGCTGCACTGCTCGCGTTGCCACGGCCTCGGCGTGCAATCGAGCGGGCTCTACCCCGACCTTCGCTACGCATCCAAAGACGTCTACGCGTCGTGGAACGCGATCGTGCTCGGCGGCGCGTTCGCGGCGCGCGGCATGGCGTCGTTCGCGGACGTGCTCGGGCCGGACGACGCGGAGGCGATCCGCGCCTACGTCGCGGGGCGCGCCCGCCGGGAGCCGGGATGGATCGAGTGGCTGGCCGAGCAGGCGGCCGGGCGACTCTACGTGCCGGTCGGCTGGCTCGTCGACTGAGGGGATCCGGGAAGGAAGTGGAGGCGGCGGGCGGATTCGAACCGCCGCGTCACGGTTTTGCAGACCGTTCCCTTAACCACTTGGGTACGCCGCCTTCTGGGAGCCGCGGAGTATGGCAAGGCGCGTGACATTCTCAAGTCCAACCTGCCCGCTTCGCTGCGGGTTTCGGTCCCGGCGCCCGCGCCTCGACGCACTGCGCCCATCCGTTTGAGGCGCTGGCCCGTTCCGTTACACTCCGCGCGATTTTCAAGGCGAAACGGCCTCGCGAGGGCCTCGCCGGCAAGGAGAACAGCGTGCACAAGATTGCGGTCCTGGGCGGTGACGGAACCGGTCCCGAAGTCGTCGCGGAAGCCCTGAAGGTCCTCGACGCCGCCTCGAAAACCTGCGGCTTCCAGTACGAGACCACCGACTTCGACTTCGGCGGCGACCGCTACCTTCGCACCGGCGAAGTCCTGCCCGAGTCCGCGGCCGACGACCTGCGCCAGTTCGACGCGATCCTGCTCGGCGCGATCGGCCACCCCGACGTGAAGCCGGGCATCCTCGAGAAGGGCATCCTGCTGCGCCTTCGCTTCGAGCTCGACCTCTACATCAACCTGCGCCCCGTCAAGCTCTACCCGGGCGTCGAGACGCCGCTCGCGAACAAGGGCCCGAAGGACATCGACTTCGTCGTCGTGCGCGAGAACACCGAGGGCCTGTACGCCGGCGCCGGCGGCATCCTGCGCAAGGGCACCCCGCACGAGGTCGCGGTGCAGGAGTCGGTCAACACGCGCATGGGCGTCGAGCGCTGCCTGCGCTACGCGTTCGAGTACACGCGCAAGCGCAACATGGCCAAGACGCTGACCCTGTGCGGCAAGACCAACGTCCTTACCTACGCGTTCGACCTGTGGGAGCGCACCTTCCACGAGGTCGGCGAAGCCGAGTACAAGGACATCAAGCGCGACTACGCGCACGTCGACGCGACGTGCATGTGGATGGTCAAGAACCCGGAGTGGTTCGACGTGATCGTCACCGACAACATGTTCGGCGACATCATCACGGACCTCGGGGCGATGATCCAGGGCGGCATGGGCATCGCGGCCGGCGGCAACATCCATCCGGGCAAGGTCTCGATGTTCGAGCCGATCGGCGGCTCGGCGCCGAAGTACACCGGCCAGGGCGTGATCAACCCGATGGCGGCGATCGCGGCCGCGCAGATGATGCTCGGAGAGCTCGGCGAGCAGGACGCCGCCGTCCGCATCGAGCGCGCGATCGCCTACGTGGCCGCGGAGAAGCTCCAGTCGATGAGCGCGGGCAAGATGGGCTACACGACCTCGCAGGTCGGCGACCTCGTCGCCGACGCGGTCGCGACCGGCCGCTGAGCCGGCAGACCATCCCGCCGAAACGACGACGGCCCGGCCCCGCGCGCAGCGGAGCCGGGCCGTCGTCGTTTCGGCGCCGTCGTCGTTTCGGCGCCGCGTCGTTTCGGCGCCGCGTCGTTTCGGCGCCGCGTCGTTTCGGCGCCGCGTCGTCGGCGCCGCGGCGTCGGCGCCGCGTCGGCGGCG
>CAYYZO010000127.1:0-7652 GCA_964476185.1 uncultured Myxococcales bacterium
TGGTGCCGGGATAGAACTGGTTCAGCGGCTTCTTCTCGATCGGGTCGACGCAGAACCCCGACGAGCGGTTGTAGGTGGTGAGGACCATGCGGTCGCCCTCGCGCATGCGCACGAAGCAGGCGCCGCGCTGGCCCTCGTGCAGCCGGCAGTCGCGCGGGCACAGGTCGCATTGGAGGCGGCCGTCGGCGCTCCGGTGCCACCAGCGCGCGGGGAAGTGCGATCCTTCGGCCTGTTGTGCGGACGGGTTCATCGCTGTTCGGCGCCGCCGACGGACGGCGCGGCCCCGCGCTCCTGCCACTTCCACGTGCGATAGCGCTCGATGCGGCATCGCCCGGTCGGCGTGTCGCCCGGCAGGCCGGCCTTCTTCTTCAACTCCGCGAGGAACTCCCCGGGATCGGGCAGCGCTTCCCAGACCTGCGGCAGGAACGTGGCGTGGCGGCCGGCCGCGGTCAGGATCAGGCCGTCCTTCCCCGGTCGCAGCTGCGCGACGAGGTCGTCGTGGTCGCGGAACGCGATCGGAGAGGGATCGGACAGCAGCGAGACTTCGATGCGGATCTTCTCGAGTTCGGCCGCGGTCACCGGCGGGAAGCGCGGATCGTCGAAGGCGGCGGCGCGCGCGTTCGCGACGACGTCCTCGGCCAGCGGACGGTGCGCCTGCATGCTGCCGACGCAGCCGCGCAGGCGGCCGTCCATCTTCAGCGTCACGAAGCTCGCGCGCTGGACGGCGAGCCACGCGGGGAGCGGCGAGTCGGACGGCAGCAGGCCCTCGAGGCACGCTTCCGGATTCGCGCGCCGGCGCCATCGCGCGCGACTGTCGAGCGCGGAGGAGATCCCGGCGCGCGCGAGCGCGACGAGCGTCTCGCCGTGGGATTCCTGCAGCCGGGCTTCCTCCCTCTGCCAGTACGCGATCGCGGCGTAGCCGACCACGTGGTCGCGATCGCCGGCGGTGTCCCCGGAGTTGCGAAGGTCGAGGAGTTCCGGGGAGAGGGCGCGCGTCGACGCGGCTTCGAGGAGCCCGACGAGCGGCGTCGCACCGCAGGCCTGCTCGTGGTCGAGGTCGCCTCGGCCTTCCAGAATCGTGTCGACGGTGTGGCGGTCGATCGCGCGCGCCGAGTCGTAGTCATGGTAATGCGACAGGTCCGAGCTGACGACGATCAGCGTCTCGGGGCCGCCCCAGAGCCGCTCGAGCACGGCGGCCACCTCGTGCGCGCTCGCCTGTCCGACGGCGAGCGGCACCAGTTCGAACTCGCCAAGCACCGACTGCAGGAACGGAAGCTGCACCTCCAGCGAATGCTCGGGCGCGTGCGCGGCGTCGCTGGTGACGACCTGGGGAAGGTCGGAGAGAAGCGCGGCGGCCTCGCGGTCGACCTGCACGAGGCCGAGCGGGGTTTCGAATGCCTGCGCGGCCGGCAGCGCGAGGCCGCGAATCGCGACGCGGTGGCAGGGGCCGAGCAGCACGACGCGACGGACGACGCCTCGCGCGGGCCTCAGCAGCGCGTACGCGCTCGCCGCGATCGGCCCGGAGTAGACGTATCCCGCGTGCGGGACGAGGATCGCCTTCGGGAAGCCCGCCCGGATCCCGGGATCGCGCGGCTCGGCGAAGCACTCCCGGAGCGCCTCTTCGAGTCCCGCGCGGTCGCCGGGGTAGAAGACGCCGGCGACCGCCGCGGGGCGAACCCGCGCCGCACGGGATCCGAAGCCCGTTCGCATGCCCCCGATTGTAGGAACGATCGGCCCCCGCGTCTGCCGGCGATCCGGATTTTCTGCGGCGGTCGCCGCTTGTCGCCGGCGCGCGATCGTGATTTCCCGCGTGAGGCCGTCTCCGGGGCGCGCGCCGGGCCCGGCGGGCGCGGATCGCGCCCCCGCGCCGTGATCGTCCCGAATTCATTGCCTTCTTCGAGTGAGGAACCCATGTCCGACATCCGCAGTCGCACGATCGAGTATTCCGAGGGTGGAGAAACGTTCGAGGGCTACGTGGCCTGGGACGCGGGCCGGACTTCGCCGCGCCCGGCCGTGCTGATCGCGCACGACTGGGCCGGCCTGCTCGAGCCGAGCCGCCAGAGGGCGGGGCGCCTCGCGCAGATGGGCTACGTCGGCTTCGCGATCGACAACTACGGCAAGGGGCGGCGCGGCACGCCCGGCGCGGACAACTCCGCTCTGATGAACCCGCTGCTCGGTGACCGCGCGAAGCTCGGCCGTCGCCTTCGTGCCGCGATCGACGCGTGCGCGGGCCTCGACACCGTCGACGCGTCGCGACTGGCCGTGATCGGCTACTGCTTCGGCGGGCTGTGCGCGCTCGACGTCGCCCGCGCGAACGTTCCGGGAGTGCGCGGCGTGGTCAGCTTCCACGGCATCTACGCGCCTCCGGGGCTCGGCGAACAGGCGCCGATCCGGGCCAAGGTGCTCGTCTGCCACGGCTGGAACGACCCGTTCTGCCCGCCCGACGCGACCGTCGGCCTGGCGGCCGAACTGACGGCGGCGAAGGCCGACTGGCAGATCCACGCCTACGGCAACACCGCGCACGCGTTCACGTCGGAGGGCGCGAACAATCCCGCGATGGGCACGGTGTACGAGCCGAACGCGGACCGCCGGTCGTTCGCGGCGATGACGGCCTTCCTCGAAGAGGCGCTGGCCTGAGGTCGCCCCGGCCGCCGGGAGCGTCGCGCGCTTCCGGCCGGCCGGCTCGCGGCATCCCGCCGGCACGCTCATGACCACCTGGATTCGTGCGGGGTTCCTCGCGCTGCTCGCGGCCCTCGCGCTGTTCTGCGCGCGCCGCGTCCAGTGGTCTTCCGACATCACGAACTTCCTGCCGGATGCCGACGCCGCCGACCTCGCGCTGCTCGCGCGCTCGATGACGCAGGGCGACCTCGCGCGCACGATGTTCCTGACCATCGGCGTTCGCCCGGACCCGGCGGGGCGGGGGGACGGACCAGGGCAGCGGCAGGACCGGGCCGAAGCGACGGCCACGCGCGCGTCCGACCGCGCCCGGGACGAGCGCGAGATCGCCGCCGCCGCGCGCGCGCTCGCCGCGCGCCTCGAAGACAACCCCGAGGTCGCGTGGATCCGCATCGCGCCGGACGAGCGCGACCTGGAGAAGGTCTGGAAGCTCTACTTCCCGCGCCGCTTCGCGCTCGCGTCGCTCGACCCCGAGCGCGAGGTTCCGTCGCTCGTTTCCGCCGAAGCGATCGCGGCTCGCGCGACGGCGGCGCGCGAGGCGCTCGCGTCGCCGGCCGCGACGCTGGCCAAGCGCACGCTGCCGGCCGACCCGCTCGGGCTGTTCGAGCGCATCGTCGGGCGCATCCGCGAGGAAAGCCCGACGCTCGAGGTGCGCGACGGCGTCTTCTTCTCGCGCGACGGCTACGGCGTCGTGATGCTCGCGACGCGCGCGTCCGCGTTCGACAGCGCGCGCCAGGCGCCGCTGCTCGCCGACATCGACGCGGCCTGGGGAGAGATCGGCGCGACGACCGGCGGGCGGCTCGTGCTCGAGAAGAGCGGCATGAACCGCTTCGCGGTCGCCGCCGAGGCCGCGATGATGCGCGACATCGGGTGGATCGGCGGGGCGTCGTTCCTCGGCATCACGGCGCTGACGCTCGCGTTCTTCCGTTCGATCCGGCCGTTCCTCGTGATGATGCTGCCGACGCTGGCCGGCTTCGTGGTGCCGTGCGCGCTCGGCGTGCTCGCGTTCGACCGCCTCGACGGGCTGACGATCGCGTTCGGCGCGAGCCTGGTCGGCACGACGATCGACTACCCGACGCACCTGCTGAACCACTTCTCGATGATCGGCGGCAGGCGCGCCGAGACGGTGCGGCTGCTCGCGCCGTCGATCAGCCTCGGGGCGCTGACGACGATGGCGAGCTTCGCGGGGCTCGGGTTCACGGACTTCCCGGGCTTTCGCCAGCTCGCGTTCTTCTCGGTCATCGGCATCGGTTCCGCGCTCGCGACGACGTTGCTCATCGTGCCGTTCTTCGTCGACGACGACGCGCGGCCGACGCGCACGGCCGGCCGCGTCGCGCGCTCGCTCGGCCAGGGCGTGGAGTGGCTGCGGCGCCACCGCCGCGTGCTCTGGGCGGTGCCTGCGCTCGCCGTCGTGCTGGCCGCGGCGGCCGTGCCGGTCGTGCGGTGGGAGGACGACCTCTCGAAACTCGGCGCCGTCGACCCGGCGTTGCAGGACGAGGAGACGCGCGTGCGCGAGCGCGTCTCGCCGCTCGAGATGGGCCGCGCGGTGATGGTCACGGCGCCCGACGAGGAGCAGGCCCTCGTCCGGACCGAGGAGGTCGCGCGGCGCCTCGCGCTGCTGCGCGACGGCGGCGCGATCGCCGGGTTCCGCTCGGCTGCGGACGTGGTCCGGTCGCAGGAACTGCAGCGGCGCAACGTCGCCGCGTGGCGCGCCCAACCCGACCTCGCCGACCGCATCGTCGCCGGGTTCGCCGCCGCCGGCTTTCGCCCGGAGAGCTTCGCGCCGCTGCGCGCCGACCTCGCCGCGGAGCCTCCGCCTCCGCTCGATCTCGCCGACCTCGACGGCACGGGCCTCGACGCGCTCGTCGCGCCGATGGTCGTCGGCCTCGGCGGCAAGCACGGCACGATCAGCCTCGTGCGCGAGCCGCGCGACGAGGACGCCGTGCGCCGCGCGATCGCCGACCTGCCCGGCGCGCGCTACTTCGTGCAGCGCGACTTCGTGAACGAGCTCTACGCGGAGTTCCGCACCGCGAACGTGCAGCAGATCCTGACCGGCAGCCTGCTCGTCGTCGCGGTGCTGCTCGCGCGCTACCGGCGCTGGCGGCCCGCGCTCGCGTCGTTCCTGCCGGCGCTGCTGGTGCCGCTGTTCGTGTTCCCGGCGCTCGCGTTCTCGGGCATCGCGATCAACCTGCTGCACGTCGTCAGCCTCGTGATGGTGATGGGCATGGGCACGGACTGGGGCGTGTTCCTGGTCGACAGCCTGCGCGATCCCGCCGAGTTCGAGGCCACGCTCGTCAGCATCCTGCTGTGCGGCCTGACCACCGTCGCGACGTTCGCGGTGCTCGCGATCTCCGAGCACCCGGCGCTGCGCGCGATCGGCATCACGACCGGGTTGTCGGTTCTGCTGTCGATGGTGCTCGCGCCGGTCAGCCTCGTCGTGATCGAGCGCGGCGCGGTGGACGCCCGACCGCCGCGCCGCTGAGCGCGACGGCATCACTCCACGCTCCCCGCCAGGAACCAGCGCCGCCGCTTGCGGTCGTAGTAGACCCACAGGATCTCGCCGTCCTCGGTGTGCGCGTAGTGGTACTCGCGGTGCACCTCGCGGTTCCACCATCCTCCCGAGACGATGAACGGGCCGGTCCGGTGCTCGACGCGGCCGTGCGCGCGCCCGGCCGGCGGTCGCGGTGCGGGCCAACGCGGCGCCGGTCGTCGTTCCGCTTCGTGTCCAGCGTCCTCGCGCGCGCCGCCGCCTCGCGTCGTCGACCAACCGGCGCGCGCGTTGCGCATGGTCGTCGGCCCCGCTTCCGCGACGACCGGCGCGATCCACGAGTCGTCGCGCTCGCGGAACGGGCTCGGCGGCAGCGCGACCGCGCGGTCGTAGACGCGCCGCACGAGCGGGCGCAGCCGCACGGCGCGCGGCGACGGCGCGACGAGGCGTTCGAGCGGCTCCCACGCGAAGCACGCCTCGGGAAGGTGGCCGTCGCGCAGCACAGCGCGCACGACCGCGCCGTCGCCGAGCTCGGCGCGCAGCCTCGCGATCGCGCGCGCGCCGGCCGCGAGGTCGCGCCCGCTGCGCTCGCGGAACAGCCGGAGCTGCTCGCGCGCGGCCGGCGCCGCCTCGACCTCGACCTCGATCTCGACAACCGACGCGCCGGCCAGCTCGCGCCGGAGGCCCGCCTCGAGGCGCAGGCGCACGAGGTCGGCGAGCACGGCCTCGTCGAGCGTCGGCTCGGCGGCCGCGACGCCGAGCACGACCGGCGGCCGGTCGCGCCGGAGGCTGCGCTGCAGCGTCACCGTGACCGCGCGCACGGCCAGTTCGCGCGCGGCGAGCGGCTCGACCAGCGCGCCGAGCAGGCGCCGCACGACGAACAGCACGATCGTCGCGTCGAAGACCGGGTCGTCGAGCAGCACCGAGCGCCGGAGCGGTTCGGCCTCCGCGAGCGGCACGAGCGGGTCCCAGCCGTCGCCGCGCGCGCGGCGGTGGAGCACGGCGGCGTCCTCGCCGAAGCGGCGTCGGATGCCTTCGGCCGGCAGCCGCGAGAACGCGCCGACCGTGCGCACGCCGAGGCGCGCGAGCCGGTCGCGCAGCGCGGGGTCGAGGCCGAGCCGTTCGAGCGCGACCTCGCCGGCCAGACGGCGCTCCTCATCGGCGCTCTCGCAGACGAGCACGCGGCGCGCGCCGTGCCGCGGCCGGCCGGCCAGCGGCGCGCCGCCGTGCAGCGCGCGCGCGAGCGCGTACGTGCCGAAGCGCGTGAAGCCGGCCGCGACGTGCGCCTCGAAGCCGCGTTCGGCCAGCGCGCGCCAGGCGCTCTTCGCCCATGCGTCGACGCTCGCGTACAGGCCATGCATGCCGCTCGCGTCGAGCCAGAACACGCCGGGTTCCTCGCGCGACGGCTCGACGTGCGGCGTGAAGCGCCGCAGCGTGGTCGCGAGATCGGCGGTCGCGTCCTCGATCGCGCCGCGCGCGACGGTGGCGGCGCGAAGCCTCCCGTCGAGCGCGAGCGCGGAGGCGTAGCGCAGGCCGGGCCTCAGGCGCGCGCGCCACGCGAGCGCGTTCACCGCGAGCAGCGTGCCGGTCGGCTCGTCGGCGTCGACGACGGCCGCGGGCAGCGACTTCCACCCGGGATGCGAGGCGAGCAGCAGCTGCAGGGCGAGCGCGGGGACGTCAGCGCAGGCCAGGCGGTCCACGGAAGGTTTCCTCGAAGGTCCAGCCGGGAGCGCGGCGCTTGTCCTTCGTGGCTTCGACGGCGCAGGCGAAGAGTCCGCCGCCTCCCGCCCGACGCGACGCGGCCACGCGCAGCGACACGACCGGCGCGAGCGACGGCGCGTCGGGCGGCTTGTCGGTCAGGAACACGACGGCGGCGTGGTGCTTCTGCGCGAGGCCGAGCAGGCGCGCGACGAGCGGCGCGGGCACCGCGGCGTTCGCGCCGAGGTCGAGCACGACGAGGCCGAAGGCGCCCGAGCGCAGCAGCTTGTCGGCCGCGCGCGCGGCCGAGGAGGCATCCGGCGCGCGCACGGCGACGAGCGCGGCGAGGTCGATCCCGCCGGCTTCGAAATCGGGAGGGTAGAACATCGAGCCGCGCGCCGAGATCCACGCCGAGGGCTCGCCGCGCTGCTGGGCCTTCCAGACGAGGTCGGCGGCCATCGTCAGCGCGGCGCTGCCCGCGTCCCCGGCCCGCGCCGCGCCGACGGCGCCCCGGCCGCGCGGCGGGGGGTCCCAGGGGCTCGGGCAGGTCCCCGGCGCGGCCCCGGAAGCCGTCCCGGCGCCCTCGGCCGTGGAGCCGGGGCCCCCCGGGGTGATCTCGACGAGGCGTCCGGCCAGCGCGGCCGCGTCCCAGGGCTCGGCCGCCGGCGCGATCCCGCCGGTCGCGGAACCCGCTGGGGCGGCGGACTGCGCGGGAGCGGCCGGGGCGGGGGAACCCGATTCGGCGGCGGGAAGCTCCATGGCGGGTCCGTTTACCAGACCGGTCCGAGGC
>CAYYZO010000128.1:0-7517 GCA_964476185.1 uncultured Myxococcales bacterium
TCGCACCAGGTCGTCGAAGACCCTGAATGTTCCCGTCACGTCGGGCGCATCGCGTAGGTCTTTCGCGCGTCGTCGGTGCGCGTGCGGTTTGGCGAAGCAGGCCAAGAACCTGCTGAACATCCCCCGCTCGATGAATTGCGGATCGGCGCGGATCGCGTCGAGTGTGTGCGCGTGCATCCCGACCAGGACGCTCAACGCGGTGCGCTCGACCACCACGGGATCGGATGTCTTCCGGGTGATGCGGACGGTTTCGTTGGTGAGTCCCTGTAGCGTCGATTCGATCTCGCTGATCCCGGTTTTCTCGACGGATCGGAACCGTCCGGCCAGGTTCCCGAAGAAACTAGCCTCGGACGAGCACACGAAGGCTCGCCCCTGATTGTCGCGCATGGTCACGGCGACCTGAGCGGGCGTAACGTCGCCGACGACGTAGGTCAGCGGGAGGATAGGGGACTGCCGGCATTCCTCGACGGCCTGTTCGGCATCGTCCAGTGCGCGTTCCGTTTCTTCGTTGCGGTCGGCCTTCCACCTCGACCGCACGTCCTTCTCGATGTCCTCGAGCTCCTCGAGTCTTCGTCGGTAAGCCCGAACGGCCGCACCACGGTCAACGTCGGCCGCCTTCATGGCGGCCAGTGTTGCGGCCTCGGCGCGGCCGACAGCGGTGGATTTTCCTTCGGCCACGTCGCCGACCAACACGGCGCCGATGTTCGAGTAAACCGGCTTCATTGGTCCGATCTTCAACGCGCACTTCAAGGCAGCGGCGTTGCCGACGGCGACCAGGCACGCGGTCGCGGCCATCGCCGGATCGGCGAGCGGCGACATGGCGACGGCCTCGGCCGTGTCGCGCAGGATCGGTGGCAACGTGTCGAGCGGGAAGTCGGGCAGGGCAGCAACCATGCTGTCCTTCTCGAATCCCTCGAATTGATCGTCCCATTGCCGACCAGCGGCGTCGTACTGCTCGCGGACCTCGACGGCCGCGTCGTGCTGTAGCCCGGCGTCGATCCGTGTGCGTGCCTGCTCGGCCGTGAAGTCCGTTCCAACGTCGGCAAGATCCCACTTCTCGGGGAGCTCGTCGGGAACGTCCACGATGGCGACACGCTCGGCGCCGGCCTCGAGCACGCGGCGGGCGAGCGCGTGCGCGTACTTGTCGCCGGCCTCGTCGTGGTCGGGCCAGAAGACGACGACACGGCCGGCCAGCGCCTCGAGCTCGTGGTGCTGGTTCTCCTGGCCGGCGCCGCCGATGGTCGTGACGACGGCGAGATCACTCCACAGTCGGCGTGCCGCGTCGGCGGCCTTCTCACCTTCCACGAACAGCACAGGCCGGCCGTCCTCGAGCGTTTCCCGGCCGTACAGCGGACGCTGCGCGACACCCTGTAGCGTTGATCGCCAAGTCCGTCTTCCATCCGGCCAGCGTCGCCACGTCCAAGGAAGGCACTCTTTCGCTTGGCCTTTCCGGCCTGGTTCGATGCGGACGACGTACAGCAACAAGCGGCCGTCGGCGTCGCGGTATGCGTAGCGCGCGACCTCGCCACGCTGTTGTGCGAGCTCGGGCGCATCGTCGGGAACAGGCGACACGAGCGCGCCGTTGTTCCTCGTCGTCGCGTCGGGCGACGGGGGCGGGCCGGGGCGCCGTCGCGTTTCGACCGGCTCGGCGCCGCGTGCGCGGCGGATCGCCTCGGCGGGCGTGCAGCCGAGTGCCTTCTCGAGCGCGTCGATCACGTCGCCGTGGAACCCGCATCCCTGGCACCGGATCGCGCCATCGCCGCGCACGCCGAAGCTCGGCGACTTCTCCGCGTGCAGCGGGCAGAGCGCGTGCGACCACCCTCGGCGATCCTCACGTCCGAATTGAAGTCGGAGCTCCCGCTCGAGGATGGCGCGAGCGTTCGCGCCGATACGCTCGCGCTCGGTGTCGGTCAGTTTCGGGGGCGGTGCCCCGCCATGCGGCGACGCCACGTCACGCCTCGACCTTGAGGGCCTGGTCGATATGGTCCGGGGTCGGGCAGAACACGCCCAGGGCCTCGGCGGCGGCCGGGATGTCCTCGCGCCGGATGAACAGCCTCACCGACCGGCCGAGCCGCCGGCGAACCGCCGGAACGCGGCCGGCGACGGCGGCGCGGTAGAGGACGGCGTGATCTACGCCCAGCACGAGGGCGGCTTCGGGAAGGGACAAGTCGGGATTCGCCACGGTCTGCTCCTGCGTCTGTTGCAGGGGGGGCCGAACAAACCGAGCAGGCGTTGACCGTGCTCGGGTGTCCGGGTAGCGTGGCTCTCGCAAGAAGGAGCGCACGTTACGACCCCTGCGGGGTTGTTCATGCGGCAAACCAGAGAGAGCCCCGGGACGCGGCTAACGTCCCCGGGGCTTTTCTCCCTCTGGTGCCAGGTCCGATGATGCCGCCATGATCGGCGGGAGTCCATCGTCCCCTCTGCATGATTCTTTCACGCGAATGCCCGACCACCAAGAAACGGCGGCACTGGTCGGCGAACAGGCGACGCGCAGCTTGTCCACACGAGGAACGGGCTACATCCGGCCTTGAGCGCGTGCCAGCTTCGCGGCCGCACCGAAACGCACGCCGACCTTCTCGCTGTACCGGGCGACCATCGCCGGCGACTTCCAGCCGCCGGCCTGCATGATCTCGGGCAGCGAGCAGCCGAGCACGGCGGCATCCTGCGCGACGCCGACCCGCGTCGAGTGTCCCGACACGTTCGCCGCGTCGATGCCGACCCGGCGGGCCATCGACTTGAAGATCACGGCCACGGCGTCGGACGACAGCGGGTCGGCGACACGGCCACCTTTGCGGATGCTGCGGAAGATCGAGCCGGATGTGATGGCTGCGGCCTCGAGCCACGCACGCACGCGGACGACGGTATCGGGCGCCAGGTAGACAGTGCGGCCGGTGCCTTCCTGGTCGGTCTTGCTGCGGCGGATCAGCGCCGAGCCGGCGCCGTCGTCCTCGAGGCTCAGGTCTTCCACGACGAGCGCCACGACCTCGGACCGGCGGCACGCCGAGTCGTAGGCGACAGCCAAGAGTGCGGCGTCCCGAAGACCCTGTAACGTCGTCGGGCAGGCGTCGAGCATCCGATCCACCGAGCGCCGCGTGAGCGCGTCGGCCTGCTTCGCACGGGTTCCCTTCTCGCGGGCGATCCGGCGCAGCGTCAGGCGCACGAGCTCGCTCGCGACGGGATCGGCGGCGCCGGCGGCGCGGTGGACGTGGGCGATGCTCGCGGCGTAGCGGCGCACGGTCGCCACGGCCTTGTTCGCGGCCTGATCCTCGAGGAACGCGGCGACCGTCGCCGGCGACGCCGGAAGGCTCAGTCGGCCGGCCGCGATGCACCAGTCCGCGAAGACCTTGGTGTCCGCGCGGCGGGCCTTCTCCGTGTTGCGGGCGAACGCGCCACGGGCGGCGCGGCCGTAGGCTTCGAGCCGGTCGGCCAGGAAAGCCGGTGCCGTCGTCGTGTCGATGGTCGCGAGCTCGGACGTGGTGTTCATGAGCGATCCCTCCGTTAACGCCGTTTTCAGCGTTAACGGCATGAAACGCCGTTACCTCGGATATGTCAAATTATCGGGGGCTAAGGTCGCTGAGGTTGGGGGCATCGATGGGGCTGGGCCGAGACAGCTCCTAGACAAACTTAGACGGGTCAAAACACGTCGAAACACAGTTTAGGAAGACCCTTAACTGCTTCTGGTTGTGCGGTTCAGCCCAGGATTGTCAGAGAGTACGGCGATTTAGCGACACGCCGAAAAAAATAGAACGGGTCCTATTTCGACGCCCATTGACCGACGCGAATCAGGCTGTTACCCAGCAGGCAAGGCTCGGTGCCCTGCGCGCAATAAAACGCGCAGGGCACCGAGAGGGTGCGTGTCAGGCGGCGGTATTGGTTTGGTAGCCTCGGCCGTCGTCCTGCACGCAACTCCGTCCGGCTCTGATTGATCGGTTCCCTTATCGATCAATCAGAAAAGGGTGCGTGCATGTCCTAGAGAGCGGTCTACACCCAGCGCCGACTCCCTTGCAAGCACCCCCCGGTCCCTTCTTGTCTACCACGAGGCGACCAAGGGAGGCCCAACATGGGCAGCCACGGATCGCTCGATCTTGCCGCTTTCGTAATCACCGTCACCTGTTACGCCACCTTGGCCTTGTGCCATTGGGTGCGTGGTCACCGGCTCGAGGCGGGAGCGTATGCCGTCGTGGTGCTGGTGCTCTGCGTCAACGAGGCGATGCGAACGGCGAACGGAGGCGGATTCTCGGCGTAGCCGGGAGACGCCTTTGCATCTGGCGAACGCTCCGCCGACCTCTTTCCGAGGGTCGGACGGGGCGTTTTTTTTCGCGCGCGGAATTGTGGGTGCGCTGCACACGACCGCATCCACAGACGCCGGCCGGCCGAGTAGGGACTCGAGAGGCGGTCGCACAAGATCCCGTCCTCTGAGCCGACGGGCTTTTTGTGCGGGTTTTGCGGATTTGCGGGCCTATAAAAAGGCGGCGGCAACCTTCCCCGCCTCCCCGACTAGAAAAGGCCGACACGGGCCAGGACGGCCGTCGGCGGCCTCGCAGGAAGCCCCAGGATCGACGATCTCCGGGCGGTTGGACCCTAGGGCCGGGGATTCTTCGCAGGTGACGACAGCCCTTGGAGGACGCCGCTGACCTCATCACGCGGTCGTCGCGGACTGTCCCCCGACCATCCAGGGCGCGGGTCGGGTGCTTTCGGTGGAGGGAGCCACGACCCGTCAGTCCGTAGCGGCTTGTCGATCAAGTAGGTCGGAACCCCGTCTTCGATCCCCATCTGCAAGCTAACGGTTTGGACCGTGACCCCATGTATCGAACGTTCCAGCCGATGCGTGCAGTAGACCATCGCCGCGACGATGATCGCCGTCAGGACAACATCCCGACGAGCGATCGCGTCCGACAGCCTGGTAGGCATCTGAAGTTATCCCTCGAGCTCCCGGCGAAGATCGCCGGCAGCCCGTTCGACCAGGTGGCGAACCACGTCGGACAGCGTGACGGCGCCCATTCCGGTCGCCTTGGCGCGCGCCGTTCGCTTCTCGGCGACCGCGACCAAGAGCTCGTGCAGATCGCGAGCGAACCGGATGCCGACAACGGCCGTCGGGGATTCGGAGCCAGCGGATCGCGCCGGCGGCGCCGGCCTCGAGGACGGCTTGACGGTCGCGGCCAGGTCGCGGGCGACCTCGGCGGCGCGATCCACTCCACCGGCCGGCTTCATCCCCTGGCGCAGACTCGGGCGTTTCGTTGCCATCGTTAACCTCGTTAACGTCGTTTACCGGCCAAGCGGCGCACGACGGCGCCGACGGCCTCGACCTCGACATGACCAGGGGATCGCGGCGCGTACTGGCCGACCCACTGGCGCGCGCTGAATGCGTCCACCATCGCCGACCGCTGCGACACCATCGGCCCGACCGGCTCGCCGAGCTCGTGCAGGACGGCCTCGATCTCGCGGCCGGCGGCCGTTCGCCGGTCCACCTTCGACGGCACGAGCAGGACGCGCGGCAATCCATCGCCGCGCCGGCGACGGGCCTCGGCAACGAGCTCGAGCGTCCTCTCGGTTGCGCGCAGATCGGCGCCGCTCGGCGTCACGGGAATCACGAGCACGTCGGCCAGGGCCAGCGCAGCGGCCATTGCCGCGCCCCGCTGCGGCGGGCAGTCGATCACGACCACCTCGGCCTCGAGGCCGGCGACGGTTCGCGCCCAGCGGGCCGGGTCGGCGTCGTCGTCCAGTGGGATCGCCAAGACGCGCGCGGGAAGGCTCCCGGCCTCGCCCCACTCGACGGCCGTTGCCTGCGGGTCGGCGTCCACGAGCACCACGTCCGCGCGGCCGGCGAACAGGCTCGCCAAGTTCACGGCCAACGTCGTCTTGCCGACCCCGCCCTTCTGATTCCCGACCGCGACGAGCACGCGGCCAGTGTGCCCGTCGGCCCGACGGAAGGCGACACTAGGCAACGGCATTCGACGCCGTTAACGGTCAGCAACGGGATCTTCCAATTTCGCGGCGCCGGGGAAATTGCTGGGCTGACGGTGCCCGGTCGAACGGTCGGGGACTTCTTCCGGGCGGGGTATTTCCGTATTTCCCGCCCCTTAAAAGGCGCCGGCCGACCACGATGTCCGCGCGGGCGGCCGCCGCGTTTCTTGGTATTTCTGGTCTATAAAAAAAGGGGCGCCGCTCGGGGCGAGTCCCCGATCACGACGTTAACGTCGTCGTTGTTCCCGTATTTCCCGCGCATCAAAAGGCCCGTCGGGCTCCGCCCCCTCCGCGCACGCGGCGATACTGTCGAGCTCGTGCAGAGCCGCTGCGAGACGCGCGACCGTCTCGGGCGACCACCGGCCGGCGACGAGCTCCTCGATGGCGCGGTCGGCCTCGAACAGCAGGGCGGCAAGGTTGGGCACGCTACTCGCTCGGCTCGACGGGCGGCGCCACGGGTGCGGCCAATCGCCACCACGTCCGCCGTTCGTACTCGGGAATAGGGCTGTCGCTGCCCACCAGGAGCTCGCCCGTCGTCGTTTCGAGAAGCGCCTGGCCGCTGTGGGCGTAGCGGTTCACGACGGGCCGGGTCGCGATAGCACCGGCGACTAGGGCGCCGGCCACAACGATGGCAGCACCAAGGACATAGGCGGCGCGATCAGTCATTCCGGCCATAAGTTGCGGAAGTTGCGGACCTTAGAAAAGGGCGCCGGTGCCGGAGCGCCGAAACTATATCTTGTGATCCTGTGCTGATTTCCTTGGTTGGGATGGTTTTCCCCTTAGGAGACTTTTTGACCTACTACTACTCTACAATTCTCCTGGTAGACCCCCCATCACTCGTTACTTTTTCTTCCTAGGGTAGAAACCACCACAACCCATACAACGATCACAGGATCACAGGTTCCCCCTTGGGCTAGGCTGGGGTCGCGTTGAAGCGTGGATGGAGCTCGAATCGTCGGGCAGGGCGGCCGGCCCCGCCTTCGCTGGGGATCTCGCGAACGATCCCGCGTCGGACGAGCTCGTGCAGCACGGGGTCGATATCGCGACGGCCGCGCCGGTAAGGCTCGCACGCTTCCGTGATCTCGCCGACCGACAGGACGCGCCGTTGAAGATCAGCGGCCCGCTCGTGAAAGCGGCGGGCGACGTACTCCGCTTCCGTCACGGCAACCCCAGCCGGCGCCCCGTAGTGGAACGCCCAGGCGTGCGGCTCGAAGTATTCTCGGACCATGCGGATCGCAGCGCCCATCGTGGATTCCGACAGCGAGTGCTCGAGGAACGCGCCGGGGTTCTTCGCGCAATGGAGCGTGAGCGCGATGCGCTGAACCGTCTCTAGGCTTCGTGATGCCCACCCCTTGATCGGCTCCGTCCGTCCCGCCGGTGCGAATTGCTGATGCGTTTCGTCGTAGAAGGCATCCCAAACCGAGCGGGCCTCGGTGGTCATGTTGACCGTCGGCAGAAACAACGGGTCGTCCGGTGGTAGAGGGGTAACGGTTAGGGTTCGCACCAGGTCGTCGAAGACCCTGAATGTTCCCGTCACGTCGGGCGCATCGCGT
>CAYYZO010000129.1:0-7423 GCA_964476185.1 uncultured Myxococcales bacterium
ACCGCGGCGAGGGCATCCCGTGGGAGGGGAACTATTCGTCCTGGCTCGAGCAGAAGCAGAAGCGCCTCGAGCAGGAGGAGAAGGAAGCCTCGAGCCGCCGGCGCACGCTCGAGCGCGAACTGGACTGGGTGCGGATGTCGCCGCGCGCCCGCCAGGCCAAGAGCAAGGCGCGCGTCACGCAGTACGAGTCGCTGCTGAGCGAGCACGAGAAGGCCCAGGCCGCGCCCGAGAGCGGGCGCATCGTGATCCCGCCGGGACCGCGCCTCGGCGACCTCGTCGTCGAGGGCAAGGGGCTGCGCAAGGCCTATGGCGACCGCCTTCTGTTCGACGGGCTCGACTTCACGCTGCCGCGCGGCGGGATCGTCGGCGTGATCGGGCCGAACGGCGCCGGCAAGACCACGCTGTTCCGCATGCTCGTCGGCCAGGAGCAGCCCGACGCCGGCACGCTTCGCGTCGGCGACACCGTGCAGCTCTCCTACGTGGACCAGTCGCGTGACGCGCTCGACGGCGAGCGCACGGCCTGGGAGGAGCTCAGCGACGGCGGCAAGGAATTCGTGATGGTCGGCAAGCGCCAGGTGAACTCGCGCGCGTATGCGGCGAGCTTCAACATCAAGGGCAACGACCAGCAGAAGAAGGTGAAGGTGCTCTCGGGCGGCGAGCGCAACCGCCTGCACCTGGCGAAGCTGCTGAAGTCCGGCGGCAACGTGCTGCTGCTCGACGAGCCGACGAACGACCTCGACGTCGACACGCTGCGCGCGCTCGAGGAGGCCCTCGTCGAGTTCTCCGGCTGTGCCGTCGTGATCAGCCACGACCGCTGGTTCCTCGACCGCATCGCGACGCACATGCTCGCGTTCGAGGGCGACTCGAGCGTGGTGTGGTTCGAGGGCAACTACCAGGACTACGAGGCCGATCGCCGCCGCCGCCTCGGCGCCGACGCGGACCGGCCGCACCGCATCAAGTACCGCAAGCTCACGGCGTGACGCCGCCTTCCGGCGTCGCCACCGAAACGACGAAGGCCGGCCGGCGGATATCCGCCGGCCGGCCTTCGTGATCTTCGTCGCGAAACCGCAGGGAGTTCAGGGCCGGCCGCCCTCGTAGTCGCGCGGCCGCAGCACCCAGCGTCCCGGTTCGCCTCCCCAGACCGCCGTCACGTAGCCCACGTCGTTGCCGACGTAGACCTGCGTCGTCATGCGCGGCAGCGTCGCGCGCGAGAAGTCCCCGTACGCCTTGAAGCGGATGCCGTAGCCGAGCTCGCCGGCGTACTTGCGCTTGCGCAGGCCCACCCGCATCACGCCGCCGTCGCGGGCGACCTGGCCGGGGTCCTTGGCCTTGTACACGTAGCTCGAGCGCGTCCAGTTCATCTGGGCCGGATCGACCCAGGCGCGGAAGATCTCGCCCTCGTCGTTGCTGAGCGTGAGCAGGAAGCCCTCGGCCAGCGGGTTGATGTCGGTCGTCGGCATCAGCCGGGCGTGGAAGGAGTAGGCTCCCGGCGCGCTGGCCGCGCGCTGCTCGCCGCCCCAGGAGATCACGGCGGGGTCGCGCGCGAGCGGACGGCAGGGCGGCACGAGCTGGCAGTCGTCGCCGCAGTTCTCGATCACCTGCGACGTGACGCAGTCGGGATCGGCGCAGTCGACGAAAAGGTCGCCGTCGTCGTCGATGTCGTTGTTGCAGATCTCGACGCCGTCGGTGGGTTCGCACTCCTCGCCGCACTGCGGGTCGACCGTGCCGTTGCCGCAGAGCGCGCCGTTCGGCGTGTTCATGCACATGTCGGTGTTCTCGGCGCACGAGTCGTCGGTGCAGACGAGGTTGTCGTTGCAGTTCGGCGGCGCGCCCGGCGTGCAGCCGATCGACGGGCTGCAGACCTCGTTGCCGTCGCAGAACAGCTCATTGTCGCAGACGCCGTCGTCCGGGGCGTTCACGCAGCTCGAGAACTGGTTCGAGCAGGAGTCCTCGGTGCAGTCGATGCCGTCGTCGCAGTCGGGCACGGGGCCGTCCTGGCAGCCGGCCACCGGGTCGCAGGTCTCCGTGCCGTCGCAGAACTGGCCGTTGCTGCAGAGCGCGTCGCTGGCCTCGTGGTCGCAGCTGTCGGTCTCCTCGTTGCAGGTGTCGATCGTGCAGGAGACGTCGTCGCTGCAGTTCGGCGGCGGTCCGACGTGGCAGCCGAGCAGGGCGTCGCAGCCCTCCTGGCCGTCGCAGAAGACGCCGTTGCTGCAGGCCGCGTCGTTCTCGCGGTGCACGCAGGCGCGGGAGGACTCGACGCAGATATCCTGCGTGCAGGAGATGTTGTCATCGCAGTTGACCGGAGTCCCGGCCTGGCAGTCCAGCACCGGGTCGCAGGTCTCGAGGCCGTTGCAGAACTTGCGGTCGTCGCAGTAGCTGTCGTCGTCCCAGTGGTCACAGGAATCCGTGGCCTCGATGCAGCGGTCGATCGTGCAGGCGACGCCGTCGTTGCAGTTCGGCGGGGTGCCGGGCTGGCAGCCCTTGCCCGGGGTGCAGACCTCGGCGCCGTCGCAGTACAGGCCGTTGCTGCACTTCGAGTTGTTCGGCGCGTTGTTGCAGCGGTCGTTCGCCTCGTCGCAGGAGTCGGTCGTGCAGGAGAGGCCGTCGTTGCAGTTCGGGGCCGTGCCGGGCCTGCATCCGAGAGTCGGGCTGCAGGTCTCGACGCCGTCGCAGAAGCTGCCGTTGCTGCACAACGCGTTGCTGGGGGAGTGCGTGCAGTTGTCGTTCGCCTCGCTGCAGGCGTCCACCGTACAGGCGACGCCGTCGTTGCAGTTGGGCGGCGTTCCCGGCCTGCAGCCCTGCGTCGCGCTGCAGATCTCGGCGCCGTCGCAGAACTGCCCGTTGTCGCAGCGGCTGTTCTGTTCGATGTGGTCGCAGCGGTCCAGCGCTTCGTTGCAGCTGTCGGCCGTGCAGGCGACGCCGTCGTTGCAGTTGGGCGGCGAGCCGGGGACGCAGCCGCGCACGTCGTCGCAGCGCTCGCTGCCGTCGCAGTACAGCCCGTTGTTGCACCGCGAGTGCCGCTTCAGGTGGCGACAGCCATCCTGGGGATCGCAGACGTCCTCGGTGCAGCTGATGCCGTCGTCGCAGCTCGGCGGGGTTCCGGCCTGGCAGCCCTTCTTGCCGCCGCAGTACTCTTCGCCGTTGCAGATGTTGCCGTCGTCGCACCGGGCGTCGTTGGGGACGAGGATGCAGCCGATCGCGTCGGCGTCGGGATGGTCGGGAGCGCAGACACCGTCGTTGCACGGGTTGGGGCCGCAATCGCACTGGTTGGCGGTTTCCCAGCAGTCGGCGTTGGTCGAGCAGGTGAAACGGGCCTCGGCGCCGCCGGGGGACCAGAGCAGGCCGGCCAGGGCCAGGGCCGTGGCCGCGGCCGCCAGCCTGATCCTCCTGATCCTGGACGGGACGGGACGGGACCCGGCCGGGGCATCGTCCGGCCGTCCGGCGGTCGGAAACGGATCCGTTACAGCGTTCATTGCGGCTTTCCCCCTGACGACCCACCCGGGCACCGGCACCCTCTCGCCGACACCGGTCTCCTTCGCAAACGCCACGTCGCCAAGCGCGCTTGGCAGAATAAAGTGAAGTCGGCGCCCACGGAAGAGGATCCTGCCGCCCGCGTGCACGAGACAGGCGACTTCCGGCCTCCAACGAAGAACGGCCGGCCCTTTCGGGGGGCCGGCCGTTGCGGACCTCGCGACCGTCCTGCCGCGAGGGCGCCGTCGCCTCGTTCAGCGGAAGTTGTAGAAAACGCCGAGGCTGATCGGGATCTGGTCGTAGTCGCTCATCGAACCGGTGCCGAGGACGTAGCCGACCTCGGTCGCGATGCCGAAGTTGTCGGTCGCGAGGATGTCCAGGCCGATGCCGAAGCGCGCGATGAACCCGCCGTTGTCGTCGTGCGGCAGATCCGCCTGGCCGTAGCCGGCCCCGACCAGCGCGTAGGGCTGGAAGGTGCCGCTGACCGGGTAGACCTTGCCGTTGGCGGTCACGTTGAAGGCCTCGACGTCGCCGCGCTTGCGGCCGAATCCGTCGGCCTTGGTCGAGTCGTCGAAGTCGCTGACCGGGTGCTCCCACTCGGCCTCGACCGCGAAGATCTCGTTGATGCGGCGGCCGGCGCGGACCTCGTAGCCCCAGGCTTCGTCGGTGTTGCAGTCGAAGTTCTCGAACGAGACGAGCGCTCCGGCGCCGAGGTACCAGTAGCCGGGCGACGGCGCTTCCTCGACGGCCATCGGCTCGGCGGGAACCGGGGTCGGACCTTCCTCGGGGACGACCGGCTCGCCGTAGGCGCCCGCCATGGCGAGCGAAGCCGAACCCAGCAGAACCGATGTAATGACGATGCCAGTCAGTTTTCTCATGACCACTTCCACTCCTCGAATTCGCAATCTTGCGTGAAATCTCGCTGGAACCCGTTCGGCGGCGGAGCCTCCCGGCCCACCGCCGCGGCACTGCTCCGTGAGCGGCCATGCCGCCGTGCAGGACCCGGACACGCGAAGTCTAGCCGTCAGGAGACAGGACGGCAAAAGCCGCGTGGTCGTGGTCGCGCTCGCGGATCGGGAAGCACGTCGGCAGGCGACGATCCCGAGCGCGACGACCGGCGATCCGGGGCGATCCGTCAGCCGCAGACGGCCGGCCGCCGGTCGCGCCAGGGCAGGGCCTGCTCGAGCTGCGAGGCGAGGCGGACGAGCACGTCCTCGCGCGCGTAGCCCGCGACGGCCTGCACCCCGATCGGCAACCCGTCGTCGTTCCAGGACAGCGGCAGCGACACGGCCGGCTGGCCGCTCATGTTGAACGGCATGCAAAACGGACTGTGCTCGGTCCAGCGCCTCAGCACGTCCATCGGCTCGCCGCCGTGCGGTCCGAGCGGGCCGATCGGCCACGGGGCCGTCGCGAGCGTCGGCGTCAACAGCACGTCGAACCCGGACGTCCACCACGCCGCGAGCTCGCGGGCATAGCCCTGGAGGTTCTCGACGGCCTCGATGTAGCGCGCGGCGCTGGCGGCGCGGCCGATCTCCGCGGCCAGCGCCGTCGTCGGTTCGACCTCGTCGAGCCCGATCGTGCGCCCGATGCGCGCGGACCAGCGGTCGAGGTCGCGCGCGATCGACGTCGCGAAGATCACGAGCATGCTGCCGTCGTCGGGGGCCTCGAGGACCGCCGGCGCGGCCTCCTCGACGTGGTGGCCGAGCGCCTCGAGCGCGTGGGCGGCCTGCTCGACGGCGCGCACGCAGTCCGCCGCGACGGGGGCGTCGGAGCCGGAGGTCGCCGGGCGCCGCGTCGTGAAGCCGATGCGCAGCCGGCCCGGGTCGCGACCGACTTCCTCCCGATACGGGCGCTCCGGGGCGGGGGCCGTGTACGGGTCCCCCGGGGCCGGGCCGCGGATCGCGTCGAGGATCGCGGCGCTGTCGCGGACCGTGCGCGTCAGCACGTGCTCGTGCGTCGTCGCCCACCAGAACTCGCCGAAGGCCGGACCCAGCGTCGAGCGCGCGCGCGTCGGCTTCAGGCCGACGAGGCCGCAGACCGAGGCCGGCGTCCGGATCGAGCCGCCCATGTCGTTGCCGTGCGCGGCCGCGACCATGCGCGAGGCGACCGCGGCGGCGGCGCCGCCGCTCGATCCGCTCGGCGACAGCTCGGTGTTCCAGGGGTTGCGCGTCGGGCCGTAGGCCAGCGGTTCGGTCGTCGGCGAGAACGCGAGCTCGGGCGTGTTGGTTTTGCCGACGAACACGAAGCCTGCCGCGCGAAAGCGCGCCGCCAGGTACGCATCCTGCGCCTCGGTCCACGCGAGGTCCTTCAGCACGCGCAGGCCGCAGTGGAACGGATCGCCGGCCGTGTGGCAGAGGACGTCCTTCATCAGGAACGGCACGCCGCGGAACGGGCCGTCGGGAAGGGCAGGCGACGCGGCCTCCCGGCGCGCGGCGTCGTAGAGCCGGTGGATGACGGCGTTCAGCCTGGGATTGAGGCGTTCGATGCGCGCGATCGCGGCTTCGACGAGTTCGTTCGCGGAGGCGTCGCCGCGGCGGACCAGTTCGGCCTGGGCCGTCGCATCGAGGTCGGCGAACGCGTCGCCGGTGTACGGGGTCTGGCTCATGGATCCCTCCTGTCGCGTGCAGCCGGCCGTCGTCCTAGAGGCTCGCCAGCGCCGCCCGCGGCGCTGGGAAACCGCAGGAGGCGTCGTGTGCATCGACCGCCCCGCCCGCCGTCGTGCAGCGCATCGCCCGACTTCGGGACGGTCGATCGTGGCGTGTTTTCCGCGCGGGAAAAAGCCGCGCGTCTCGTCCCGCCTCGCGCGCACGGTGCGTTGGCCGCGACCGATCCCCGTGCTAACCATCGCCGGACGTCCGCGACGACGCGGGCGCGGGGAGAATCGACCATGAACGCCAAAGTTCCTGCCGCTTCCGTCCTGGTCGCGAGCCTGCTCGCCACGACCGCCGCCTCCATCGCCTTCGCGGCGCCGAATGCGCCGTGGCCTGCGCTTCCGGCCGAGGCGCCGGCGCCCGCCGACAACCCGACGACGCCCGCCAAGGTCGAACTCGGCAAGAAGCTCTACTTCGATCCGCGCGTGTCGGTCGACGGCACCGTCTCCTGCAACTCCTGCCACAACGTGATGGAAGGCGGCGACGACGATCGCGCGGTCTCCGCCGGCGTGCACGGCCAGCGCGGAGGCCGTTCGGCCCCGACGGTCTGGAACGCCGCGTTCCTGAGCGTGCAGTTCTGGGACGGCCGCGAGCCGTCGCTGGAGGCCCAGGCCAAGGGCCCCGTGACCAATCCCATCGAGATGGGCATGAAGGACCATGTCGCCGTGGTCGACCGGCTCAAGGCGATTCCGGCCTACGTCGCCGAGTTCGAGAAGGTGTTCGGCAAGGGCGGCGTGACGATCGACAACTTCGCGAAGGCGGTCGCCGCGTACGAGCGCACGCTGATCACGCCGAACTCGGCCTACGACCGCTATGCGAAAGGCGACGAGAGCGCGCTGGACGAGCAGCAGAAGCGCGGGCTGCAGGCGGCGCTCGAAGCCGGCTGCATCACTTGCCACTCGGGCCAGAACTTCGCGGGGCCACCGCTGCCCGAAGGGCAGGGCTTCTACCAGAAGGTGCCGCTCATCCCCGGCAGCGAGTACGACAAGAAGTACGACCTGCTCGCCGACACCGGCCGCGAGCAGGCGACGAAGAACGCGGCGGACCGCAACCTGTGGCGCGTGCCGACGTGGCGCAACGTCGCGCTGACGGCGCCGTACTTCCACAACGGCGCAGTGCCGACGCTCGACGAGGCCGTGCGCGTGATGGCGAAGGTCCAGCTCGGCAAGGACCTCACCGACACGCAGGTCGCCGACATCGTCGCGTTCCTCGGCAGCCTCACCGGCGAGTTCCCGGAGCAGACGATGCCGCGCCTGCCGGGCGTGCCCGGGAAGAGCGTGGTGCCGGCCGACCCGAAGTGA
>CAYYZO010000130.1:0-7335 GCA_964476185.1 uncultured Myxococcales bacterium
CCGGTGATGAACAGGCCCGTGGCCGGCAGCACGACGTTGGTCGTCGCGAACGCGGTGCTGTACGGCGTGTACAGCGTCCAGCCCGTGTCCAGGCCGCCCGTCAGCGTCGCGACGAGCCCGAACGTCGCGCCGACGATGTAGATGTACCAGCTCAGCAGGTTGATCCTCGGGAACGCCAGGTCCTTCGCGCCCACCATGATCGGGATCAGGAAGTTCCCGAGCGTCGCCGGGATCGACGGGATCAGGAAGAAGAAGATCATGATCACGCCGTGGAGCGTGAACGCCTTGTTGTAGGTGTCCGAGTCCAGCAGGTCTCCGGCCGGAGTCAGCAACTCGGCGCGGATCAGGCCGGCCATGATGCCGCCCAGCAGGAACATGATCGTGATCGAGACCAGGTACAGCAACGCGATGCGCTTGTGGTCGACCGTCAGCAGCCAGCTGCGGATCGTGTGGCCCGCGTTGAGATAGGTGAGTCTCGGTTCGCTCGTCGATTCCATGACTTCCTCTCCCTCAGTGGGCGGCCGGCGCGCCCTGCGCGCCGCCGAGGGACTTGATGTACGCGATCAGGGCCATCACCTGGTCCTCGTTCAACTGGCCCTGGAACGTCGGCATCGCCGGCGGATATCCCTTCACGACCTTGGCCATGGGCTGAAGGATCGACTCGCGCAGGTACGCGTCGTCGGCGACGACTTTCTCGCCCGTGGCGAGCTCGACCTCGTGGCCGGCCACGTTCGTCAGGATCGGGCCGATGCCGCCGGGAGTCGCGAGGTGGCACGTGAAGCAGGCCTTCTCCTGGAAGAGCTTGGCCCCGATCTCGACGGGCGTCGGGCCGCTGGCGCCCGCTCCGGTGGCCGCGGGCGCGGCGGCCGCCGCCGGGACCGCGCCGCCTCCGGCGCTCGCCTCGACCGGCGCCGGGTTGCCCGTCACGAGCCAGTTCTGGTAGTCGGCGGGGTCCATCACGGTCACGCTGCCGATCATGCGCGAGTGCTCGGTTCCGCAGTACTCGGCGCAGAACAGGTGGTAGGTGCCGACCGTGTCGGCCTCGAACCACATCGTCGAGTAGCGGCCCGGGACGACGTCAGCCTTCACGCGGAACGCCGGCACGTAGAAGCTGTGGATCACGTCCTCGGAGGCCATGGTCAGCTTGACGGGCTGGCCGAGCGGCACGTGCAGGTTGTTGATCTCCCTGCGCCCGTTCATGTGCTGGATCTTCCACATCCACTGCTTGCCCGTCACGAAGATCTCCATCGCGTTGGCGGGCGGCACGGACAGCTTGAAGTACAGGCTCGTCCCCCACGCGAAGATGAACATCACGATGAAGAACGGGACGGCGGTCCAGAAGATCTCGAGCGGGGTCGACCCGTGGATGTCGGCGCCGACCGTGTTCTCCGACGTGCGCCGGTAGCGAATGCCCATGTAGACCATCGCCGCGACGACGGCGACCGCCATGAAGCCGCAGAGAGCGACCATGAAGAAGTAGATCAAGTCCACTTCGGCGGCGTTCGTGGACGCCCGCGGCGGGAAGAGCAGCAACTGCAACAGCATTCGGATCAGCTCCTGGTAGAGGGGTGGCGCTCACGCCACTGGCTGAGGCCAACGAAGCCCGCCAACGAAAGGACCGTCAGGATGCCCGCGATCCGCACGACCGTGAGCGCGGTGGCGCTGTACTTGCCGGCGGCCGGGTCGTAGCGGTAACAGAACAGCATCAACTGGTCGACGACGTTGCCGATCTTGCCGGCGGTCGCCTCGACGAGCGCGAGGCGCAGGTCCCGGCTCGAGAACTCCACGCCGAAGAAGTACCGGGAGATCTGGCCGAGCGGCGTGATCACGTAGATCGACGCGGCGTGCGCGAATTCGCCGGAATCGGGAACGTACCGGTATTGGAAGCCGAGGGCGTCCGCGACGGACTGGATCGACTTCTCGCTGCCGGTCAGGAAATGAAATCCGCTGCCGTCGCCCTTGCGGGAGTAGCTCTCGATGTAGGCGGCCTTCTTGTCCCGCGCCAGTTCCCAGGTCTCTTCCGGGTCGATGCTGATCGCGATGACGTCGTATTCCTGGCCCGCCGTGAACGACATCGGACGAAGCGACTTGACCATGCCGTTCAGCACCAGCGTGCAGAGCATCGGGCATTCCCAGTACGCGAGCGCGAGCACGGCCGGCTTCTTCCCGGGACCGAAGTAGTCGCCGAGACGAACCTCCTTCCCCTGGTCGTCGCGGAACACCGCGTCGAGAGGAAGGCTGCGGCCGAGGTGCTGCTCGATCCCGACGCCCTCGAGCGGCCCCGGCGTCGCGCTGGCCTGCTGGTCGAGCGACCCGAGCGGCGCGGGCGCGATCGGCGCCGCCGACGCGACGGTCGTCGAGAACGCAAGCAGCGTGATCGCCGCGGCAAGACGCTTGGCGAGGACGGCAGGCATCAGTGTCCGTGCGCCTCCCCAGCCGGCGCCGGGTGGGCCGTCGCCTTGGCGGCTCCTCCGTGGGTCTTGCCCGCGGCCGCGCCGCCGTGTTCGTCGCCGGCACCGTGCCCGGCCTGTCCGGCGTGCAGCACGTAACCGCCCTGCCCGCCCGCGCCGCGCTGGTACCAGTCCGGTGCGCCCGCCGCCTCGGCCGGCTGCGACGGCGCGACGCCCGCCGGTGGCGCCATCTTCGCCGGCACCGGCGCATTCCGCGCCGGCAGGCCCTTGGCGAGAAGCATCTCCATCGCGCGCTCGATCGGGACCTGCGCGACGCCGCCGGCCTTGTCGACCCAGCCGTAGCCGTTGAGGATCCTGTCCTCGGCCGCGCGGTGTTCGACGAGGTCCTTCTTCGGATCGATCTGCAGGCGCGGGGCCGGCGGCTCCTTGGCCGCGTACTGTTCGGCGAGCGGGCTCGGCGGCGCCGAAGCCGCGCGTTCGCGATCGGCGAGACGGAAGAAGACGAAGTGCCCGACGAAAGTGAACACGATCGTGAACACCGCCAGCGCGGCCACCGAAAGCACGACGGGCCGCGTGGCGACGTCCGTCGGTTCGAAGCGGACGTCTTCGTTGCGGGGGTGCTGGTTCTCGTCTGCGCTCATGCGTGTTCGAGCTCCGTGGCGATCACAGGGTCATGGACGGCGAGCAGCGGCCGGGCGGCCAGGGCGCCGATGTAGCGCCACAGCCAGATGCCGCCGATGCCGAGCGCCGTCGAAAGGTGCAGCGGGTGGACGAAGAACGAATGCGAGAACGTCGGCGTGATCCACCAGAAGATGTCCACGTAGCGCATGAACACGACCAGTCCGGCGACCGCGGCGATCTTCGAAGGGACCTTCTTGCGCGACTGCGACAGCAGCAGCGAGAACGGAACTACGAAGTGGAACAGGAACAGGAACAGGGTCAGGTAATCCCATCCGCCCTGGTTGCGGACGATGTACCACTCGACCTCTTCCGGGAGGTTCGCGCCCCACATGATGATGTACTGGGACAGCTGGAAGTAGGTCCAGACCATCGTGAACGCGAGCAGCAGCTTGCCGATGTCGTGGAAGCGGCCCGGCGAGATCACGGTCGAGACCGGCCGGTGGTCGGCGATCTTCGCGGACACCACGATCGCCAGCGCGAGCGCCGACAGCAGCTGCGCCCCCGAGAACATCAGGCCGTAGATGTGCGAGAACCACGCGACCTCGAGCGACATGCCCCAGTCGATGGCCGCCAGCGACATCGTCAGCGCCCAGACGATGATCCCGGCGTGCGCGAGCACGCTCACGCGACCGGCGCGCGCGGCGCTGTAGCCCTGCGCATCCTCCTCCCGCGACCAGGCGACGAGGCGATTCGCGATCACCGTCCACACCGCGAAGTAGACGACGGCGCGGACGACGAACCAGGTCGGGTTCAGGTAGACCGACTTGAACTGGAGGATCGCGCTGGCCGAAACCTTCGCCTCGTCGGCCCAGGGATAGAGGTGCCCCACCCCCAGCGCGATCGGGATGAAGAACAGCGCCATCAGCGGCACGTTGCCCGCCGCCGCCTCGAGCGGGCGGCGGATCGCGGCGCCCCAGCGGCCGCCGGAGATGTACTGCACCAGCAGCAGCGCCGTGCTGCCGAGCGCGAACGCGAGCCAGTACAGGAACGCGACGAGCCAGGCCTGGTAGAACGCCTGCGGCGCGACGAGCGCGCCGACCGCGCTCGCGGCCAGGGCGATGCCGCCGAGGCCGAGCGCCGGCTTCTCGAGCTTCCTCAGCACGTTGTTCGCGGAGAGCGAGAGCTCCGCCGCGGAGAACTTCGACTCAGCCACCGTGGGCCTCCTTCCCGTGGGCCGGCGCGTGGCCCGAACCCGAAGCCTCGGCGGCCTTCGTCGCGCCCTTCTCGACCATCTCCCGCTCCTCGGCGGTCAGGTCGGAGGCATCGACGTGGCGGCTCAGCTGAAGCGCCTTCACATACGCGGCGATCGCCCATCGGTCCTCGGCGCGGATCTGCGCCGCATACGACGGCATCGTCGCGAAGCCCTGCGTCATCGCCTGGAAGAAGTAGCCGGGCGCCATCGCGCGCAGGCGCTCCTCGTGGAACGACGGCGGCTGCTTGTAGCCGCGCTGCACGATCATGCCGTTGCCGTCGCCGGTGCGGGCATGGCAAGGCGAGCAGTAGATGTCGAAGCGCTCCTGGCCGCGAGCGAGCACCCCGGCCGTCACCGGGAACGGGAACGTCTCGGCGAGCGCGTCGCCGTCGCGCCCCGTGTGCAGGAGCTTGTCTTCCTTCAGGTGGCCGCGGGCGACCGTGCCGGCGACGGGCGCGCGCGACGCGCGGTGGTCCTTGAAGAACGCGCTCTTCTCGAGCGGCTCGTACTTGGCGGCGTCGTGCATGTCCTGGCGGCAGGCGGAAGCCTGCGCGGCCACGAACAGCGCGAGCCCGAGCGTGCCCAGGCGGGAAGCGAGGGTCTGCTTCACGACGCGACCTCCGACACCTCGTTCGACCCGAGGCCGGCGAGGAAACTCTTGACCGTAGCGACGTCGAACTTGGGGTCCGTCGACTCGATGCAGACGAAGAAGCGATCGGTCGAGGCGCGCGCGAACGCCGGCACGTTCCAGACCGGGTGGTAGAGCATCGGCAGCCCGTTGATCGCGAACATGCCGAACACGGCCGTCAGGCCGGCCAGCAGCACCGTCGTCTCGAACACCGGCGGGATGAACGCCGGCCAGCTGAACAGCGGGCGGCCGCCGATGTTGACCGGGTAGCCGACCATGCTGACCCAGGTCGACAGCGCGAAGCCGCCGGCCAGGCCGGCGAGGCCGCCGCCGAGGACCATCAGCGACATCGGGTTCTTCGGCAGGCCCATCGCCTCGCTGGCCCCGTGGACCGGGATCGGGCTGTAGCCGTCGAACTTCGTGTAGCCGGCGGCGCGGACCTTCCGGAGCGCCGCGACGTACTCGTCGGGCGTCGTGAACTCCGCCATCACGCCGAACAGGGTGGGTTCGGTTGCAGCGTGCATGTCAGTGGTGCCCCCCTTCCTTCAGCTCGGCCTCGGGGACGAGGGTCCTCATCTCGAAGATCGAGATCATCGGCAGGAACCGGATGAACAGGAACAGCAGCGTGGTGAACAGGCCCATCGTGCCGACGAACGTCAGGATGTCCCAGATCGTCGGGTAGTACATGCCCCAGGCCGACGGCATGAAGTCGTGCTGCAGGCTCGTCACGACGATCACGAAGCGCTCGAGCCACATGCCGACGTTCACGAACATGCAGACGACGAACAGCGCGATCGGGCTGCTGCGCACGCTCTTCAGCCACAGCGGCTGGATCGCCAGGAAGTTGCAGAGGATCAGCGCCCAGTAGGACCAGCCCGAGGGACCGGACATGCGGTTCGTCATCATGAACCCCTCGTAGGAGTTCGCGCTGAACCAGGCCATGAAGGCCTCGGTCGCGTAGCCGTAGTCCACGAACAGGCCGGTCGCGAGCATGACGCGGGCCATCAGGTCGAGGTGCCGGTCCGTGATGAAGTCCGTCATCTTGTAGGCGACGCGCAGCGGGATCGCGATGGTCAGCACCATCGCGAATCCGGCGTAAACGGCGCCGGCCACGAAGTACGGCGGGAAGATCGTCGCGTGCCAGCCCGGGATCAGCGAGATCGCGAAGTCGAAGGACACGACGCTGTGCACCGAGACGACCAGCGGGGTCGAGAGGCCCGCGAGCAGCAGGTACGCCGACTCGTAACGATCCCAGTGCAGCGCCGAACCGCGCCAGCCGAGAGCGAGGACGCCGTACACCTTCTGCTGGATCTTGCCGGTCGCGCGGTCGCGCAGGGAGGCGAAGTCCGGCACGAGGCCGACGAACCAGAACAGGATCGAGATCGTCGCGTAGGTCGACACGGCGAACACGTCCCAGACCAGCGGGCTGCGGAAGTTCGGCCAGATCTCCATCGAGTTCGGGTACGGGAACAGCCAGAACGCGAGCCACGGGCGCCCGGTGTGGATGACCGGGAAGAGGCCCGCGCACATGACGGCGAAGATCGTCATCGCCTCCGCGAAGCGGTTGATCGACGTGCGCCAGTCCTGGTTGAGCAGCAGCAGGATGGCCGAGATCAGCGTCCCGGCGTGACCGATGCCGATCCACCAGACGAAGTTGATGATCGCGAACGCCCAGCCGACGGGGTTGTTGACGCCCCAGACCCCGGTGCCGAACGCGAACAGCCAGGTCACGGCCATCATCAGGACGTTCAGCAGCAGGAAGCCGATCCCGAAGCCGATCCACCAGCCGTTCGGGTGCTTCTGCTCGGTGACGACGTCGCCGATCGCCGACGTGACGGACTCGAAGCCGTGCCCCTCCGCGAGCACCGGCTCCGACCAGGGGACCTGGCCCGCCTGAACCTTGTGTTGAGACGACATCAGCTGTGTCCCCCTTCGTGGGCGCCGTGCGCACCCTTGCGCGCGGGCGCCAGGGCGACGATCTCGGGATTCGGGTTGGTGACGTCCGCGAGGTAGGACGTGCGCGGCTTGGTGCCGAGCTCGGCCAGCAGCGCGTAGTTGCGCGGGCTGGCCTTGGCCCTGGCGACCCGCGAGGCCTCGTCGTTGATGTCACCGAAGACGATCGCGTCGGTCGGGCAGACCTGCTGGCAGGCCGTCACGATTTCGCCGTCGCGCACGGCGCGCCCTTCGCGACGCGCCTCGTTGCGGGTCAGGTTGATGCGCTGCACGCAGTACGTGCACTTCTCCATGACGCCGCGGCTGCGGACGGTGACGTCCGGATTGCGCTGCATCTTGACGCTTTCGGTGTCCCAGTCGGTGTAGAGCAGGAAGTTGAAGCGCCGCACCTTGTACGGGCAGTTGTTCGCGCAGTAACGGGTGCCGACACCGCGGTTGTACACCATGTCGTTCAGGCCCTCGCTGCTGTG
>CAYYZO010000131.1:0-7181 GCA_964476185.1 uncultured Myxococcales bacterium
CCGTGGGTCGCGTTCGGGATCATGCCGGTCTTCGCGCTCGCCAACGCCGGCGTGCCGCTCGGCGGGGCGAACGGGGATCCGGCGTCGATCGCCGTCGGCGCCGGCGTGCTCGCCGGCCTGCTCGTCGGCAAGCCGCTCGGCGTGATCGGCGCGTGCTGGCTCGCGCTGAGGTCCGGCGTCGCGAGCCTCCCCGGCGAACTCGGCTACCGCCACCTCGCCGTGCTCGGCGTCGTCGCCGGCATCGGCTTCACGATGTCGCTGTTCATCGCGACTCTCGCGTTCCCGAGCGACGAGTTGCTCGCGGCCGCCAAGCTCGGCGTGCTCGCGGCCAGCGGCGCCGCGGCGCTGGCCGGCATCGGCCTCGGCTGGACCACGCTGCGCGTGACGCCGGCCGCGGAGAAGTCCTGAGGTCCGTTCGCGCCCGGCCGCCGGGAACTCCTGATCCCCGTTCCCGGCGGCCGCCGAACGCCACGGCCCGCGTTCCCGTCGCCGGCGCGTCCCCCGCCCCGGTCAGCGACCAGGGCTCGAGCCGCGCCACGCGCCGGACCGCGTTCTCGCCGCCCGTCGATTCCGCCGACCCTGTCGACGCGAGGCGCGGGCCGTGTCACACCAGCAGGACACACTTCGGGGGAAATCCAGCGTGTCCACATCGTCCGCCTCGTCCATCGGCCCGGCCCGACCCGGCTCGCCATCCGTCCGCAACCTCGTGCTGCATTCGGTCACGCTCACGGCGCTGCTCGCCGCCGGCGCGGCCGACGCGGCTCCGGTCTCGCTCGCGTTCAAGCTCGACCATTTCGGCTACCGGCCGGACGACACCAAGGTCGCGATCGTCACGTCGAACCCCGGCGCGACGGTCGAGGTCCGCTCGGCGGCCGACGATTCGGTGGTCTTCACGGTGCCGACCGACGGCGGGTCCATCGCGCCGAAGGGCTTCGACGCCGCGGGCTCCGGCGATTCGGTCTGGTGGGTCGATTTTTCGGCGCTGACCGCTGTCGGCGAGTACAGGCTCTACAGCGCGACCGTCGGCGGCCAATCGTACGACTTCGACGTACGGACCGACGTCTACGCGACGCCGATGCGCGCCGCGCTGAAGACGTTCTACCTGCAGCGCTGCAACACGCCGAAGACCGTCGCGCTCGCGGGCGACTGGGCCGACCCCATGCCCTGCCACATGGGCGACGCGACGACGACGGCCGCGGCCGGCCACACCAGCCACGGCACGCTCGATCTCACCGGCGGCTGGCACGACGCCGGCGACTACAACAAGTACGTCTGGGGCGCAGCGTCGATGGCGATCCTGCAGATGCTGCGCGCCTACGAAGACCATCCCGCGGATCTCGCCGCCGACGACCTCGGCATCCCGGAGTCCGGCAACGGCGTGCCCGACCTGCTCGACGAGATCCGGGTCGAACTCGACTGGTTCCTGAAGATGCAGCTTCCCTCGGGCGCCGTGCTCTACCAGATGCACGTGCCCGGCTTCGCGGCCGATTCCCCGCCGAGCGCCGACGCGAACCTGCGCTACTACCAGGACCCGACGCTCGAGTCGGGAGCGGTCGCGGCGGGGACGTTCGCGCTCGCGTCGCGGATCTTCGAAGCCGAAGGCCACGCCGTCTACGCCGCGACGCTGAAGTCCGCCGCGCTCGCGGCGTGGACGTGGTTGCAGACGCAGGGCAACGGCAAGCCCAAGGCCTGGG
Organism: uncultured Myxococcales bacterium; assembly: GCA_964476185.1. Lineage (GTDB taxonomy): Bacteria > Desulfobacterota > Binatia > UBA1149 > CAITLU01 > DATNBU01. The sequence goes on from CAYYZO010000131.1 coordinate 1,695, forward strand.
CGGCTGCCGAGATCTTCCGCATGGACCCGACGCAGGCGGCCGCTCGCGCCTACGTCGACGGGTATTACCCGTCGCAGTGGTCGGGGCGCTTCTTCAACGTCGTCGACTACGACACGTTCGCGGCGCTTACCTACGTGCAGACCCCGGGCGCGACGCCGGCGGTCGTCTCGAACATGCTGGAGAACATCTCCGACCAGGTGGATTACGTGTTCTCGGAGGACGACTTCTACCGCAACGGCATGCCGGCGTGGTCGTACTACTGGGGGTCGAACGCGATCCGCTCCGGCTACGGCCTGTTCCTGCTGACCGCCGCTGCCGTCGGCGCGACCGGCGCGCACACCGCCGGCGAGTGCACCGACCACGCGCTCGACATCCTGCGCTTCTTCCACGGCCAGAACACGCTCAGCATGCTCTACCTGACGAACATGGCCTCGCTCGGCGGCGAGCACTCGTCGTTCCAGTTCTACCATGCGTGGTACGGCGACGTGCTGAACGCGCACTCGCTCGCGAACTTCGTCGGGAAGCCGGCGTCCGTCGTCGAGCCCGACTACCCTTACTTCAAGGGCACCGACAACCACGGCGTCCACGACGACAAGGCCTCCCTGTACGGTCCCGCGCCGGGCTTCGTGCCCGGCGGCCCGAACAAGGACTACGGCGGCGACGCGACGCCGCCGCTGGGATCGGCCTGGCCGAACCGCTTCTACCGCGACTGGGCCGACCAGACCGTCTGGACGGCGCGCACCTGGGAGATCACCGAGAACTCGATCGGCTACCAGGGTCCCTACGTCGCGCTGGCCTCGTATTTCCTCGGCGCCTCGAGTTGCAACGACAACGACGTCTGCGAGTCCGGCGAGAACGCGATCAACTGCCCGAACGACTGCGAGCCCGCCGGCGGCGTCGACGGCGACGCGTACGTCACCTACCGTGCGAAGGCGCCGAAGACCGAGCCCTCGGGAACGCCGATCCCGGGGCGCAACGCGCTCCCCGACGAATGGAACGTGATGCTGAACGACCAGGCGATCGACGACGCCGGCGGCGACGATCCCGGGAACTTCGTGGTGTCGCGCAGCGAGGCGTTGTCGACGCCGGCGGAACTCGACGCGACGCTCGTGCCGTCGTCGCCCGGCGTGCACTACGTGCGTTACCGCGCGGCGCTCGCCCGCGAAGGCGCTGGAGCGCTGGAAGGCGGGGTGCCGCCCTCGCCCGTCGCGCACGTGCCGCGCGTCTGGACCGTCCGCAACACCCTCGGCACATGGCGCCTCGCCTCGAGTCGCGCCACCTCGCTGCTCGTGCCCGCCGGCGCGAGCATCGGCAGCGCCGCCGCGGCTCCCGGCGATGCGACGCACTACCTTTGCTACAAGGTGAAGGCTCAGGATGCGCCGGCGCGCAGCCAGGTCCTCGTGAAGGATTTCCTCGACGACTGCGCGCTCGACGTTTCCGGCAGCGTCTCGTTCGCCGGGAGCGCAGCCGAAGGCCGTTGCCTCGTCGACGTGTCCAAGCCGCGGCTGCTCTGCAACCCGGTCGCGAAGGCGGCGGTCGAGCCGCCGCGCACGACGTCGGCGACGGTCACGGGGTCGACACCGGCGCCCGAAGCGCCGAGCCTGCTGTGCCTCGCGGGCAAGCTCGCGCGCAAGGTCGGCACCGGCGCCGCGGGCCTGCTCACGGGGCTCGCGGCCGGATCCCCGATCCAGCCCGCGCAATCGAAGCACGATGCGCACCGCACGAACGACGCGGATCCCGTGATCACCGCGCCGGGCAACCTGTTCCCGGCGCCGCGCGCACTCGACACGGTGAAGATGGAGGCGGTCTGCCTGCCGTCGGAGGTCGTCGCGGTCGCGCCGCAGTAGCCACGGCGCCCCGGTCCGTCGCGCCGGGCAACACGACGCGGGGGTGCGCTTCAGTCGGTCAGCACGACGATGCCGAACGCGCCGACCGTCATCGTGTCTTCCCCGACCTTCGTCCACGAGACGAGGCCTGCCGAGTGGTACTCGGAGACGAAGGCCGAGACGTGCCCGGCGCCGAGCACGCCGGCCAGCGGGCTGCGCTCGGCGGTGCCTTGCCGGATCTTCTCGCGGTGGGCGGTCGGCGAAGGGTTGGTCGCCGCGGCCACGGCGAGGACGAGCGCCAGGATGGCGAACGGAGCGAGGGCTTTCATCGGGTTCTCCTTGTGGCAGCCCCCAGTACGACAGTAGCGGGGTTCATGGTCCAGCGGTCCCGACGGGGTCCGGCTGCACGAGGAAGTCGCGAATCTCGCGCGCGAGTTCCGGCGTGGTCACCGCGCCGAGGTGATTTCCCGGAACGGCCGCGTAGCGGGCGTTCGGAAGAGCCTCGGCCAGTTCGGCGCCCGATCCGGTGTCGCGGTCGTCCTCGCCGCAGACGACGAGCGTCGGCATCGTGATCGCACCGAGATCCTCGCGACGTATCGCCGCCTGCGAGCGCAGCACGTGCGCGGCGCCCCGGGGATCGACGCCGGTGGACCGCATGAACTGCGCGACCAGCCACTCCGGCGTCCCGGGATCGAACTTCTTCTGCTGTTCGATCACGTTCAGGAAGAACGCGCTCCGGTCCTCGAAGCGCAGGATGCCGCCGAGTCCCATCCCGGCGAGCACGAGCCGCCGCGGCGCGAGGCCCCGGACGACCGAGCGAACGCCGGTGCGCGCGCCGAGCGAGTAGCCGACGAGGTCGAAGTCCTCGAGGCCGAGGTGCGCGACGAACGCCTCGAGGTCGAGCGGGAGCACGTCGGGGGGATAGCGGGACGCGTCCGGCGGGGCGTCGCTGAGCCCGTGCGCCCTCAGGTCCGGCAGGATCACGCGCAGGCCGGCCTTGGCAAGCACGCCGGCGGTCCCCCAGCGCAGCCAGTTCATCTCGGCGTGGCTGAACAGGCCGTGGACGAGGATCACCGGTCGGCCGCGGCCGAGCTCCCGCCAGGCCAGCTGCGTGTCGTCGAACGACGGGAACCTCTGCGGGAGAAGTCCCGCTGCTTCAGTCGCCGGACTCATGCGCCACCCCTTATCGACGCCGGGCCACGGGCGCTATCGCGAGCGGGAATTTCGCAGTCGCCGGAATCGCCCTGCCCGGGAAGACCCGGGCCGTCCAGCCTGCATTTATTCGTTGACACAAATATCGGCGCGCCGTATATATGCCGGGCGGGTCGCCCCCGGCCCCCAGCATCCCTGCAAGGAGTCCTCCCCATGACCGAAGAAATCCGGGTTCCGGTTCTCATCATCGGCGGCGGCGGCACCGGCCTGACCGCGTCCATGCTGCTCAGCCAGCTCGGCGTCGAGACCTGGCTCGCCAGCGCGCTTCCGACCACCTCGGTGCTGCCGAAGGCGCACGTGCTCAACCAGAGGGCGATGGAGATCCTCGGCGACGTCGGGCTGGCGGACGAGATCTACGAGCGCGGCACCCCGCGCGAGAACATGAAGGCCACCGCGTTCTACGCCGGGTTCGCCGGCCCCACCGCCGACCACGGCCGGCTGCTCCACAAGATGGAGTGCTGGGGCGCCGGCTACACCGACCCCGACTGGATGGCCGCGAGCCCGCGCGCGCAGTCGAACCTCCCGCAGATCCGCCTCGAACCGATCCTCAAGCGCCGCGCCGAGGAGCTGGCTCCCGGTCGCGTGCACTTCCACCACGAGGTCACGGCCATCGAACAGGACGCCGCCGGCGCGGTCGCGACGATCCTCGACAAGGACCAGGGGCGCGAGTACCGCGTGCGCGCCGACTGGGTGCTCGCCTGCGACGGCGGCCGCTCGATCGGGCGCATGATCGGCGTCGAGCTCGAAGGCGCGCGCGACCTGCAGCAGGAAGTCTCGTTCCACATTTCCGCCGACCTCAGCCGCTGGGCCCGCGATCCCGACGTGCTGATCCGCTGGATCTGGATTCCGGAGCGCGGCGTGCTCGCGGTGCTCGTGCCGATGGGTCCGGACCACTGGGGCCCCGAATCGGAGGAATGGGTCTTCCACATGAACTACGCGACCGACGACCCGCGCGCGCTCGACGACGAGCAGGTCGTCGCGGACATGCGCGAGGCGCTCGGCATCGGCGAGCACCCGGTCACCGTGCACAAGGTTTCACGCTGGTCGCTCGACGGCGTCGTCGCCTCGCGTTTCCAGGTCGGCCGCGTCTTCCTCGTCGGCGACGCCGCGCACCGCCACCCGCCCACAGGCGGGCTCGGCCTGACCAGCGGCATGCACGACGCGCAGAACCTGTGCTGGAAGATCGCTTCCGTCGTGCACGGGCACGCGGGATCCGACCTGCTCGCGACCTACGAGCCCGAGCGCAAGCCGGTCGACACGCGCAACGTGCAGCGCTCCGTCGAGAACGCCTACAACCACATGGTGATCGGCGAAAAGCTCGGAATGATGATCTCCTCGAGCCCCGACGAGAACTGGCGCCGCCTGCGCCGGGCGTGGAGCGACGCGCCCGCCGACCGCGAGGCGCGCCGCGAGATCCGCAACGCGCTCGCGTCGCAGTCGATGGAGTTCCGCGAGCACGTCGTCGAGTACGGCTACACGTACTCGTCGTCGGCCGTGGTCGACGACGGCAGCGAGCCGGTGGCGACCCCCGACGACATCCGCCTGTACCAGCCGAGCACGCGGCCCGGCCATCCCCTGCCCCACGCCTGGCTCGCGGACGACGACGGGCGTCGGCTCTCGACGATCGACCTCGTCAATCCTGGCCGCTTCCTGCTGATCGCCGGCGAGGACGGCCAGGCCTGGGTGGACGCCGCGCGGCAGGTCGCCGCGAAGAACGGGCTGCCGGTCGACGCGGTGCGGATCGGGCACCTCGACGGCGACCTGCTCGACTCGTGCTGCCACTGGTTGCGCCACCGCGGGATTTCCTCCGAGGGCGCGCTGCTGGTACGCCCGGACCGCTTCGTCGCGTGGCGGTCGCCCGGTGCGGCCGCCGACAGCGCCGGGGAGCTTCGCGACGCGCTCGCGAAGGTCCTGCACCGGCCGCTCGAGGCGTGAACGGGAGGACGCTCGCCATGGCCGCCGAACGCAGCAGCAGGGCCGCTCACGAATCGGCCGGGGATCGCCTCGCGCGCGAGGCGTTCATCATGCTGTTCGTCGCTTCCGGCAAGCTGACCGGCGAGGTCGAGAAGCTCTGCCGCGAGGAAGACATCGCGATGTCGCACTACACGGTGCTGTGGTTCCTCGCGCGCCGCACCGAGCCCGAGGGCGTGCCGATGGGCGCCGTGATCGACGGCCACCTGAACCGCGCGTCCGACTCGACGCGGCTGGCGGACCGGCTGACCTCGCTCGGCATGATCGAACGCCTCGCGTCCCCGTCCGACCGGCGCGTCGTGCTCGTGCGGCTGACCGACAAGGGCCGCGAGGCCTACCTCCGGCTCACCCGCAAGATCCGGGCGCTGCACCGCGAGCAGTGGGGGGCGCTGACCGAGGCGGAGCTGAAGGAACTGCGGCGGCTGCTCGTCAAGGCGCTCGGCGACGACAGCTCGCGGGGCAAGCTGAACACGCTGGC
>CAYYZO010000132.1:0-2659 GCA_964476185.1 uncultured Myxococcales bacterium
AGCAGATCAACGTCGCGGCCCAGGTCTCGATCTGGTACCTGCTCGGCGGCCTGACCGTCGGCGCGGTGGTCGTGAACGAGAAGATCAGCCGCACCGCGTTTGTGCTGTACGTCGGCTTCATCTCGATGGCCTCCGCGCACCACCTGCTGGTCGACCCCGGCTTCGGCCCCGCCTGGAAGGTCTGGAACACGAGCTACGCGATGTACCTCGCCGTGCTCGCCAGCATGGTCCACGGCTTCACGGTGCCGGCCGGCATCGAGACGGGGCAGCGCCTGCGCGGCTACGTCAACGGCACGTTCGAGTGGCTGCGCAAGGCGCCGTGGAGCGACCCCGGCTTCTCGGGCCTGTGGCTGTCGCTCGTGATCTTCGGCTTCATCGGCGGCATCACCGGCGTCACGATCGGCACCGAGCAGATCAACATCCTCGCGCACAACACGATGCGGCTGCCGGGCCATTTCCACTCGACGGTGGTCGGCGGCACCGCGCTCGCGTTCATGGCGGTGACCTACTACCTGGTGCCGATCATCTTCCGGCGCAAGGTCGCGCTCTGGCCGCTCGCGAAGATCCAGCCGTGGCTGTTCGGCATCGGCATCACGATCCTGTCGATGTCGATGACGTTCGCCGGCGTGATGGGCGTGCCGCGCCGCCACTGGGACATCTCGTTCGCGCAGGCGCCGTTCAAGTGGGAGTTCCCCGCGGCGGTCGACCTGATGATGGCGCTGACCGCGCTCGGCGGCGTGATGGCCGTGGTCGCGGTGCTGATCTTCGTCGTGAGCGCGGTGCTGTCGGTGTTCTTCGGCGAGCGCATCGACTTCGCGCGGCTGACGCCCGGCATGGCCGGCGTGCCGCAGGGCCTGATCAAGCTGCCCGCGCAGCAGCACGAGGGCGCCGCCGTCGAGGAAGTGCACCGCGGCGGAACGCCGGGCACGATGGTGCTGGTCGGCGTGTTCCTCGCCGTGTTCGTTCTCTACTACTACACGAACTGGAAGATGCTCGCGGTGGTCTGGAAAGTGGGGTGACGCGATGAACGCACGAACGCCGTTCGCGCTGCTCGCGTGCTGGCTCGTCATCACGACCGTGTGGTGGGTGCTCGCGCTCGCGCCGGTGGCCTCGCCGCCGGCCTGGCTGGAGGCCGCGCGCAGCGTCTGCTTCGGCACGACGGCCAGCGGGCTGCCCGACACCTACGGCTGGCTCGTGCTGGCCGCCGCGCCCGGCACGATGCTCGTCGCCGTCGTCGTCACCTGGGGCCGGGAGCTCGCGCTCGGGCTGCGCGCGATGCGGCGTTCCGGGCTCGGCCGCCTCGCGCTGGCGTCGGTCTGCGTGTGGCTCGTCGGCGGCGTCACGGCCGCGACCGCGCGCATCGCCGACGGTCTCGCGGTCGAGCGCATCAGCTACGACCCGACCGACCTCGGCGAGCTTCCCGAGCACTACCCGCGGCTCGGCACGGCCGTCCCGGCCTTCGCGCTCGTCGACCAGGACGGGCGCGCGTTCCGGTCGGAAGACCTTCGCGGGCGCGTCACGCTGCTCACGTTCGCGTTCGCGCACTGCCACACGATCTGTCCTGCCATCGTCCAGACGATGCGCAGCGTGGCCGCGCAGCTCGGCCCGGAGTCGCCGCAAATCGCCGTGATCACGTTGGACCCATGGCGCGACACTCCGGGCCGGCTGCCGCAGATGCACAAGGACTGGCAGATGCCGTCCACCGTGCGCGTGCTGTCGGGAGAGGTGGGCGAAGTGACGCGCACGCTCGACGGCTTCCAGGTGCCGTGGACGCGCGACGAAGCGACCGGCGACGTCACGCATCCCGCGCTCGTCTACGCGATCGACGGCGAGGGCAAGATCGCCTACGGCTTCAACAACCCGTCGGTCGCGTGGCTCGCCGAGGCGTCGCGCCGGCTGGCGGGCGAGGTCGCGGTGGCCGGGCGCTGACGGCGCCGGCGGCGGGACGGTTCCTTGGCGGGTGCCGATGGCGCTCGCGGCCTTCAGCGGATCTCGAACCCGGTGCCGGCCGCGTTCAGCGTCGCGACGCGGATGCGGCCGTCGGGGAACTCGATCGTGCCATCGTAGGAGAACGACGGCGGCGCCGTCGCGGCATGCGCGTCGGCGGACGGTGCGAAGCGCACGGCGACGTCGTGCGGGCCGGCGGAAAGGCCGATCTCCTCGTCGACCGTCAGCGGGCGGTCGCCGTGGATGCCGGCGGCCGTGTAGGTGCGGTCGAGCACCGGCCGGCCGGCGATCGCGACCTCGAGCCGGTACGGCACCGCGCGCGTCTCGCAGACTTCGGGGCGGCGCATGTGCATCGGCAGCGCTTCGAGCTCCTGCGGCGTGAGCTTGCGGCAGTCGCTGACGGTGCCGGCCATCGTGCGGATCGCGATGCGCAGCAGCGCGCCCTCGGTCGGGTCGGTGACGGTCGGGTGCGCCGCGACGGCGACGGCGGTGACCACCGCGGCGGCGACGGCCACGCGCAGGACGTTCGTTGCCAGGTCACGCACGGCGGCGCTCCTCCTCGCGGTCGCATTCGAGATCGAGGCCGGCGAACAGCTCCGACGGATCGACGCGCGCGAATCCTATCGCGGCGCTGGTGTCGCTCTCGAGCGAGGCGTCGTTCGCGACATGAGCCGTGTCGGGACCGGCCGGCACGGAGGCGGGCTTCGCGGCG
>CAYYZO010000132.1:2759-6787 GCA_964476185.1 uncultured Myxococcales bacterium
GTTCGCGACATGAGCCGTGTCGGGACCGGCCGGCACGGAGGCGGGCTTCGCGGCGGCGCCGGCGTTCGACGAAGCCGTCGCGGCGTCGCATTCGGCCGCGCCCGCGTCGGTCCGCGGGGTCGAAGCGCGCGCGGCTCCCGTCCCGTTCGCGGGAAGCCTCGCGACCGTCTGCTGGAACTCGCGGATCGCGGCCTCGAGCTCGCGCCACTCGCCGCGCGAGAAGCCGGCGACCGCGACGCGGCGCTTGTCCACGCGCGCCGGCAACTCGGCCTCGCGGTCGTTGTAGAGGCGCTCGAACAGCCACTTCGGGCCTTCGCGGCACGCGGCCGTGCGCGGCGGGCACGACAGCACGAACGCGCCGGCCGCGCCGGTGCGCAGCGTCGCCTCGAGCACCGACGTGTGCAGCCCGCCAGCGCACTCGACCGTGCGGACCTTCACGCCGGGCAGCGCGGCCAGGCGCGCATCGGAGGCGGCCCGGTTCTGGCCGCACGCGAACACGACGACTTCGCCCGGCGTGAAGTAGCCCGCCGCGAGCGCCGCGCCCTCGCGCTTCATCTGCATGCGGCCGGTCCAGGCCGGCGGTCCGACGCCCATCGGCGCGCACGATCCCGCGCAGACGCCGCACGCGACGCAGCGGTCGGGATTGACGAGCGCGAGGATCTCGGAGCGGCGGCCCGGATCCGGGCGCGGGATCATCGTGATCGCGTCGAAGGGGCAGTCCTTGTAGCAGGTGGTGCAGCCCGTGCACTTGTCCGGGTCGACCCACGACGGCGCGAGCACCGGTCGCGTCTTCCTCCACCACCACGGCACCGACGAGAAGACGAGCGTCGCGAGCGCCCACAGCGCCGCGTGTCCGCCCGGTCCGAGGTGCCACGCCGCCGGCAGCCAGAAGTTGAAGACGAGGTCGGTCGGAACGTCGCGCGGGATCGCCAGCAGGTCGGCCGGCGCCGCGATCGGCACCCGCACCGCCGCCGACAGCACCGCGAGCACGCCGAGCAGCGTCCAGGTGACCGGGCGCGGCGGCGCGAGCACCGGCCGCGCGATCCGCGACAGGTGCAGCCACAGCACCAGCGCCAGCCCGAGCGGCAGGCAGACGTGCAGGAACAGGTTGAGGAAGAAGAACGAGCTCGCGACCGGCGCCAGCCCGTCGAACGCGCGGCTGAGCGGCATCGAGAACAGCGGCAGCAGGTCGAGCAAGCGCGTCAGCTCCACCGCGACCAGCTGCGCCTGCTGGTCCCAGACCATGACCTGGCCCGTCCAGCCGCACAGCAGCACGACGCCGACCAGCACGACGCCGGTCAGCCACGCCCGCACGCGCGCGCCGGAGAAGCGGCCCGCGAGGAACATCTTGAGCGCATGGAGGGCGATCGCGACCAGCGCGAGGTCGGCCGCGTAGGTGTGCAGCGTGCGCACCCAGCTGCCGCCGGCGATCTCGTGCTCGATGCGCGCGACCGAGTCGTACGGCGCGTCGATGCTGTAGAACAGGAACAGGTAGAGTCCGGTCACGACGAGCACGCCGAAGCAGACGATCGCGATGGTGCCGCTCTGGTGCAGCGGGTTCAGGCGCGACGACCACAGGCGGTCCGCCGCGTCGTCGATCGCCGTGACGACGCGGTCGAGCACGGCCACCGGCCGCGACCACGCCGCGGGTCGGCGTGGGGTTGGCGCGGGAGAGGTGGTCTTCATCGTCGTCGCTCGCGGCCGGCCGTGCAGGTCGGGGACGGGTGTCGCGGGGTTGCGTCCTGGCGGACGGCCGGTCGGCAGGGTTGGGGAAGTGCCGACCCGTCCGGTCGCGACGCGGCGTGCCGCCGCCAGGGATGCACCCGTCCCCGATGGCATGGATCGTGACAGGTCGCGCCGCGGCGTCCCATGACGTTTGTCATGGATCCGGGCACGCGTTTTGCGTCATGGTGCAGGCTGCGAGCCGCCGCGGAGCGGCCGAGCGAGGTTGCGCCGATGAATGCGTACGAGCCCGAGGAAGCCGGCGTGCATTTCTGGATCGACGACGACGACGCGACTCGCGCGCACCTCGACGTGCGCGAGATGCTCGAGGACGGCGGCCAGCCCTACGGAACGATCATGGAGTGCGTGCAGAGGATCTCGACCGGGCAGCGCCTCGTCGTGCACGCGATCATGAAGCCGCAGCCGCTCATCCTGCAACTCGGCCGCATGGGCTACTTCACGGAAGTGCGCCACGTCGGCGCGGACCACTGGGAGGTGGAGGTTTCGGGGGCGTAGCGTCGACGCTGCGGCTTGGGCCGACTCGCGCGGCCACGATGTCGCAGGCTGCGACGAGGCCAGCGGCGTTACTCGGTGTGCGCGAGCGCGTCGAGCGTGCGGCGGTCGCGGATCCAGATGCCGCGCTCGTCGTGGCCGACGAGGCCTTCCTTCTGCCAGCGGCTCATCGCGCGGATCACCGTCTCGACGCGCGCGCCGACCATGTCGGCGAGGTCCTGGCGCGTCAGCGGCACCGGAACGACGAGCTGGCCTTCGGTGTTCGTCAGGTTCGCGCAGAACCCCTGCAGCACGCGGCCCAGCCGGTACTCGACGTCGCCGCCGCCGAGGTCCTCCATGCGGCGCTGCAGCGTGCGCATGCGCAGCATCAGGTCGCGGATCAGCGCGATCGCCGCGCCGTCGAACGTCTTCAGGTAGTGCAGGTAGGTCTTGCGCGACATCGTCAGCACGATCGCGTCCTCGTGCGCCGCCGCGGTCGCCGGGTACGGCTCGCCGTCGATCACGGCGACCTCGCCGACCGCCTCCCCCGTGCGGAACAGCCCGATGATCAGCTCGCGCCCGCTCTCGAGCGAGCGGAAGACCTTCACGACGCCGCGCTCGACCAGGTAGACCGTGTCCGAGTCCTCGCCCTCGACGAACAGGATCTGGCCCTTCGCCACCTGGCGCCGCGTCAGGTTCTTCGCGAGGTACTCGTGGGCCTCGGCCGGCACGCCGGTGAAGCGCGGGATACGGCGGACGGAGGGGACGTCGATCACGGGGGGGAAGGTAGCGGGGGGCGGCGGGCGAGGCGAAGGGTCCGGTCGGTGGGAGGTGGCCGTCGGCTGGACGAGACGGCGGAATCGCCCCAAGCGCAGGCGGACTGAGGGGGGGCGGGTCGATCAGTGGGCGGGCGATGCGGGGTGACGTTGTCCAGCCGAAGCAGTGTCGCCATCCGTGCGGCGGACATCGCGATCCTCGAGCGTCACGACGGCGATGGTCCGGCCCGAGGCGGTCACGAACTCGACCTCCAGCCCCGTCGGTTCGTGACGGAATACGACGGTGCCGATGTCGCCAGCCTGCAGCCCGTGTTCTGGAACGTCGCGTGTCAGGGCGACGATTTCGAGCGTGCGCACCCTCATGTCGAATCTCCGGGGTAAGCGGTTACCAGACGTGGAAAGCGTTCCCCGTCCCGGATCATCCATACCGCGATGATGGTCCGTTGCTGGCCCGTCGGTCCGCGCAGGCTACCACGGACGACATACTTCGTGCCATGTGTGCTCCGGGAGGTCAGGGCGACATCATGGGTACGAAGATGTCGCACGAGATCCTCGGCCAAGCGCTTCCAGTCGCGGCGGGAGTAGCCGAGCCTGGCGAAGTTCGGTTCTTTCGTCCGGCCGAGCTTGTGGGTCGCCGAGAGCAAGTATCCGCAGATCTTGCTCTTCTCGATCCGGGCCAAGCGGCTGTTCGGGACCCTCACGCCGATCTTCGTGTGCTGGGGCGGGAACTGTCCCGGCAGGAGCGGTCAGTACCCGGGATGCAGCAGGTCCCCCAAGACCGTGGATGTGATGAAACGGCGGCCCGCGGCCGGGCGGCCGAATGTTGCTCGGGAGGGTGCCTCGGCTATAAGACCCCGCTGCGGGTCGCTGGCCATGGCCGCCGCCCGCCCGGCTTCGGTCGCTTCCTCCTGTACAGGCGACCACCGGGGTCCGGCTCCACGCCGGCGCGTCCCGCCAGGTACGCTGACGTAGCTCAGTTGGTAGAGCAGCTGATTCGTAATCAGCAGGTCGCCGGTTCGAGTCCGGCCGTCAGCTCCA
>CAYYZO010000133.1:0-6588 GCA_964476185.1 uncultured Myxococcales bacterium
CATCGGCAGCAAGATCATCGCGCGCGAGACCGTCAAGGCCATGCGCAAGAACGTGACCGCGAAGTGCTACGGCGGCGACATCACGCGCAAGCGCAAGCTGCTCGAGAAGCAGAAAGAGGGAAAGAAGCGCATGAAGCAGGTCGGCAGCGTGGAGATCCCCCAGGAGGCCTTCCTGGCCATCCTGAAAGTCGGTGAGTGATGAGTAGCAAGTCCCCCGTCGATGGCGCGCCGTCGGGGAAGGGCGGCGCGACGGCGTCCGCGCCGGCCAAGTCCACGCTTCGCGAGTACGTCGAGGCGTTCGGCATGGCCATCTTCCTGGCCCTGTTCATCCGCACGTTCCTCGTCCAGGCGTTCAAGATCCCGAGCGGATCCATGCTGCCGACGCTGCAGATCGGCGACCACCTGCTCGTCAACAAGCTGCTCTACGGCCTGCGGATCCCGATCGTCGGCAAGCGCGTGTTCCAGGTCTTCTCGCCGGAGCACGACGACGTCATCGTCTTCATCTTCCCGGAAGACCGCTCGAAGGACTTCATCAAGCGCGTCAAGGCCGTGGGGGGCGAGACGATCGAGGTCCGCGACAAGGTCGTGTACGTGAACGGCGAGAAGGTCGACGACCCGCACGCGTACGTCGCGCCGGACGCCCGGGTCCTTCCGGGCACGGTGCGCGACAACTTCGGGCCCTACACGGTGCCCGAGGGCCACGTGTTCGTGATGGGCGACAACCGCGACCACAGCCACGACAGCCGGTTCTGGGGCCCGGTGCCGATCGACGACATCCTCGGCAAGGCGTTCATCCTGTACTGGTCGTGGGACTCGGAGAACTTCCGGCCGCGGATCACGCGAATGGGCACCCTGATCGACTGACCGGCGGCCGAGAAGGGCCCATCTGCGGCGTTGGATGCCCGGTCGTTCGCTACGACGACGAGCCGCGAACCGGTGAGCGGCGAGACCGCTACGCCTTCGCTCTCTACCCGGGCATCCGCCTTGCATCTGGGCCCTTCTCGGCCGCCGGCGTTCTGAGCGAAGAAGTCTTCCTCATGGGCTCAGGGGGCGTGCTCGGGTTGACTCCCGGCGGTGGCATCCGTAGTGTGGCGGCACTCGGCAGCCGCGGGGCTGCCATGCGAGTTTCTCCCTCCGGTTCGACAGCCGCGTCGGCGCAAGCTCTCACCAGACAGCAACATCGATCATCTCCGGGCCTGCGCCCCGCCTTTTTCGCAGCTCCTCGATCATCGCCCTTCCTGCCGCAGCCGGCTCCGCCGGCCCCGGCACCAGGTTACCAACATGGGTTTTTCCAGCCTCGGGCTCGCCCCGGGACTCCTCCGTTCCATTGAATCGCGCGGGTTCACCGCGCCGACGCCGATCCAGCAGGGCGCCATCGCGGCCGCCCTCGAGGGCCGCGACCTGCTCGGGTGCGCGGCCACGGGAAGCGGCAAGACCGCCGCGTTCCTGCTTCCGATCCTCCATCGTCTCCTGGCCGACCCGAGGCGCGGGACGCGCGCGCTGGTGCTCGCCCCGACGCGCGAGCTCGCGGCCCAGATCCTCGAGGAGACCGCCGAGTTCTCGCGCGGCACCCCGCTGCGCGCCGCGCTCGTCGTCGGCGGCGTCGGCATGCGCCCGCAGGAGCAGGCCCTGCGCGCCGGCGTGGACATCGTGATCGCGACGCCTGGCCGGCTGCTCGACCACCTGCGATCCGGCTGCGCGAGGCTCGACGGCGTGCAGCACCTCGTGCTCGACGAGGCGGACCGCATGCTCGACATGGGCTTTCTTCCCGACGTCCGGCGGATCCTCGGCTACCTGCCGCGCAAGCGCCAGACGATGTTCTTCAGCGCGACCGTTCCCGCCGAGGTCGCCAGGCTCGCCGGCGACATGCTCGTCGAACCGGTACGCATCGGCGCCGAACGCAAGGCGGCCCCGGCGGCGAGCGTCACGCAGCACGTGTATCCCGTCCCCGCGACGCGAAAGTCGTCGCTGCTCGTCGCGCTTCTCGAGCGCGGCGAGGTCCGCGAGGCGATCGCGTTCACGCGCACGAAGCACCGGGCGGACCGCCTGGCGCATTTCCTTCGCCAGAGCGGGATCCAGGCCGACCGCATCCACGGCAACCGCTCGATGAACCAGCGCACGGCGGCGCTGGCCGACTTCAAGGCCGGTCGCCTCCGCGTGCTCGTCGCGACCGACATCGCGGCGCGCGGGATCGACGTCGAGGCGCTCGGCCACGTCGTCAACTTCGACCTCCCGGGTCGCCCCGAGGACTACATCCACCGGGTCGGGCGCACCGGGCGCGCGTCAGCGACGGGCGACGCGTTCACGTTCGTCACGCCGGAAGACGAGGCCGACCTGAAGCAGATCGAGCGCGCGCTCGGTCGCGGACCCATCGCGCGGCGGACGCTCGACGGGTTCGACTACACGGCCGCCGCGCCGCCTCCGGCGATCGCCACGCGCACGGCACCCCCGCGTCGGGGCCCGGCGCACATCGTGCCCGGGGCACGGCCGCAGGGGCGCGCGCGGCGGACCCGGCGCGCCTGATCGTCAGCGGCGTGGCGGCGGTCACCTCAACGGCCAGGCGGCGGCGTCGGCGCGCCGTCGCCGGGCGGTTGACGGAAAGGGCGCGGCGATCTCCGCTGTCGCCCGCGCCGCATCCCCCGCCAGCCTGAGGTGGTGCTTCCCGCTCGCTTCGACTTGCGGCCCCTTCGTCAGGTCGTGTCGCGCGCCGGCACCCCGCCGGCGCATCGCGCTCGTCGGAAGCCCGTCACGACTTGCGACGAACGGGACTGAAGCGTACTAACGAGGCTCCCGATCGGCCGTCGCGCACGATCCTGTCGCGAACGGCCGCCTGCGACTCGGGACCACACGATCCAGCGGGAAACGTCGAAGCCATGTCGAATGCCTGGGGCTGTCCTGTCGCAACGCGTCTCTTCGGGGCGGTCGCGGTCTTGCTGCTCGTCGCGCCGTTGGTCCTGCCGGGCCCTGTCTTCGCCGAGGCGGCGGGGGCCGACGACAAGACCGGTGTCTCGGCTCTCGGCCGCATCGAGCCGCAGGACGGGATCCTGCACATCGGCTCGCCGTCGATGGTCAACGCCGTCAGCGGCGCGATCGTTCGCAAGCTTCTCGTCCGGGCCGGCGAGGATGTCCGGGTCGGGCAACTCCTCGCGGAAACCGACACGGCGGAAGTGGAGCGCGGGGAGGTTGCCGTTCGCAAGGCGGAACTGGACCTGGCCGAGCGGAAAGCCGAGATGGCCGTCGGGGAGGAACAGGACGTCTGCTCCCGCTCCGAGGTCGCCCAGCGGACCGCGGCTCGTCGTTCGAACCTGCGGCGCAGCGGAGTGGCGTCGGATGAAGAGGCCGATGTCGCCAGCGGGGACGCGCGGGCGCTGGCCGGCGCCTGTTCGGCGGCGAGGATCGCGACCAAAGCCGCGAACTCGGCTGTCGAGGTTGCGCGCGCCCATGTGCAGAAGGCCGAGGCGGAACTCGAGCGCTGCTTCGTCCGGGCCCCGGTGGACGGCCGCATCCTGCGGATCCTGTCCCATCCTGGAGAGCTGATCCTCGCGGAGGGCGTGCTGACGATGGGGCGCGTCGACCGGATGCTCGCGATCGCCGAGGTCTACGAGACCGACGTTCGCCGCGTTCGCGTGGGGCAGAAGGCGACGGTCACGAGCCCCGCGTTCGACGGCGAACTGGCCGGCGCCGTGCAGGTCGTGCGGCGCGAGGTCCGCAAGCAGGACACGACGGGGACCGATCCCGCGGCGCGCAAGGACGCCCGCATCGTCGAGGTGGAGATCCTGCTCGACAACCCCAAGGCGGTGGCCGACCTGACGAACCTGCAGGTCGAAGTCCTCCTTCATCCCTGATGGCGGCGAACCGGAGCGTTCCTGCGCCGGGACGGCAGGTCGGGAGGGGCATCCCATGAGGCCGCCGCTCGGCTGGCTGCAACTGCGCCACAACCCGATGCGGTTGCTCGTCGCGGTCGCCGGCATCGCGTTCGCGGTGCTGCTGATCCTGATGCAACTCGGTTTCCGCGCGGCGCTGTTCGACAGCGCCGTGCGGTTCCACGAGCGCTTCCGCTACGACGTCGCCCTGTTCAGCGTGAACAGCGTGTTCATCGTGCGGCCGGAATCGTTCTCGATCCGGCGCCTGTACCAGGCCCGCGGCCTGCCCGAAGTCGACTCGGTCAGCCCGGTCTACATCGCGCCCGGGGTCTGGAAGAACCCGTGGAACAACGACCGGCGCTCGATCACGATCTTCGGGGTCGATCCCGAGGACGACCTGCTCGAGACGAAAGGGTATGCGGACAGCCGGGAACTGCTTCGGCGGCGCGACGTGATCCTGTTCGATTCGGCCTCGCGGCCCGAGTTCGGACCGGTCGGCGCGGAGTTCGACGCTGCCTCGCCGCTCGAGACCGAGCTCAACGACCGCGACATCCGGGTGGTCGGCCTGTTCGAGATGGGCCCGTCGTTCGGAGTCGACGGCAACATCATCACGAGCGAGGACAACTGGCTGCGGCTGTTCCCGGAGCGCTCGCGGCAGAACATCCACATCGGCCTGATCCGGCTGAAGCCGGGCGCCGACCCGGACGCCGCGCGCGAGCGGATCGAGGCGCTGCTTCCGCGCGACGTGCGCGTCTACACCAAGCCGCAGTTCATCCAGCGCGAGATCGCCTACTGGAACGGCGCGACACCGATCGGCTACATCTTCACGTTCGGGGCCATCATGGGCTTCGTGGTCGGCGGCATCATCGTCTACCAGATCCTGTTCGCGGACGTTTCCGAGCACATCCGCGAGTACGGCACGCTCAGGGCGATAGGCTATCGGAACCGCTTCGTCTCGGGGATCGTCGTGCAGCAGGCGGTGATCCTCGCCGTGCTCGGCTACGTGCCCGGCATGGTCGCGGTGCATTTCCTCTACGGCGCGGCCGCGGCGGCGACGAAGATGCCGCTGCATCACACGCCCGGCCGGGCGCTGGCGGTCTTCGCGATGACGCTGGCGATGTGCGCGATCTCGGCCCTTCTCGCGGTGCGCAAGGTGCGCCGCCTCGACCCGGCGGACGTCTTCTGATGCCCGGCGAAGCGCCCATCGTCGTCCGCGACCTGAACCACTCGTATGGCAAGGGAGCGCTGCGCAAGCAGACCCTCTTCGACGTCTCGGTGGAGATCCCGAAAGGCGAGATCGTGATCGTGACGGGCCCGTCGGGATCCGGGAAGACGACGATGCTCACGATCGTCGGCGCCCTGCGCGCGGCGCAGGAAGGCAGCGTGCGGATCCTCGGACGGGAGCTTTGCGGAGCCGGGGCGGCCGAGCTCGAGCGCGCCCGCCGGCAGATCGGCTTCATCTTCCAGCAGCACAACCTGCTGGGGGCGCTCACCGCCCTGCAGAACGTCGAACTCGGCCTTCGCGTGACCGGGCGTTACACGCGCGCCGAGGAACGGCGCATCGCCACGCAGATGCTGGAGGCCGTCGGGCTCGCCGACCGGCTGCATTACAAGGGCGGAGCGCTCTCCGGCGGACAGCGCCAGCGCGTCGCGATCGCCAGGGCCCTCGCGTCGGAGCCCGCGATCCTGCTCGCGGACGAACCGACCGCGTCGCTCGACAAGGAATCCGGGCGCGAGGTCGTCGACCGCATCCGGACGCTCGCGAAGGAGCAGGGCACGACGATCCTGCTCGTCACGCACGACAATCGCATCCTCGACGTCGCGGACCGCATCGTCCACCTCGAGGACGGCCGCCTGTCGACGTTCACGGACGCCGTGATCGCGAACAACAAGTTGATGATGCGCACGCTCGCCGAGCAGCGCGACAAGCAGCCGCTCGACGAAATCGTCGACGGACTCGACGAGCAGGGTTTCCACAAGCTGCTGCAGGATCTCGTCAGCGAATCCCAGCGATTCCTCCAGGCGACTGTTCTGGCCAGCGACGAGGCGTTCCAGAGCATGCTCGAGCAGGGGCTTTTCGCGTTCACGCGCAAGCTCGGCCAGATCCTGAACGCGGAACGCGCCTCGCTGTTCGTCGTCGAGCACCACACGAAGACGCTGCTTTTGCGCGTCGCCGAGGACCTGCCGGAAGACGTGGAGGTTCGCATTCCCATCGGCAGCGGCATCGCGGGTGCATCCGCGCAGTCCGGCGCGACGATCCGGGTCGACGATGCGTATGCCGACCCGAGGTTCAACCAGGACGTGGACCGGCGGTCGGGGTTCCGCACGCGATCGATCCTTTGCCTCCCGCTGAAAAACCGCGACGGCGAAGTGTTCGCCGTCGCGCAGCTCCTCAACCGGCGCGACGGCCGGCCGTTCGACGACGGCGACGAGCGCAAGTTCGCGCACTTCATCGAGTCCCTCGGCGTGATCCTCGAGACGCTCGAGACGCTCGGGAACGCGCATGTCGGCCGGGAGAAAGACGCGGGATGAACAGGTCGGCTTCCCAGGGACGAGCGGCGGTCCGGCGCGCGGCGCTGCTGATGGCCGCCATCGCTGTCGCGGTCCCGGGCCGCGCTGCCGTGGCGGCCGACGAAACCGGCGCGGCGGCTTCTCCTGCCGCCGCATCGTCGCCGCCGGCCGACGCCACCGGTTCCGTCTCCGGCGAGCCGTCGCCGCCGTCGGT
>CAYYZO010000134.1:0-6490 GCA_964476185.1 uncultured Myxococcales bacterium
CCGCATCTTCCGCGCCGGCACGCCGCCCGACCGAGGGCTTTCGATGACCGACCTGTTCTCCCCGATCTCGTTCGAGCGCGGCCCGACGTGGCGCAACCGCTGCATGCTGGCGCCGCTGACCAACCTGCAGAGCCACGCGGACGGCACGCTGTCCGACGACGAACTGCGCTGGCTCGAGTACCGCGCCGAGGGCGGCTTCGGCCTCGTGATGACCTGCGCCGCGCACGTGCAACGCGTCGGGCAGGGCTTCGCGGGCCAGCTCGGCGTGTTCGGCGACGAGCACGTCGAAGGCCTGGCGCGGCTGGCCGCCGCGATCCGCGCGCACGGCGCGGCGTCGGCCGTGCAATTGCACCACGCCGGCATCCGTTCGCCGAAAGAGCTCGTCGGCGAGGCGCCCGTCGGACCGTCCGACGACGCGGAGACCGGCGCACGCGCGCTGACCACCGAGGAGGTCGAAGTCCTGGTCGAGGACTTCATCGAGGCCGCCCTGCGCGCCGAGAAGGCCGGCTTCGACGGCGTCGAACTGCACGGCGCGCACGGCTACCTGCTGTGCGCGTTCCTGTCGCCGCAGACGAACCGGCGCACGGACCGCTGGGGCGGCAGCCTCGAAAACCGCTCGCGCATCCTGCGCGAGATCCTCGCCGGCGTGCGTGCGCGTTGCCGCGACGACTTCCAGGTCGGGCTGCGCCTCTCGCCGGAACGCTTCGGCGTCGTGTTCGCCGAGATGCGCGAACTCGCCGGGGAACTGCTCACGGGCGGCGACCTCGACTACCTCGACCTGTCGCTGTGGGATTGCTTCAAGAAGCCCGTCGACGAGGCGTTCGCCGCGCGCCCGCTGATCGACTGGTACACCGACCTCGCTCGCGGCAACACGCGCCTCGGCGTCGCCGGCAAGCTGCGCGGCGCGGCCGATGCGCAGCGCGCCCTCGACCACGGCGCCGACTTCGCGATCGTCGGGCGCGCGGCGATCCTGCACCACGACTGGCCGCGGCGCGCGGCCTCCGACGCGAGTTTCACGCCCGTCCCGCTGCCGGTCAGCCGCGAGCACCTGCGCGCCGAGCGGCTCGGCGAGGCGTTCCTCGGGTACATGGCGACGTGGCCGGGCTTCGTCGCCGACGACGAAGCCGCCGGAAAAGCGTCCTAGGCCGCGCACGATTCCCGCACCGCAGCCGCGGTGCGGGCGACCGACCTCCGCGTCGGGACCGCCGACCTGCACGAGCGAGCGCCGAAAAACTCTCCCTTGTGGCCCCCGCCACAGGGCCCGTACACTTCCCGGTCATGAAAGGATCCGCCCCCGTCCTTGCCGCGCTCGCGTGCCTGTTCTCCTCTTCGCCGGCGTTCGCGCTGCGCGCCGCCCACCTCCACGAACTCGGCGCCGCCCAGGGCGCGCCCTACGAGCTCCGGCGGACGGCGGTGACCGCGCTGGCGGATGGCGGCTACGTCGCGGCCTGGGAACGCCGGGACGGAGACGAGCCGCTCGGCACCGGCGCGAGGATCTTCGACGCCTCCGGCGAAGTCGTCGGCGACGTCTCCTGCCTCGCACCGCCCGACGGCCCGGAGGGATACCGCGCGGCGCTCGCGCCGACCGGCGACGGCTTCGTGCTCGCCTGCGAGTCGGTGCACCTCGAGTCGCCTCCGTGGTTCACGACCCACGGGCAACGCTTCTCGGCCGCCGGCGAGACCGCCGGCGACGCCTTCGTGTTCGACGATGCGCTGATCAGCCAGTTGACCGGGATGACGGCGCGCGACGGCGACAGCTGGATCGTCTCCCGCGAACGGTGCGACGGCCAGTCCTGCCCGATCGTGCACACGATCCAGTCGACGGCCGGCCGGACCATCGGCGAGTTCGTCGTTCCACGCATCGACAATCCGCAGCTGGTCACGACCAACGGAGCACGGCTGCTCGCGATCGGAGCAGGCCGCGCGGGCACGCGCGGCCGCGTGGGGATCCTGGCCAGGCTCCTCGACGCCGACGGCGAGAGCCTCGGGCCGGTGACCCGGCTCGCGCGCGCGAAGCTCGAATCGTTCCTGCAGGTGATCACGGGCGAAGGCGGCCGCACGGCCGTCTCGTGGTCCACGATCCACCGGTCCCGCCTGCGAACCACGTTCGTGCGCACGATCGACGCGAACGGTCTTCCGTCGCCCGGCAACGTCGCTATCCCGTTCCCGGTGGAGGAGTTCGGCACGACGACGCCGGCGTTCGCGCTGCCTCTCGCGGAAGGCTTCCTGCTGGCGTGGACGCAATCGATCGAGCACTGGGACGATCCGGTGCTCACGTATTCCTACGCGACGTTCGTGCAGGAGTTCCGCGAGGACGGCACGCCGGTCGGCGAGGCCGTGAAGCTGCCCGGCGGCGTGGCCGCGATCAGTTCGGTCGCGTATCGCGAACGCGACCGGTCCTACTTCGCCATCGGCCTTGCCGATCACCGTCCGGACGGCGCGGACCTGCTCGAACTGTACCGCATCGGCCTCGAACACCGCTGCGGCGACACCGACGGCGACGAGACCGTCGATGCCCTGGACGCGCAGCGCATCCTGCGCGCATCGACGGGCGAAGAGGATTGCGACGCTTGCCGCTGCGACGTCGACGGCTCCGGCACGATCGACGAGGCCGACGCCGAGGCGGCGATCGCGCTCGCGCTCACGCGCGAGTCGGGCAGTTGCCCGGTCTGCGCCGAGGACTGAGGAGGTCGCCTCCCCACCTCCGGCGGACATCGAATCCCCCGACCGCCGTCCCCCCCCCCGAGCGGACGACGACCGGGAGTCCGGCAGGCGGCCTCAGTGAAGGCCGCCGCGAACCAGGCGCACGTTGCGGTCGAGCGTCTTGAATCCCTCGAACAGTTCGCCGTCGCCGAAATCGACCGCGTAGGCCATGTTCGGCGCCTCCGGCACCGACACGTCCGTCCAGTACGGGTACGGCACGCTGCAGCTGCACGAACTGAAGAACGAGCAGTTCGCCGTGCAGGAGGCGTTGAACGCCGGCTCGATGCACGGGCTGGATCCGCACGGCAGCGGCCCGGCCAGCACGATCGAGAGCAGCTCGGCGATCGTCGGGACGCGCCAGTCCTGGTGACCGCCGATCACGGAACCGTTCGTGACGTCGAGCATGTAGTCGAACGCCGTGCCGTCGGAGCCGTACGGCGACCCGAAACTCCAGTCGTAGATGGAATCCTTGTCGAAGGGCTCCGCGGCCTGGTCTCCCTGCTTGCTCCAGGTCCTGCCGCTCAGGTTGTCACGGATCGTCCCGTTGCCGTTGTCGACGAACCGCGGCTGCCCACTGCAGGTCGCGCTGCCGACGATCGCCGACAGCTTCGGCCACGCAGCCGCCAGCTTCGTGCGGCACTTCGCGAGGGCGGCCTGCGCCGTCGCGTCGAGCGGCTTGCCCGCGTAGACCGCCCCCATCGCCTTGCCGACGCAGCCTTCGTACTTCGTCCACGCCTTGAGGCGCTTCGACTGGCAGCTCTGCTCCGGCGTCGAGGCCGCCATCGCGATCGAGGCGCTCACGCAGACCAGCGCCGTCGCCAACGCCATTCCCAGGATCCTGTTCCGGTTGTTCATCTTGGTTGCTCCTTGTGGTGCATGTCGTCCGTTCACCCGGCGATACGTGACCGGGGCCATCGCTGCGCCTGGCGCAGCCGTCGGTTCTTTGTTGCCGTCGTCATTCGCGATCGCGTTCGGCCAGGCGCTCGAGAACGCGGCGCAGGATCGCGACAAGGCCGTCGACCGATCCGAAGTTTCCGCCGTCGACGGTCGCGAGGTGCTGGACGCGGCCGGCGAGCGAACCCGTGGCGGCGTCGCAGTCCGGCGCGATCTGGACCACGAAGGCCCGGTCCTGGACGCCCGGCCTCCGTTTGGTGCCGCACTCCTCCGATGTCGCGTCGGCCTCGCGGCGCGGGCCGGTTCCTGGTCCCTTGGTGTCGTCCACGGCTGCCTCGAGGTGTCCTTTCTCCCGGTCGCGAGCCGCCCCGAAGGGCGGGGCTCGACTGTCCGGGCGAATGCAGGGTGCCCCGGAAGGCCTCCCGGAGTCCGGAAGGAACTTGGAAAGAACTTGGAAAGTTCAGCGCCGGATGCCGTCGGCAGGCGGGAATGACAGGGAAGGCGTTCTCGGCCGGTCCGCCGCGACCCCACGCAGCCGCGGCCCGCGAAGGCTGAACCTGGATCGTGCCGCACCGGGCCGCGCCGGACTGGGCCACGCCGGACCGGGATCGGCCCCGCCCGGCCGTCACGACGGGAATCGGAAAGAGGGACGTCGACGCGAAACGCCGGCGGTTGTCAGGCCCGGCGCGCCATCATCCTCAGAGGCAGGCGGTTGTAGATGTGCAGGAACGGCGTCGGCGCCCACTCCGGGGCGCCCGCCATCTCGAACCGGACGTCCCGGCGCAGCGTCTCCTCGAACAGGATCGCGAGTTGCAACTCGGCCAGTCGGGCGCCGACGCAGCGGTGCACCGCCCAGCCGAAGCCGAGGTGGCGGCGCGCGTTCTCGCGTGTGAAGTCGATGCGGTCCGGGTCGGGGAAGACGCTCTCGTCGCGGTTCGCCGAGATGTACCAGAGCACGACCTTGTCGCCGCGGCGGAGCTTCTGGCCGCCGAGTTCGGTGTCGCGCGTGCACGTGCGCCGCATGTGCGTGACCGGCGACTGCCAGCGGATGACCTCCTGCACGGCGTTCGGGATCAGCGACGGATCGCTTCGCAACTGCTCGAGCTTCTCCGGGTGCATCGCCACGATGTGCGCGAACGCGCTCATCGAGTTGCGCGTCGTGTCGTTGCCGCCGACGATCAGCAGCGCGATGTTCGCGACGCGCTCCTGGTCCGGCATGTGGCCCATTGCCTCGCTGTGGATGATGCGCGAGAGCAGGTCGTCGGTCGGCGGCTCGGCGAGCTTCTTCGCGAACAGCTCGTCGAACGTCGTCAGCATCTCGATCATCTGGGCCTGGTGCTCGGCCCGGTACTCGGGCGTCTGCTCGGACTCGGCCTTCACGTCGCCGGCCCAGTCGGACCAGCGGCGCAGCGCCATCCGCTGCTCCCACGGGAAGTCGAACAGGATCGCGAGCATGCCGATCGTGAGTTCGATCGAGACGCGCTCGGCCCAGTCGAACGGCTCGCCGACGGGCAGCCCCTCGATCAGCGCGCGCGTGCGGGCGCGGATCTCGCCTTCGCGCCGGCGCATCTCCGGCGTGTTGAAGGCCGGCTGCACCGTGCGGCGCTGCGCCGCGTGCTTCTCGCCGTCCATCGAGATGAAGTTCGGGAACATGCGCTCGCCGAACAGGTCGAGGATCGTGATGCCGCCGTACTCGTACGACGACGAGAAGATCTCCGGCTTCGTCTCGACCTCCTGCACGAGCTCGTGCGTGACGACGGACCAGTACGGGCCGAACGGGCTCTCGGCGCGGTAGCTGACGGGCATCGTGCGCCGCAGCTCGGCGAACGGGGCGTGCCAGCGGTCGTCGGTGTAGAGGGCGGGATCGCTGACGTCGTAGAGGGAGTCGTTGCGGGCGGGTGCGGACACGGGGGCCTCCTGATGGAGCAGCTACGTTAGATGGCGATCCGGCGCTCGCCAAGCCTGTCCGGTTATTCCCACCTCTGGATCGCGAGCTTGCGAACTTGAGGTCACGAATTGCGACTTCAAGTCCGGGCGGGCGGCGCGTCCCTCCGTACGCTTTCACCGAGCAGGGCGTCGCGATGTCGTCCGCGAGGACAGCCTGGCGAGTTCCACCCCCGATTCCATTCCATCCCCGTCATTGCCGTACCGCCGGTTCCGCACGAGCCTTCCACGGCAACCGCCATCCGGTCGAGTGACTCGTCATGCCGGCCTTGATGACCCATACATCTTCTTGTATATCCGGCCGTGCGTCGAAGCCGGTGGAATGGAAAGGAAGCACCCGAAACGATCTGCGGGCGTTTCCTGACGATGCACGAGCGAGAGCAGGCTACGAAGTCTATCGCGTGCAACTTGGCCTCGACCCCACGGACTGGAAGCCCATGAACTCGGTTGGCGAAGGAGTGCGGGAGATCCGTGTGCGGACGGGACGTCAACATCGCCTGCTCTACGTCGCCAGGTTCGCAGAAGCGGGTTACGTGCTGCACGTCTTCGAGAAGAAGACCCGGAGAACCGCTCGTGGGGATATCGAGATCGCCAGACCACGATTCCGGGAGCTGGCAGCCCGCCGTAACAGGCAACGAGCGAACAACGCGAGGAGATAGGACCTGTGGCGCGTGCGACCAGGACCAGGCCGGGCGGTAACGTGTTTCGCGACATCGGCTTTCACCCCGAAGAAGCCGCGAGCCTCGCGATCCGTGCCGATCTGATGATCAAGCTTTCCGAGATCATCGAGAAGAAGAAACTGACACAGTCCGCAGCGGCCAAGCTGCTCGGCGTCACGCAACCGCGGGTGAGCGATCTGGTTCGGGGAAAGATCGATCTCTTCAGCATCGACACGTTGATCGACATGATCTCGCGGGCCGGCGGTTCGGTTCGGATTACGGTGCGCGGG
>CAYYZO010000135.1:0-6393 GCA_964476185.1 uncultured Myxococcales bacterium
AGCGAGTTCATGTTCGCGACCGGCCTCGCCCCCATCGTGAACACGTCGCGAAGGATGCCGCCGACGCCGGTCGCGGCCCCCTGGTACGGTTCGATATAGGAGGGGTGGTTGTGGCTCTCGATCTTGAAGATCGCGGCCATGCCGCCGCCGATGTCGACGGCGCCCGCGTTCTCGCCGGGGCCCTGCAGCACGGCGCGACCGGACTGCGGCAGTCGCCCGAGGTGCGCGCGCGAGCTCTTGTAGCTGCAGTGCTCGGACCACATCACCGAGAACACGCCGAGTTCCTCGTAGGTCGGCACGCGGCCGCCGAGATGGCCGAGGATCCGGGCGTACTCCTCCGAGGTGAGCCCGTGCTCGAGCGCGAGGCTCTCGTCGACGGGACGCAGTTTCGGGGCCTTGCTGCTCATGCGGAGATCCCTTCGGACTTGCCTGCGGCCGGGCGGCCGGCCGCACCGGCGCCCGCGCGGCCGCCGGCGAGCCAGCGATGAACCGATCGGAACAGCACCTGCGCGTCGGCCGGACCGAGCAGCGGATCGACGGCGTGCTCGGGGTGCGGCATCAGCCCGACGACGTTGCCGGCCTCGTTCGTGACGCCGGCGATGTCGTTCAGCGATCCGTTCGGCGCGCCGTCCGCGTAGCGGAACGCGACCTGGCCGTTCGCCTCGATGCGCGCGAGTTCCTCGGGGCTCGCCACGAAGCATCCCTCGCCGTTCTTGACGGGGATCCGCAGGACCTGCCCCTCGTCGCAGGCGGCCGAGAACGCCGTGCGGTTGTTCTCGACGCGCACGCGCACGGTCCGGCACAGGAACCGGAGCGAGGCGTTGCGAACCAGCGCGCCGGGCAGCAGCCCGGCTTCGCAGAGGACCTGGAAACCGTTACAGATCCCGAAGACCGGCCCGCCGTCGTTCGCGAAGCTCGTGACCGCGCGCAGGACCGGCGAGAACCGCGCCATCGCGCCGCAGCGAAGGTAGTCGCCGTAGGAAAAGCCACCCGGCAGGATGATCGCGTCGGCGCCCTTCAAGTCCTCGTCGCCGTGCCAGAGCATCTCGACGTCGTCGCCGAGCACGCCGCCGACGGCGTAGGCCGCGTCGCGTTCGTCACAGGAGCCCGGGAAGACGACCACGCCCCATTTCACGACGGCTGCTTCTCCTGCGGCACCACGTCGAAGCGGTAGTGCTCGATGATCTCGTTGGCCAGCAGCTTGCGGCACATCTCGTCGACCCTCACCGTCGCCGCGCCGACGTCATCCCCGTCCAGCCGGAGTTCGATCAGCTTGCCGAGCCGCGCGTCGCCGACCTCCGCGTACCCGAGCGAATGCAGCGAAGCCGCGACCGCCTTGCCCTGGGGGTCGAGGATCGCCGGCTTCGGCATCACGTAGACGCGGGCGACGAGGCTCACAGCGAGGTCCTTCGGTCGATCTCGAGGTACGCCTCCGAGACCTCGCCGAGGTCCTGGCGGAAGCGGTCCTTGTCGAGCTTCTTGCGCGTGGCGGCGTCCCAGAACCGGCACGTGTCCGGGCAGATCTCGTCGCCGAGCAGCACGCGGCCGTCGAGGGTGCGTCCGAACTCGAGCTTGAAATCCACGAGCAGGATCCCTCGATCCGCCATGAACGCCTTCAGCACGGAGTTGACCGCGAGCGTCTGCCGGCGGATCTCGGCGAGTTCCTTCTCCGTCGCCCAGCCGAACGCGATCGCGTGATCGTCGTTGATCAGCGGGTCGCCGAGTTCGTCGGACTTGTAGCAGAACTCGATGATCGGGCGCGGCGGCTCCTCTCCCTCGGTCCGGGCGAGGCGCTTCTGGCAGCTCCCGGTCACGATGTTCCGCAGGATCGTCTCGACGGGGATGATCTCCAGCCGCTCGACCAGCATCTCGCGCTCGCTCAACGTCTCGACGTAGTGGTTGTCGATGCCCTTGTCCTTCAGCATCGTGAACAACCGCGCCGAGATGCGCTGGTTGAGGACGCCTTTCGACTCGATCGTGCCCTTCTTCTGGGCATTGAACGCCGTCGCGTCATCCTTGAAGTAGAAGATGAGCTTGGTCGGGTCGGTGGTCGCGTAGATCTTCTTCGCCTTTCCTTCGGCGATCATCTCGGTCTTCGTCGGTGCGCTCACGGGCGTTCCTCCAGTGCACGGTTGATGATGGCGCCCACGTACGTGAGCGCGTGTCGGACGTCGAAGGCGTCGTCGATCTCGGGCTGCGAAAGATGCGCCCGAATGTCCGGATCGCTCGCGACGAGGGCGCGGAAATCGCCGTCGGCCAGCGCGCAGCGCTGCACCCAACCGTACGCGACTTCGCGCAGGGCGCCCTTGTCCACCAGCTTCAGCAGGAGCCGCTCGGACGCGAGGCGCCCTCCCGTCAGGTCGAGGTTCTTCTGCATGTTCGCGGGCCGCACCTCGAGACCGTCGACGACGCGCGTCAGGCGGGCCAGCATGAAGTCGAGCGCGATCGTCGAGTCGGGCGCGATCACGCGCTCGGCCGACGAGTGGCTGATGTCGCGCTCGTGCCACAGCGCGATGTTCTCCAGCGAGACCAGCGCGTTCGCGCGGACGACCCGCGCGAGGCCGCAGAGGTTCTCGCTGAGGATCGGGTTGCGCTTGTGCGGCATCGCCGACGAGCCCTTCTGCCCCTTGCCGAACGGCTCCAGGGCTTCGAGGAGCTCGGTGCGCTGCAGGTGGCGGATCTCGGTCGCGAACCGCTCGATGCCGCCGGCGATCACGGCGAGGGTCGTGAAGAACGCGGCATGGCGGTCCCGCGGAACGACCTGGGTCGCGACGGTCTCCGGCGCGAGGCCGAGTTCGGCCAGGACCTCGGCCTCGATGTCGGGGCCGTTGACGCCGTAGCTGCCGACCGCTCCCGACAGCTTGCCAAAGGCGACTTCGGCCCCGGCGGCCTCGAGACGGCGGCGCGCGCGGGTGAGTTCGGAGTACCACCCGGCCATCTTCAGGCCGAAGGTGATCGGTTGCGCGTGGATGCCGTGGCTGCGCCCGACCATCACGGTCTCGCGATGGGCCTCCACCTGACGGCGCACGGCCGCGCGAAGCTCGTCGAGCGTGGCGAGCAGGATCTTCGCGGCTTCGGTGAGCTGCAGGGCGAACGCCGTGTCGACGACGTCCGAGGACGTCATCCCGAAGTGCAGGAACCGCCCTGCTTCCCCCACCGTCTCGGCCGCGGCGGTCACGAACGCGATCACGTCGTGGTGAACGACGGCCTCGATCTCGTCGACGCGCGCCGCATCGACCTTCGCCTTCGCGCGAATCTCCGCAGTGGTGCCGGCCGGGATCACAGCGCGCCGCTCGAGCGCCGCGCAGACGGCGATCTCGATCTCCAGCATCAGCTCGTAGCGGCGCTGGTCGCTCCACAGAGCCCCCATCACCGGACGCGTGTAACGAGGTACCATCCTTCCCTGTCCTGATCCGGCCGGGAATCCGGCCCTTCCTCGACGCCGGCCGAACGGCCCGCGACTACCCGGACCCGAAGGCCCGTCGATTGACGCAGGCCCACGGCCTGCGAAGGCGCTTTGTTCCGGTCGGAAGCGCGAAAAGCCACTGCGACGCCGCGCCCGGGCGCCGCTCGTGCACAGCGCAGGTGCCGGATGCGGACCCGTCGGCAGGACGACCTGGGCCGATCGGCCCTCGGCCGGGGCGCTGCTCCCGCCCGGCGGGCCTCCCGACGTCGCAGGAACCGGTCCTCCGCGCCACGAGCCATCGTGTGTATCGACGGCGCGCGAGGATCGCAATTTGCCGCGCAGCGTCAGCCGCGGTCGGATCGCAGCGCTCGAGCCAGCGCCGCGCGCGGGTCAGCTCGATGTATGTCCGAAGCCGCCGTGCCCGCGCGCCGTGTCGTCGAGTTCGGCGACCTCCTCCAACGCGCACCGCGCGACGGGACAGACCACGAGCTGGGCGATACGCTGCCCGGGCTCGATGCGAACCGGTTCGGCCCCGAGGTTGATCAGGACGACGCCGACCTCGCCGCGATAGTCCGAATCGATCGTTCCCGGTGCGTTCGGAATGCTCAGGCCGTGCTTCAGCGCGAGCCCGCTGCGCGGCCGGACCTGGCCCTCGTAGCCGGCCGGGATCGCGATCGCGAAACCGCACGGGACGAGGCGACGCTCTCCGGGGGCCAGCGTGACCGCCGCGTCGATGGCGGCGGGCAGGTCGAACCCGGACGACCCCTCCGTCATCGCGCGCGGGAGCTCGACGGCGACCGGGCCGACGCGGCGCAGTCGCACGCGGACGGGTTCGTCGACGCGCGCGCTCACGGCGTCACGCGGCGGGGAGCTGCATCGCGTCGGCTTCGAGGTCGCCGCAGAGAACGGCCGCGGCGCGCTCGAAGCTGAACAGCTCCGCGGCGAGCGCGACCATGTCGTCGTTGGTCACGGCCTCGATGGCGCGCGTGACCTCGTCGATCTCGATCGGACGGTCGAAGTAGAGCACGTTGCGACCGATGCGGGACATGCGGCTGTCCGTGGTCTCGAGCGAGAGCGGGATGCTGCCGATCAGCTGCGCTTTCACGCGCTCCAGCTCCCCCGCCCCGAGGCCTTCGCTGACGATCGAGCGCATCTCCTCGAAGATCAGTTCGTTGACCTCCGCGACCGAGTCGCGCCCGCACGCGGCGTAGACCCCCGTGTAGCCGATCTCCCGGTACGGCGCCTGGAACGCATAGATCGTGTAGGCCTTGCCGCGCTCCTCGCGCACGCGCTGGAACAGGCGCGAACTCATGCCCCCGCCGAGCGCGGCGATGAGGACCTCGGCGGCCTCGCGCCGGGGGTCGAGCACCGAGATGCCCGGCATGCCGATCGTCAGGTGCGCCTGCTCGATCTCGCGGCGGACCAGGTAGAGCCCCGGTCGGAAGTCCGGCCGGTCGAGCGGCCGGGCGTCCTCGGAGCTCGGCTCGAGCGCGCCGAAGATCTGGCGGCAGCTCGCGACGAGCTCGTCGTGATCGACCGGACCGGCCGCCGACACGACGAGCCGGTTCGGCCGGCGGAACTCGCGCAGGAAGCCGAGGATGTCGTCGCGCGTGATGCGCTCGACGCTCGCGACCGAGCCGGCCACGGGCCAGCCCAGCCGGTGCCCCGGCCAGTAGCTTTCGAGCAGGTGGTCGAGCGAGAACTCTTCCGGGTCGTCCTCGACGTCGAGGATCTCCTGGATGATGACTTCCCGCTCGAGCTCGATGTCCTCGGGGCGCGGCTCGGCGTGGAGCACGAGGTCGGAGAGCACGTCGAGCGCCGTCGCCCCCTCCGACGAGAGCACGCGCGCGTGGTAGCACGTGTACTCCTTGTCGGTGAAGGCGTCGATGGTGCCGCCGCGCCGCTCGATCTCCTCCGCGATCTGCCGGGCCGAGCGACGCGGCGTCCCCTTGAAGAGCAGGTGCTCGACGAAGTGGGCGACGCCGACGATGCGCTCGTCCTCGTGACAGGAGCCCGTGTCGGCCCAGATGCCGATCGAGATCGACGGCACGTCGCGCACCGTCTCGGTGACGACGCGCACGCCGTTCTCGAGCCTGGTCGCGCGGAGAAGATCGCTCAAGCGCTCTGCTTCTCCTTCTCTGCCATCTCGCGCTTGGCTTCCTTCAAGCTCAGGCGGATCTTGCCCTGGCGATCGACCTCGAGGACCTTCACCGGGATCTTGTCGCCTTCCTTCAGGAAGTCGCGCACGTTCTCGACGCGCTTCTCGTCGATTTGCGAGACGTGGAGCAGGCCGTCGGTGCCCGGGAGGATCTCGACGAAAGCGCCGAAGTCCGCGATGCGGCGCACGGTGCCGTTGTAGATGCGCCCGACCTCCGGGCTCGCGGTGATGCCCTGGATGATGTCGAGGGCCTCGCGCATCGCCACGCCGTCCGAAGACGCGACCAGCACGGTGCCGTCGTCGGAAACGTCGATCTTGCAGCCCGTCTGCTCGACGATGCCGCGGATGACCTTTCCGCCCGGTCCGATCAGGTCGCGGATCTTGTCCGGATGGATGCGGATCGTCTCGATGCGCGGCGCGTGCTGCGACATCTCGCCGCGAGGCGCCTGCAGCGCCTTGTCCATCTCGGAGAGCACGTGGAGGCGCGCGGTCCGCGCCTTGTAGAGCGCGTCCTGCATGACCTCGCGAGGCAGCCCCGCGATCTTGATGTCCATCTGGACGGCGGTCACGCCGTCCTTCGTGCCGGCGACCTTGAAGTCCATGTCGCCGAGGTGATCCTCGTCGCCGAGGATGTCGGTCAGCACCGCGAAGCGCTTGTCTTCCTTGATCAGGCCCATGGCGATGCCGGCGACGTGCGTCTTGATCGGCACGCCGGCGTCCATCAGCGCCAGGCTGCCGCCGCACACCGAGGCCATGGAGGACGAGCCGTTCGATTCGGTGATTTCGGACACGACGCGCAGCGAGTAGCCGAAGTCTTCCGCCTTGGGCA
>CAYYZO010000136.1:0-6281 GCA_964476185.1 uncultured Myxococcales bacterium
AACAAGGCGGACATGGTCGACGACGCGGATCTGATGGAGCTGGTGGAGCTCTAGGTTCGCGAGCTTCTGAGCAAGTACGAGTTCCCGGGCGACGAGATCCCGATCATCAAGGGCTCGGCGCTGCAGGCGCTGAACAACCCGACGGACGCGGCGCACATCAAGTGCATCGACGAGCTGATGGAAGCCGTGGACTCGTACGTCCCGCAGCCGCAGCGCGAGGTGGACAAGCCGTTCCTGATGCCGGTCGAGGACGTGTTCTCGATCTCGGGTCGCGGGACGGTGGCGACGGGACGCATCGAGCGCGGCCGGATCAAGGTCGGTGACGAAATCGAGATCGTGGGCATCCGCCCGACGGCGAAGACGACGATCACGGGCGTGGAGATGTTCCGCAAGCTGCTGGACGAGGGCGAGGCGGGCGACAACGTGGGTTGCCTGCTGCGCGGGACCAAGCGCGAGGAGATCGAGCGCGGGCAGGTCCTGGCCAAGCCGGGTTCGATCACGCCGCATACGAAGTTCACGGCGGAGGCGTACGTGCTGACGAAGGAAGAAGGCGGCCGCCACACGCCCTTCTTCAACGGGTACCGGCCGCAGTTCTACTTCCGCACGACGGACGTGACGGGCGTGTGCACGCTGCCGGAAGGGACGGAGATGGTGATGCCGGGCGACACGGTTCAGCTGCAGGTTCACCTGATCACGCCGATCGCGATGGACGAGGGCCTGCGCTTCGCCATCCGCGAGGGCGGCCGCACGGTCGGCGCCGGCGTGGTTTCGAAGATCACGGAGTGATTCCAGGGCCGTCCCGGGGCGGACGCTCCGGGACGGCGAACGGTTCGGAACGTCGAGTAGACACAGCTGGGGCCGACCCGACGACGACGGCAACTGGAGGCGGTGAGCGGATGACCCCGCCGCCCGGGTTGCCGGCGCCATCGGGCGACGAACGGAAGAGGTAGACACCATGCGCGATCAGATCGTGCTCGCCTGCGAGAGCTGCAAGCGGAAGAACTACAGGACGAGCCGCAACAAGAAGCTGTCCACGGACAAGCTCGCCCGGAAGAAGTTCTGCCCCGCGTGTCGGGTGCACACGCTGCACAAGGAAGGAAAGGTCTGAGGCCGGCGACGGGTCAGTAGCTCCAATTGGTAGAGCGTCGGACTCCAAATCCGAATGTTCCAGGTTCGAGTCCTGGCTGACCCGCCATTTATCGTCATCGCGCGGCTGGAGCCGCGCCGGAGCATCCCGGTCGTGAGGAACGTGCGATGGCGCAGGCATCCGGAATGAAGAAACGCGGAGCAGGCAACGCAGTGAGCAACGAGACGCAGAACGAGTCGCGCGAGCCGAAGTCGGGCGGGGCCGGGGAATGGATCGCGCAGGCGCGCACCTTCACCGACGAGGCCGTCGCGGAGCTCAAGCGCGTGTACTGGCCGTCGCGCAAGGAAACGACGGCGTTCACGTGGGTCGTGCTCGTGGTCGTCGCGTTCGTCTCGCTCTACCTCGGAGTCGTCGATTACGTGATCTCCCTCGGCATGCGACTGGTGTTCTGAGGACAGGGAAACGGACGCCATGAGCGAAAAGGGAAGCACGAGCGACATGCAATGGTACGTCGTGCACACGTATTCCGGGTACGAGCAGAGCGTGAGGCGCCAGCTCGAGGAGCGCGTCCGCGCCTTCGGGCAGGAAGAGCTCTTCGGCGAGATCCTCGTCCCGTCCGAGCAGGTCGTCGAGCTCGTCAAGGGCAAGAAGCGCACCGCGACGCGCAACCTCTACCCGGGGTACGTGCTGGTGCAGATGAAGCTGACGGACGAGACGTGGCACACGGTCACCAGCACGCCGAAGGTCACCGGATTCGTCGGGGGGTCCACGAACCCGCCTCCGGTTCCGGAGGAAGAGGTGCGCCGGATCGCCACGCAGCTCCAGGAAGGTTCCGCGCGACCGAAGGCGAAGGTCGCATTCGAGGTCGGGGAGTCGGTCAAGGTCATCGACGGTCCTTTCGCTGATTTCAGCGGGGTCGTCGAGGAGGTCCGCGCCGACAAGGGTACGCTCAAGGTCGCGATCACCATCTTCGGACGTTCGACGTCCGTCGAGATGGAGCTCGTGCAAGTCGAAAAGCAGTAGGCGGCACAAGATATGGCGAAGAAAGTCGTCGATCAGATCAAGCTTCAGATTCCCGCGGGCAAGGCGAACCCGAGTCCGCCGGTCGGCCCGGCGCTCGGCCAGCGAGGCGTGAACATCATGGAGTTCTGCAAGGCCTTCAACGCGGCCACGCAGAGCATGGGGGACGTTCTCATCCCCGTCGTGATCACGGTCTATTCGGACCGGTCGTTCACCTTCATCACGAAGACGCCTCCGGCGTCGACGCTCCTGATGAAGGCGGCCGGGGTCGACAAGGGCTCGCCGGTTCCGAACAAGACGAAGGTCGGGACCGTCTCGGCCGCGCAGGTACGGCAGATCGCGGAGCAGAAGCTTCCGGATCTCAATGCCAACGACGTCCAGGCAGCCATCCGCATCATCGAGGGAACGGCGCGCAGCATGGGCATCACGGTCGAGGGCTAGTGAGGCGATAGGTTATGGCGAAGCAGGGCAAGAGATACGCGAAGGCCGCCGCTGAGGTGGACCGCAACAAGTTCCTCACGCTGGACGAGGCGATGGAGATCGTCGCGAAGGGGTCGGGGGCGAAGTTCGACGAGACCGTCGAGCTGGCGCTTCGGCTCGGCGTCGATCCGCGTCATGCGGACCAGAACGTCCGCGGCACGGTCTCGCTGCCGCACGGCACGGGCAAGACGATCCGCGTCGCGGTCTTCGCCAAGGGCGAGAAGGCGAAGGAGGCCGAGGAGGCCGGCGCCGACTTCGTCGGGGCCGACGACCTCGTGAACAAGATCCGCGACGAGGGCTGGACCGATTTCGATCGTGCGGTCGCGACGCCGGACATGATGGGCGCGGTCGGCCGCATCGGAAAGATCCTCGGCCCGCGCGGCCTCATGCCGAACCCCAAGGTGGGCACGGTGACGATGGACGTCGGCCGGGTCGTGCGCGAGCTCAAGGCGGGCCAGGTCGAGTTCCGCGTCGAGAAAGCCGGCATCGTCCAGGTCGGGGTCGGCAAGGTCTCGTTCGGCGCGCAGAAGCTCCTCGACAACGCGCGCTCCGTCATCGCGAGCGTCGTGCGGGCGAAGCCGTCGACCGCCAAGGGCCAGTACATCCGGACCGTTTACGTCTCGTCGACGATGGGGCCGGGCGTCCCGGTCGACACGGGAGACCTGAAGGTCGTCGGCTGAAGCCGGCGTCTGGTGTGTCGAGCGCGGCGCCGCCCGTTGGGTGGGCCGCAGCGACAGACAGGAAGCGAACACGATGAATCAGGCAGAGAAAGAAGTCGTCATTGGGCAGTTGGCCGAGAAGTTCGGCAACGCGCCTCTCGTGGCCCTCTCGCAGTACCGCGGCCTCACCGTGGCCCAGATGAGCGACCTGCGCGGCCAGCTGCGCGCGGTCGAGGCGGAGTTGCTCGTCGCGAAGAACACGCTGACGTGGCGCGCGGTCATGGACACCCCGAACAAGGTGCTCGAACCGCTGCTGACGGGCCCGAACGTGCTCGCGTTCGGCTACGGCGATCCGGTCGCGTTCGCGAAGGTGATCGACGGGTACGCCGAGAAGAACGAGGCGTTCGAGGTCAAGGGCGCCGTCATGAGCGGCCAGCTTCTCGACAAGAAGCAGCTGGCGAAGCTCGCGACGATGCCGGGCCGGGACGAACTGCGTGCGAAGCTGCTCGCGTTGTTCATGACGCCGGCCACGCAACTCGTGCGCGTCTTCTCGGCGCCAGGCCAGCAGCTGGCGCAGGTGCTCGACGCGCGCCGCCGGCAGCTCGAGTCGGCCGCCTGACCGAGGCGGCCGCGCCCCGAGGCGGGCGCGGAGAATGGAGTCGGTCTTCCGGTCGCGAGAGCGCCGGACGACCACGGGATGTCGCCGGCCCCCGGACGGCAGGCGATCCCGCCCAACGGGTCCTTCCCCAGGAAGGACGCCACAGGCACCGGGGACGAAACGGGAACGAAGGCGCCGGCGTGCGGAAAGCGCGTCGGGCAGATCAGGAGAAAACCAATGGCTCTCAGCGTTGAAGAAAGACAGACCATCATCGAGAAGCTTTCGGCGGCGACCGTCCTCGAGATCGCCGAGCTCGTGAAGGAGCTCGAAGACAAGTGGGGCGTGAGCGCGGCGGCGCCCGTGGCCGTTGCGGCCGTCGGCGGTGCGGGCGGTGCGGCTCCGGCGGCAGCCGAGGCGAAGGACGAGTTCGACGTGATCCTCGCGTCGGCCGGCGAGAAGAAGATCCAGGTCATCAAGGTCGTCCGCGAGCTGACGAACCTCGGCCTGAAGGAAGCGAAGGACCTGGTCGAGGGCGCGCCGAAGGCGGTCAAGGAAGGCGTGAACAAGGCCGACGCCGACGCGATGAAGGCGAAGCTGGAAGCGGAGGGAGCCACCGTCGAGATCAAGTGACGGTGGTTCTTCCTCCGCGCTTTCGCGCGGCGTGCATCTGGTCCCCAACAGAGTCTGGAGAGAGGTCGCAATGGCGCGAGTGACGAAAAATTTTCGGCTGCGACGGAATTTCGGGAAGCTTCGCAAGGTACTGGATGTACCGAACCTGATCGACATCCAGCGGCGATCCTACCTGGCGTTCCTGCAGGCCGACGCCGCCCCGGACGGGCGGAGCACCGTCGGTCTTCAGGGTGTGTTCAAGTCGGTGTTCCCGATCAAGGACTTCACCGGCACCGCCCAGCTGGATTTCGTCAGCTACGTGATCGGGGCTCCGAAGTACGACGTCGCCGAGTGCCACCAGCGCGGCATGACGTACTCGGCGCCGCTCAAGGTGACGGTCCAGCTCGTCACCTGGGACGTCGATCCGGAGACGAACGCCAAGACCCTCAAGGACATCAAGGAGCAGGAGGTCTACTTCGGCGAGATCCCGCTCATGACCGAGAACGGCACCTTCATGGTGAACGGGACGGAGCGCGTCATCGTGTCGCAGCTCCACCGTTCGCCGGGCGTCTTCTTCGATCATGACAAGGGTCGCACCAGCGCCGGGGGACGCCTGCTGTTCAACGCCCGCGTCATCCCGTACCGCGGCTCGTGGCTCGATTTCGAGTTCGACGCCAAGGACATCCTGTACGTGCGCATCGATCGCCGCCGCAAGTTCCCGGCGACGGTGCTCCTGCGCGCGCTCGGGATGAACACCGAGGAACTGCTGAACTTCTTCTACCCGATCGATCACATCCGGATCGAGGGCCGAAAGGCCTGGAAGAAGTTCCAGCGCGAGACGCTGGACGGCCAGAAGGCGGCGCGCGACATCCGCCACCCGCAGACCGACGAGGTCATCGTCCGCGAGGGACGCAAGTTCACGCGCAAGGCGCTGCGGGACATGGAGGAGGCCGGCCTCGAGGAGATCCCGATCTCCTTCGACGACATCATCGGCGGGATCCCCGCCCACGACATCGTCGACCCGGCCAGCGGCGAGGTTCTCGTCGAGGTCAACGGCACGATCAAGGCCGAGACCTTCGACCTGATGCGCGAGCGGGGCATCGACGACTTCCGCCTGGTGTACATCGACGAGCTGAACCGCGGTCCGTCGCTGCGCAACACGCTGCTGC
Organism: uncultured Myxococcales bacterium; assembly: GCA_964476185.1. Classification (GTDB taxonomy): domain Bacteria; phylum Desulfobacterota; class Binatia; order UBA1149; family CAITLU01; genus DATNBU01. Next base: position 5,623 of record CAYYZO010000136.1, read on the forward strand.
TCGACAAGATCGAGCGCACCGAGGACGCGATCATCGACATCTACCGGCGGCTGCGCCCCGGGGATCCGCCGACGCTGGACACCGCGACGTCGTTCTTCAACGACCTGTTCTTCAACGCCGACAAGTACGACCTGTCGGCCGTCGGACGGCTGAAGCTGAACCACAAGCTCGGCATCGACGTCCCGCTCGAGCAGGGGACGCTTCGCCGCGAGGACATCCTCCTCGTGGTGAACTACCTGATCCTCCTGAAGAACGGCAACGGGTCGATCGACGACATCGACCACCTCGGCAACCGTCGCGTGCGAACCGTGGGCGAACTGGTCGAGAACCAGTACCGCATCGGTCTGCTGCGCATGGAGCGCGCGATCCGCGAGCGCATGAGCCTGCAGGACCTCGAGACGCTGATGCCGCAGGAGCTGATCAACTACAAGCCGGTCAGCGCGGTCATCAAGGAGTTCTTCGGGTCCTCGCAGCTCTCGCAGTTCATGGACCAGACGAACCCGCTGTCGGAGGTCACGCACAAGCGTCGCCTGTCGGCGCTCGGACCGGGCGGCCTCACGCGCGAGCGCGCCGGCTTCGACGTGCGCGACGTGCACCCGACGCACTACGGCCGCGTCTGCCCGATCGAGACGCCGGAAGGCCCGAACATCGGCCTCATC
>CAYYZO010000137.1:0-6274 GCA_964476185.1 uncultured Myxococcales bacterium
GACACGCGCGGGTTCATCTCGATGACCACCATGCGCCCGTTCGTCGGGTCGACGGCGAACTGGATGTTCGACCCGCCCGTGTCCACCCCGATCTCGCGGATGATCGCGAGCGAGGCGTCGCGCATGATCTGGTATTCCTTGTCGGTCAGCGTCTGGGCGGGCGCCACGGTGATGCTGTCGCCGGTGTGCACGCCGAGCGGGTCGAGGTTCTCGATCGAGCAGACGATGACCACGTTGTCCTTGCGGTCGCGCATCACCTCGAGCTCGAACTCCTTCCAGCCCTCGATCGATTCCTCGACGAGCACCTCGTGGATCGGCGACAGCTCGAGCGCCCACGCCAGGTAGCGCTCGTACTCGTCCATCGTCTTCGCGATGTTCGCGCCCATGCCGCCGAGCGTGCGCGAGGGACGGATGATCACCGGCAGCCCGAGCTCGGCCACCACCTTCCTGCCCTCTTCCATGTTGCCGACGTACCCGCTCCTCGGCAGGTCGATGCCGATGCTCGACATCGCGGCCTTGAACAGGTTGCGGTCCTCGGCCTTCTTGATCGCCTCGATGTTCGCGCCGATCAGCTGGACGCCGTACTTGTCGAGGACGCCGCGCTCGGCGACTTCCAGCGTCAGGTTCAGCGCCGTCTGGCCACCCATCGTCGGCAGCAGCGCGTCCGGGCGCTCGGCCTCGATGACGGCCGTCAGCGCCTCGGCCGTCATCGGCTCGATGTAGGTGCGGTCCGCGAACTCCGGGTCCGTCATGATCGTCGCCGGATTCGAGTTGATCAGGATGACCTTGTAGCCCTCTTCCTTCAGCGCCTTGCAGGCCTGCGTGCCCGAGTAGTCGAACTCGCAGGCCTGGCCGATCACGATCGGCCCGGCCCCGACGATGAGGACGCTCTTGATATCTTCACGCTTCGGCACGTTGTTCAGCTCGCTGTGTTGTGATTGGCGGCGCCGGGCCGCTCGCTCTGCAGGGTGCGGTCGCTGACCGCTTCGTAAGAGGCTTCCTTGCCGGTCTTCGACCGGGTCTTCATCGACTCGACGAAGCGCCCGAACAACGGCTCGGCGTCGTGCGGTCCCGGGGACGCCTCCGGGTGGTACTGCACGGAGAAGATGGGCAGCGCCTTGTGGGCGAATCCCTCGACCGTGTTGTCGTTCAGGTTGATGTGCGTGACCCGCAGGTCGTCCGGCAGCGAGTCGGCGTCGACCGCGAACCCGTGGTTCTGCGACGTGATCGAGACCCGGCCCGTGTCGACCTCGAGCACCGGCTGGTTGCCGCCGTGGTGGCCGAACTTCATCTTGTACGTCTTCGCGCCGAGCGCGAGAGCGAGGATCTGGTGCCCGAGGCAGATCCCGAAGGTCGGCATCTCGCGCGCCAGTTCGGCGACCACCTGGATCGCGCCCTTCACCGCGTCCGGATCTCCGGGGCCGTTCGACAGGAAGAGGCCGTCGGCGCCGAGGGCGCGGACCTCCGCGGCCGTGGTGCCGGCCGGCACCACCACAACGCGGCAGCCGTGCCCCGCGAGGTAGCGCGAGATGTTGAACTTGAGGCCGTAGTCGAACGCGACCACCAGCGGCCCGTCCCCCTGTCCGTCGAGGTAGCCCCGGACGAGGTCCCAGGTCGCGCCGGTCCATCGGTAGGGCTTGGCGCAGCTTACGCCGCTCGCGAGGTCCTGGCCGACCAGGCTCGCGCGCGCGGCCGCCTCCTTCACCAGCGCTCGTTCATCGACGTCGCCGGTGGCGAGCACCGCCTGCTGTGCGCCGTTGTCGCGGATGTGGCGCACCAGCGCGCGCGTGTCGATCCACTCGATGCCGACGACCCCGTGCTGCCGCAGGTACTCGCCGAGCGAGGCCTCCGCGCGCCAGTTGCTCGGCTTCTCCCAGTACTCCTTGACCACGAAGCCGCGCAGGAACGGCGCCTTCGCCTCGACGTCCTCGCGGTTGACGCCCACGTTGCCGATCTCGGGGTACGTCATCACCACGATCTGACCGTCGTAGGACGGATCCGTCAGGATCTCCTGGTAGCCGGACAGCGAGGTGTTGAAAACGACCTCCCCGCCGACCTTGCCTTCGGCCCCGAATGCGCGACCGCGAAAAACTCGGCCGTCCGCCAGAGCGAGCGTTGCCTTCACTGCAGGTCCTCCCATACGACGGCTCCGCCGACCAGCGTGCGTACCGCCTTTCCCTCGAGCTGCCAGCCGTCGAACGGCGTGTTGCGGCTCTTCGTCATCATTGCATCCGCGCGAAGCGTCCACTTGCGGGCCGGGTCGAACAGCACGATGTCGGCCGGCGCGCCGACGGCGAGCGTGCCCCGCTCGATCCCGAGGATCCTCGCCGGCTGCGTCGCCAAGGCGTCGATCATGCGCGACAGGTCGAAGCAGCCGCGACGCACCAGGTCGAGCGACAGCGGCAGCATCGTCTCGAGGCCGACGATGCCGAACGCCGCCTTGTCGAACTCGCAGACCTTCTCGTCGCGGTGGTGCGGTGCGTGGTCGGTCGCGATCGCGTCGATCGTTCCGTCGGCAAGGCCCTTCCGCACCGCCTCGACGTCGGCCGCGCTGCGCAGCGGCGGCTTCATCTTCGCGTTGGTGTTGTAGGCCTCGACCGCCGTGTCATCGAGCAGGAAGTGGTGCGGGGCGGCCTCCGCCGTCACCGGGAGTCCGTCGGCCTTCGCTCGCCGGACCATCTCGACGGACTCCGCGCAGGAGATGTGCGCGATGTGCAGCCGCCCGCCGGTCACGCGCACGAGCTCGATGTCGCGCGCCACCATCACCGACTCGCCGGCCGAGGGCATTCCCTTCAATCCGAGCCGCACGGACACCCTGCCCTCGTGCATGACGGCGCCGCAGCACAGTCCCGGTTCTTCCTCGTGCGCGATGACCGGGAGACCGAACATGCGCGCGTACTCGAGCGCGCGCCGCATCAGCGCGCTGTCGACGACCGGCATGCCGTCGTCGGAGACGGCCACGATCCCGGCCTCGACCATCTCGCCGAACTCGGCCATGCGCTCGCCGGCCAGGCCGACCGAAACGGCCCCGATCGGGAACACGTTCGCGAACCCGGCCTTGCGCGCCTTGCCGAGGATGTACTGCGTGACCGCCGCGTTGTCATTGACGGGATCGGTGTTCGCCATGCACGCCACCGACGTGACGCCGCCGGCGACCGCCGCGCGCGCGCCGGTCTCGATCGTTTCCTTGTACTCGAAGCCCGGCTCGCGAAGGTGCACGTGCATGTCCACGAGGCCGGGCGCGACGACGAGCCCGGTCGCGTCGAGGATCGGCAACGGGCCGTCGATTCCGGGCATCGCGAGCTGGGCCGGGTCGAGGCCGCCCGGCTCGTCGACCGCGGCGATGCGGCCGTCTTCCACGAGCACGTCGTACAGGCCGTCGCGGCCGCAGGACGGGTCGATGACGCGTCCGCCGCGGACCAGCAGGACCGGCGGCGCAGCCTGCGTGTTTCGCGATGTCGCGGTTCCGGTGGTCGTGGGCATGTCTTCGTCGTTCCTCGGGTCGTTCAATGGAGCGCGGTCTTTCGGCCGGCCGGCCGCAGGCCTTCCGCTTCTTCGGGCAGCGACGGGATCCCCGCCGCCGTGACCGCCGCCGGCGCGACTTCGCTGCCCCGGATGCCGTCCGCGCCCGGCACGATGAGCTGGTAGAGCACGGCCATGCGCAGCGCCACGCCGTTGGCGACCTGGCTCATGATGACGGAATACGGCCCGTCGGCGACCTCGCTCGCGATCTCGATCCCGCGATTGATCGGCCCCGGGTGGAGGATGATCACCTCCGGGCTGGCCTTCGCGACGATGTCGGCGTTCAGGCAGTAGTAGCGCGCGTACTCGTTCAGCGACGGGAAGAAATTCCCCGCCTGCCGCTCGCGCTGGATGCGCAGCATCATGATCACGTCGGCGCCGCGCACGGCCTCGCCGAGGTCGTAGTAGAGCTCGGCGCCGAACGCGCGGAAGTCCTCGGGAAGCAGCGTCGGCGGGCCGCACAGGCGGATCGTCGCCCCGAGCGTCTTCAGGCCGAACAGGTTCGAGCGCGCCACGCGCGAATGCAGGATGTCCCCGACGATCGTGACGACGAGGTCCTTCCAGCCGCGCCCGCCCTCGCGATCGATGTTCTTGCGCTGCCGGATCGTCAGCAGGTCGAGCAGCGCCTGCGTCGGGTGCTCGTGGCTGCCGTCGCCGGCGTTGATGATGGAGCAGTCGACGACGCCGGCCAGGAAGCGGGCCGCGCCCGAGGCGGGATGCCGCACCACGATGCAGTCGGGCGCCATCGCGGCGATGTTGCGGGCCGTGTCGTCGAGGGTTTCCCCCTTGGCCATGCTCGAGGACGAGGTCGAGATGTTGACCGCGTCGGCGGAAAGGCGCTTGGCCGCGATCTCGAACGACGTGCGGGTGCGCGTGCTGTTCTCGACGAACAGGTTCACGACCGTCTTCCCGCGCAGCGTCGGCAGCTTCTTGACCTCGCGCCGCGAGACCTCGACGAGCGACTCGGCCGTGTCGAGCAGCACGTTGATGTCGTCGGCGGACACGTTCTCGAGGCCGAGGAGGTGACGACTAGCCAGCGTCATTGGCCGCCTCCTCGATGCGAACCGCATCCGTCTGGCCGTACTCCGAGAGCTCGACGCGCACCTTCTGCCCGCGCGACGTCGGCACGTTCTTGCCGACGTAGTCGGCGCGGATCGGAAGCTCGCGGTGTCCCCGGTCGACGAGCACGGCGAGCTGGACGGCGGCCGGCCGGCCGAAATCCGTGAGCGCATCGAGCGCCGCGCGGATGGTGCGGCCCGTGTAGAGCACGTCGTCCACCAGGACGACCTTGCGGTCGGTCAGGTCGAACGGGATCTCGGTGGGCTCGACCTTCGCGGTGGACCCGCGCCGGCCGGAATCGTCGCGATACAGGGTGACGTCGACGGCCCCGACCTCGGGCGGGGTGCCGGCGCCCTCGATGCGGCTGACCGCCGCGGCGATGCGGCGCGCGAGAGGCACGCCCTTGGTGTGGATGCCGACGAAGGTCACGTCGCGCGCGCCGCCGTTGCGCTCGACCACTTCGTGCGCGATCCGCGTCAGCGCGCGGCGCACTCCGGCTTCGTCCAGGACTTCGACCGACACGTCAGGCTCCTCGCCCGCCGACGCCGGGCGTCGGGGCATAAAAAAACCCCGGCGTCGTCGCGTCGAGGTCTGCGCGTTCGGGAACCTGTCGGCTCTGGGCCGCGGGCGTCGTCGAATCCAAGGTGGGCACCCTTCCCGGCCTCTCGGGGCCGGATTAAAGAGCCATCGGCAACCGCAGCTGCCGTCGGCAGCCCGTTGCTGCCGGAGGCGGTAGATAGGAGGGACCGCACCGCGTGTCAAAGCGGGCCGTGCGGAATGGCCCGCCGGGACCGTTGGTGCCGAGCCGTCTCCCCTGGGCGAAGCTGCCGCGCGGCGGTGGACCCGCCATCGCCCGAGCATCCACCGGCACGCCGTTCGTCGCGGTGGGGTCATCCGGAACCGGCGAACTCGACTGTACATGGACGGACGGGCAGAAAGGCCCGGATGAGCCGTCGGGTTCCCCGTTGCCGTCCGCGCCCGCCGCATGCTTTTCGCCTGCTCGCGCCACTCTTCTCGTTGGCGATCCAGGCCTGCATGTCGAGCCAGCCGATCGTGGTGGCGATCGAGCCTGCCCGCGTCGACGTCCGTTGCCCCGTCCCCGTACGCGCCAAGCTGGCCAGGCTGGACGACAACCGCAATACTTCCGGCGGTCCGGACTTTCTCGGCTACCGGCGAACCCGCCACTCCCTCGACCTGCTCTACGCCCAGCGTCCGGTGATCGAACTGGTGCGCGACTCGCTGCACAGAGCGTTCGCCGACTGCGCTGCCAGCGGCGGCGCTTCGACCGCCGCCCTGACCGTCGAGGTCGCTCTCGAGAATCTGGTCTTCCTTCAGGAAGCGGACCTCTCACCGGTCAGGACCGGCACCAGAATCGACCTTTCGACGAAAGTCGTGGACGAAAGCGGCAAGGAAGTCGACTCGTTCGTCGTCCACGTCAAGAACGAAACCTTCGTCGAGGCCGGCATGCATCCGGATCCGAAGATCATGATCGAGGGCCTGCTCGACGAGGCAGCCGACAAGATGATGTGGCAGCTGGTTCCCGCGATCCGGCGACAGGGTGGGTGAAGAACCCCGAGTGTCGACACCGGCGCCTGCGGGGCGCCGCCGAAGCGCGACGACCCCCGCGAAACCGCCCGCTTCAGAACCTGTACCACCACGGCTGCCCCGGCGCGTCGGGGCTCTGCAGTTCGAC
>CAYYZO010000138.1:0-6240 GCA_964476185.1 uncultured Myxococcales bacterium
ACGACACGGTGGCCGTGTTGCCGATCGGGTCGGGCGACGTGTAGCCGGCGGGCACGGCGAACGTCGACGTGATCGTGCGCGTCGCTCCTGCGGGCACGGTTCCGAGCGAACACGGGAACGCGGTGGTGCAGTGTCCGGAGTTCGAGACGAACGAGAGCCCGGTCGGCGTCGGGTCGGCGACGCTGACGGCCTGGGCGTCGGACGCGCCGTTGTTGGTGACGGTGATCGTGTAGACGAGGTTCGTGCCGGCGGTCACGGAGGCCGGGCCGGTCTTCACGATCGCGAGGTCCGCGCTGGTGACGAGCGGGGTGCTGGTCGTCGAGCTGTTGTTCCCGGCGACGGGATCGGTGGTGGAGGACGACACGGTGGCCGTGTTGCCGATCGGGTCGGGCGACGTGTAGCCGGCGGGTACGGCGAACGTCGACGTGATCGTGCGCGTGGCTCCTGCGGGCACGGTACCGAGCGAACACGGGAACGCGGTCGTGCAGTTGCCGGAGTTCGAGACGAACGAGAGTCCGGTCGGCGTCGGGTCGGCGACGCTGACGGCCTGGGCATCGGACGCGCCGTTGTTGGTGACGGTGATCGTGTAGACGAGATTCGTGCCGGCGGTGACGGAGGCCGGGCCGGTCTTCACGATCGCGAGGTCGGCCGAGAACGTGACCGGCGTGGACGCCGTCGAGCTGTTGTTGCCGGCGACCGGATCGGTCGTGGACGACGACACGGTCGCGGTGTTCTGGATCGGGTTCGGAGCCGAGTAGGACGCCGGCACGAAGTACGTCGTCGTGATCGTGCGCGTCGCTCCTGCGGGCACGGCGCCGAGCGAGCACGGGAACGAGGTCGTGCAGTGGCCGGAGTTCGAGACGAACGTGAGCCCGGTCGGCGTCGGGTCCGCGACCGAGACGCCGGCGGCGTCCGAGGCGCCGTTGTTCGTGACGACGGTCGTGTAGACGACGTTGGCGCCGGCGGCGACCGACGCCGGACCGGTCTTCGTGATCGAGAGGTCGGCGCGCGGAGTGACGGAAACCGACGACGACGAGCTGTCGTTTCCGGAAACCGTGTCGATCGTCGTGGTCGACACGGTCGCGGTGTTCTGGATCGGGTTCGGGCTCGTGTAGGCCGCGGGCACCGCGAACGTCGCGGTGATCGTTCGCGTGGCGCCGGCCGGCACCGAACCGAGCGAACACGGGAACGCGGTCGTGCAGTCTCCCGAGTTCGAGACGAACGTGAGTCCCGTCGGCGTCGGGTCGGCGACCGACACCGACGGAGCGGCCATGCCGCCGTTGTTCGAGACGACCAGGGTCCACACGACGTTCGTTCCCGGGATCACGGATGCCGGCCCGGTCTTCGTGATGGAAATGTCCGTGCTCGCCGGAACGGGCGTGGTCGCGGTCGACGAGTTGTTGGCCGAGACCGGATCGCTGGTCGAGGACGAGACCGTCGCCGTGTTCGTGATGTTCGACGGCGCCGGGTGGGAGACGGGCACGAAGAACGTCGTCGTGATCGTTCGCGTGGCGCCGGCCGGGACCGTGCCGAGCGAGCACGGGAACGCGGTCGTGCAGTCGCCCGTGTTCGAGACGAACGAGAGCCCGGACGGCGTCGGGTCCGCGACCGAGACGGAAGCGGCGTCCGACGGCCCGCTGTTCGTGACGGTGATCGTGTAAACGAGGTTGTTCCCGCCCAGGATCGAGGCGGGACCCGTCTTGGTGACGCCGAGGTTCGCGCTCGACGTGATCGTCGTCGGGTCGCTGGCGCTGTCGTTGGCCGTGTTCGTCTGGCTGCCGCCGCTGGCCGTCGCGGTGTTCGTCACCGGGGAGGCCGCGGATTGGCTGACCGCCACGGTGATCGCGACGGAAGGGTACGACGCGCCCGCCGCGAGCGCGTCGCTGCGCGTGCAGGTGACGGTCTGGGATGCGATGCCGCAACTCCACCCGGTGCCGCTCGCGGCCGTCGGCGTCAGGCCCGCCGGCAGCGTGTCGGTCATCGTCACCGTCCCGATCGTCGGGCCGGCGCCGACGTTCGAGACCGTGACCGTGTACGTCCCGGTCGAGCCGCGAACGAAGTTGGTCGGCGAGTGGGTCTTCGCGGCCGTCACGTCGGGCACGTTGAGCGTGATGTCCGCGGTGTTCGACTGGATGCTCACCGCTCCGCCGAGCTGGTTCTCGACGTAGTCGATGCTCGCGAGGTTCGAGATCGTGGCGCCGTTGGCGACCGCTCCGCCGATCTGCACGCGGAACCGGATCGAGGTCGCCGCGGCCGGGGCGAGCGATCCGCCCGAGGCCGCGGTCGCGCCGTTGCCGAGCCGGAACACCACGCGGTTGTTCCCGGAGTCGTACTCGGCCTGGTCGTCGCCGGAGGCGTCGCTCTTCGTGCCGGCGTTCGCGCCGGAGACGACGCTGAGCGATCCGGGAACGTAGGTGGTCCCGCTCGGGATGGGGTCCCGGAGCACGACGCTGTTGGCGCTGTCGTTGCCGGTGTTCGAGACGCTGACCACGTACTCGAGGATGTCGCCCGGGGCCACGACGCCGCCGTTCACGTCGGTGACGGTCTTCGTGAAATTCGGGGCGAGCAGGGGCTGGTAGACGTCGGTCGAGAAAACGAGCAGGCCGGGCAGGTAGTTGTCGGAGCCGGGCCGGAACTCCAGGGTCGCGCTGGTGGCCGCGTTCGGGATCGTCCCGCTGATGTTCATGGAATCGACGTCGACGCCGAGCTGGTTCACGTAGTTCGGCGTTTTCGTCGTGACGTGGACCCCGAGGTTCGCGATCGTCGAGTTGAAGACGTTGTTCGATGCGTTGACGGCATCGGAGATCGTCGTGCTGTTCACGCGGAAGCTGTCGCCGGGGCTGCCCCAGTCGCCTTCGTAGGCGAAGAACCCGAGCTTAGTCTCGAACGAACCGGCGGTCGGTGTCACGAACCCGCTGACCGTCGTGGTGGCCGAGCCGCCGCCGCTGGCGATGCTCGCGAACCCGTCGAACACCGTGACGTTGCGCGGGGTCTCGCTCGAGTTCGTGTAGACGACCACGAGCGCCCAGCCGGCGTAGGTGTTGGTGCCCGTCGTCGCCTTCACGTCGGCGACCGTGTAGGAGCCGCTGCCGGCGGCGGCGACGAGCGCCGTCACGTCCTGGAACGCGTGGTACGCGGTGCCCGAGACGTCGAGCTGCGTCGCGTTGACGGTGTTGTAGGTCGCGGAGGCCGGGGTGCGGAAACGCGCCTGTCCGCGCGCCGCGCTCGAGGAGGCCGCGCCCCAGTACAAACCCGCGAACTGCACGACCGCGCCGGCCGGAAGCGTGAGCGTCGCGCTCGACGAGTTCGCGCCCGGGTCCACGGTGTCGACGTCGACCGGGACCATCGTGAAGTCCTGGTTGTTGGTCGTCGAACCGATCCCGGCGCGTGCGTTCGCGCACGCCGACGCGGCGTCCGGACACGTCATCAGCGTGTTGCCGACCAGCAGGTAGTTGCCGCGGTCGGAGCGCGTGTAACGCGTCGTGAAGTTGCGAATGACCTGCGCGCTGGCGACATCGGCGAACGCCAGCAGCGCCGCGGTGAGCAGCGCGATTCTCGAATTCATCGGCAGCGTCGTCCCCGACTCGCCCGCAGCGAGTCTCGCTGGTTTTTACGCTTCCGTTTATCTCCTCATGGTGGGGACAAGGGAAGCGTAATCTTTCAGCGATACCCCGGAATCACGGGCAGTTCGAACCCCCGGGCAGCTCGAAGGTCCGGGTGGGATCGGTCGCGCAGCGCGCAGCGAAGTCGAAGTGGATCAGGAGGCGGGCCGGGCCGGGAAGGCCGACCGAAGCATCGATCGGCGCGTTCCCGGTCGCGGGCACGCACAGGGTTCCGACGAGTTGGGAGCCGTAGACCCCTGCCGCGGGGACGGCGTCCGGCAGCGCGTCCGAACCCGTCGCGCCGAGCGGGTCGGGGAAGCACGCACGCTGCTCGAGCAGCGTGCACCGGCCGCAATCGCCGCCGGGGCAAGCCGCGCCGTAACGGCGGCAGTCCGCGTCGTCAGCGCAAGGGAGCAATCCGCCGCCGTCGACGCGCGTGACGCCGTCGCAGTAACGGTCGGGAGCGTTGGCCAGGCACGCCCCCTCGCCGGATGGGTCGGTGGCCGTGCAAACACCGTCGCGACAGGCGTTTGCGCGCGCCGGCGGCCCGGTGTTGACGCTGCAGGTTCCCAGACCGCGAGAGGCGCAGGCCGCGTCCGAACTGCAGCCGACCGTCGGATCGCCGGAACACTGCAGGCAATACACTTCGTTCGACCCGTCGGTGAGGTTGGTCGCGAGACGCGGCGCTTCGACCGACGTCAGGTCGAACTTTAGTTGGAGTCCGTTGCCACTCACGTTGGACTCGGGCGCCGGAAGGCACTCGTAACTCAGCGGGCCGAAGTCAGGGCTGTTCGCGTTCTCGTCGCAAGCGAGGCCGGAGCGTGCGCCGCCGTCGCAGGTGCCCTCGCGCCGTCCGTCGTTCGGCGCGAGATCGCCCTCGCAGGTCGGACACGGGCGCACCGGCGAAAGGCCCGCGTGGACCAGCGCGTCGACGTGCATCGTCGTCGTCGCGACGCCGGTGCCCCCGTCCATCTCCCCGCTCAGTGGCGACGCGAACCGGTTCAGCACGCAGACCGGCACCCCCGATGCCGAGAACGGCAGCGGCGGGGCGAACAGGCAGCGGCAGTTGCCGCCGCCGCAGTCGTCCGCGTCCGGTCCGTCGACCGTGTCGCAGTGGACGGTTGGGTCCGCCTCGCAGCGGCAGAACGACTGCGGGGACGGCTTCAGCGGATTCAGCGTCACGCTGCAACCCACGCAGTCGTCGTCGCAGGCGAGGTCCGCGCCGATCAGGAAGTCGTCGAGCAGGTCGATGCCCTGCCCGACGCCGTTCGAGCCGAGTTCGAAGCGCGTCGACGTGATCGAGTCCGTGCCGAACCCCGCCCGTCCCCGCATCAGCGCGAGGCCGAGGCCGCAGGTCGCCGGCAGTTCGTACCCGGCCGCGACGAGTCCCCCTCCGAGCGTGGTCGAGATCGCGCCGGCGCATCGGGCCAGTTGTTCCGGGGTCTGGCCGCAGGCGTGAAGCGGAACCAACTCGTCGTGCGGCAGGTCGCACTGGCGAAGGATCCCCGAGACGAGGTGGGAGAGGTTTCCGGAGATGCTTCCGTCGTCGAAGGTCGCGCAGGAGTACTGGACTCCCTGGCCGCTGCGGTCCGCGTCGAACTGGCAGGAGCGGCGGACCTTGTCGATGGTCTTGATGCGCTCGAGCAGCAGCTTCCCGATCGCCGCCTGGCAGGAGGCGGCGCGGCGCGACAACACGAAGTCGGGATGGCCGAGCATCGTCGCGGCTGCGCCGTTGGCGAGCGTCGCACCGAGGTTGAGCACGCAGGCCGTGGCCTCGGCGAACGAATCGATTCCATCGGTCGGGCCGTCGTCGTCGAGCGTGGAGTGCGGACTCGGGCAGCGCGCGAACTGGGACAGGACCGTCGTCAGCGAGTCCGGGCACGAGCGGAGCATCCTCGCCGAGGCCTTCTCGAACGCGACGACGCTCCTGCCGCGGGGATTCATGAAGAGATCGTTGCAGTTCGTCGCCACCGGGAGCCGGCCCGCGTTGCGCAGCCGGTGGCAGGTGGCGATGTCCTTGACGGCCGCCGCCACGAACTTGCCGAGGTTCGACGAGATCGCGCGTCGGCAGGCGACTTCCTCGTCGGTTTGCGCCCGCGCCGGCACGCTGGTCGTCACGAAGAGGGCGGCGAGGACCGTGCCGAGAACGGCCGGGATGGTGACGACGCGCATCGGACCCCCTTCTCGCAAGGATCGTCGTGCCGTGGATGGGTCGGTCCCGGCTGGACGTTCCTGCGGACGAAGTGGTTCCTAAGTCGCGCAAGACGGAGGAGGAACGGCGGGAACTTCCCGCTTGCCGGTGCGGGATTTCCCGGAAACGGGGGCTCGCGACGCTGCCGGAAGGGACGGGCGGTCAGGCCGAGGTCGAGTCGAGCGAAGCCGCGAGCGCGCGCAGCAGCGCCGCGCCGTCGCCGCGCCACGCGCTGCCGTGCATGCAGGCGAGCGTCGTCGGCTTCGCGCGGGCGAGCTTCTCGATCAGGGGCCGCGCGTTCTTCGAGTGGGAGAAGTAGTCCATCTGGTGACGGAACGCCTCGCTCGGCCCGAGGATGTCGCCCTCGGTGACGGGCGGGTTGTCGGACCCGCCCTGCGTGAAGAGGTCGCCGCAGAGGAGCGTGGCGGTTGTCTCTTCCATCATGAA
>CAYYZO010000139.1:0-5948 GCA_964476185.1 uncultured Myxococcales bacterium
CACGATGACGTCGTCGCGCTCCACCAGGCTGGACGTGGCCCGCAGGCGCAGCCGCTCGATGTCCTCGTTGATCGACGCATCCTTCTCGATGTACGTGTCCGTCGACGGCACGTAGGCCTCGGGCTGGTAGTAGTCGTAGTACGAGACGAAGTAGCGGACCGCGTTCTCGGGGAAGAGCTGCTTGAACTCGTTGTAGAGCTGCGCGGCCAGCGTCTTGTTCGGCGCCAGGATCAGCGCCGGCCTCTGCAGGCGCGCGATCACGTTGGCGACCGTGAAGGTCTTGCCGGACCCGGTCACGCCGAGCAGCACCTGGTGGCGCATGCCCGCCTCGACGCCTTCGGTCAGGGCGGCCACCGCCTCCGGCTGGTCCCCGCTCAACTCGAAGTCGGTGACGAGGTGGAAGCGCTCCTCGCGATCCGGCCTTTCCCTTCGTTCGACGCGCCCAGCCATGGAACCCGCGAGGTTAGCGCAGGCCGCGGACCGATCCGAGTCCCGAAGCCGGCGCGGCCTTCGATCCGCGCACGGCCGCGGTTTTGACTGCCCGCGGCGAGGCCCCTAAGACTCGCGCGTGTTCCGGCTCCTCTTCGTGATGGTGACGACCGTGCTGATCGGCCTCGGCACGGGCTACTTCCTGTGGGGCAGCCGCGTCGCGCGGCTGACCGAGACGCTGAGCGGCCTGACGCTCGAGCTCGACACGATGCGCGAGCGGCTCGCCTCCCCGCGCGCGGACGAGCAGGAAGGCGCCGGCCGCGCCGCCGACGAGCTGCGCGTGATCAACGAGTCGATCGCGGCGTTCCGCCAGGAACTGGCCGCGCAGAAGATGCTGATCGAGAGCCAGGCTGCCGCCGGCACGCCGCCCGACGCGGCCGCCGCGCAGTCCGAGTTGCGCCAGGTGCGCGACGAGCTCGCGGCCTGCCTCGCCGACAAGCAGGACCTGCAGATGCGCTTCGGCGGCGCCGCCCCGGGCGCCGCGGCGCCCGCGCCGTCCTACGCGCCGGCACCGCCGAGGGCCGTCGCTCCCCCGCCGTCCGCGCCTTCGCCCGCCCGGCCGCTCGGCAACGACCTCAGCGATCCCCGCTTCTAGCCGGCTCCCCGGCCACCGACGGCGACCGCGCGCCGGTCACTCGTGGTCATGGGCGTCGGGATCCTCGGGCCAGTCCTGCATCGGGTCGGCCGGCGGGGCGCCGCCCTGGTCGCCGGGCTCCGCGTTCGCGCCGGGACCGTTCGCCGCCGGCTTCTTCGCGGGCTTCGGCCGCTCCTTCTTCGCGTCGGGCCCGGCTTCCGGCTTCTTGCGGTCGGCCGCGCGCGGGGGCGCTCCGTCGACGTAGCCGAGACCCTTCAGCGACTCCCACGTGTCCGCGTCGACCGGCTCGTCGGTCGCGTCGCGCCCCAGCGTCTCGTACGACGCGATCTTCTCGGGAGCGCGGCCGATCATCGCGAGGACGTCCGGGAACGGCTTGCCGTCCATGTCCTGCGCGACCGGAAGGCCGAGCAGGTACAGGATCGTCGGCGTCACGTCCTCGATCCACGTCGGCTCGCCGCGCTTCGCGGTGATGCCGGGGCCGGAGACGAGATAGATGCCGTCGGGATTGTGCGTGCCGATCGGCTTCGACTTGTCGACCGAGGACTGGAAGCCGTGGTCGGAGACGATGATCACGTAGGGATTGCCGCCGGCCCTGGCGAGCAGCTTGCCGAGCTCCTCGTCGGTGCGGCGGTAGGCGTTCGGCACGGCGTTCGCGAACTTCTTCGCGCGCTCGGGATCGAGCGTCGGGAACTCCCCGGCGTGGCCGTAGGCCCAGTACGGGTGCGAGACGCGGTCGACGAGCGTCATCACGTACAGGAAGAGGTCCCAGTCGCCGCCGACGTACTCCTCGGCGGCCTTCGACTGGATCGAGAAGACCTGCTCGAGGTGGTCGTAGAGGACGACCGGCGTGTCCTCGTCGGCCCACCTGCTCCAGCCCGGCCCCTCCGGGATGTACGGCTCGCCGATCTTCTCCGTGACCTGCGCGCGCAGTTCGCGCGGCTCGCTGATGACGAGGCCGTCGTCGGTGCGGTACAGCGGCGTCACGTAGATCTTGTCGTCGTCGATGCGGAAGACGCGCAGCGCGCCGCGGAACTGCGGCCGCGACGCGACCTTGCCGGGCAGCCACGGCGACCACTGGCCGGCGGCGAGCGAAGCCGCGGCCTCGCGGATCGCGTCGCGGTTCTCGCGGACGGCGGCGGTCAGCTTGCCGCCTTCGAGCTGTTCGCGCGTGACGACCTCGCCGGTGTTGCCCGCGAACGTCGCGCCGCTCAGCGGGAACCCCGACAGCATCGAGCCGCGGATCGCGTCGGGCGGCCACGTGGCCGGCACGTTGAAGACGTCGACGCGCTTTTCCTTCTCGCGCAGGATCTCCCAGATCGCGCTGACGCGGCGGTTGACCGACTGCGAGGTCTTCCAGTCCTTGACGCCGTGCTTCTCGTAGAGGAAGCCCGTGAAGATCGTCGTCCAGACCACCGGCGACAGGATCGGCGGCCGCGAGGTCAGCACGCCGTGCAGGCCGCCGTCGTAGAGCTTCTTGAGGTTCGGCAGCTCGCCGGCCGCCATCATCGGCTCGATGACGTCCCAGGTGCCGCCGTCGATGCCGAGCACGATCACGCGCGAGTGGCTGGCCGGCCCCGTGGCCGAGTTGCAGGAAACCGCCAGCAGCGCGGCGCAAAACAGGGGGAGGAGTCGTTTCATCCTGTCGAACTGTCCTTTCGAACTGTCCTGTCGAACTGTCCTGAGGGAACGGTCCCTTGGAACCGGTTCCGTGGTTCGGCCGGACGCGCGGCCCGGAAGCCCGCGCGACTGCGCACCGGCTTCCTAGAGCCCGCAGGCCGGATTCGTTAGACTAGCCCACGAGTTCCCTTCGATGGCAAATGTCCTTCTGCGCGTGAGTGCCCTCGTGGTGGCGGCATTCGCCTTCGCCCTGGTCCACCTCGGCGTGCCCGAGTCCGCGGCGCGCGGCGAGCGGCCGCTCTGCGACCGCTGCAACGTCGTGCTGATCTCGTTCGACACCGTTCGGGCCGACCACCTCGGTACGTACGGGTACGAGCGCAAGACCTCGCCGAACGTCGACGCGCTCGCCGCGAAGTCGGTGGTCTTCGAGCGCGCGATCTCGCAGGCGCCGTGGACGCTTCCGGCGCACGGCTCGATGCTGAGCGGCCTGTACCCGAGCCGCCTCGGCGTGCTGCGCTACCCGGCCACGCGCGCGCTGCCGGACAAGAACCCGGTGCTGCCCGAGGTGTTCCGCGCCGCCGGCTACGCGACCGCCGGGTTCACCGGCGGCGGCTTCGTCTCCGACCACTACGGCTTCGACCGCGGCTTCGACGTGTACTCGAGCAAGGGCCGCCGCTTCGAGCACAACCTCGACGACACGATCGACTGGCTCGAGCAGCACAAGCAGAAGCCGTTCTTCCTGTTCGTGCACGGTTACGACGCGCACCGCCCGTACTACTCGAAGTCGGCCGACAAGCTCGTCGTCGGCCTGCCCGCCGACGCCGAGCCCGACCAGAACCGCTTCTGCCTCGGCGACGACCGCAGCAAGCCCGACCCCGACCGGCTCGAACGCGTCGTGCGCTACTACGATGCCTCGATCCACCACGGCGACCGCGCGATCGGCGTGTTCCTGAAGACGCTCGAGAAGATGAACCTGATGCAGGACACCGTGATCCTGCTGACCTCGGATCACGGCGAGGAGTTCTTCGAGCACGGCAACTGCGACCACGTCCGCTTCGTCTACGACGAGTCGGTGCACGTACCCTACATGCTCTACGTGCCGAGCCTCGCGGGAAGCACGCGGCGCGTGGACGGCCTGGTCCCCGCCTCGATCTCGGTGGCGCGCACGCTGCTCGACGTGGTCGGCCTCGAGCACGCGATGCCCGGCGTGACGCTGCTGCCGCTGCTGACGACCCGCGGCAAGGGCTTCCCGGTCGTCTACAGCGAGGCCGACAGCGCGGCCGGCTCGCTCGGCAGCCGCGGCCGCACCTCCGCGATCACGAAGCCGGGGATCAAGCTCGTCTCCTACGACGACGAGGGCACCGACGAGGCCTACGACCTCGAGACCGACCCCGGCGAGCTCGAGCCGCTGCCCGAGCGCAACTCCGCCTACCTGATGCGGCAGACGCTGCGCGCCTGGACGGCCTCGCTCCGGCCGCTGCCGAGGCCGGAAGGTGGCGCCAAGCCCAAGAGCGGCAAGGACGACAAGACCGACGACGGGTACGTCCCGGGCAAGGAACCGGACGCCGGCAACGTTTCCAAGCTCGCCGACCCGGCGGCGGCCGGCGAACCGATCGCGGCGCCCGAACCGAAGCCGGCCGGCCGGCGCGGGCGCAAGGGGCCGGATTCCGCGGCCCCGAAGGCGGATGAGCCGGCGGCCGGCGGCGAGGCCGGCTCCGGCCGCCAGGGCCAGGAAGGCCAGCAGGAAGACCGGGAGGACGAGGCAGGCCGGGACCGCCCGGCAGGCCAGGCGGCGGACGAAGAAGAGGAGATGAAGGTGCCGAAGGAACTCGAGGAGAGCCTGAAGTCGCTCGGCTACCTCGAATAGGCCCCCCGAAGGCTCCTCCCCCCTGCGTATTCGCGCCTTTTTCCGGCCGCCGCCCTCGCCAAGAGGCGCAAACCATATATACCCAGTCCCGTCGTCCGCGGGGACGGAGGGAGGATGGGCGCGGCCATCGCGCCGCGTGCCGCCGTGGCGCAACCGCGCCACCCCCTCCGCAACCAATGGTTCCGGTCTTTCGAGCAGGGGATTCCCGATGTCCAAGTCCTTTCTGAAGTTCCTCGTCGCCGTCTCTTTCGTTGCCGGCGCCTTCGCTTCCACCCCCGCCTGGGCCACCTGCGTCGGCGGCTCCCCGAACGGCGTCCTCGAAGTCGGCGAGGAATGCGACGTCTTCCCGGTGGTCGCCGGCGACTGCTGCCGCGACAACACGAGCGGCTCGAACGCCTGCACGTTCGTGGGCTCGGGCACGACCTGTCGCGGCTCCGCCGGCGTCTGCGACGCCGTCGAAACCTGCACCGGGACCTCGGCCAACTGCCCGGCCGACGCGTTCCTCGGCACCGCCAGCGTCTGCCGCGCCGCCGGCGGCGTCTGCGACGTGGCCGAAACCTGCACCGGCACGTCGACCTCGTGCCCCACCAACTCGTTCCTCGACACGACGACGACCTGCCGCGGTGCGGCCGGCGTCTGCGACATCGCCGAGACCTGCTCGGGCAGCGCCGCCACCTGCCCCGCCGACGCCAAGAGCACGGCCGTCTGCCGCGCATCGGCCGGCACCTGCGACGCCGCCGAGACCTGCAGCGGCGCGTCCAACACCTGCCCGGCCGACGCGTTCCTCGGCACCACGACGATCTGCCGCACTTCGGCCGGCGTCTGCGACCTCGTCGAGCGCTGCTCGGGCACGGCGTCAACCTGTCCCGCCGACGCGAAGAGCACCGCGACGTGCCGCGGCTCGGCCGGCGTCTGCGACGTGGCCGAGACCTGCGACGGCACCGCCGACGCGTGCCCGGCCGACGGCTTCCTCGGCACCACGACGACGTGCCGCGCGGCAGCCGGCGCCTGCGACGCCGCCGAGACCTGCAGCGGCACCGCGGCCTCCTGCCCCGCCAATGCCGGCGCCGCCGACGGCACGCCGTGCGACGACGGCCTGTTCTGCACCGTCGGCGACACCTGCCAGGCCGGCGTCTGCACGGCCGGCGGACCGCGCGACTGCAGCGACGGCAACTCCTGCACCGACGACTCGTGCAAGGAAGCCGCCGGCGGCTCGTGCAGCTACTCGAACAACACCGCGGCGTGCGACGACGGCCTGTTCTGCAATGGCGCCGACACCTGCAAGAACGGCGCGTGCAGCCAGCACGCCGGCGACCCCTGCACCGCCGGCGCCGAGTGCAACAACGTCTGCAGCGAGACGGCCGACAACTGCCTCGTGAC
>CAYYZO010000140.1:0-1207 GCA_964476185.1 uncultured Myxococcales bacterium
AGGAGACAGGATGTGATCAACCCCGGACGCACCGAAGCCGGCCTGGCTTCCGTGCTGCTCGCGATCTTCGTCGGCGTGTTCGCCTGGCAGACACCGTCGCTGTGGCAGCATCCTCTGACCGCGGCCGAAATCGACGACTTCGCGGCAGCGCTCGACCGCAACCTCGTGCAGCCTCCCGGCGAGAAAGCCGCTTTCATCGCACGCATTCGCCAGTGGGCGGCGACCGACGACGGTCGCCCGGTTCTGCTCCTCAACCTGATGCGTTTCCACGATCGACTTCACGCGCTTCCACCGGACGTTGATTTCGACGGAACCCCGGCCGAAGCCAACGAGTACTACGAACGCATCGTGGCGCCGCTGGCGCTCCAGCGTGGCGAGTATCCGCTGGCCGCGGGTGACGTGCAGGCCGCCAGCCTCACGTCTTCCCTGGAGGACGGGGCTGACTGGGACCGGGTCGTCGTGATGCGCGCGCCCAGCCGCCGTGCGTTCCTCGAGTTCATGGCCGATCCCGTCTACGGACCAGCTGTTCCGTACAAGCTTGCGGCCACCGAGGTCGCGCTGATCCCGGTCGACGCCGGCCTGGTCATCCCCGACGTGCGCTGGATCGCCGGCGGCTTCCTGCTGGCGGTGTTCCTGGCGTTCGGGTGGTGGCGCGAAGCGCGCGCTTCGCGGAGGGCCTGAAGGAATCCCGGGCGGCGGGGCGCATAGGTCGCCCGGCTGCTGTGGGCGAAAGCGTGATTCCCGGCACGGCTCTGCAGCATCGCTACCACCCGCCCGGAGAGGGAAGCGTAATAGCCGGACCTTGGTCGAGCCAGTGAGTTCTGGAGTAGGCCCAGGTCGCGGGCCCCTCCGCGCGGCCGAACCGCGCGATCCGCTGCCCATGCAGATTCATGGCTTCCCCAAGGAGCGAGAGAGATCGTCGATCGCGGATCTCCCGATCCCGGCGTCGCAAGGGCCGACCGGGCTGCTACAAGGGGACAGTGGCGACGAAAGGCGTCGATCCCTACTCGCACGGTCATCACGAATCCGTGCTACGCAGCCACCTCTGGCGCACGGCGGAGAATTCGGCCGCGTACCTGCTGCCGCACCTGCGTGCCGGCCTCGACCTGCTCGACGTCGGCTGCGGGCCTGGAAACCTCACGATCGACCTCGCCCGGCGGGTCGCCCCGGGCCGCGTCGTCGGGCTCGACGCGTCGCCGGACGTCGT
>CAYYZO010000140.1:1307-5839 GCA_964476185.1 uncultured Myxococcales bacterium
GCCGCGGCCGCGGCCGCGGCCGCGAACGATCGTCCGGAGCAGGTCACGTTCGCGATCGGGAACGTCTACGCGATCGACGCCGGCGCCGGCCGCTTCGACCTCGTGCACGCGCACCAGGTGCTGCAGCACCTGTCGAACCCGATCGGCGCCCTTCGCGAGATGGCGCGCGTCGTGCGCCCCGGCGGCCTCGTCGCCGCGCGCGACAGCGACTACGGCGCGTTCGCCTGGACCCCGAAGCTGCCGCTGCTCGAGCGCTGGAGCGAGGTCTATCACCAGATCAGCGCGCACAACGGCGCCGACGCGGATGCGGGACGCCACCTTGCGGAATGGGCGCGGGACGCCGGCTTCGACGACGTCGAGGAGTCGAGCTCGACCTGGGAATTCTCCGATCCGGATTCGCGCGCGTGGTGGGGAGGCCTGTGGGCCGACCGCGTGCTCCGGTCCTCCTACGCCGTGCAGGCCGTCGAGTACGGGTACTCGGACGCCTCGGAACTCGCGAAGATCGCCGAAGCCTGGCGGGAATGGGCGCGTGCGGGCGACGCGACGTTCGTCGTGCCGCATGGGGAGATTTTGGTTCGCGTCTGAGCGCACGGCGGCCCTGCCGGACGGCCTGAGGATCGGCTTCCGGCAACCGGATCGTGCCGGCACGAAACGAGTCCAGGACCATGCTCCCGGCGATCCGGATCGCGAGGTGCACCGATCGGAGGGGATGAGGCATTCAAGCGGGCATCCTCTTCTATCCACGTCCCTCTGGCTCAAGTCCGAGAATGCCGTTTCGTCAACTTGCCCCTCTGCTCGCCGCCGCCTGTGTGCTCCCTACCGCCCCGCCCCGGGCAACCCGCACACCCTCGCCCTCCTTTTTTCAAGGGACATAACGAAAGGGCGCCAGAGGCAATCCCCCGACGTCCTTTGCGTTTTTGTGATGATCGACACCCTTCGTGGCCGACATCCCGCCCGGATCCTTAAGCCGGTCTGGTTTCAGAAGCCTCGCGCCATCAGACTCTGGTGCGGAGCGTATTTCCTCTCAGGTCGGGAGAGCGAGCGGAGACCGGCGAAGGTGTTAATCAACTGCCTGGATTGTGGTCGGGAGATCTCCAGTCGCGCGACGGCTTGTCCCGGATGCGGTTGGCCCGTATCCGAACTCTTGACCGAGGCCGAGAGCGCGAAGGGAGAGCCCGCGTGGAGCCTCTATCCTCCGGCCCCCCCCTCGATAGGAGACGCAAGGGAGGCTGAAGCTGACGAGCCTCCGCCGCTTCCCCGTCATCCCGCTTCGCAAGGTGGGAGCCGCTGGGACGACCTTGGGCCGCACCCGTGGCGGCGTTTCTTCGCGAGAGCTGTCGATACCGCAGTGCACGGCATTGCAACAATGAGTTTCGGGGCTGCGCTGCTTTTCGCGGTGGACAGTGAAGGCGCGCAGCGTGTCTTTTCTTCGTTCGAGGGTCCGGGCGGTGCGGTTCTGGACCAGATAGCGACATCCTACATCGCGTTGTGGCTCAATGCCGTCTTCATAGGGTTTACCGGAACGAGTTTGGGCAAGTGGCTCTTCGGCGTGCGAGTACTGGATGCCAATGGAAGGGTTCTCGGTTTTGGCACGGCGCTTCGACGAGAACTTCGCGTACTGTTCTATGGCCAGGCCGGCGCGCTCCCGCTGCTGTCGACGGTCGCTTCCATTGTCGCCTTTACGACTCTTCAGCGTAACGGCTCCACAAGCTGGGATCGGGAGATGAAGCTCCAGGTGGTTCATCGTCGGCAGGGCACCACCCAGGCCATTCTGTCCATCGTCGGTTTCCTGGGGCTCTTCGCGATCGCAGCAGGAATTCGAGCTGCGGCAACGAGGTGACGGCCAATGTTCCAGAATGGTTCCTCGCCGTCGGTGAGGAACGTATCGGCCCGATGAGTGAGGCCGAACTGCGGCAACTCATCGCACTCGAAGGCGCGGGGGACGGGGCCTGGGTCTGGCACCGAGGGATGCGGGACTGGGAACCTCTCCAGCCGCATTTCCCCGCAGTTCCAGGAAGATACGGCGACGCCCGTGAAGCCGATTCCCCGGTTGCATCTCGCCGATCGCGGTTTCCCCTCTTCTGGTTGTTTCTCGCGCTGTGCGCCAGCGGTCTTGCCGCTTGGGTTGCTTCGGATGTTTGGGGCCGTATCGGCACGCGCTCGATCGTCGTTTCGGTTGCAGGTGTTGCGCTTGTCGCGGGTAGCCTGTGGGGCGCGTTTACCTTCAAGCTATGGCGGCATGCGCAGTCCTTGTCGCGCGCGGATCGATCCGGTGCGAGAGGGGGCGGATGGAAGGCCCTTGCTTGTTGCACGGGCATGGTAGTCGTCGCGTCTCTCGCATTGGTTTTCTCCTACTTTCCTCTTCTCCATCGGATCGCCTTGGCTCGTGAGGCATACGATTCCACCGAGGTGGCATACGATCCGGCCTCCTCTACGATTCGCGTCGATGGCACGATCGGGCCCAGCTTCTCTTCGAAAATCGCGGATATACTCGAGGTCCATGCCGGCGTTCTTAACCTGGAGATTTCCAGCGCGGGCGGGCTGGTCGATCAGGCCTTGGATGTCGCGGAAATGGTGGAGTCGGCCCGCCTGACAACGATCGCGCGAGAAGAGTGCAACAGCGCCTGCATCTTGGTGCTGATGGCCGGAAGCGAACGCTATGCGGATTGGAACCTGTCGCTTGGGTTCCATGCGGCGTCGCCGATTACCGAGCTGCCAAGTCTGAATAGCGAGGATGAAGCACTGGTATACCTTCGTCGTCGAGGGGTTCCCCATGAAATCCTGGCCGTATCGGCGGGTTCGACAGAACTGACGATGGTTCCGGGATCAAGGCTCGTTCGAGACGGCGCCTTGAGCGGACTTCTCGATGGACCGACCCCTGTGTCGCCAGACACGGCGGATCTCCGCTTTCTCGAGGAGCTGTTGAGCGATGAATCCCCGCTCGTGCCGCTCGGTGCTCTTCTGAGGGCCTTGAGGGAGCTGAAACCGGGTTTCGCCACCGAAGCTTTCAGGCTGATTCAACTGATCGAGGATATGAACCTGTCTCAATCTGGCGCCACGTCGGGCATCGCCGAAGAGGCTGGTCGAGTACTGGGGGAAATCGTCGCCAGGAACATCGCGTTGGCCGTCGAGTGCGCGGACCCGGAAGTCCTCCATTCGTACCTGGCGAGCACTTACAGGCAGTTGCGGTATCTCGAAGAGATGGAGCAGTGGAAAGCTTGTGTCGGTTATCTCGGCGAGGGGGTCGAGAATCTCGCGTCGTTGTCCGAGACGCGGCTGGACGAGGAATGGAAGCAGTTGGAGAGCCTGTTCCGTTCAGCAGCTCTTCACGACTGGCGACCAGCTCCCGTTCCACGCTGGGCGGAAGCCGAGGCCGCGAAGCTCGTCGAGAGTACCTTGAAAGAGTTCCCGGAACTCCTTCGACGTCCCGAACTGCTCGATAGCGATCCCGAGACGAACTGCCGTTGGTCGAGCGTGTTCTTGAAGGGATTGCAGGAGTTGCCGCCGGAACGCGCTGCCGGAGTGTTTCGCCACTTCTCCTCCAGTGGTGGACTTGCGACGTCGCCGTCTCCGGCCGGGGAAGCAGAACCAAAGGCGCGACTATCGTTGCCGACGAAAGAAAAGGTGAACGGTGCGGTGCCTACAGGCCCCCTGCGTCCGGCCATGCCGAAACCATCGCCGCTCTCTCCTCAGACCTGATATGCGGGACCGATCGAGGATCGATCGCGCGCACGGGGTGGCGCGCAGTAATCGTGGCAAGGGTGACTGCCCCGGCGACTGGCGTGTGACGATTCCGGAAGAACTCCAGGGCGTCTCATCGTGGCCCAGCTCGTGCCTCCGCAGGACTCGCGTATTGTTGACTTGCGGCCGAAGGCACGTCTGCTCTGCGCGCACGAACACCGCGACGAGTGGCCCGAGCCGATGGCGATCCCACGCCAGCCGGTAGCGCAGGTCGAACGGCATCGACAGCACCCACTTCCGGACGGGAATATTCGGGATCACGCGCACGACGAACAGACGCCGCGCTTCTTGAACGCGAACGGCACCGCCCGCTCCTGCCCGCACTCGTCGTAGCGCACGCGCACGTAGCCGTGTTCGGGATTGCCGCGCGAGACGAAGTCGCGCAGCGTCTGCACGACGAACGCGCGGAGCGAATGGCCGCGCACTTCCGCGTCTCCGACGCGTCCATCGAGCTCCTCGTCGACGACGACGCGCGCGGTCGCGGTCGCGGTCGCGACCGAGCGCGGTTCGTATCGGCGGTCGCCGCAACGGACGCTGGCGGGAACAGGCGGCATCCGCCCGCGTCGCACGCGCGACCGCGCTCGGTCGAGGACAACCCGGTCCTGACATCCGCGCCGGCACGTCCTTGATGACCCTGCGTCGGTCCACGGATCTCGTCGCGTCAAGACGTTCGACGGTCGCCCTGGGGTCTTCGCGTCGATCTCGCCCCGCCGGGGTTTCTCCTCGAACCGATCCCCTCGCCTGCCGGCGGGCGGGCCGCGCGAGCGCCCGCGGTGGCGCACGCCGAAAAT
>CAYYZO010000141.1:0-5701 GCA_964476185.1 uncultured Myxococcales bacterium
GGACCACGACCAGCTTCGGCGTCGGGCGCGGCAACCGCGTCGAGCTGTGGCGCGAGCTGCACTTCCCGCACTCGCTCGGCCTGCTCTACTCGGCGTTCACCTACTACTGCGGCTTCAAGGTCAACTCCGGCGAGTACAAGCTGATGGGCCTCGCGCCCTACGGTGACCCGAAGTACGTCGACCTCATCCTGGACAACCTCCTCGACCTCAAGGAGGACGGCTCGTTCCGGATGGACATGTCGTACTTCAACTACTGCCAGGGCCTGACGATGACGTCGCCGAAGTTCGACCGGCTCTTCGGCGCTCCGGCGCGCCCGGCCGAATCGCCTCTCGACGACCGGCACATGGACATCGCGGCGTCGATCCAGCGCGTGACCGAAGAGGTCATGCTGCGCATGGCGCGGCACGTGCACGCCAGGACCGGGCTGAAGAACCTGTGCCTGGCCGGCGGCGTGGCGCTCAACTGCGTCGGCAACGGCAAGGTGCTGCGCGAGGGGCCGTTCGAGAACATCTGGATCCAGCCCGCGGCCGGCGATGCCGGCGGCGCGCTCGGGGCCGCGCAGTTCGTCTGGCACCAGTTGCTCGACGAGCCGCGCACGGTCGGCGCGAGCGACAGCCAGTTCGGCAGCCTGCTCGGGCCGCGCTACTCGAGCGAGGAGATCCGCGCGTTCCTCGGGTCGGAGGGCGCCACCGCGCACGAGTACGCCGACGACGAGTCGCTTTGCGACGCGGTCGCAGGGCTGCTCGCGAGCGAGAACGTGGTCGGTTGGTTCCAGGGCCGGATGGAGTTCGGCCCGCGCGCCCTCGGCGGGCGCAGCATCCTCGGCGACGCGCGAAGCCGCGAGATGCAGTCCACGATGAACCTCAAGATCAAGTTCCGCGAGTCGTTCCGCCCGTTCGCGCCGTCGGTCCTGAGGGAGCGTTCCGCGGAGTACTTCGGGCTCAGCCCGAAGGACGAGAGCCCCTACATGCTGCTCGTCGCCCCGGTGCGCGAGGAGCAGAGGCTCAGCGTGAACGGCGAGGCCGCGTCGCTCAAGGGCATCGAGAAGCTGAAGGTGCCGCGCTCGGTCGTCCCCGCCATCACCCACGTCGATTATTCCGCGCGGGTCCAGACCGTCGACCCGGAGCGACACGGCCGCTATCGGCGCCTGATCGAGAAGTTCGAGGAGAAGACCGGCTGCCCGATGCTGATCAACACCAGCTTCAACGTGCGCGGCGAGCCGATCGTCTGCACGCCTTCGGATGCCTACCGCTGTTTCCTCGCGACGAACATGGACGTGCTCGTCCTCGAGAACTTCGTGCTGCTGAAGAAGGAGCAGGCGAACGCGAAGGAGATCGACGTGGCCGCGTACCTCTCGCAGTTCCAGCTCGACTGAACACGGCGACGCGCAGGCAAGGAGAGCGACGATGGCGATGATGGAGATCAACTGGAACCCGAGCCGCAAGGAACTGCGGCAGTTCGGTTTCCTGTGCCTGGCGTTCTTCGGCGCGATCGCGGCGTGGAAGTGGTCCCACGACGGGGTCACGCTCGGCGTCCAGGTGCTCGCGGCCGCGGCGGTCGCGGGAGGCGTGCTCGGCGCCGCGGCGCCGCAGGCGCTGAAGTACGTGTTCGTCGGCTGGATCGTCGCGGTATTCCCGATCGGCTGGACGATCTCGCACCTGCTGCTCGGGTTCATCTACTTCCTCGTGCTGACGCCGATCGGGCTCGTCCTGCGCGCCCTCGGCCACGACCCGATGAACCGCACGCTGGATCGCGAAGCGAAGACGTACTGGACCACCCACGAGCAGGCGCCGGTGGCGCGCTATTTCCGGCAGTTCTGACGGCGGCCCCGCCGCACGGGAACGGTCGATTCGAGGAACGGAGCGAGCCATGTCGGACAACAAGAGCGAGTTCGAGCGCGAAGCGGCGCAGGCGCAGTCGGGAATCGTCGGCGAGTTCGTCGACTACCTCCGGCAGAACAAGAAGTGGTGGATCACGCCCATCGTGGTCGTCCTCCTGATGGTCGGCGCGCTCGTGATCTTCGGCGGCAGCGCCGCCGCGCCGTTCATCTACACGTTGTTCTGATCGACGCGTGGCTGCGGCCCCGAGCGCAAGGCCGTCGCGGCGGGTGCTGTTCGCAGCCGTGGCGGCGGCACTCGTCACGCTCGTGAGCCTCGGCGCCGCCGAGCTCGCGCTGCGGGTCGTCGACTACCCGCCGGCGGCCTTCTCCCCCTGGATCCGGAGCGATTCGCTCGGCTTCCGGCTCGCGCCGGGGATCTCGCTGCGGATGCGCGAGTCGGAGTACGACGTCGAGGTCGCCACCAACTCCCTCGGACTGCGCGACGACGAGCCGGTAGCGAAGGCCGGACAGCGCGTGCTGCTGCTCGGCGACTCGTTCGCGATGGGCTACGGCGTCGAGCGGGGGCAGCTGTTCGCGGACCGGCTCGAGGCCGAGCTGCGCGTGGACGTCGTCAACGCCGGGACCGGCGGCTACGAGATCGTGCAGCAACCGCGGCTGCTCGCCGAACTGGGGCCGAAACTCTCGCCGGACCTCGTCGTGTACGCGCTCTACCTCGGCAACGACCTCGCGCAGAACGACGAGTGGGAGGTCCGGCCGGACGGGACCCTGCGCAGCCTGGAGCGCGAGTACCCGGTGCGCCGGCCCGGCGAGTGGAAGCTCGCGCGCCTGGTGCGCAACGCGATCTACGGCGTTCGCAAGAGCCGCGGCGAACAGGACGGCGAGTGGCTTCCGTTCGAGGGATACCTGGGGCTGTGCGAGCGGGAGCTCGGGGAGGAGGCCGCGGGCGACTACGAGGAGGCCGATCGCCTGCTCGGGGATCTCGCCGAACAGGGCCGCCGGCTGGGGGCGCCGCTGCTGGTGGTGCTGTTGCCGTACCGGTCGATGGTGGAGGTCGAGGCGCGCTCGAGCCTGGCGCAGCGGATCCCGGAACTCGAGGACCGCTACGACCTGTCGCGGCCGGCGCGTGAGATCGGCGCCCGGATGACCGCCCGCGGGATCGACCACGTCGACGCGACGCCGTTCCTGGCCGAGGAGCATCGCCGCCTCGGGGTGCCGCTGTACTATCCGGTCGACGGGCACTTGACGCGCGAAGGGCACGAGGCGGTCGCGCGGTTTCTCGCGCCGCTGGTGCGCTCGCGGCTGGCCGGTTCCTGACTTGTAAATCGCCGCGGCGGATGGAACGGTCCGCTGCCCGTGTGCAGCGCGGGGGCCGCATCGGCACCGCGCCGCGGCGGGAACTCGGTGTTCCGGATCGCCGGAGGAACGCGAGAGTGGCGAAATTGGCAGACGCGCTGGACTTAGGATCCAGTCCGCTTGCGCGGGTGGGGGTTCGAGTCCCCCCTCTCGCACTCCGTCCGGGACGCCCTCGGGTCGCGACGGGGTCCCGGGTCGCTCCGGTGTCGCCGGTTCCCAGAAGAATCAGGCACTTGTGTACGTCAACCTGCAGGAAAGTTTCGAACTCATGACCGACATCCAATCCACCATCGAAGAAACCGGAGCCATCGCCCGGACTCTCAAGGTCTCGGTTTCGCCCGAGCACGTGCGCGGCTGTTTCGACCGGGCCTACCGCAAGCTGCAGGGGCGCGCGCACCTGAAGGGCTTCCGCAAGGGCAAGGCGCCGCGGCCGATGCTCGAACAGGCCTACGGGGCCGAGGTCGAGAGGGACGTGCTGAACGAACTCATCGAGGAGGGCTGCGCGCAGACGATCCGCGAGCACAACCTCGACATCGTGACGGCGCCGCGCCTGACCAGGCACGAGTACACCGACGAGGGCCTTTCGTTCGAGGCGGTCGTCGACATCCGGCCGGACGTCCGGCTCGGACAGTACAAGGGGCTCGCGGCCGAGAAGCTGGTCGCGCGCGTCGAGGATTCCCACGTCGACGCGTCCCTGGAGTCGCTGCGCGGCCGCATGGCCGTCCTGCGCGTCGAAGAGGAACGGAAGGTCGTCGAGCAGGGCGACATCGTCGTCTTCACGATGTTCGGGTTCGAGGGCGACGAGGCCGTGCCGGGCACGGCCGGCGAGGGACTGATGCTCGAGGTCGGTTCCGGCCGCTTCCCCGAGGACTTCGAGCGCCAGCTGGTCGGCGTCCGTCTCGGCGAGAAGTCCCCGATCACCGTCGCCTTTTCGGAGGAGCACGGGGACGAGAATGTCCGCGGGAAGACGATCCGCTTCGACGTGACCGTCACCGAGATCAAGGTGAAGGTGCTGCCGCCGCTCGACGACAGCCTCGCGGGGGAAGCCGGGATCGAGGGCGTCGAGACGCTCGACGCGCTGCGCGAGAAGATCCGCGAGGACCTGCGCGCGCGCGCGGGCCGGGAGGCCGACCGGCAGGTGCAGAACGCGCTGCTCGGCCAGCTCGTCCAGGCCCACGAGTTCGAGGTCCCCTCGGCGCTGCTGCACGAGAGGATCCACGGCTACATGCACGAGATGGGAGCCGAGGTGGCCCACGACAGCGAGGAGTCGGAGAAGCTGCACGAGGCGCTCGCGCCCCGGGCGGTGGCGGAACTGCGCGCCGGCTTCATCCTGGACGCGATCGCGGCCGCCGAGGAACTCGACGTGACGAGGGAGGAATTGGAGAACCGTGTGCGCGCGCACCTCGCGTCCGCCGGACGTCGGGTCGAGGAGGTGCGCCGGCACTACTCCCAGCCGGGCGCGATCGCCGAGCTGCGGCGCAACATGTTGCGCGAGAAGGCGGCGGAAAAAGTCTTCGAAACCGCGTCTGTGCAGGAGCGCGAAGTCGAAGAAAGCAAAGTTGCCGACCGTGGGTAAACCCGTTACCGTGCTTTCGGCAACGAGTCCGCGGCCTGTTTTCAAGGGGTTGGCATGAATCTGGTACCCATGGTCGTCGAGACCACCGGTCGGGGGGAGCGCGCCTACGACATCTATTCGCGACTTCTGAAGGAGCGGATCGTCTTCCTCTCCTCGGATGTCAACGACGTCAGCGCTTCCCTGATCACGGCGCAGCTTCTGTTCCTGGAGTCGGAAGATCCGGACAAGGACATCTACCTCTACGTGAACTCGCCGGGGGGGTCGGTGACGGCCGGCCTCGCGATCTATGACACGATGCAGTACATCCGGCCGCCCGTCTCGACGCTCTGCATCGGACAGGCCGCCAGCATGGGCGCGATCCTTCTGGCCGCCGGCGCCCCGGGCAAGCGCTATGCCCTGCCGCACGCCCGCATCATGATCCATCAGCCGATGGGCGGGGTGCAGGGACAGGCGTCGGACATCGCCATCCAGGCCAAAGAGATCCTGAGGATTCGGGAGGATCTCAATGCTATCCTCTCGAAGCACACCGGGCAGACGCTCGAGGTGATCGAGCGGGAGACGGACAGGGACCGGTTCATGACGGGAGAGGAAGCGAAGACGTTCGGCATCGTCGATCACGTGATCGAGAGCCGGCCGCTCGCGACCTAGGCGGAGCCGACGATGCGCAAACAGGGCGACGACAAGACCAAGGACCTGGTGTGTTCCTTCTGCGGGAAGGGACAGGAGGAAGTGCGAAAGCTCATCGCCGGCCCCACGGTCTACATCTGCGACGAGTGCATCGACCTCTGCAACGACATCATCGCCGAGGAGTGCGACCAGGAGGAGTCGATCAGCGCCGTCTCCTCGGTGCCCAAGCCCGCCGACATCAAGAAGGTCGCGGGGCGGCGGACTCAGGAAGTCAGTCGGTCGTTAGGAGACCCAAGCCACGGCT
>CAYYZO010000142.1:0-5635 GCA_964476185.1 uncultured Myxococcales bacterium
AGCCGAGCAGGATCGACGCGGTCGCGTTGATCGTCATCGACGTGGTGACCTTGTCGAGCGGGATGCCGTCGAACAGCGTCTCCATGTCGGCCAGCGAGTCGATCGCGACGCCGACCTTGCCGACCTCGCCCTCGGCGAGCTGGTGGTCGCTGTCGCGGCCCATCTGGGTCGGCAGGTCGAACGCGACTGACAGGCCGGTCGTGCCCTGGCCGAGCAGGAAGCGGTAGCGCTGGTTCGATTCCTCCGCCGTGCCGAAGCCGGCGTACTGGCGCATCGTCCAGAAGCGGCCGCGGTACATATTCGGCTGCACGCCGCGTGTGAACGGATACTCGGCGGGCAGGCCGAGCGAATCCGGGTACTCGCCCGACTGCGGCCCGTAGATCGTCTCGACGGGAATGCCCGAGAGCGTCTCGAAGCGCGGGCTGCGCTCGGCCGACTTCGTGCGGGCCGGCGTCAGCACCTTTTCGTTCCAGCGGGAGAGTTCCTGATCGAAGCTTGCCATGGTGGGTACTCGCTAGCGTCGGCCCGCCCGGTCCGGCGAGCCCGTGGAATCGAACCTGTCGGCGCCGCGCCCCGTCGAACGAGCGACGGTCGGCGCGATTTCCCGTCGGTTCCGTGTCGCCAGCCTCGCTCGCGACACGGGGGTTGTCGAGCCGCGCGCGGCGCTGCGCCTACTCGACGAGGACCAGCAGCTGCCCGTCCGAGACCTCGTTGCCCTCGGAGACGGCGATCTGCTTGACGACGCCGTCGACGAGAGCGGTGATGTCGTTCTCCATCTTCATCGCCTCGAGCTTGACGACGGTCTGTCCCGCCTTGACCGTTTCGCCCTCGGCGACGCAGACCTTCGTGATCACGCCCGGGATCGGCGCGACGACGGCGCCGCGACCACCGGGGGCCGCGGCGGGCTTGGCGGCGGCCGGAGCCGCGGCCGCAGGCGCCGCCTTGGGCGAGGCCTTCGTCTTCTTCGCGGGAGGCTCCGCGGCGGCGACCGGCGGCGGCGCCGCCGGTCGTGTCGCGCCCGCGCGCGACGGCGCGGGCGTCTGGCCCGGCACCGAGCCGGGCGCGGCCTGCTCAACCTCGAAGCTGTAGCCTTCGACGATGATGCGTGCGCCGGCGGCCTGCTCGATGACTTCGACCGTGTATTCCTTGCCGTAGGCTTTGACCTTGTAGGTGGCCATGTTCGTTCGGATTCCTCGATGCTCGCGCTGCGCTCAGCGGGTGTTCAGGCGGCGGATCTGCGTCAGGCGGGCGGACAGGCCCCACGAGGTCGTGCCGCGCGGGACGCGCACCCGCGCGCGCTTCTGGAGATGGGCGGCATAGGCGGCCAGCGCGACGCGCAGGAGGTCGGGCCTTCCGGACAGGCCGCCGACGCCTGGGGGAACGGTACGGAATTCATCCACCACGGTGCAGCCTCCTCAGAGCGGGATGTTGCCGTGTTTCTTCGGCGGGTTGACGTCCTTCTTGTTCGCGAGCATCGCGAGCGACTGCGCGATGCGGATGCGGGTCTGCGACGGCAGGATCACTTCGTCGATGTAGCCGAGCTCGGCGGCGCGGAACGGCGTCGCGAAGCGGCTGCGGTAGTCGTCGACGAGCTCCTTGCGGCGCGACTCGGCGTCGGCCGCGTCCTTCAGCTCGCCGCGGAAGATGATGTTCACCGCGCCGTCGGCGCCCATCACGGCGATCTCGGCGGAGGGGTAGGCGAGGTTGACGTCGCCGCGCGTGTGCTTCGGCCCCATGACGGCGTAGGCGCCGCCGTACGCCTTGCGCGTGATCACGGTGATCTTGGGCACGGTGGCCTCGGCGTACGCGTACACGATCTTCGCGCCGTGGCGGATGATGCCGCCCCATTCCTGCGCCGTGCCCGGCAGGAAGCCCGGCACGTCGACGAACGTGATCACCGGCAGGTTGAAGCAGTCGCAGAAGCGCACGAAGCGCGCGATCTTGTTCGAGGCGTTGCTGTCGAGGCAGCCGGCGAGGTGCTGCGGCTGGTTCGCGACGACGCCGACGGACCGGCCGCCGACGCGCGCGAAGCCGACGACCGCGTTCTTCGCGAAGTGCGCGTGCACCTCGAAGAAGCTGCCGACGTCCACCGAGGCCTCGATGATCACGTGCATGTCGTAGGGCTGGTTCGAGTTGTCCGGCACGACGTCGTCGAGCTCGGGCGTCTCGCGGTCGACCGGGTCGTTGCACGACAGGGCCGGCGCCTCGTCCATGTTGTTGGAGGGCAGGTAGCCGAGCAGCCGGCGCACCTGCTGGATGCAGTCCTCGTCGCTCGCGGCGAGGAAGTGCGCGACGCCGCTCTTCGAGTTGTGCGCGAGGCCGCCGCCGAGGTCTTCCTGCGTCACCACCTCGCGCGTCACCGACTTGATGACGTCGGGGCCGGTGATGAACATGTAGCTCTTCTGGTCGACCATCAGGATGAAGTCCGTCAGCGCCGGCGAGTACGACGCGCCGCCAGCGCACGGGCCCATGATGGCCGAGATCTGCGGGACCACGCCCGAGGCGAGCGTGTTCATCGTGAAGATGTCCGAGTAGCCGCCGAGGCTCTCGACACCCTCCTGGATGCGCGCGCCGCCCGAGTCGTTGAGCCCGACGACCGGGGCCCCCGCCTTCATCGCGAGGTCCATGATCTTGCAGATCTTCTCGGCGAAGGCGTGGGAGAGGCTGCCGCCGAGCACCGTGAAGTCCTGCGCGAACGCGAAGACGGTGCGGCCGTCGACCGTGCCGTAGCCGGTGACGATGCCGTCGCCCGGGATGCGCTGCTTGTCCATCCCGAAGTCGTTGCAGCGGTGGGTCTTGAACTTGTCGACCTCGACGAAGGTGCCGCTGTCGAACAGGAGGTCGATGCGCTCGCGGGCCGAGAGCAGGCCTTTCTCGTGGCGCGCGGCGATGCGCTTGGGGCCGCCCCCGGCCTCGGCCTGGGCGGTGCGGTTCTGGAGTTCGTCGAGGACGTCTTTGAGGGCCATTCGTCTCTGCTTGTCCGGCTGAAGTGCGCGAAATTGCGCTGGTTTCTCGTCGCCCAGCGGTCAGGCCGGACGGTGGGCTTCGGGTCGCGCCGCGGGGGTGCCCACTCCCCTCGAAACGACGAGGGTCCGTACAGGGGGACCGGCGAAAAGACAAGAACGCCGCGCTCCCGGGAGCGCGGCCACAGGGGGACGGCTGCGAGGTCAGCCGGCCTCGGCGACGAGGTCGACTTCCTCGAGGGGCAGCGCCGTCTCGTGGCGGAAATCGAGCTGGTGCAGGAACTGCGTCATCTGGTCGATGTACGCGCCGCGGTCGAGGTGCACGACGTGGTTGCCGGGGAACCAGTGGATGCGGCAGCGTCCCCAGTGGTCCCAGAGCAGCCGCGAGTGCTTCGGCGGCGCGAGCCGGTCGCCGACGCCGCCGATGATCATCAGGCGCTCGGGCGGCAGCTTCGGCTCGTAGGTGAGCGGCGTCGTCACCGCCATGACCTCGCGCAGGTAGCGCACCGACCAGCGCAGCCCGAACAGGCCCGTGCGCACGATGGCGCCGGCCGGCTGCCACTCGAGCAGCAGGTCGACCGGGCTGCAGACCGGCACGTTCGGGATCACGGCCTCGAGGTCGTCGTGCAGGCTCGCGAGCATCGACGCGGTCCAGCCGCCGAGGCTGACGCCCGTGACCGCGATCTTCTCGACGCCGCACTGGCGGCGCAGGTAGCGCATCAGCACGCGCAGGTCGCAGACGGCCTGTCCCATGCTCTCGTTGATGCCGCTCATGCCGCACGAGAAGAAGCCCTGCCCGCTGTAGACGGTGGAATCCTCGGCGCGCAGCCCGTGGTGCGGCAGCGTGAACAGCACGACGTCGTAGCCCTGCTCGTAGAACTGCTCGAGCGAGAAGAAGCGCACGTTCAGCCAGTAGGGGTCGGCCATGAAGCCGTGGATCGCGAGCAGCACCGGGCGCGGCCCGTTGTTGTGGCGCCACCAGCGCGCGCGCGCGACGCGGTTGTTGCGGTGCGCGGCGAACGTGTCGGCCAGCCGCGGGTTCCACGGCTCGTACGGCGAGTTGAACTTGAGGCCGATGCAACGCCCGTCGCCGGGCTCGAAGATCGACCAGCGCGGCTCGTACTCGGTGACGGGGACGTTGTCGGGAGGCTCGCGGAAGAAGGCTGCCGGGTCCTGGTCCTTCTGCACGAGGTCCACGTACATCTGCCAGTCGTCGGTCGTCTCGGCGAAGCCGCGCCCCGTGAGCGCCGGCACGAAGCCGAGCGGCAGGGTCAGGCTGAGCAGCGTCCCGCCCCAGGTCCGCATGACCAGGTCGAGCGCGGCCGTCGCGTTGACGCGCGCCCAGTCCCAGGGCTCGAGCTCGAAGCCTTCGGGGCGGTCGCAGAAGTTGCTCTCGAGGTGATCCCACCAGCGTTCGCCGGGCAGGATCGACGGGGGGGACCGGCGGAAACTGTCGTGCGCGATGCGCGAAACGATCGAGGAGCGGGCCATCACCCCCCAGTCTGCGGCAGATTCGCCCCCCAGACAATCGTTTGTTCAGCGGAACTCGGCACTCCCCACGCGGCCCGGGGCCGCTGACGAGGGAAGGGACGCCGCGTCGCGAACGAAGGGCGTCGGTGTGCGTGCGAGCGACTCCGCAGGGCGCGCAGCGCCCGAGGACCAGCGAGCGCGCATACCGACGCCCGCAGTGAGCGCCACCAGCGCCCGGTCGCCGAACGGCGGGGGGCGGAACGTCAGGCCGCGCTGGCCGCCGCGCGCTCGCGGGCCGTCTCTTCCTTCAGGCGCTCGAGATCCTCGCGCGTGACGCGCTGGTACGACTTCGGCGCCCAGATCAGGAAGATGCCGCCCTGGAACGACAGCAGCAGCTTCTCGATCCAGAAGCCGATGTGGCCGATCAGGAAGGCCTTCGCCGCCGGCACGTGCCCGCCGAGCATCTCGACGAAGACGAGCTCGCGCACGCCCTCGCCGGCGGCGGTCGGCGTGACGAACGTGCCGAGGGTCATCACGGCCGCGGCGTAGAAGACCTGGAGCATCGTCACGTCCTCGACCTGCAGCGCCATCGCGTTCGCGAAGTACATGGCCATCGTCGTGATCTGGCCGAACACCGCGCAAAGCAGCGCGATCATCAGCGCGCTGCGGCGCGAGGAATAGGCCGTCGCGCTGCGGATCGTGCTTTGCAGGAAGCCGCGGACCTTCGCGACGGGGACCAGCGCGATCAGCGGGGCGAACAGTTCGGGGCGCAGCAGCAGCATCAGCCCGAACACCATGGCGGCGCCGAGCGGGGCGGCCATCGCCTGCACGATGTCGGCGAGGTCGCGGCCGGAGAGGTCCGCGAACGGCATGAACAGCAGGATCGTCGCGAGCAGGCCGACCAGGCCGATGATGCGCTCGACCGCCAGCGCCGTGGTGCACTCGACGGGCTTGCGGGAAAGCCGGATCGTGTCGTAGAGCCGCCAGCCGTCGAGGCCCAGCGTCGAGGGCATCACGATCCCGAAGAAGCGCCCGACGAAGTAGCTGGCCGTCAGCCAGCCGAAGCCGAAGTCCAGGTCCTGGCCCTTCAGCAGCACCTGCCAGCGCACGATGTTCGCGAGGATGCCGAGGAACTTGACGAACGTCGCGAACAGCACCCACGGCAGGAAGACGCCGAGGTCGAGCCCCTTCACCTCGGTCCA
>CAYYZO010000143.1:0-5595 GCA_964476185.1 uncultured Myxococcales bacterium
CCCAGTGTCGTAGGGGCCGTTGCGCTTCAAAAAGAAGAAGGGCTGCCCGAGAGCCATCGGCGGCGTCGACGGCGGGGCAGCCGGCGACGGCCCCGAGGCCCGCCCGAGGCGTGGCGGGATCGAGCCGGGCGACGCCGAGGCGTGGCTTCGCGTCGCCGTGCAGCACGAGGGCATCCGCGTCGTCGGGCTCATGGGCGTGGCCGATCCCGGCCTCGACGCGCGGCCGCAGTTCGCGGCGCTCGGCGAGCTGGCCGCCCGGCTTCGCGCGCTCGGCCTCGCGCGCGCGCCGCTCGGCGAGTTGTCGATGGGCATGACGGGCGACTTCGAGGACGCGATCGCCGAGGGCGCGACGATCGTTCGCATCGGGACCGCGATCTTCGGAGAACGGCCGGCGGCGTAGGGCGCCGCGAGGCGAATCAGGAGGACGACATGGCGCAAGCCAAGACGATCGACATCGGGTTCATCGGCGGCGGCAACATGGCCGAGGCGCTCGTGAAGGGCCTGCTCGCGAGCGGTCGCGACGCCGCCACGCTGCTGGTCGCGGAACCGGACGCCGCCAGGCGACGCGCGCTGGCGCGTCGCTACCGGGTCGGCGTCGCGACCGACAACGCCGACGTGGTCCGCCGCAGCCGCACGGTGGTGCTGGCGGTCAAGCCGCAGGTGCTCGGCGACGTGCTGGCCGCGCTGCGCCCGGCCGCGTCGCGCCGCGAGCTGTACGTGTCGATCGCGGCCGGCGTGCTGCTCGCGCGGCTCGAGAAGGGCCTCGGCGCCGGCGCGCGCGTCGTGCGCGTGATGCCGAACACGCCGTCCCTCGTCGGCAAGGGCGCCTCGGTGCTGTGCGCCGGCGCGAACGCGACCGCCGCCGACGTGCGGCTCGTGAAGAAGATCTTCGCCGCCGTCGGCGACGCGCACGTGATCGACGACGAGAAGCGCCTGCACGTCGTCACGGCGCTGAGCGGGTCCGGTCCGGCCTACGTCTACCGTTTCGCCGAGGCGCTCGTCGCGGCGGCGGAGAAGGGCGGCCTGCCGAAGGACCTCGCGCGCTCGCTCACCTACCAGACGATCGCCGGCGCCGCTCAGATGATGATCGAGACCGGCCAGGAGCCGGCCGACCTTCGCCGCGCGGTTTCCAGCCCCGGCGGCACCACGCTGGCGGGGCTCGCCAGCCTCGACGGGAAAGGCTTCGTCGAGACGGTCCAGGCCGCCGTCGCCGCCGCGGCCAGGCGCTCGGTCGAACTCGGCAAGGGCTGACCGTCGTGGCCGCGCCGTGGCTGCGACTGCGCCCGGACGGCGTGGACGTCGACGTGCGCGTCGTGCCGCGGGCCTCGCGCGATCGGATCGCCGGGGTGATCGGCGACCGCCTGAAGCTCCAGGTCACTTCGCCGCCGGTCGAAGGCGAGGCCAATCGCGCGGTGCTCGAACTCGTCGCGCGGAGCGCGGGCCTGCCTCTGCGGGCCGCGGCGCTCGTGGCCGGCCAGACGGGCCGTTCCAAGACCGTGCGCCTCTCGTGCGAGGATCCCGCGACCGCGGCCGCCAGGCTCGAGCGCGAGGCCTCGCAGGTGCGTTGACAACCCGCAGGTCGCTGCCTAGCTTCGCGCGCGCCGAACCGTCCGGGTTTCGGCGGGCCCGCGGCCGGATCCTGGCATTGCCGCGGCCGGGCCGCAGCGAGAGAACACCATGCCGATTTACGAGTACGACTGTCCGAAG
Organism: uncultured Myxococcales bacterium; assembly: GCA_964476185.1. GTDB lineage: Bacteria > Desulfobacterota > Binatia > UBA1149 > CAITLU01 > DATNBU01. The sequence continues at coordinate 1,708 of CAYYZO010000143.1, forward strand.
TGTGGGGAGTTCGAGTTCCGCCAGTCGCTGAGCGACCCGGTGCTCAAGAAGTGCCCGACCTGCAAGGCCAAGGTCACCAAGCTGATGAGCACCGCGGCGTTCTCGCTGAAGGGCGGCGGCTGGTACGCGGACGGCTACCAGAAGAAGTCGTCGGGATCCTCGAGCTCCGATGCCTCGTCGTCCGCGACCTCGAGTTCCGAAAGCTCCTCGTCGGCTACTGCCCCTTCGACGACCTCGCCGGCCTCCTCCGACTGATCCGGTCCCCGTCCGGCATCGACCTCCCGGGCCCGCGCCGGTCGCGGCGAGGGCCCGGGCAGCGCCTGCTTCGTATCCCGTCCTCGATCCCGCCCGTCGCCGAAGCCCGTCCGGGTCGCGGGGGCGTCCAGCCAGCCGAGGCGTTTCGTTCGCGATAACAGTCCCTTGCGGCGCTCGATCAGGGTTCGACCGGTCGGGCGGACCCGTCTTCCGCTCGCACCTTCCGGCGCAGGCTTCGGCATCTTCGTCGGACGACCCGGTCATCCTCCCCGAGTTTCCTCACCGACCTTCCCCGGATCCAGGTTCAAGAAAAATGCCGCAGTGCGTTGACTACGTGACGCATCGTGTTAGGAACGGGATGCCGGCAGCGGCGGCTGCGAACGAGAGGCGCCGCGAAGTCGCGCAGGAACACACGGACCGGAGCTTCGTCGCCAGTCGCGACGGGCCGGCACAAGGAGGATCGATCATGGCCACCAGGGCAAGGAAGAAAGCGACCACCGCGATTCCGACGACGTTTCGCGACCTCGAGAAGCAGGCCACGCGCCTGCGCAAGGATCTCGGCAAGACCGTCGACCGCGTCAGCCGCGAAGCCGCCAGCTACATCCCCAAGAAGAACCGCCGCCAGTTGAACGACCTCGTCGACAAGGTCAGCGACTTCAGCGAGACGGTCACCAAGCGCGTGACGAAGACCGTCAAGAACGTGCGCGCCGACGTCGAGGACACCGTCTTCGATCTTCGCGGCACCGTCGACAAGCGCGTGAAGGCGCTGCGCAAGGACGTCACGTCGAGCAGCGAGAAGGCCCTCGAGAGCTTCGAGAAGGAAGCGCGCAAGCGCGTCGAGGCCGTCCTGCACGCGATCGGCGTCCCGACGCGCAGCGACCTCGACGGCATCCGCCGTCGCGTGAACTCGCTCGAGCGGCAGGTCGAGTTGATCGTCGAGGGCGCGATGCGCCGTCGCCACAAGAGCGACGAGGAGCACGAGGCGGCCTGAAGGCCGCCGGGTCTGCGCGTCGAGCTGCGCACCGGGAGGCGCATCGCGAGGAAGCGCTCGAGGCTCCCGACGGGAGCCGAAGGGAGCGCATGCAGCGCCGGGTGCGCAGGGCGCGCAGACAAGAACAGCGCGGCCGACGGGACGAACGGCCGCACCGGACTCTGCCTGAACGGGTCGCCTGGTCAGCGACTTGGGATCCTCCTCCCGGGCAGAGGGGCGTGAGGGGCAACCCTCACGTCCTCCTTTTTTCAGCGGGACAGGCGAAGGGCGCGGGGAGCATCTCCCCGCGCCCTTCGTGTTCGTGCCCCGGAGCCGGGGCCTCGTTCGTGATGACGTGCGCGTTATTGACTTGCGGCTGATGGCACGCCTAGTCTGCGCGTGCCATGCCTCGCCGCGTCACCGTCGCCCTGTCGATCGCCGCGTTGCTGCTCTCGTCGTTCGGGCCGGCCGCAGCCTCGGACGTGAGCGTTTACAAGAGCAACCGCGACCTCGGCCCCTCGGGCGTCGAGGTCGTCACCGACCTGCTGATCGTTCGGCCGCTCGGCCTCGCCGTGACGCTCGTCGGCGCCGCCTTCTTCGTTGCCGGGGTTCCGTTCGCGGCCGTCACGGGTGACGTCGACACGATCGGCCGCGTGCTCGTCGCCGAACCCGGCAACTACACCTTCACGCGCCCCCTCGGCGACCTCGGACTCGAGCCCGTCGGCGACTGAGCCGCCGCTTCAGCGCCCGCGGGGCGCCTTCCCCCAGCCGCCGCCGCCTGGCGTCGCTATGACGATGCGTTCCCCGGGCGCGAGCGTCATCGAGCTCTTCGCGTCGATCCGCCGCTTCCGCCCGCGGGCGTCCACGACTTCGTCCCGGCCCGGGGCGCCGTCGCCGCCGCCCGCGAGCCCCCACGGGCCGCGCTCGCGCCGCTCGGCCAGCAGCGTGACCTCGCTTTCCGCCAGCACTTCGACTTCGCGGACGATGCCGTCGCCGCCGCGATGACGGCCCTTGCCGCCCGAGCCGCGTCGCACGGCGTAGCGGTGCACGCGCAGGGGATAGTAGGCCTCGAGCACCTCGACCGGCGTGTTCCAGGTGTTCGTCATGTGCGTCTGCATCGCGCTCGCGCCGTCGCCGCGCGGGCCGGCGCCGCAGCCGCCGCCGACGGTCTCGTAGTAGGAGAAGTGCCGGGCGCGCACGCGGTCGTAGCCGCCGAGAGCGAGGTTGTTCATCGTGCCGCAGCTCGCGGCCGGCACGCGGTCCGGCAGCGCCCGCGCGAGGGCGCGCAGCACGACGTCGACGATGCGCTGCGAGGTCTCGACGTTGCCGCCCGCCACCGCCGACGGGAAGCGGCAGTCGACGATGCTGCCGGGCCGCGTCGCGATCTTGACCGGCCGCATCATGCCGGCGTTGGCGGGCACCTCGCGCCCGGCCACGCAGGCGATCGCGTAGAAGACGGCCGACGTCGTGATCGCGAGGTTCGCGTTGACGGGCCCGCGCACCTGGTCGCCGCTTTCGCGGAAGTCGAACTCGAGGCGGCGGCCGCGCCGCTCGATCGCGACCCGGATCGGGATGTCGAGCGCGCCCGCGCCGTCGCCGTCGAGGAAGTCCTCGGCGACGTGGCGTCCCCCGGGGAAGCGCGTGAGCAGCGCGTCCACGAGCCGGTGCGAGTAAGCCTGCAATTCCTTCATCGCGACGGCGACGTCGCGCTCGCCGAAGCGCCGGACCAGCTCGAGCGTGCGCGCCGCCCCGGCCCGCAGCGCCGCGACCTGCGCCTCGAGGTCGCCGAGCCGTTCCTCGGGAACGCGCGTGTTCGCGAGGAACAGCTCGCGCGTCTCGCGAACCCACTCGCCGCCGCGCAGCAGGTGCACCGGCGGGATGCGCAGGCCCTCCTGGTGGATGTCGGTCGCGAGCGCCATCGACCCGGGCTTGCCGCCGCCGATGTCGGCGTGGTGCGCGCGGTCGGCCACGTACGCGAACGGGCGCCGGCCCCGTTCCGTGAACACCGGCGCGACCAGCGTGACGTCCGGCAGGTGCGTGCCGCCGGCGTAGGGGTCGTTGAGGATCACGACGTCGCCGCGCTCCAGCGTCGTGCGCTCGAGCGCCGCCGCGACCGCGAGCGGAGTCGAACCGAGGTGCACGGGGATGTGCGCGGCGTGCGCGACCATGTCGCCGTCCGCGTCGAACAGCGCGCACGAGAAGTCGCGCCGCTCCTTGATGTTCGGCGACATCGACGCCGACTGCAGCACGACGCCCATCTCCTCGCTGATGCCGGTCAGGCGGTTCGCGAACAGCTCGAGGTCGACGGCGGAGAGCCGGGGCATCGCGGCGTCCTTCCCCGGTTTCGTTGCCCGGGCCTTCATCGTTTCCTTCCTCCCGAGCGGCTCACGGCCTCGCGCGGCAGGAGCCGCAGGTTGCCGGCGGCGTCGACCGTGCAGGACCAGTCCGGCGCGACGACGGTGGTCGAGCTGTACTCGACGACGATCGCCGGTCCGTCGATGCGCTGTCCCGGCGCGAGCGTCTCGCGGTCGTGGATCGGCGTGGCGCGCGCGCGGCCCGCGAACGTGACCGGCGCGGTCGCGATCGGCGCCGGGCCGCGCCGCGACGCCGTCCGCCGGCGCTTGGCGGCGGAGGCGCGCGGCGCGCGGCCGTGGCGGGCGACG
>CAYYZO010000144.1:0-5573 GCA_964476185.1 uncultured Myxococcales bacterium
ACGCCGGCGTCCATCAGCGACAGCGACGCGCCGCAGACGGTCGCCATCGACGAGGAGCCGTTCGACTCGGTGATCTCCGAGACGACGCGCAGCGTGTACGGGAACTCGTCCGCGCTCGGGAGCACGGGCAGCATCGCCCGCTCGGCGAGCGCGCCGTGGCCGATCTCGCGACGCCCGGCCGAGCGCAGCATCTTGACCTCGCCGACGCTGTAGGGCGGGAAGTTGTAGTGCAGCATGAAGCGCTTTCGCACGTCGCCGAGCAGCGCATCGATGCGCTGGACGTCGGCCGAGGTGCCGAGCGTCGCCACCACGATCGCCTGGGTCTCGCCGCGGGTGAACAGCGCGCTGCCGTGCGTGCGCGGCAGTACGCCGGTCTCGACCGAGATCGGACGGACGACGTCGAGGCTGCGGCCGTCGACCCGCTTGCCGTGCTCGACGATGTCGCCGCGGACGATGTCCTCCTTCACCCGCGAGTAGGCGCGGGTGACCTCGGAACCGTGGGCGGCGAGGTCGTCGGGCACCGAAGCCTTGAACTCGGCCTTGGCCTTGTCGAGGTTCGCGTAGCGCTCCAGCTTGTCCGTGAACGAGTACGCGCGTCGCAGGTGCGGCTCGGCGAGTTCGCGGACGCGGGCGAGCACGTCGGCGGAAATCGACGGCGGCACGAACTCGCGCTTCGCGGTGCTGCCGGTGAGGCGGCGCAGTTCCTCCTGCATCTCGACGATGGGGATGACCTGGTCGGCGCCGAAATAGAGCGCCTCGAGCAACTCATCCTCGGGGATCTGGTTGCCCCCGCCCTCGACCATCACGATCGAGTCGCGCTTGGCCGCGATGAGCAGGTTGATGTCGCTCGTCTCCAGGTCGTCGAGGGCCGGGTTGGCGACCAGCTTCCCGCCGATGCGGCCGACGCGGACGCCGGCGATCGGCCCGTCGAACGGGATGTCCGAGATGTGCAGCGCCGCCGACGCGCCGATCAGGCTGATGACGTCGGGCGCGCCCGCGCGGTCCGCCGAGAGCACGGTCGCGATGACCTGCGTCTCGTACATGTACCCTTCCGGGAACAGCGGACGGATCGGACGGTCGATGCAGCGGCAGACGAGGATCTCGTCGGCGCTCTGCCGGCCTTCGCGCTTGAAAAACCCGCCGGGGATCTTCCCGGCGGCGAACGCCTTCTCGACGTACTCGACCGTGAGCGGGAAGAAATCCTGCCCCTCGCGCATCGAGTGCGCCGAAACGGCCGTCACCAGCACCGTCGTGTCGTTGTACGACACGAGAACGGCGCCGTCGGCCTGCTTTGCAACGCGGCCCGTCTCCAGACAAAGACGGCGGCCGCCCACTTCCAGGGCTACTTCGTGCCTCATGTGTGTTCTTCTCCTAACCTGAATTCCGTTGCGGTTGGGAGAAGAGGCGTATGGTACGGGGCGATCGCGCTACTTGCGGATCCCGAGCCGTTCGAGCAGCGACACGTACACGGCGTGGTCCGTCCTCTTGATGTAATCAAGGAGACGGCGGCGCTGGCTCACGAGCTTGAGGAGTCCGCGGCGCGAGTGATGGTCCTTCTTATGGACCTTGAAGTGCTCGGTGAGGTGCGTGATGCGCTTGCTGAGCAGAGCGATCTGCACTTCCGGCGACCCCGAGTCACTGTCGTGACGCCGGTAGGCCGAGATGAGCTCTTTCTTCGCTTGGGATTGTTCGAGACTGTCAGTCACGACGATTCGCTTCGTTCCTTTCCTCTTCTTCCAATTGAGAGACGGCAGCAGGTAACACGAACCCGCCGGCAGGGCAAGAAGCGTTCGGTCTCGAAGAGGCGAAGACCCGCTCCAGCACCCATACCCTTCCTTCCGACACGGCCACGGCCACGAGGTCGCGGCCGGCCGTGAGCCTGACTTTCTGCCCGGAGCGCCCGGGCGCGAGCGAGGCCAGCGGCGCCTGGCGGCCGAGGCGCAGGTCGGCGGCGTCCCGGGGCGGGATCTCGACCCGCGGCAGGTCCGCCAGCGCCTCGCCGAGGCCGAGAAGCCTGGCCGACGCGCGCAACAGGCCCCCATCGCCCTCGATCTCCTCCAGAGGAACCGCGTCCTCGATCCTCAGCCGGCCGACGCGGGTGCGCCGCAGGCTCTCCAGCATCGCGCCGCAGCCGAGCCGGGCCCCGATGTCGTGCGCGAGGCTGCGCACGTAGAATCCCTTCGAGCAGTCCACGGAAACGGCGAGCCGCTCCGGGTCGAGCAGGCGCAGTTCCAGCCGGTCCACCCGCACCGGGCGCGGCTCGAGTTCCGGCGCCTCGCCGCGCCGGGCAAGCTCGTACATCGGCCGCCCCCCGCGCTTGATGGCCGAATAGGTCGGCGGCAGTTGCAGGATGTCCCCGCGGAACTCGCTCGCCACCTCCTCGAGCCGGCCGGCCTCGAGCTCCGGGACCTCCGCGGTGGCCGTGACGACCCCGGTTCCGTCCAGCGTGTCCGTGACGACGCCGAGCCGAATGACGCCCTCGTAGGTCTTGTCGGCTTCCGTCAGGTAGGTCGCGGCCTTGGTGCCCTCCCCGAGGCAGACCGGCAGCAGGCCGGTCGCGAACGGATCGAGCGTCCCCGTATGGCCGGCCTTCACGCCCCCGAAGACACGGCGCACCCGCGCGACGACCGCGGCCGAGCTGATCCCGGCCGGCTTGTCGACGAGCAGCAGCGCGTCCGGCCCCTCGGCCGTGGACTTGCGGCGTCCCATCTCAGTCCTCCTCCGGCGGTCGGACCGGCGCCGAATCGCGCAGCAGCCGGTCGATGCGCTCGGCGGTCCGCGTCGCGCTGTCGAACTCGAAGACGAGCGACGGCACGTACCGCAACGCGAGGCCGTGGGCCAGTTCGCGGCGCAGGTAGCCGGCGGCGGCCTTCAGGCCTTCGGCCGCGGCATCGCGTGCCGTGTCGTCACCGAAGACCGTGAAGAAGACGCGCACCGTGCGCAGGTCGTCGGTCGCGGTCGCGCTGGTGAACGTGACGCCCACGAGTCGCGGATCATGCACGCCCTCTTCCAGCACCGTCGCCAGGGTCTGCACGACCTGGCGGCTGACCCGCTCTGCCCTTCTTCCTGCCATCGCCATGAAACCGTGACCGTTCGCGCGGCGCCCGCCGCATCAATAGTTCGTGAACTCGTAGGCTTCCCGGCCCGGGTCGGCCAACCCGAGGCCGCTGACGAACTCGGAGACCTCGCGCAGGCAGCGATCGACGTGATCGCGGTCGTTGCCCACCTGCGCCACGGCCAGCACGATCGTCTGCCAGGAGTCCTGGTGTTCCGTCTCGGCGACCGAGACGTTGAATCTCGACCTCACGCGCGCCTTGATCGACCGGAGCACGGCGCGCTTGCCCTTGAGCGAGTGGTTCTCGGGCAGGTAGAGCGTGAGCTCGAGGACTCCGACGACCACGGCTGCTGGGAGATCGGGGAACCGGCCATTCTCAGGCCCGCGCCGACGCCTCCGGCTTCGGCGACGAAAGCGTGCGCTTCACCTCGTCGATGCGGTAGCACTCGATCTGGTCGCTGACCTTCACGTCGTTGAAGCGCTCCAGGCCGATGCCGCACTCGTAGCCGGCCTGCACTTCCCTGGCGTCTTCCTTGAACCGTCGCAGGCTCGACAACCTGCCCGTGTAGACGACGCGACCATCCCGGACCACGCGGCACGAGCGCCCGCGCGTGATGGTGCCGTCGAGCACGTAGCAGCCGGCGATCGTCCCGCCCGGAACGCTGAAGGTGTCGCGCACTTCGGCGCGCCCCTCGTAGACTTCCTTCTGCTCGGGCGCGAGCAGGCCCTCGAGCGCCGCCTTCACCTCGTCGATCAGCTCGTAGATGACCGTGTGCAGGCGGATGTCCACGCCTTCCCGCTCGGCCAGCTGACGCGCCTTTCCTTCCGGACGCACGTGGAAGCCGGCCACGATCGCGTTCGACGCCATCGCGAGCTGGACGTCCGACTCGTTGATCGCGCCCACGCCGCCGTGGATCACGCGCAGCGTGACCTCGTCGTTCGACAGTTTCTCGATCGCGGTCTTGATCGCCTCGACCGAGCCGTCCATGTCGGCCTTGAGCACGATGCGCAGCTCGAGGTTCTCGGCGGCGCCGCTCATGCGGCGCTGCAGGTCCTCGAGCGACATGCGCGTCGTGGTCGTCATCGCCGACTTCCGGGTGGCCTCGCGGCGGAAGTCCGCCACCTGCGTGGCCTTGGACGGGTCCTCGACGACGACGAAATGGTCGCCGGCGGACGGCACGCCGTCCAGGCCGATGATCTCGACCGGGGTCGAAGGACCCGCTTCCTTCACCGGGCGCCCCGCATGGTCGCTCATCGCGCGCACGCGGCCGACGATCTCGCCGCAGACGAAATGGTCGCCGTGCTTCATCACGCCCTTCTGCACGAGCACCGTAGCCACCGGACCCCGCCCGCGATCGAGACGCGACTCGACCACGGTCCCGACCGCGCGCGTATCGCTCGGCGCGCGCAGGTCCAGGATCTCGGCCTGCAGCGAGATCGCCTCGAGCAGCTCGTCGATGCCGGTGCGCTTCAGGGCGGACACCGGCATGTACTGCGTGTCGCCGCCCCACTCTTCCGGCTGCAGCCCGAGCTCGGTCAGCTGTTGCTTGACACGGTCCGGGTTCGCATCGGGCTTGTCCATCTTGTTGACGGCGACGATCACGGGGACGCCCGCCGCCTTCGCATGGTTCACGGCCTCGATCGTCTGGGGCATCACGCCGTCGTCGGCGGCGACCACCAGGACCACGACATCGGTCACGCTCGCGCCTCGGGAGCGCATCGCCGTGAAGGCCGCGTGTCCGGGCGTGTCGAGGAAGCAGATCGGACCGATCTTCGACTGCACCATGTAGGCGCCGATGTGCTGGGTGATGCCGCCCGACTCGCCGGAGACGACGTTGCTCTCGCGGATCGCGTCGAGCAGCGAGGTCTTGCCGTGGTCGACGTGCCCCATCACGGTCACGACCGGCGGGCGCGCCTCGCCCTCGTCCTCGGCTCCGGTTTCGAGATTCAGGTCGAGCAGCTCGTCGACGTTGACCGCCGTGTTCTCGAGCGTGAACCCGAATTCCTCGGCGACCAGCGTGGCCGTGTCGACGTCAAACGCCTCGTTGACCGTCTTCATCGCGCCGAGGCGCATCAGGGTGCCGAGCACCTCGCCGGCCTTGACGCCCATCTGGCGGGCGAGTTCGGCGGCGGTCGTGGTGTCGTTCACGCGAACGACGCGCTTGCTGGCCTTCGGGACGGTGAGCTCGGTCTTGCGCAGTTTCTGTCCCGGGGACGCCTTCTTCTTGCGCGGGCGCACCTGGTGGGCGCGCTCGAGGGCGTCGAACATGTCCTCCTTGCGAACGACCTTGCGCTTCTTCTTGCGGCCGCGGTCGGCGTCCTCTCCTTCCTTGGGCTTGTCGGTGGCGCCGGGCGTGCCGGGCGTGCCGGGCGCCTGGGCGGCGGGCTTGACGGGGGCGGGCTTGCGGGTCAGGTCGATGCGACCGAGCACGCGCGGGCCACGTTTTACCGCCGTTTCGCCTTCGGCGGGAGGCTCCGCCGGGGGCTGCTTCTCGCGCAGCAGCACGTCGCTGTACGC
>CAYYZO010000145.1:0-4581 GCA_964476185.1 uncultured Myxococcales bacterium
GCGGATGCCCAAGGCAAGAACGGCGACCCTCGCCGCGTTGCTGCTCGCGACCTGCGGGCAGCGGGATCCGGTGCTTGCCGCCGAGGCCGGCGCCACCGTCGTCGGCTGCGGCGCGTTCAGCGTCCTCGCGAACTCCACCTTCTCCACCAACCTTTCGTTCTGGAGCCCAGCGGCCGGAACCTCCTGGTCCCCGGAGGACGCGGACTCCTCCCCGACCTCCGGGTCGGTCGAGATCACGGTCTCCGAGCTGACGAGCATCGCGATCGGCCAGTGCGTGCCGGTCGCCGGGGGCGAGCGTTACATGCTCGACGTGGCCGTCCGCCTCGAGACCCAGGGGCAGGTCGAGGGTCGGGCCGGCATCGTCGCGCGCTGGCACGCCGACGAGGATTGCACGCAGGAGATGGCGGACCCGCCCGCGAACACGTTCGTGACGCTCGCGCCGGACTGGACCAGGCAGTCGTTGACGCCGACTTCGCCGGCAGGCGCGCGCTCGGCGCTGATCGAGCTTCGCGCGACGAAGAGCGGAGGAAGCGGCGGCTCGACGCTGACGGCGAACCTCGACAACCCGTTCTTCGCGTTCCTCGGCTCGCGCGGTTGCGGAGATCCGGTCTGTTCCTACCGCGGACCGAGTTCGAGCGACGCGCTGTTCGTGCTGCGCGCGGCGGTCGGCTCGCTCGAATGCCCCGCGTGCTACTGCGACGTCGACGATTCCGGGGAGATCACGGTCGGCGACGCGCTCACCGTGCTTCGGGCGTCGGTGGATGTTCCCGTCACGCTGGCCTGTCCGGCGTGCGGGTGAGGCGAAGCCGGGCGCTCATTCGTCGACGAATCGCCCGTCCGGCGCGACGAGGAAGTCGCGGGTCAGCGGAACGAACGCGCGAAGCCCGCCGTCGTCGATGTGGCCGAACACGCGAAGGTTGCCGCCTTCCTGTTCGTCCCAGACCGCGAGGAACTCGAGTTGGTAAGTCGCGCCCGACGGCCCCTCGACCGTCGAGGTGTCCGGCTCCTGCAGCAGGTAGAGCAACTCGCCGTGCCGGCGAGCGCGGTAATCCGCGAGGGCGGCGTCGAGGATCGAGAGCGCTTCGGTACGGTTCATGCGTGGTCGTCCGACGCGCGCGGACCGGGTCCCGCTCGACGAGCCCGGCCTCGTCGAACCCGCTCCAGCGCCAGGGCGTCCTCCGGGCAAGCCTCCGCACACAGGCCTCAAGCTTCGCAGGCCGCTTCGTCCACGAGCAGCGCCTGCTGCCAGCGATGCACAAACCCTTGGAGCGTGCCCAGCGACGCGTCCAGCGTATAGCAGCCCGCCTCGCGACAACGGAACCCGCGAGCCGCACCCGCCTCCAGCCCGCCGAACGCCGCGGCCGGAGAAGCGCGATGACCGCGACCGCCGCCAGCACTACGAGCACCGGGTAGACGACGAGCAGGTCGACGCGGATGTTGCACTCGCCGGATCCCCGCCGGTCCTGTACGACACGATTCATTCCATCCGCGGCATTGCCGTTCGGCGGGTTCCGTCGGACCCTATCCGCCGCATGCCGACGAAGGTCCGCGAACTGCTGCACCTCCTCGAGGCCGATGGCTGGGTCATCGTTCGTACCCGCGGGAGTCACCGGCAGTTTCACCACCCGTGGAAACGCGGTACCGTCACGGTGTCCGGAAAACCCGGCCTGGACGTGCCGCCCGGCACCTTGCAGCGCGTTCTGCGCCAGGCCGGCCTGCGGAAGTGAGGCAGACATGGACTATCTCGTCGTCATGGAACGCGGAGCCACGTCCTGGGGGGCTTACGTCCCCGACCTCCCGGGCTGCGTCGCGGTCGGGGAATCTCGCGACGAGGTTCGCGAACTGATCCGCGAGGCGATCGGGCTCCACCTCGAGGCCCTGCGCCAGGACGGGATCGAGGTGCCGGCCCCGGCGTCCGAAATCGAGCTCGTGCACGTCGACGCCTGACGCCTCCCCACCTCCCGCGAAGATTCGGGGCCCCTTCGGACACCGACGAACCCCGGAATCCCCAGCCCCGCTGGTTTGCCCGCCCTGCCGCACCGCGCTAAACACGCCAATTCCGCCTCACTCCAGACGCTGCGGAACAACGGGGAAACGCGTGCCGGATACCGTCGTGACCATGGACAAGATCGTGAACCTCTGTAAGCGACGGGGGTTCGTCTTCCAGTCTTCCGAAATCTACGGGGGGCTCAGCAGCTGTTACGACTACGGCCCGCTCGGCGTCGAGCTGAAGCGCAACGTCAAGGAAGCCTGGTGGCGCGACACCGTGTCGTCGCGTCCGGACGTGGTCGGGCTGGACTGCTCGATCCTGATGCACCCGCGGACGTGGGAAGCGTCGGGGCACATCGCGAACTTCTCGGACCCGATGGTCGACTGCAAGCTCTGCAAGGGGCGCTTTCGCGCGGACCATCTGGCCGAGACGCGCTGCCCGAAGCAGCCGAGCAAGCTCGCGGGCCACTGCGACGGCGAGCTGACCGAGCCACGCAGCTTCAACCTGATGTTCAAGACGCACATGGGCCCGATGGAGGACTCGGCCGCGGCCGTCTACCTCCGGCCCGAGACCGCGCAGGGCATCTTCGTCAACTTCGTCAACGTCGTGAACTCGACGCGCCAGCGCCCGCCGTTCGGCATCGGGCAGATGGGCAAGAGCTTCCGCAACGAGATCACGCCGGCGAACTTCCTGTTCCGCACGCGCGAGTTCGAGCAGATGGAGATGGAGTTCTTCGTGCCGCCGGGCACCGACGATGGCTGGTACGAGTACTGGCGCAATCGCCGCCTGCAGTGGTACATCGACTACGGCATCAAGCCCGAGCGGCTTCGCCTGCGCGCGCACGCCGACGACGAGCTCGCCCACTACGCCAAGGGCTGCGCCGACGTCGAGTACGAGTTCCCGATCGGCTGGCAGGAGCTCGAGGGCATCGCCAACCGCACCGACTTCGACCTGAAGCAGCACATCGAGTACTCGGGCAAGGACCTCTCGTTCTTCGACGACCAGACGAAGGAGCGCTACGTCCCCTACGTGATCGAGCCGTCGGCCGGCGCCGACCGCGGCACGCTCGCGTTCCTGGTCGACTCCTACGACGAGGACGGCCCCGAGAACGACCGCCGCACGGTGCTGCGCCTGCACCCGGCGCTCGCGCCGGTGAAAGTGGCCGTGCTGCCGCTGATGAAGCGCGACGGCCTCGACGCGAAGGCGATGGAGATCGTCGAGTCGCTGCGGCCGTACTTCGCGGTCGCCTACGACCAGGCCGGCTCGATCGGCCGCCGCTACCGGCGCCAGGACGAGGTCGGCACGCCGCTCGGCGTGACCGTCGACTACGACACGATGAAGGACGGCACCGTCACGCTGCGCGACCGCGACACGATGGAGCAGGAGCGCGTGAAGATCGACGACCTGTTCGACATCGTACGCAGGAAGGTAGCACCGCCGGTCTACCGCGGGCCTCTCACGCCCGCGTCGTAGCCCGGCGCGCCGCACGGCGAATCGAGGAAACTTCCGGGCGTCCGCCGCATCGACGGCGCCCACCCGTTCACGAGATCACGAATCGCACCAAGGACACGCTTCCATGAGCAAGAAGAACGACAAGAAGGCCAACAAGAACAAGGCAGGCAAGACGACGAAGTCGGCCAAGCCGGCGAAGTCCGCCGCGAAGCCGGGCAAGGGCGCCAAGGCCGCCAAGGGCAAGCCGGCGAAGGCCGCGAAGACGAAGAAGGTCGACCCGAACAAGCTCGTCTACTTCTTCGGCGACAAGGGCGCCGACGGCGAGGCGTCGATGAAGAACCTGCTCGGCGGCAAGGGCGCGAACCTCGCCGAGATGTGCGGCATCGGCCTGCCGGTGCCGCCGGGCTTCACGATCACCACCGAGGTCTGCGCGGCCTACGACCCGAAGAAGGGCACCTACCCCAAGGCGCTCGCCGCCCAGGTCGACGCCGCGCTCGCGCGCCTCGAGAAGGTCATGGTCAAGAAGTTCGGCGACGCGTCGAACCCGCTGCTCGTCTCGGTGCGCTCCGGCGCCCGCGCGTCGATGCCGGGCATGATGGACACCGTGCTGAACCTCGGCCTCAACGACAAAACCGTCGCGGGCCTCGCGGCGAAGTCCGGCAACGCGCGCTTCGCGTGGGACAGCTACCGCCGCTTCGTGCAGATGTACGGCGACGTGGTGATGGGCCTCAAGCCCGAGTCGGCCAAGGAGCGCGACCCGTTCGAGGTCATCATCGAGAACAAGAAGGAGAAGCTCGGCATCCACCTCGACACCGAGCTGACCACCGAGCACCTGAAGGAGCTCGTCGCCGAATTCAAGGCCGCCGTGAAGAAGTTCGCGGGCAAGCCGTTCCCGACCGACCCGAAGGAGCAGCTCTGGGGCGCGATCGGCGCGGTGTTCCGCTCGTGGACGAACGAGCGCGCGACGATCTACCGCAAGCTCAACAACATCCCCGAGTCGTGGGGCACGGCCGTCAACGTGCAGTCGATGGTGTTCGGCAACATGGGTGACGCCAGCGCGACGGGCGTGGCGTTCACGCGCGACCCCGGCACCGGCGAGAAGCGCTTCTTCGGCGAGTTCCTCGTCAACGCGCAGGGCG
>CAYYZO010000145.1:4591-5508 GCA_964476185.1 uncultured Myxococcales bacterium
CGAGGACGTGGTGGCCGGCACCCGCACGCCGCAGCAGATCACGAAGCACGCCTCGTGCGCGTGGGCGAAGGAGAACGGCGTCCCCGAGAAGGATCGCGCGCGGAAGTTCCCGTCGCTCGAGGAAGTGATGCCGGAGTGCAACAAGCAGCTGCTCGCCGCGGCCGCTCGCCTCGAGAAGCACTACCGCGACATGCAGGACCTCGAGTTCACGATCGAGAACGGCCGCCTGTGGATGCTGCAGACGCGCAACGGCAAGCGCACCGCCGGCGCCGCCGTGCGGATCGCCGTCGAGATGGAGAAGGAAGGCCTGATCGACAGGAACACCGCGGTGCTGCGCGTCGCGCCGGAGCAGATCGACCAGCTGCTCCACCCGACGATCGACGCGAAGGCGCCGAAGACGCTGCTCGCCAAGGGCCTCGGCGCGTCGCCCGGCGCGGCCGCCGGCCAGGTCGTGTTCTCCGCGGAGGACGCGGTGGCCGCGAAGGCCAAGGGCATCAAGACGATCCTCGTGCGCACGGAGACGTCGCCGGAGGACATCGCCGGCATGGACGCCGCCGAGGGCATCCTGACGGCCAAGGGCGGCCGCACGTCGCACGCGGCCGTGGTCGCGCGCGGCATGGGCAAGTGCTGCGTGGTCGGCTGCGAGTCTCTGCGCATCGACTACAAGACCGGCCAGATGACGGCGAACGGCAAGACCGTGAAGGACGGCGACTGGGTCACGCTCGACGGCGCGACCGGCTCCGTCTACCTCGGCCAGGTGCCGACCAGCCAGGCCAAGGTCAGCGGCGACTTCAGCAAGCTGATGGGCTGGGCCGACAAGGTGCGCCGCCTCAAGGTCCGCACCAACGCCGACACGCCGCACGACGCGGACGTCGCGCGCGGCTTCGGGGCCGAGGGCATCGGCCTGTGCCGCACCG
>CAYYZO010000146.1:0-5254 GCA_964476185.1 uncultured Myxococcales bacterium
CTGCTGTCGCGCGCCGCCGACGGGCGCTTCGTCAGCTACTTCGGCGACGTGCACCCGTCCTACTTCGGCAACGTGGTCAAGGCGCGCGGGGCGGCGAAGCAGGGCGATCCGGTGGTCAGCCGCGTACTGATGCGGCGCGGCCCGTCGTCGCGCGAGACGCCGCGCGGGTTCTTCGCGCGCCTGTCCTACGAGTTCCGCCCGACGGTCGAACGCGTCGACCGCCTGACGCCGACGATCATCGAGGTCATGGTGCGCGCGCCCGCGGCGGCGCGCCGGTTCCGGCCGGGCCAGTTCTACCGCCTGCAGAACTTCGAGACGCTCGCCCCGATGGTCGGCGGCACGAAGCTGCAGATGGAGGGACTCGCGCTCACGGGTGCGTGGGTGGATCCGGAGAAGGGACTCGTCTCGACGATCACGCTCGAGATGGGAGGCTCGTCGAGCCTCTGCTCGTTGCTCGAGGAAGGCGAGCCGATCGTGCTGATGGGGCCGACGGGGGCGCCGACGCACATCACGAAGCAGGAGACGGTCATTCTCGCGGGGGGCGGTCTCGGCAACGCGGTGTTGTTCTCGATCGGGCAGGCGCTTCGGCGCGCGGGATCGAAAGTCCTCTACTTCGCGGCCTACAAGAAGGTCGGCGACCGCTACAAGGTCGAGGAGATCGAGGACGCGGCGGATCTCGTGGTCTGGTGCTCGGACGAGGCGCCGGGCTTCACGCCGACCCGCGAGGGGGACAAGACGTTCGTCGGCAACGTGGTCGAGGCGATGCTCGCCTACGCGAAGGGCGAGCTCGGGGCGGCTCCGATCCCGCTTTCGGAGGGCGACCGCATCATCGCGATCGGTTCCGACCGCATGATGAAGGCGGTCGCGGAGTCCCGTCACACGGTCCTCGCGCCTCACCTGAAGCCGGGCCACTGCGGCATCGGCTCCATCAACTCGCCGATGCAGTGCATGATGAAGGAAATCTGCGCGCAGTGCCTGCAGCCTCACCGCGATCCGGCGACGGGCAAGACGACCTACGTGTTCTCCTGCTTCAACCAGGACCAGGATCTCGATCGCGTCGATTTCACGGGCTTGCGGGATCGACTGGGGCAGAACTCGCTCTCGGAGAAGCTGACGACGCGCTGGATCCGCCGGTCGCTCGAGCGCACATAGCCACGGCGACGGCCTTCGTGGTAGGGTCCGGCCCAGCTGGAGGTCTGCCCATGAACCCGTCGCTGCGCTGGATTGCCGCTCTTTCCCTGGTCGTCCTCCCGGTCTCCGCGGAGGCCCTGGTCTTCACGATCACGAACACCAACACGTCCGGGGCCGGTTCGCTCGCGAAGGCCATCACGGACGCGAACGCGAGTTCCAACAACGACGTCATCAACTTCTCGATCCCGGGGGACGGACCTCATGTGATCGGAGGCACACTGCCGCCGATCGTGAACCCGGTGACGATCGACGGCTACACCGAGCCGGGCAGCAGCCTGAACACGAGGTCGGACGGCACGACCGACGCGGTCCTCCAGATCGAGCTCGACGCCTCCGCGGTGGCTCCGGGCGGGGCCATGCTGCGCGTCGACAACGGCAACGTGACGATTCGCGGCCTCGCGATCAGCAACATCCCGGCGGGCGCGTCGGGGATCGAGATCTCCGAGGGCGCCCCGGGGACGCAGACGATCCGCGGGAACTTCCTCGGCACCGACGTCACGGGGACGGTGGGCGGCGGGGACGGGATCGGCCTGCTCGTGCGGGACACGGCGACGATCGGCGGCGCGGCGGCGGCCGATCGCAACCTCGTCTCCGGCAGCGCCGAGGCGGGCATCGACCTTCGCGGTCCGTCGTCGACGGTCGTGAACAACCTGGTCGGTGTCGACGCGGACGGCTTTCCGCTCGGCAACGGCACCGGCATCCGGATCTCGACGGCCGCGGCGACGGGCAACGTGATCGGCGGTACGGCGGCCGGCGCCGGCAACGTGATCGCGAACAACGCCGGCGAGGGTGTCCGGGTCGCCGCGAGCGCGACGGGCAACAACCGGATCGTCGGCAACCGCATCTTCGCGAACGGCGGGCTCGGGATCGACCTGGGTGGGGACGGCGTCACGCCGAACGATGCGGAAGATGCCGACAGCGGCCCGAACGGCTTGCAGAACCACCCGGTGCTCACGTTCGCGCGCCTGAACGGCACGGCGCTCTCGGTGGAAGGCTATCTCGTCTCCCCGGAGGGCGAGTACCGGCTCGAGTTCTATCGCAACGACGAACTCGACCCGACGGAGTTCGGCGAGGGCCAGACGCTGCTGTCGTCCGTGACGCTGACGGTCCAGGCGGGGCAGAAGATCGCGTTCTTCCGTGCGAAGCTCACGCTCGGGTCGGTGCCGGCCTCGCCGTTCTTCGTGACGGCGACGGCGGAGCGCGTGTCGACGGCGGCGACGAGCGAGTTCTCCCGCGGCATCGATTTCGTCTTCGGCGGCGCCGAGCTGACGGTCACGAACGCGAACCCGGCGGGCGGCGGCTCGCTGCTCGACATCGTCGGGCAGGCGAACGCGAACCCGGACGTCAACACGATCATCTTCAAGATCCCGGTCCCGGTGCAGGCGATCGACCCGGTGGGCGGCTACGTGCTGACGGCCCCGGTGATCATCGACGGCTACACGCAGAAGGAGTTCACGATCTCGACTCCGAACTCGCTCTCCGTCGGCACCAACGCGGTGATCGACGTCGAGATCGACGGCTCCGCGGTGCCGGCCGACACGCCGGCGTTCGAGGTCCAGGCGCCGGGCTGCATCCTGCGCGGCCTGTCGATCCGCAGCTTCACGGGCGAGGCGATCCGCGGCACGGCGGCGGCGGACGGACTGCGCGTGGAGGGCTGCTTCCTGACGGCCAACGGCGGCTCGGGCGTCCTCACGGGCACGGCCGAGGGCGTCGTGGTCGGCGGTCCGATCACGTCGCAACGCAACGTCCTTTCGCTCAACGGCATGGCGGGTGTCGACGACCTCGGCGACGGCACGCTCATCGCGAACAACATCATCGGCGGCGACGCGACGGGCGGGGGCAGCCTCGGCAACGCGGCGGCGGGCGTGTTCCTGGCGGGCGACGGCGCGACGGTGGGCGGCGACGATCCGCGTTTCGCGAACGTGATCCGCGACAACGGCGGCGGGGGCATCGCCGTCGCGGTGGGCGAGGGCAACCTCATCCTCGGCAACAGCATCAGCGACAACGTGGGTCTCGGCATCGACCTGGACTCCGGCGACTCGCCGGGCGTGACGCCGAACGACGTCGACGACGTGGACGGCGGCGCCAACGACCGGCAGAACTTCCCGGAGGTCGCTTTCGCCGGCACGGTGGCCCAGACGCTGCAGGTGACGGGCTCGCTCGACGTGCCGGATGCGACGGAGGACGCGACCTACACGATCCGCGTGTTCCGCAACACCAGCTGCGACTCGTCGGGACACGGCGAGGGCGCGGTGTTCCTCGGCGCCGCCGACGTGGTGCTGTCGGGCGACGCGGAAGGCTTCGTCGCCGAGATCGCGGCGGACGTGCCGGAAGGCGCGATCCTCGCGGCGACGGCGACGGACGTCGCGCTCGGCAACACGTCGGAGTTCTCGGAGTGCTTCGCCGCCGAGGAGCAGGCGGCGGTGTGCGGAGACCCGACGCTCGACGGCGACATCAAGACGGCCGACGCGTTGATCACCCTCAAGGTCGCGGTCGGCACGGGCACGTGCGAGCTGTGCCGATGCGACGCGAACGGGTCGGGCACGATCAACACGACCGACGCGCTCGTCGTGCTGAAGGCGGCGGTGGGACAGTCGGTCGCGCTCGACTGCCCGGACTGCGCCTAGCGCCGGGCCATCGCGTCGTAGACCAGGGTCAGCGCGTAGCCGAGGGACTTGTCGCGGTCGGTGTCGTCGGCGGCAAGCCCCCAGTCGCGCAGCGCACCGAGGGCCGAGCGCATCACGAACTGCGCGAGTTCCTCGCTCGGGATGTCGTCGCGGAGTTCGCCGCGCGCCTGGGCGACCTCGATCAGCGGCCGGATCAGCTTGTGCGGCGCCTGGATCGGAAGGCGGTCGGCGTTCATCGCGACTTCGAGGATGGTCCGGCTGGCGACTTCGCGCCCCCAGCCCTTGCCGCGCACGACCTCGTCGATGATGGCCTCGAAGGCATCCCGGAACGTGCCCTGCCCGATCAGCTCGGGGACCATCTCGCGCACGCGCCGGAGGCGCTGCAACCCGTACTCGAGCAGCAGGTCCTCCTTGCGGTGGAAGTACAGGTAGAAGGTCCCCTTGGCGATGCCGGCCTTCTCGCAGATGTCGTCGACGGTCGTGGCGTCGATGCCACGCGCGAGGAACAGGTCGTTCGCGGCGTCGCGGATCGCCGCGCGGGTGCGCTCGGTGCGCGCCTCGCTGCTTGTGCGGCGCCGGGGGCTGGTGGGTCTCTTCGTCGCGGCCATGGTCGACGACAGTGTAGCGTCAGATCCCGCCCCGTCGCCACCACGCGGCCAGTGCGCTGCCGATGACGGAATGAAAGGTCGCGGAGATCGCCGCGGGGAGCGCCGTGAGGGGGTCGGCGAAGTGACGGCGCGCGAGCACGGCGCCGAGCCCGGAGTTCTGCATCCCGACCTCGACCGAGATCGTCCTGGCGACGGTCGGGTCGTATCCGAGCGCTCGGCCGAAGCCGTATCCGAGCGCGAACCCCGCGGCGTGCAGCGTGAACACGGCGCCGACGAGCCGCGCGCCGGAAGCGACGAGCGCGTCGGCGCTCTGGGCGATGATGCTCGCGCAGATCATCACGATCGCGGCGACGGAGACGAGGGGCGCGGCCGGCAGCACGCGCTCGACGGCGCGCGGCGCGGCGTGGTTCAGCGCGATGCCGCCGGCCACCGGCAGCAGCACGACCTGCAGCGTGCTCCGGAACAGCCCCCAGGCGTCGACCTCGATCAGCGCCCCGGCGAGCCACTGGGTCAGCAGCGGGGTCATCGCGATCGCGGCGAAGGTGGAGATCGTCGTCAGCACGACCGACAGCGCGACGTTCGCGCCGGCGAGGTAGCAGACGACGTTGGATGCGGTCCCGCCGGGACAGCAGCCGACGAGGATCACGCCGACGGCCAGCGGCGTCGGCAGGTCGAACAGCGTGGCGCTCGCCCATCCGACGATCGGCATCACGAGGTACTGGGCTGCGACTCCGGCGGCGACGGCGCCGGGCATGTCGGCGACGCGCCGGAAGTCGTCCAGCGTCAGCGTGAGCCCCATGCCGAGCATGATGACGGCGAGGCCCCAGA
>CAYYZO010000147.1:0-5019 GCA_964476185.1 uncultured Myxococcales bacterium
CGGCTTCCCCGCCGTGGCGGCGGCGGATGCGGAGCTGCTGATCCTCGGCAGCATGCCGGGCGTCGCGTCGCTCGCGGCGGGCCAGTACTACGCGCACCCGCGCAACGCGTTCTGGCCGATCCTGGCCGAGGTGCTGGGCTTCGATCCCCGGGCGCCGTACGAGCAACGCCTCGGCGCGTTGCGGGCCGCGCGCATCGCGCTCTGGGACGTGCTGCGTTCCTGCGAACGCGAGGGCAGCCTGGACGCGCGCATTCGGCGGGATACGCTCGTCGCGAACGATTTCGCGGGGTTCTTCCGCGATCATTCGCGCGTCCGCCGCGTGGTGTTCAACGGCGCGATGGCCGAGCAGTGCTTCCGCCGCCACGTCCAGGCGGCCGGCGTCGCCGAGGGGCTCGCGTTCGAACGCCTGCCTTCGACGAGTCCCGCGAACGCGTCGTGGTCGAGGGCGCGCAAGCTCGCCGCCTGGCGCCGGGCGCTCGTCGGCGCCGATGGCTGACCCGTCGCGGTCGCCCGCGCCGGGTCGGGCGCGGCAGCGACGCCCGGGCGGCGGTCAGCTGCGCGTGACCTTCCGGTAGATGCGCACGAGTTCGCTCGGCAGTTCCTGGATGTTCTCGATGACGGCGTAGCGCGAGGCGGGGCACATCTCGCCGAGGTAGTCGTGTCCGGCGGGATCCACCGTGATGCAGAACGTCTGCATGCCGCGCTTCTCGATCTCGCGCAGCGCCTGCATGGTGTCGCGGATGCCGTACGCGTTCGAGCGGCGGTCGTCGCCGTAGTCGAAGTCCTGCGGGAAGCCGTCGCTCAGCAGGATCAGGTGGCGGGAGCGCGCGGTCGTGCGCGCGAGCTTCTCCGCGGCATGGCGGAGCGCTGCTCCCATCCTCGTCGAGCGCTTCGGCGCGATGCCGCCGAGGCGGCCCTTGACCTTGTCGCTCAGGCGCTCGCCGAACGATTTCACGCGGTAGATCTCGACGTTGTCGCGCCCGTGGCCGGAGAAGCCGTAGATCGCGTAGCTGTCGCCGATCTCGCCGAGCACCTGCGCGAGCACCGCGAGCGTGTCCTTCGTCAGGTCGATCACGCGCCGGCTGCCGCCGCCGGGAAGCGGCTCGTCGGTCGACGCGGACATGTCGATCAGGAACAGCGTCGCGACGTCGCGCTCCTCGGGCTTGCGCGCGACGTAGAGCCGGTCGCTCGGCGTGCGGCGGCCGCGCCGGTCCGAGTGCGCCTCGACCAGCGCGTTGAGATCGAACTCCTCGCCCTGCTCCGTGCGCGGCACGCGCCGGAGCTGGTCGGGTCGCAGCAGCTGGAAGTCGCGCTTGATGCGGCCGACGAGCTCGCCGGAGCGGGTGAGCGCGTCCGCGAAGAACTCGCCGGCGTCCTCGTCGCCGTCGATCTCGGTGACGCGGCACCAGCGCCGCCGGTAGTCCGAGATCCGGTGGTCCCATTCGTCGTACCAGAAGCTCGCGCCGGCGGCCTGGCGCGCGAGCCACGCCCGGATCGCCGGCGCGTCGCCGCTGGCGATCTTCTCCCGCAGTTCCCGCAGCTGTTCGGCCGGGACCTTGCCGAGCAGGTCGGTGACGTAGAGCCCGAGGCCTTCCTCTATGCGGCCGTGCGCCTCGCTGATGCGGAGGTCGCCGCCGCGCTCGAGCAGCGACTTCAACTCCTCGAGCGAGACCGGGCGACCGCCGCCGGAGGGCTGGTCGTCGTCGCTGAGCTGCAGCTTGACGTCGGCGGCCTCGCCGGTCGGCTCGGCGCGCGCCGGGTCGGGGCGCCAGGGCGCGGTGTTCTCGTGCCGCTCGCCGCCGTCCAGGTGCTCGAACGGGTCGACGACGGTCGCTCCGCCCATCTCGGCGAACGCGACCTCGTCGCTGTCCTCCAGCGCGCGCGCTTCGGCGAACGCCAGTCCCCCGTAGTACGCGATCGCGAGCGCGGCGCTGTCGTAGACGCTGGCCTCCGGAGATCTCAGCAGGTCGAGGCTCGCCGTGACGAACTCGCCTTGCGCGCGCAGCCGCGGCTCAAGCTCGGATGGGCTGCGGTGCGCGAGGCCCATCTGGAACAACGTCTCGAGCAGCCGCTCGTCGTGACGGTCGTGGGCCGCGGCGACGGCGGTCCCGGCGTACAGGCGTCCCATGCGAACGAGCTCGGGACGCAGCCCGGGGAAATCGCGCGCGAGGCACGCGTCGACGCGCACGCCTTCGAGCAGCACGAACAGCGCGGAAGCGAGCAGCGGGTTCGGGAAGCAGCCCAGGAAACCGATGACGTCGCGGGCCGCGCCGTCGTCGGCCGGTTCGAGCGGCGGCGACCATCCGCGGGACCGCAGCACGTCGAGGTCGAGGTCGTAGGTCCCGTACTCGAAGCGTCCCGCGATGTGGGTCGCGACGATCTTGTAGAGCGCCTGGTTGTCGTCCGAGGAGTCGAAGAGGTCGACGCGCTCGGGCAGCCGGATCGCGACGTCCTCGGGAGCGACGAGCGGAGGGCGCATCCAGATTCCCGGCGACGGCGCCAGCTGGAACGACCGTCGCGACATCATCGTCAGGTAGCGGCGGAGCATGCCGTCCACCTCGTCGAACGCGACGGCGGCGCTGCGTTGCACGAGCAGCTTGTGGGCGGTGCGAGTCTCGAGGCGGAAATGCGCCTCGGCCGCGTGGTGGGCGGCCGGGAGGCGGCCGGCGGCTGCGGCGCCCTCGCGGATGCCGTCGTCGTCTCGCGCGATCTCCAGGCCGCGCTCGACCCAGAGCTCGACCCCGGCGGTTCCCCCTTCCTCGAGCGCGCGGTCCATCGTGCGCAGGAACGCAGGGAGCGCCGCTGGCGCCGCCGCTGCGATCCGTTCGGCATACCCGAGCAGCGCGGGCAGCGACGAGCGCGGCACGCCGTGCAGCACGCCTCCGAGCAGGGCGATCGAGTCGGCGAGCGCGGGACCGGAAGGGCAGCGCGCCGCGGCTTCCAGCAACCGCACGGCGTCGACGGGATCGAGCGCCGCGACCGCCGCCGGTGCGGCGCCGAGAAGGCGCTCGGCGGCCTTCGCGTCGCGCGTCGCGACGTTCGCGCAGAGGCGGACCGCGGCGGACGTCGCGGCGGGCTCGAGGCGGAGCATCGCGTCCGGAAGCTGCGGCGGCTTCGGGTTGCGACCGGTGGTGCCGAGGATCTCGACGAGGTCGGCCCACGCGCCGGTCGCGCCCGGATCGAGGCGACCGATCAGGCGTGCGCCGCTCGCGAGGAAGGCCTCGGCGAGGAACTCGCTGCGCCAACCGCCGCGCGAGAGCAGCCGCTCGGCGGCTGCGTGCCAGGCGTCGAGCGCCGGCCCGTCGAGGTCCCGTCCGGACGCGAGCAGCGTCGCGGTCGCGTCCACGAGCGCCGTGGCCAGCCTGCGCGACGTGTCGGCCAGCGCGCCCACGCGTGCGCACCAGGCGTCGCGCAGCGGCAGCGGCCATGCCGCGAGCCGGACGGGGTCGATGCGGAAGAACGCGGTTGCGAGTTCGCGCGGGGGGGTCGAGTCGCCGAGCAGGGTCGACAGCGCGCGCTCCCAGTCGGCCCAGGCCTGCTCGCCGGCGACGGCTGCGCGAACCGCGGCCGGCAGGAACGCGTGCGCGAGGCTCGTCGAGGCGGAGGCGAGCGCGTCGCCGCGCTCGAGCAGGCGGCAAGCGAGCGGCTCGGGGAGCGCGTCGAGGCCTTCCAGCGCGGCCGCGCCGTCGGCGCTCTCGCGCAGGTGGCGGCTCTCGATCCAGGCGCGCGCGGACGGCATGCGACGGGTTACGGGAAGATCGCGCTCACGAGCTCGGCGATCGCGGCCTGGGTCTGGCGATCGTCGCTGAGCGCGCGGACGACCGTGGCCTCGCACGCGCGGCGCGGCGTCATCCCCTGGCGGATCAGCTGTCCCGCGTAGACGAGCAGGCGGGCGGAGACGCCCTCCTCGAGCCCGCCGGACTTCAGCTGGCGAACGCGTTCGCCGAGATGCGCGAGGTCCATCGCCGTCTCGGCCGGGATGTCGCTTTCGTGCGCGATGATCTCCGCTTCCTTGTCGCGCGGCGGATAGTCGAACTCGAGCGTGACGAAGCGCTGGCGCGTCGACGGCTTCAGGTCCTTCAGGACGGACTGGTAGCCGGGGTTGTACGAGACGACCAGCGTGAAGTCGGGGTGCGCGGTCAGCGTCACGCCGAGCTTGTCGATCGGCAGGATGCGGCGGTGGTCGGTCAGCGGGTGGATCAGCACCATCGTGTCCTTGCGCGCCTCGACGATCTCGTCGAGGTAGCACATGGCGCCGATGCGCACGGCCTGGGTGAGCGGGCCGTCGGTCCACTGGGTTTCGTCGCCGCGCACGAGGTAGCGACCGACGAGGTCGCTGCCGGTGAGGTCCTCGTTGCACGCGACGGTGATCAGCGAATCCGGCCGGGCCTCGCTCCGAGGCAGCAGCTTCCACGACATGTACTCGACGAAGCGCGTCTTGCCGCAGCCGGTCGGACCCTTGAGCAGCACCGGCAGCTTCTGCCGGAACGCCGCCTCGAAGACCTCGACCTCGTCGCCGAGCGGAAGGTAGTACGGCTGGTCCGCTGCGCTCATGGCGCCGGGGCTCCCGGCGCGGCCGGCGCGCCGGCGCCGGCGCCGGCCGACGAATAGAGCTTCGCCATCACGGGGCCGCTCGCGCTGTCCACGATCTCGGCGGTGACGGGACCCGCGACGCCGTTCTGCTTCGCGATCGCGGCGAGCTTCTCGGCCATCGAGGACTGGAACTTCGCGCGGGCGAACGGGGGCATCCGGTCCATCGGGAAATCGGCGATCTCGACGCGCAGCGAGGCCGGCCCCGTCCATTCGAACGCGACCACGCGCGGTCCGACGATCGGGTGCGTGACGAGCGGCTTCTCGGCGGCGCGCTGGAAGTCCGTGGATGCGTTGGTCGGCACGTCGCGATCGGGCGCGGGCGGCATCGCGCCTGGCATCTGCATGCCGCCTCCTGCCGCGCCCGAAGGCGGCGGGGCGCCGCCGGCCATCGCGCCCGGCGCAGCAGCTGCGCCGCCGGGCGGCGCA
>CAYYZO010000148.1:0-5005 GCA_964476185.1 uncultured Myxococcales bacterium
CCCCGGCGCCGCGATCCCCGCCACGCAATCGCTCGGAACCCCGTCGGCCCCGTGCCGCTCGAGCGAACCGAACATCACCGCGAACTCGTTCGCTCCTGTACGGCCCCGTTCGCGGGTGTCCGCACCTTTTTGGACGCCGCGGCCCCACCACCAACGAATTCAGCTACTTGCAGCGCCTCTTCCTGAGGCACGCCGTTCGCTATCCCCCGTGCGTCCGAACCAACCGACTTCAGGGGAACGAACGCCATGATCCGCACCAAGAACCAGAACTCCACCAACGCCGACTCCAGGAAGCTCGTGTTCAGCGGCAAGCGCCTGCAGGGCACCTGGGTGATGGAGACCAAGCTTGCCGTGCCGGTGCGCCGCAGCGCCCTCAACGACGGCGTGGTCGTCGCCGAGAACCGGCGCGTTCGCACCCTGCACTGACCGGTCCTGCGGGAAAGCCGCCGGGCGGCGGAAGGGACGCCGTCGCCGGCGGCCGCCGATCCGGCTCCCGCCGGCAGCCGCCGACCGCAAGCGCGACGCGCCGGTCGGCCCGGGAGCAGAGCCCCAGCCAGCGGCTCAGTTCCCGAACTTCCCCGGCGACAGCCCCGCCCCCACGCTCTTCAGCGAAACCAGAGGTACTGCCGGCTCGTCCACAGGCCGGCGGCCGGCAGCACGAGACCGAGCACGAGGAACCGCATCGCGAGCGTCGGCTGTCCGGTCGCCGTCGCCCCGGCGTCGAGCAGCGCGGCGACCAGCGCGACGGCGCCCACCGCCGCGAACCAGGGCATCCGCACGAACCGCGACCAGACGAGGTAGCCCGCGCCGACGGTCGCGAGCAGAGCGGGAACGAGCCACTGCTCGAGGCCCCGGGCCGCGAGCACCGCGCCTGACGCGGCGAACGCGGCGCCGAGGCTCCACCACAGCCGCCCCGCCCCGTCCCAGACCGGCTCGAGCGCCGGCCCGGCCATCTTCCCGATGCGCCTCTCGTGCGTCAGCGACGTCAGCACCGCGGCCGCCACGAACACGACCGTCCCGGCAGCCGAAGCGCCCGGCGCCGCGCGCCGGAGGTCGAGCACGAGCGCGACCAGGCTCCAGGTGGCCAGGTGGTAGCCGCTGCCGCGAAGCCAGGGGTCTCGACGGAAGTTCTCGGGATCCAAGGAGAAAACGGGATCAGGCCGCCGCGAACCCGGTCACGCGCGTGCGCCGCTTGCCGTCGTGGACGACTTCTTCGACCAGGTTCCGCCCGCCGCAGCGCGGGCACGGGAAGAATGCCGCCGCCCCGTCGCGCGTGGCGACCTCGAACATGTTCCCGAGCAGGAGCCCTTCGTCGGTCTCCTCGAACGGGAGCAGCGCGCCGCAGGCCTCGGACCGGCAGCGCAGGACGTGGACCTTCACTTCTTTCTTCTTCGCGGGCGCGTCACTCACGCGCCCCGAGTAGCCGAGCGACCGGCGGCAGGCAACCGCGGCGATCTCACGGCCGGGCGTCGCAGCGACCCGCCGCCCACGACCCCACGCGAAAGCCCCTCGCGCCGGTCGGCGCGCCCCCTCGTCCGCGCCTCGCCCGCCCCAGCTTTCGCCTTGACGAAGCACCGCGCCAACGGTCTACACTGCGTCGCGGATCACAGATTCCGCAGCACGAGGGGAAGCCCTGCCCATCCGGCAGGTTCCCCGCGATCGACCACCAGATTTCCAGCCGAGGGGGCCGCCATGACCCGTTGTTCCAAGACCGTATCGTCCGTCCTTGCCGCTGCCGTCGCAGCGTTCGCGCTCGGGGCCTCGCCGGCCCAGGCGCTGGACAGTGCGCAGCAGGGCTGCGTGAACGCACTCAACAAGACCGGAGCCAAGGTCGCCGCCACGCAGGGCAAGGCGATCTCGAGCTGCATCAAGGCCGCCGCCAAGGACAAGCTCGTCGAGCCGACCGTGGACGCGTGCTTCACCGCCGACACGAAGGGCAAGATCGCCGGCGCCGAGCAGAAGACGACCGACGCGCAGGCCTCGAAGTGCTCGGCCCCGTTCCCGACCTTCGCCTACGAGACCCCGGCCACGATCAACGGCGCGGCGACGGACGGCGAAATCGCGATGGCCGGCGACATCTTCGGCAGCCCCGTCGACACCGCGATGCAGACCGGCGACACCGGCTCCTGCCAGGCGGCCGTGAACAAGGCCTACGAGAAGCTGGCCGCCACGCGAATGAAGTCGTTCCTGTCGTGCAAGAAGTCCGGCCTGAAGGACCTCTCGATCGACAGCGCCGCCCAGCTCGAGCCGTGCATCACCGACGACCCGAAGGGCAAGGTGACCAAGGCCGCGGACAAGCTCGGCGCCACCGTCACGAAGAAGTGCGCGGGCGTCACGCTCGCGTCGGCGTTCCCCGGCTGCAGCAGCGAGGCCGGCAGCGATTCCGCGCTGGCGAACTGCGTCGCGCGCAAGGCCGAGTGCAACGTCTGCCTGTCGCTCAACGACATGGACGGCCTCGAGAACGAGTGCGACGAGGTCGACGACGGCGTCGTCAACGGAACCTGCCGCCAGTGCGGCAACGGCTTCGTCGAATCCCCTGAGGAATGCGACGACGGCAACCTGACGAGCCTCGACGGCTGCGACGAGAACTGCCTGATCGAGTGCGGCAACGGCGTCCTCGATCCGGGCGAGCTCTGCGACGACGGCAACCGCGTCAGCTACGACGGCTGCTCCGCCACCTGCCAGGACGGCCCGGGCTCGGGCGAATCGCACGAGCAGTGCCCGAACCGCGGCGAGCTGGTGCTCTACTCGAAGCTCAGCAACATCCCGTGCACGGACAACAACGACTGCACCGCGCCGCGCACCTGCGACACCTCGATCAGCCGCTGCACGACGGCGACCGAGCTCGACACCGGCTGGAACGGCGCCGGCCACGACTCCGACATCAACGACCAGGTCCGCGCCGCGGCGCGCCTGGCCTGCGACGGCCCGCCGTCGCCGGACTGCGGCCAGTGCGACGTGCTCGGCCTCGACCCGACGCCCGGCAACTGCCGCTGCGCGAACAACGTCGCGACCAAGTGCGACGAGCCGTTCCAGAACGACGCCGACGACTGCGGCGGCGCCGCCTGCAACTGCTTCTTCGGCGCGCCGTTCCCGTTGTCGGCCCAGGGCACGCCGGTGTGCGTGTCGAACAAGTTCTCCGAGGACATCACCGGCACGGCCAACCCGGACCTCGGCAGCGGCCAGATCAGCGCGAACCTGCGCTCGCAGGTGTTCCTCGGCCACACGCGCGACCTGCCGTGCCCGGTCTGCGGCGGAAAGTGCAGCAACGACAACTCGGGCTGCATCTTCGACAGCGACTGCGACGGCGGCGCGACCTGCGTCCAGGACACGCCGGGTGACGGCATCCGCGACGGACAGTGCATCTACGACGAGAACAACCACACGGCCCAGAATCCGCCGACGCCGTGCGACATCGACGGCCAGAACGCGAGCTTCCCGGCGATCATCGGCAACACGGTCCCGGGTTCCGGCGGCGCCGGCTACTCGATCGACTGCCAGCCGGAAGTCGGCAAGAACGTCTCGGGCGCAGGCCTGATCATCAAGCTGCAGCAGAGCACCGGCACCTCGACCCTCGGCTTCGGCGTGGACTGCGACGGCGCCGGCGCCGGCACGGCGCTTTGCCCGTGCCTGGTCTGCTCGGGCGACCAGACGTTCCCGTGCAACTCGAACGCCGAGTGCGCGCCGCTCGGCGGCAACTGCGCGCTGGCGACGCACGGCGGCGGCGTGCCGTGCAACCAGAACACGGACTGCGCTGCCGTGGACATCGGGCCGTGCAACAACCTGGGCAAGTGCACCAAGCGCACGACGCAAGGTTGCGGCACCAACGCCGACTGCCAGAACTTCAACGCGGGCAACTGCGACCTGCAGACCTGCACGTCGCGCGGGTCGGGCGTCACGCCGGAGCCGAACTACTGCTCCGACGACATCTGCACCGACATGGGCGGCGGCGAGGGCGAGTGCGCGAGCGGCCCGAGCTTCATGTTCTGCGACGCCCTCGTGAAGGCCGACGGAGCCGGCGCCAGCGCGTGCACCCAGAACGCGGACTGCGCGGGCGGCTACGGCAACTGCACGATCACCGACCCGGCCGACTGCTTCCTCGACCCGATCGTCGCGACCGGCTCGCCGGATCCCGACTTCCCGGTCGCGGCCGCGACGTTCTGCGTGCCGCCGACCTCGAACTCGGGCATCAACAGCTCGGCCGGCCTGCCGGGCCCGGGCCGCGTCGTGAACCAGGGCGAGGCGACCACGTACTGCACGAGCAACCCGGCGGTCCAGTACACGCCGGGCGGCATCCCGGCCTGCCCGTAAGCGGCCGCGTCGCCCGGCGCATCCCGCTCGACTCGCGCATAGCGCGTTTGTCGAAGGATGCGCCGTCCGGCTTCCCCGGCTCGCGCGAGGAAGCCGCCGGCCTGAACCATCCCGACGCCCCGGCGGGCCTGCTCCAGCAGGCCCGCCGGGGCGTCGGCGTTTCGGGGCGCGGAGCCGGACGAGCGCGTTCTTCCCAGAAGCTTGCCGGACCGCGGCCAGCGGCAGCCTCGGCCAACAACATCACTTCCCCGTCATCTTCGTAGTCACGGGGCTCGTCAGGGGTGGCTTCTCGGCCCATCGCCGAGTAACGTTCGCCCCGGAGGTTCGGTCCATGACCGTACGGAACCCGGTCCCCACGCAAATCTGCCTCAACGTCTTCGGCTACCTCGAGGACGGCGTCTGGTACGCGCACGCGCTGGAGATGGACATCGTCGGCACGGGGGCCACCTTCGAGGAAGCCTTCGCGGATCTCGACGGGCTCGTGAGAGCCCAGATCGGCTTCGCGGTCTTCCAGCGCGACCCGAACCTGCTCTGGCACCCGGCCCCCCGGGAGATCGTCGAGAAGTTCTACGACCTCTTCATCCGCTGCGAGGGCGGTGTCCCGCCGACCGAAGGACAGGTGGCGACCGCGATGGGCATCCCGCCGCAGGAACTGCTCCGGGCAGGCGAGACGTACTGCTCGGCCGATGCCTAA
>CAYYZO010000149.1:0-4874 GCA_964476185.1 uncultured Myxococcales bacterium
CTCCGTCACCTGCTCGTCGACGTCACCGGCAACACGCACCGCGCGGAGTTCTGCATCGACAAGCTGTTCTCTCCCGATTCCGCGGCCGGGCGACGCGGCCTCCTCGAGATGCGCGCGTTCGAGATGCCGCCCCACGAGCGCATGAGCCTCGCGCAGCAGCTGCTGATCCGCGCCCTCGTCGCGCGCTTCTGGAAGGAGCCGTACGAGGCCGAGCTGGTTCGCTGGGGAACCCGGCTGCACGACCGTTTCGCGCTTCCGTACTTCATCGGGCTCGACTTCGAGGACGTCGTCGCCGACCTCCAGCAGCGCGGCTATCCGGTCGAAGCGTCGTGGTTCGCCCCGCACTTCGAGTTCCGCTTCCCGCGCCACGGGTCGACCGCGGTGCGCGGCATCGAGCTGGAGCTGCGGCAGGCTCTCGAGCCGTGGCACGTGCTCGGCGAGGAGGGCGCCTCGTCCGGCACCGTGCGCTTCGTCGATTCCTCGGTCGAGCGCGTCCAGGCGCGCGTGACGGGGTTCGAGGACTCGCGCTACGTCGTCACCTGCAACGGCAGGCCGCTGCCGCTGCAGCCGACCGGCCGCGCCGGCGAGTACGTCGCCGGCGTGCGCTACCGCGCGTGGCAGCCGCCGCACTGTCTCCACCCGACGATCGGCGTGCACACCCCGCTCGTGTTCGACATCGTGGACCAGTGGACGGCGCGTTCGCTCGGCGGCTGCCAGTACCACGTCGCGCACCCGGGCGGCCGCGCGCACGAGGTCTTCCCGGTCAACAGCTACGAAGCCGAGAGCCGGCGTCTGGCGCGCTTCTTCCCGATCGGGCACACTCCGGGGAGGGCCATCGCGATCGACGCGGACCGGGCACGGGAGCTGCGCAGCCAGAATCGGAGCAGCACCCGCGACCATCCGTTCACGCTCGACCTGAGGGCCTGAAGGCCGCCGTTCCTTGAACCGCCCGAACCAGAGCGAGTCCGGCGAAGCCGGCGTCGCGCAAGCCGCGCCGGTCGCGACGAACGTCGACGCCGGGGCGGGCGCCGCCGCCTCGTGGCCGCCGGCTTCCTACGTGGTGCCGGACGGCCACTTCGACGAGGTGCGCGCCGACGACGGTTCGCTGCGCGCCCCTTGGCGCGCGTTCGTCGCGCACGCCGGCGACCTCGGCGACGCCCGGCTCGGCCGGCTCGAGCAGCGCGCGGCGCTGCGCATCCGCGAGAACGGCGTCACCTACAACCTGCAGGACGAGAGCGGGGAACGCCCTTCGCGCACCTGGAAGGTCGACGCGCTGCCGTTCCTGATGGCCGGCTCCGAGTGGGAGGCGCTCGCGCGCGGGCTTCGCCAGCGCGCGAGGCTGCTCGAGGCCGTCGCGGCGGATCTCTACGGGCCGCGCCGGCTCGTCGCCGAAGGCCTCGTGCCGCCGGCCCTCGTGTACGGGCACCCGGATTTCGCGCGCGCGGCCAGCGGCGTCGCTCCGTCCGGCGGCGTGCGGCTGCACCAGATCGCGTTCGACGTCGCGCGCGGGCCGGACGGCGCCTGGCGAGTGATCGGGACGCGTGCGCACGGACCGTCCGGCGCCGGCTACGCGCTCGAGAACCGCGTGACGGTCTCGCGCCTGTACCCCGACGCGTTCCGCGAGTTGCGCGTGCACATGCTCGCGCGCTTCTTCCGGACCGTGCAGGCGCGCCTTCGCGAGGCCGCGACCGACCCGGCGTCGCACGTCGTGCTGCTGACACCGGGACCGTGGAGCGAGACGTACTTCGAGCAGGCATTCCTGGCGCGCTACCTCGGGTTCACGCTCGCCGAGGGCGGAGACCTCGTCGTGCGCGACGACCGCGTCTGGTTGCAGACGATGTCGGGGCTGGAACCGGTGGCGGCGATCCTCAAGCGCCTCGACGACGAGTACTGCGATCCCGTCGAGCTGCGCGCCGATTCGGCGCTCGGCGTGGCCGGGCTCGTCTCGGCGTGGCGCGCCGGCAACGTCGTCGTCGCCAACGCGTTCGGCTCCGGCGTGCTGGAGTCGCCCGGGCTGTACGGGTTCCTTCCCCCGCTGTGCGAGCGGCTGCTCGGAGAGCCGCTGGAGACGCTGTCGGTGGCGACGTGGTGGTGCGGCGAGCAGGCCGCGTTCGAGGCGGCTTCCGCCGAAGCGTCGCGGATGGTGCTGAAGCCGGCGTTCACGCGCACGCGCATGGAACCGGTCTTCCTCGGCGACCTCGACGAAGGCGAGCGGCTCGCCCGGCTCGCGCAGGCCCGCGAGAACGGCGCGGCGTTCGTGCTGCAGGAACAGCTTCCGCTGTCGCACGTGCCGGTCTGGAACGACGATCGCCTCGAGAGCCGCGCCGTGATGCTGCGGTTCCACCTCGCCGCCGACGGGCGCGGCGACCATCGCGTGATGCCCGGCGCGCTCGCGCGCGTGGCCGGCGCCGACCGGCAGATCGTCTCGGGGCAGCGAGGCGGCAGCAGCAAGGACACCTGGGTGCTCGCCGAGGGCCCCGTCGAGCGATACTCGATGCTCGGGCGCGGCCGCGCCGCCGCCGAGTACGCGCGCGGACCGCGGGCGCTCGCGAGCCGGGCCGGCGAGAATCTCTTCTGGTTCGGACGCTACGTGGAGCGCGCCGAGCACCAGGCGCGCCTGCTGCGCTCCGTGTTGCCGCGCATCCTCGACACCGAGTACTTTCCCGAGAGCCTGTTCGCGCCCGTCGTGCGCTGCTGCCGTCGCGCCGGCCTCGTCGGCGACGTCGGGGAGCAGTACGTGCCCGGCGTCGCCGACGGAGGCGCCGGATTCTTCTCCGAGGTGTTCGCGCACGATCGACCGAGCGGCCTCGCGCACGACCTCGCGCGGGCGGCGGCCGCCGCCGCGAGCGTGCGCGACTGGATCTCGCAGGACGCCTGGCGGCTCGTCAGCGAGCTGGCGCGGTCGTTCGCGCTCCCCGGCCCCACCGCCATGGCCGACGTGATCTTCGTCGTCGACGAGCTGCTCGTCTCGCTCGCCGCCGTTTGCGGGCTCGAAGCCGAGAGCATGACGCGCGACGACGGCTGGCACGTGGTCGCGCTCGGCCGCCACGTCGAGCGGCTCGTCGGCGCGGCCTCGTGCGTGGCCGAGGTCGCCGCGTCGACCGAGCGCGAGGAGGCCGCGCTGCTCGAGTGGCTGCTCGACGTCAGCGACGCGACGATCGCGTACCGCGCGCGCTACCGGGCGCTGCCCGAATGGGCCGCGACCGCCGACCTGCTCGTGTATGACGAAACCAACCCGCGCTCGGCGGCATGGCTGCTCGCGCACCTCGTCGAGCACACGCGCCGGCTTCCCGAGCCGGGTCCGGACCTGGAGCGCCTGGTCGCCGAGATCCGCATGACGGCGCGGCGGGCCGCCGACGCGCGCCGCGGCGACCTGTTCCGTCCGGCCGGCAGCATCGCCGGCTTCCTCGGCCAGACGCGCGAGCTCGCCTCCGGCTTGTCCGAAGCGCTCGCGCTGCGCTACTTCCGGCACGTCTACGACCGCACGCGCGCGACGTCGGGGATCTGAGATGGGCGCCGTCTACCGCATCGAGCACGACACGCGCTACGTCTATTCCGCGCCGACCCCGATCTCGCGGCACACCGCGTGCCTGCGGCCGCCCGACCTGCCGCGCCAGCGACTGCTCTGGCACGCGCTCCGGATCACGCCGGAGCCGGCCGAGCGACGCTCGCGCACCGACTATTTCGGCAACCTCGTCGACCAGTTCTCGATCCTCGGCAGCCACCGCGAGCTGCTCGTCCGCGCGGAGAGCATCGTCGAAGTGCACGAACCCGACGCAGGCACGGTCGGCCGCGGACCCGCCTGGGAGCAGGAGCGCGACTCGTTCGTCTATCGCAAGGGCGCGCCGGGCAGGCCGGAAGCGGAGTACCTGTTCGCGTCGCCGTACGTCGACGTCGAAGAGGAATCCCTGGAGTACGCGTCCGCGAGCTTCCCGCCGGGACGCCCGCTCGTCGACGCCGCGATGGACCTGATGCACCGGATGCACGAGGAGTTCACGTTCGACGCGGAAGCGACCATCGTCACGACGCCCGTCACGCGGGTGCTCGCCGACCGCCGCGGAGTCTGCCAGGACCTCGCGCACGTGATGATCTCTTGCCTGCGCGCCGTCGGGATCCCGGCGCGCTACGTGAGCGGCTACCTGCTGACCGACCCGCCGGCGGGCCAGCCGCGCCTCGTCGGCGCCGACGCGTCGCACGCGTGGGTCCAGGTGCATTGCGAGAACGAGGGGTGGATCGACCTCGATCCGACCAACGACGTGCGTCCCGGCATTCGCCATGTCGTGCTCGGCTACGGACGCGACTACGGCGACGTCTGCCCGCTGCGCGGCGTGTTCGTCGGCGGTGGCGAGCACGCGCTCGAGATCGGGGTCAGCGTGCTTCCGCTCGAAGGCGCGGGACTCGCCAGCGCGTTGGCCTCCGCCGAGCGGGAACCCCGGCTCGGGTTC
This sequence comes from uncultured Myxococcales bacterium, assembly GCA_964476185.1. Lineage (GTDB taxonomy): Bacteria > Desulfobacterota > Binatia > UBA1149 > CAITLU01 > DATNBU01. Next base: position 4,446 of record CAYYZO010000149.1, read on the forward strand.
GGGCCGGGCTGAATCGCGGACCGGCGGCTTCGCCCCTCGCCGAGCGCGGTCGCGAGGGGCTCGATCAGCGCAGCACCGTCACGCAGTCGTCGCTGCAGCCGGAAGGATTCGCGACCGGCTCGGCCGCGGGCCGGTGCAGCACCGCGCGCGTCGGCCGGACGACGACTCGCGTGTCCTCGCCGCTCCCGCGAACGTGCGCGTCGGCGTCGACGATCAGGCTGTAGCCGCCCGGCTCCGGCGGCGGCCACAGCAGGCTCACCAGCGGCCGGGCCGCGACGTTCGCGAGCGTGCGGCGCCCGCAGACGGCGACGAGTTCCTCGCCGTCCCACGCGAACGCGGCCGACACGGAATGCGGACGGCCGTCGTCCGCGACCGTCAGGAGATAGGGCGCGGACGCGAAGCGCGCGATCTCGTCGCGCAGGCGCTCGA
>CAYYZO010000150.1:0-4857 GCA_964476185.1 uncultured Myxococcales bacterium
CCCGACGGCGCGTGCGGCCCGATCGCGATCTGCTCGAGGACGCCGACGCCTTCCTCGTCGCCCATCTTCGCGCGCACGACCTGCTGCGTGTGCAGGTTGTCGAACGCGAGCGGGTCGAGGTCGGCCTGCTTCCACGACTCGCCGGCGATCGCGAGCTCGCCCTTCCAGTAGCCGTGTCCCCATTCCGGATGCTGGTAGCCGATGCCCTTCATCTGGAACGTCAGCAGCGACTCGAGCGCGATCTCGTGCCGCGAACCGTCGCGCTCGACCAGCGCGATCTCGGCGTGGTGCGCGCGGCGCGTGCCAGGCACGTAGTGCAGCCGGTGCTCGACGCGCGCCATGTAGCGGATGCCCGCGTCGTTGACGCCCGGCACGTCGTCGGGCGTCTCGTAGGCCGGCACGATCGCGCCGTCCTGGTGCCACGCGTGCCCGTCGGCTTCCTCGAACGTCGCGAAGTGCGTGCCGCGGTCCTTCCACTGGATCGGCGCCCACAGGAAGAAGAACTGCGGCATCTCGAGGCGCGGCGCGCCGTCCATCTCCGGCGCGCCGATCGGCCGGATGCCCCAGGAGCGGTCCTTCGTGCCGAACACGCGGCCGCGGTCGATCGCCAGTTCCTTGCCGTCGTAGCGGATCACGCCCTGCCAGCGGCCGTACTGCGCGAAGCGCGTCGCGTCCATGAAGATGCGCTGGCCGTAGCGGCGCGTCTGGCGCCCTTCCTCGATGCAGGCGGTGCGCGCGGCGAACTCGAGGTCGCACTCGATGCCGGTCTCGTTCGGGGCGAGCCGCACGCGCACGCGCTTCATCGGCTCGACGACGTCGATCGAGAACGGGCCGACACTGGTGTCGGAGGGTTCCTGCGGCGCGCGGCGCGAGCCGTGAAACGAGTGCTGCTCGCCGTCGCGCGCGATCGAGAACCCGCAATCGAGGATGCCCCGGTGCGGGTACAGGCCCATGCCGATGCCGAAGTAGAACTCGCCGTCGGAGGCGTAGCCGTTGAACCAGTAGCGGTCGTAGACGTTGCGGTCGCTGGAGGCCGGATGCGCGACGGGCTCGGGCGTCTGGTGGATCGGGTAGTCGTCGAATCTCGAGAGCACGGGGTCCTCCGGTGGCCGATGGGGCGCGTCCGCCGATCTCTACGCGAACGGCGGCCGCGGGTCGACCGTCCCGGACCGCGCGTCTTCAGTCCGCAAGCCAGCGAGCGAGGGCCTCGTGGACTTCGGGATGCCCGAGCAGGTCCATGTGGTGAAGACCGTGCAGGACGACGCGGCGAGAGGGGTCGAATGCCAGTTCGAACCTCGGGTCGTGATGATGTCCGAGCGCGCTGCTGACCGGGACCAGTCCGTCTCCGACGAGGCGGTCGCGCGCGTCGCCACGGCGCGCGCCGGTCGTGGCCGCGACCGCCAGGCAATCGACGCCCTCCGGCAGCGCGACCGGGCGCCGACGGTCCCCGGAGCGGGCGAACCGGTCGATGCCGTCCCAGTCCTCGTCGAGCAGGTTGCCGTGCCGCAGGTCGGTGACGCCGGCGCTGCGCAGGCGCCCGAGCCGCGCGAGCGGCGCGGCGTACGGGATCGAGCCGACCACTTCCTCGAACCAGTTGCCGCCGCGCTCGAGCGGGGCGCCGTGGTGCGGCGTGCCGAGGAGCGCCATCCGGCGCACGCGGGTCGGCCACGCGTGCGCCAGCGCCTCGGCCTGGTGGAACGCGCTGCGCGCGACGAGGCCGCCCATGCTGTGGCCGACGAGCAGCACCTCCTCGACCGGCGCGGGCCACTCGCGAACCAGTTCCTCGAGCAATCCCGCCAGCGCCCGCCCGTTCGTCGAGACGTGAAGCCCGCTGTTGTAGCGCAGGTAGACCGGCGTGAACCCGAAGTCGCTCTCGAGGCTGCGTGGGCAATCGAACTTCGCGCGCTTCCACTGGGAATCCGTGCCGCAAAGGCCGTGGATCAGGACCGCAACGCGCGCGGACGCCTGCGGAAGCGCGGCGGCGAGCGCGTCGCGACGCAGTTCGAGCGCGAGGCCGCGACGGCGAAACTGCATCGGGACGGCCAGCGGGTTGCCGGTCGCCGCGAGGTGGTCGCCGACGACGCCGCTCACCACCGACAGCATCGTGTCGCGCTCGGGCGTCGAGTGGCGCCGGTCGAACAATTCCGTGAGAGGCGGCAGCGCGAGGTCGATGCCGGTGCCGATCAGGCGCGCGGTACCGCGCACTCCCGAGTACGCCAGGCCCGCGATCCCGCCGGCGCCGCCGCGGCGAGGCTGGAAGGGAAGGAACGGCGGCCACGTGACCGCCGCGTGCATGGCCTCCACGATGTCGGCGACGGCGGCGGTCGCGTCCGCCGCGAGACGGGCGACGCCGTGCAGGTCGGCCGGGTGGACGTGGGCGGGCTTCGACATGACGACTCCCTCCGAGGATCGCGCGCCGGACGCGGCGCCGCGTCGGCATCGATCGGCGTCCGCGGGCGCCGCGATCCTGTCCTCGACGCGCCGCCGTCGCGAACCGGCGCGTCACTTCCCGCGGGTCCCGCGCGGTCCGGGGCGGGCCGATCCAGAGGGCGGAACGCCGGCTTCCTTCAGCGCGGCGGTCCTGCCGGGCAAGACAGCGCGATCTCCGGGTGCTCGACGCGCCGACCGATCCGCGCCGCGTCCCGCGGGCGCACGGCGCCGTCGCCGTCGGCATCGCAGACCTCGGGCGGGCACGGCGCGTTCTTCAGGATCGCGCGTGCGATGAGACGCACGTCGTCGCTGGTGATCCTGCCGTCGCCGTCCCAGTCCCCGCAGCCCGCGTCCGCGCCGAGAGGAGCAATCGCGACGCGCCGATAGAGGCGCAGCCCCAGGTCCGAGTAGATCCGCTCGAACGACCCCTCCAGCTCCAGGTTCGCCAGCATCGCGCGAGCATACTCGTCGAGGCGCAGTTCGCTGACGAGGATGAAATCGATGCTCTCCGGATCGTGCGGCTTCTCCCCGTCCACGCCCCAGTAGCTGACGCCGAACGGGTTCGGGAACATGTAGATGCGGCGCCGGTGGCTGAGCTGCGGGACGATCGTGTAGTCGGCCGACACGGCCGCGTCGCGGGGAAGGAACGCGACGATCTCCCGGACTTTCCGCAGGCGCGCGTGCGTCCTCGAGTCCTCGAGATTCGTCCACAGGACACCGGGGTCGCCGATCGGGGCCTTGCTCCACGCCAGGTTGGCCCCGACGACCGCGACGAGGAGCGCCGCCGGCGCGGACGTGCGCACCGCCCCGAGGAACGCGGCGAGCGACGACGCCGACGCACCCGCCGATGCGGATGCCCGAGTCCGCAGCGCGTCCAGCCGAACCAACGTCGCGATCGTCCCGAGGTACAGGAACGGGACGATCGACGTCTGGTAATGGTACGAGAGGTCGCGCATGTACGACGCATCCGCGATCAGGTTCGCGAACAGGGCCGGAGCGGCCGGCACGATCGCCAGCGGCGAGAGCAGGAACAGGTACAGGTTCGGAAGCCCGATCCGGTAGAGGTATCGCAGGCTCTCGTCGCCGAGCAGCTTCCCGGCGATCCACGCCGGATCGCCGCCGCTCATCCAGAAACCGGTCAGGAATCCTTTCCGACCGTAGCGGAAGAACCCCGCTTCGTTGAAGTGCGGCAGGATCACCGTCATGCAGAGCGCGAAGTAGGTCGCGGAAACCGCGGCGATGACCGCGCCGATCCGCCGCTGGCGCCGGTCGAGCATCGTCACGAGGCCGAGCATCACGAACACGAGCGGAACGTCTTCCTTGCACGACATCGCGAGCCCGGCCGCCAGCGCGAACCGCCCGACCCGGCCGGCGCGCAGCGCATCCACGGCCGCCAGGACCAGCGTGGTCGCGAAGGCGTCCGGGTGCGCGTGGTCGAGGTTCAGGTTCTGCACCGCGGGATGCAGCAGCCAGCTCGCGGCGAGCACGAGGGCGAGCCACGGCCGCGCGGGCAGCTCGCGCAGGGAGATCCGCAGCACGAACAGTGCGCCGCAGGCGATCGCCACGCTCTGCAGGATGAGCAGGAAGCGGACGTCGTCCCAGATCCAGTAGATCGGCGCGAGCACGTAGGCGAAGAGCCGCACGTGGTCGCCGAGCAGCGGGAGGCCGCGCACCGTCACGAACGGATCCGTCGCGTGACCCGCGAGCCAGATGCCCTGGTCGAAGGTCCCGAGGTCATACGCGTAGGTCTTCAGGCGGGCGTGCTGGACGCAGGTGTACGCGCCGAACCAGGCCGCGTATGCCGCGGCGAGCAGCCGGACCGACCACCTGGCGATGCGGGTCTGGATCGCGAGCGTCATGGCTGGTCGATCGCCGTCACGCCGCCGGCGCGATGCGCGTCCTGGGAGAGCAAGCCGACGATCCCGCACATGGCGGCGCTTCTTACGGCGCGCGCGTGGGGAAAAGAAGATGCTCCCGCGGGATACCAACACGGCGCTCCCTGGACGCGCGACGAGGCCCGGTTCATCCGATCGCGTCGACGGCGACGGCAAGAACGGCGGCGATCCCGGCGCACGGAGACCACCGGGATACCGGAAAGTTCCGCTGGGAAGTGACCAACGTTACTCCAGGATTGCGGGATCAACGCGGCGTACGACGAGCGGGGATTCGGTCCCGAGTCCGAAAAGACCGCATCGCCGCGGGGTTCCGCTCGAGGGCCCCGGGTGATCCGCCCGCTCTTCTGGTCCCGCGGTTCGATCAAAAGCCGCCTGTACAACCCGGCTCGCACCAACCTATCGTGGGACGGATCCGCGGGCGCCCGCGCTTCGCCGCGATTCGTGCCTTCTCCTGTCTGGTCGGGAGGCGCGACCGGGCGGGCGATCGGACGCCCGGCCTCGAGCGGCGGTGGGTGCCGCCGGGGAATGCCTT
>CAYYZO010000151.1:0-4774 GCA_964476185.1 uncultured Myxococcales bacterium
CTCACGCGCCGGCTCGTGGACGTCGCCCAGGACTGCGTCATCACCGAGCACGACTGCGGAGCGCTCGACGGGATCGACATCACGCCGCTCATCGAGGGCGGCGAGATCATCGAGCGCCTCGGCGACCGCATCCTCGGCCGCGAGGCGCTGGAGGACATCCTCGACCCGTTCTCGAACGAAGTGCTGGTTCCGGCCGGCCGGGAGATCGACGAGAGCCTCGTCGAGGTCGTCGAGAACGCCGGCGTCGAGCGCGTCACGATCCGTTCCGTGCTGACGTGCCAGACCCGGCGCGGCGTCTGTGCGCTGTGCTACGGTCGCGACCTCGCCCGCGGGCACCTGGTCGGGGCGGGCGAGTCGATCGGCGTTATCGCGGCGCAGTCGATCGGCGAGCCGGGAACGCAGCTGACCATGCGCACCTTCCACATCGGAGGCACGGCCAGCCGTCGCGCCGAGCGGACCACGCTCGAGCCGCGCAACGACGGTGTGGTGCGCTTCGTCAACGTGGAGTGCGTGGAGGATCGCGAGGGGCACCTCGTGGTCATGAACCGCAACGCGGAGATCTCGATCGTCGAGGTGCTCGAGGAAGGCCAGCAGCGTGAGCGCGAGCGCTACCCGCTCGTCCACGGCGCCCGCCTGCGCAAGCGCGACGGCGAGAAGGTGAAGGCGGGGGAACTCGTCGCCGAGTGGGATCCGTTCATGACGCCGATCATCACCGACGTCGGCGGCAGCGTGCACTTCGAGGACATCGTTGATACCGAGACGATGGAAGAGCGCGTGGACCCGAACACCGGCCTCGCCACCAAGGTCATCACGGCGTCCAAGCAGGCGAAGGACCGGCGTCCGACGATCACCATCCGTGACGAACACGGCAAGCCGATGCTGCGTCCGCGCGGCGTCGAGGCGCGCTACGCGCTGCCCGAGGGAGCCTACCTCAACGCCGAGGAAGGCACCCAGGTGATGCCGGGTGACGTGGTCGCGAAGATCCCCCGCGAGACGACGAAGACCAAGGACATCACCGGCGGCCTCCCGCGCGTCGCGGAGCTGTTCGAGGCGCGTCGTCCGAAGGAGATCGCGGCGATCAGCGACATCGACGGCGTCGTGTCGTTCGGCAAGGACACCAAGGGCAAGCGCAAGATCGTCGTGACGCCGGACGTCGGCGAGCCGCGCGAGTTCCTGATCGGCAAGGGCAAGCACATCCTCGTGCAGGAAGGCGACTACATCCGCGCCGGGCAGCAGCTCCACGCCGGTTCGTCGAACCCGCACGACATCCTCACCGTGAAGGGCGAGAAGGAACTCGCCGCCTACATGGTCGACGAGGTGCAGGAGATCTACCGCCTGCAGGGCGTGCGCATCAACGACAAGCACATCGAGGTGATCGTTCGCCAGATGCTGCGGCGCGTGCGCGTGAAGGACCCGGGCGACTCGACGATGCTGGTCGGCGACCAGATCGAGAAGGGCCGCTTCGAGGACCTGAACAACCAGTTGCTCGCCGAGGACAAGCGCCCGGTGATCGCCGAGCCGATGCTGCTCGGGATCACGAAGGCGAGCCTCGCGACCGAGAGCTTCATCTCGGCCGCCTCCTTCCAGGAGACGACCAAGGTGCTGACCGAGGCGGCGGTGTTCGGCTGGACCGACCACCTGCGCGGGCTGAAGGAGAACGTGATCATGGGCCGGCTCATCCCGGCGGGTACGGGCCTCGTCGGGTATCTCGGCGTGGAGATCGACGTGCCGGGCGTGAGCGAGCAGGCGGAGGACGACCTGACGCAGGCACTGCAACTCTGACGGTAGCGGACCGTCCAGGGCCGATGGGAGCGGGGACCACGCGAAAGCGTGGTCCCCGCTTTCGTTTGCGGCCGCGCGGGGGGCGCGCGCGCGTCGCCCGGCCGCGGGACCCCGGCCGGCAAGGCCGGCAAGGCGAGCCCGTCGAGCCCCTCGATCGGAGATCCACGCTCCGAGGGAAACCCGCTTCGGTTGGTCGGGCCGGGTAGTGTCCCGGAGGGACGGGAGGTCACGGGTGCCTCCCCCGGAGCCTCGTCGTTCGACGGGGGGGACCCCGCGACTCCGGGTCCGGGTCTTTTCCGAGTTCCACCGCGACGCCGGAGCCCGTCGCCGAGGCGAAAGAGCGGGGATCCGCTTGACCTCACCCCGCGTCCCGCCTAGTTACCGCGTTTCCGCGAGTCCGACCGATCATTCGGATTCGCCGAGGGCGACCCAGACGGTGCCCTCCGTGGCTTCCCGCGCACAGCGGGGTCCACCACTTATGGCCCGCTCACTTGGATAGCGTGGCCGAGAAAGCGGCGGCGTTCTGCGTCGCCGAGTGGCAAAGGCGAGGGCTGCCCCTCTTCGGACGTTCCGCGTTTCGCGGCGGCGACCGAATTCGGAACAGACCCCGCGACCAGGCGGATCCCGGGTCGGTCCTTGAGATGGACCCGTCGAGTCGCCGTCGCGTAGAGAGACGAACAGGATCGATGCCATGGCGGTCGCGGACCGCATGGGCGCGCTGCGTCGAGGCGCTTGACCTCGCCACGTGCCGCCCGTAGGTTCCGCGATTCTTTGGCGCCGGAAGAGGCCCATGGGGCCGAGTTCCGGTCTCATCGACAAGGAGAGATTGTGCCGACGATCAACCAGCTCGTCCGCAAGGGCAGGCAGAAACTCGCCGTGAAGACCACGGCGCCCGCGCTCGACAAGTCACCGCAGCGCCGGGGGGTGTGCACGCGCGTGTACACGTCCACCCCCAAGAAGCCGAACTCCGCGCTTCGCAAGGTGGCGCGCGTGCGCCTGACCAACGGCATCGAGGTCACCGCCTACATCCCGGGCGTCGGCCACAACCTCCAGGAACACTCGGTCGTCCTCATTCGCGGCGGCCGTGTGAAGGACCTTCCCGGCGTGCGCTACCACGTCGTGCGCGGAACGCTCGACTCGGTCGGCGTCACGGATCGCCGGCAGGGCCGTTCGAAGTACGGCGCGAAGCGCCCCAAGTGAACTCGCGGAAGCGGTAAGAAGTCATGTCGCGAAAAGGACCTGCCCGTAAGCGTGAGCTGCTGCCTGATCCGGTCTACCACGACCGCATCGTCACGCAGTTCATCAACTGCATGCAGACGGATGGAAAGAAGAGCATCGCGGAAGCGGTGTTCTACGGCGCCGTCGAGACCGTCGAGAGCCGCCTGAAGGAAAGCGGGCTCGAGATGTTCCGCCGCGCCCTCGACAACGTGAAACCGGCCGTCGAGGTTCGGTCACGACGAGTCGGCGGCGCGACCTACCAGGTACCGGTCGAGGTTCGCTCCTCGCGCCAGACCGCGCTCGCGATCCGCTGGCTGATCTCGAACGCGCGTTCGCGGCCGGAGCGCACGATGCGCGACCGCCTGGCGGGCGAACTCATCGACGCGTCGAACAACCGCGGCGGCGCGGTGAAGAAGCGCGAAGACACCCACCGCATGGCGGAGGCGAACAAGGCGTTCGCCCACTACCGCTGGTAATCGAGGAGACGGCGAAGGCTCAAGGCCCGGCGATCGACCCATGGCGCGCAAGACTCCACTCTCCAGGACCCGGAACATCGGCATCATGGCCCACATTGATGCGGGCAAGACGACGACGACCGAGCGGATCCTGTTCTACACCGGCATCAGCCACAAGATTGGCGAGGTGCATGACGGTGCTGCGACCATGGACTGGATGGTGCAGGAGCAAGAGCGCGGCATCACGATCACTTCGGCGGCCACGACCTGTTTCTGGCGCGATCACCGCGTCAACATCATCGACACCCCGGGTCACGTGGACTTCACGATCGAGGTCGAGCGTTCGCTGCGCGTGCTGGACGGCGCCTGCGCCGTGTTCTGCGCGGTCGGCGGCGTCGAGCCGCAATCGGAGACGGTCTGGCGCCAGGCTGACCGCTACGGCGTGCCCCGCATCGCCTTCGTGAACAAGATGGATCGCGTCGGCGCGGACTTCCCGAACGTCGTGGGCCAGATCCGCGATCGTCTCGGCGCACCGGCCGTTCCCATCCAGATCCCGGTCGGCAAGGAAGAGCACTTCCAGGGCTCGATCGACCTCGTGACCATGAAGATGGTCAGCGCCGACGAGAAGGACATGGGCTGGACGGTGATCCGCGAGGAGATCCCGGCCGAGATGCTCGCCGAGGCCAAGGCCGCGCGCGAGGCCCTGATCGAAGCCGCCGCCGATCACGACGAGGCCATCCTCGAGAAGTTCCTCGGCGGCGAGGAAGTCGACGAAGCCGACCTGCGCGCCGCCATCCGCAAGGGCACGATCGCGATGAAGCTCGTGCCGGTCCTTTGCGGCACCGCCTTCAAGAACAAGGGCGTCCAGCCGCTGCTCGACGCGGTCGTCGACTACCTGCCTTCGCCGCTCGACGTTCCCCCCATCGTCGGACTGGATCCGGACGACCGCACCACCGAGGTCGCGCGGCCGGCCACCGACGAAGCCCCGTTCTCGGCGCTCGCCTTCAAGATCATGACCGACCCGTTCGTGGGCACGCTGACCTTCATGCGCGTCTACTCGGGGCACGCCAAGGTCGGCGACCAGGTCCTCAACGTCACGCGCGACAAGAAGGAGCGCGTAGGCCGCCTGCTGAAGATGCACGCGAACAACCGCGAGGACGTCGAGGAGGTCTACGCCGGCGACATCGTCGCCGCCGTGGGCATGAAGACGGCCATCACGGGCGACACGATCTGCGACCCGAAGGCTCCGGTGCTGCTCGAGGCCATGACGTTCCCCGAGCCGGTCATCTCCGTGGCGATCGAGCCGAAGTCGAAGGCCG
>CAYYZO010000152.1:0-4678 GCA_964476185.1 uncultured Myxococcales bacterium
GTGCCAGGAGGGCACGGACAGCTGCTTCGATCCTGCGGCGACGGCGTGCGGCGACCCGACGGACGACTCGTGCAACAACGCGGACACCTGCAACGGGTCGGGCACCTGCACCGACAACTTCGAGACGGCAGGTACGAGCTGTGAGGACGGGCTGTTCTGCACGTCGGACAGCGGCACTCCTGGCGACCCGGATGCCTGCAACGGCCTGGGCAACGGCGGTGCGGCCTGCCTCGGCGGCCCGGTCAGCTGCGACGACGGCCTGTTCTGCACGGGCGTCGAGACCTGCAACGACGTGAGCGACCAGTGCGACTCGGCTGGCGACCCGTGCCCGGGGACGGAGTGCAACACGTGCCAGGAAGGCACGGACAGCTGCTTCGATCCTGCGGCGACGGCGTGCGGCGACGGCACGGATACGATCTGCAACAATCCGGACACGTGCGACGGGTCCGGCAACTGCACGGACAACTTCGAGCCGGCGTCGACGACCTGTCGCGCGGATGCTGGCCAGTGCGACGTTGCCGAGACCTGTGACGGTGCTGGCAACTGCCCGGCGGACGCGTTCGAGCCGAACGGAACGAGCTGCGGCAACCCCGCGGACACGATCTGCGACAACCCGGACAGCTGCAGCAGCGGCGTTTGCCAGCCGAACAACGAACCGAACACGACGGTGTGCCGCGCGGACGCCGGCGAGTGCGACGTGGCCGAGACGTGCAACGGCGCGGGCAGCTGCCCGGCGAACGCGTTCGAGCCGAGCGGCACGAGCTGCGGCGACCCGACGGACGACGCGTGCAACAACCCGGACACCTGCAACGGGTCGGGAACCTGTAACGACAACTTCGAGCCGGCGGCGACGCCGTGTGAGGACGGCCAGTTCTGCACGTCGTCGACCGGGGCGCCGGGCACGCCGGATGCGTGCAACGGCCTCGGCAACGGCGCGGCGACCTGTGCGGGAGTCGTGGTCGACTGTAACGACGGCCTCTACTGCACCGGCGTGGAGAGTTGCAACGAGGTCACCGACCAGTGCGACGCCACGGGCGACCCGTGTCCTGGCACGCAGTGCAACACGTGCCAGGAGGCGACCGACAGCTGCTTCGATCCGGCGCCGACCCCGTGCGGCGATCCGAGCGACACCGCCTGTGACAACCCGGATACCTGCAACGGCGCAGGCACGTGCCTGAGCAACCCGGATCCGGGCGGCCCGATGTGCACGGCCGCGGACCTCGGCATCACCATCACGGACGTGACGGGTCCGATGCAGGCTGGGGGTTCGACGACCTATCAGGTCGACGTGACGAACTCCGGCCCGGGCGATGCCGTGAACACGGTCGTGACGATCGTGCTCGACCCGAACACGCAGTTCATCGCCTCCTCGATCCCGTGCGTCGAATCTCCGTCCGGGACGCTGACGTGCCAGCTCGGAACGGTGCCGTCCGCGGGAGGGGCGACGTTCGAGATCACGGTGTACGTCGATCCTTCGGCCCCAACAGCGGGTACGGACGTCGGTCCGCTCTGCCCGGGCACCGAGGATCTCTGCGGCACGGCGTCGGTCACCTCCGACACCTTCGATCCGGACCTGAGCAACAACGACGCCGAGGTCGCGACCGATGTCGTCGTGCCGACGACGTTCGCCGATCTCGACGTGGTCAAGGTCGACGTGACGCCCGAGCCGGTTCAGCCCGGGGACCAGGTGACGTACCAGATCACGGTCACGAACAACGGCAGCGACACCGCGACGGACGTGGTGCTGTACGAGACGCTCGACGAGTACATGACGTACGTCAGCGACAACGCGGGCTGCACGGTCCAGGGCTCGCCGCAGCTGCTGACGTGCGATCTCGGCGACATCCCGAACGGAAGCGCCGTGACGGTCCAGGTCGTCGTGACGATCTCGATGTCCGCGCCGGTCGGCTCCTCGCTGCAGGACGGCGACTGCGACGATCTCGAGGACGTCTGCAACTACGCGATCGTGGGCACGAGTTCGTCGGACTCGACGTTCACGAACAACCGTGACAGCGAGCCGACCGACGTCAGCGCCGCCGTGGCGTGCGGCAACGGCAGCCTCGATCCGGGCGAGCAGTGCGACCCGCCGAGCGGCGAGATCTGCAACAACGGGATCGACGACGACGGCGACGTCCTGATCGACTGCCAGGATCCGGACTGCCTCGCGCCGGGCTTCCAGAGCTGCGACGGCAACTGCCAGCTGACGACGCCCTGCGTGCCGATCCTGAACGACCCGGCCCGCATCAGCTCGAATCGCGTCAGCGTGCACGGCCGGTTCATCCTGACGACGCCGGTCAACCCGCTGCTCGACGGCTTTGTGTTCCTCGTCGCGAACGTGGACGGCGAGGTCTTCCGCGCCGAACTGCTCGAGGGCGACCTGAAGCACGTCGATCGCACGGGGCTCCACCGCTGGGCGTTCCGCGACAAGGGCGCGCGGCACGGCAACGGCATCCGCGGCGGGATCGCGAAGGTGTTCATGAAAGAGCGCCGCGAGCCGGGCGGCGAGATCTCGTACGTGTACAAGCTGCTCGCCTACGGCGACATGTCGAAGGCGGTCAAGCCGCGCATGACGACGCAGATCTACCTCGACGACGACGTCGCGTTCCTGACGGCGACCTGGGAAGGCCGGCCCGGCCGCTGGAGACTGACGATGAAGCAGGCGAGCGCGGGCCTGGAGTAACTCCGTATCCGGAACGGGCGGTGGGCGGCGGCAAGGCCGTCCACCGCTCGTCCGGTTCCTCGTAGCGACCAACGAGCCGCGCACGTTCGGGGCCTTTCTCGCGGCTCCAGCCGGTGCCCGCCTGACGTCGCGCCGTCCTCTTCCCGGACGACTAGCGCGTTCCCCCGCGCCTGAGCGCCGCGTCGGCGGGCACTTTTCCACCGATCGGACGATGCTCGAGCCTGCGTGCTCGATGCCGCAGGTGCGCTCCCTTCACGACGAAACCGAAATGCCGGGTTGCCGGGCGGCGCCGGCGGACCTATATTCGCGCTGGCTTCGGTCATCTCGCGCTTTGACGCCATGGGGGCGATCTGGGTTCGACGAGGGTCATGAAGCAGGAGTTGCACGCCGAGCGCTTTGCCGACTCGTTAATCCGGTAAAAAACAACGTAACTGCGGATAACACCGATTACGCTCTCGCTGCCTAATTAGGCGGCGAGCGTCCTGCCCGGGCACTCCCAATGCGCGGAACAGGGCGTAACAATTTGGGATAGGGATCCGGTGCTACGCCTTCTGGCGCCGGCCCGAAACAGTAGACGGCTGGTTCGTCGGGAGCCTGTCCTGGGGCGCTCCGCCGGACGAGATCAAATCCAGGACTAAGCGTGTAGAGATTTCTGTGGATTGCTTTCGGACGGGGGTTCGATTCCCCCCGCCTCCACCATTTCAAGTTCCAACAACGTCCGCCGACATCCGAAAACCCGCTGGAAACGGCGGGTTTTTCGCGTGATGGGGGCCGTTGTGGTCCGGAGCTGTCCCACGGAATATCCGGCCCTTGGTGGGGGAACGTCAGGGCAACGACGACCCCCTGTTCCCGGCCACCGAGGTCGCGGTGGGGGCCGAGCACCGCTTTGAGGCGGTCGGGCTCCAGCGCGTGCATTGGAGCAGCGCCGCGCCGATCCGGGCGATCTTCCGCGACGCCTTCGGTGCCGCGGGCCTGCCCGAGTTCAACCCCCACAGCTTGGGGAAGACCCTGGTGCAGTTCGGCGAGACGACCTGCCGTACCCCGGAGGACTTCAAGGCGTGGAGCCAGAACCTCGGCCACTAGGGAGTGCTGACCACGTTCTACAGCTACGGGCAGGTGGGGACACGGCGGCAGGGGGAGATCATCCAAGGGCTCGGCGGCGAGCGGAAGTCCGAGCAGCCGGACGTGGAGGCGTTCGCCGAAGCGGTGGCCCGCCACCTCCAACGCAAGGGCGAGAGCCTGTAGTGGGACGAGGGGGTGCGTGGGGGCGGGCAGGGAATATGCCAGCCAAGTATCAGCCTCGGCCGTTGGGGCTTGGTTCTGATCTGGATTCCCTGCTACCGTCTGCCCCTACTACCCCGGTGGCTTCGACTGCCGGGCGCGGGGCCTCCCTCGGGAGGCCCCTGCTTTTTGGGGGCGCGGACAATGGCGAGCGGGTCCAAAGGGCGCTACCGCACCATCGTCTACGTCGATGGGTTCAACTTCTACTACGGGGCTGTCCGGGGAACGCCTTGGAAGTGGCTGGATCCGGTGGCGCTGTTCGAGAAGGTGCTCGGCGCGCAGAATGACGTGGTCAAGGTCGACTACTTCACGGCCCGCGTCCAGCCCTCGCCGAGCGATCCGAACGTGGACGTCCGGCAGAATGCCTACCTCCGTGCCCTACAGGCTCATTGTCCTCGCCTGGAACTCCACTTCGGGCACTTCCTGCGCCACCGCGTTTTCATGGAGAACGCGGACCCGCCGCCTCCGAGCGTCGCCGTCTGGAAGAACGAGGAGAAAGGGTCCGACGTGAACCTTGCGCTGAGGCTTCTCAACGATGCGTGGCGGGATGCCTACGACTGCGCGGTTGTCGTCTCGAACGATTCGGACCTCGCGGAGGCGCTGCGCCTGGTCAAGACCCAGCACGACAGAAGGAGCCGTGACGATGAGCCAGCCCGTCCACCTCGAGCGCCTGCGCGACGAGATCGCGCGCTTCGCGTCCGCGCCCTATCTCCTGAC
>CAYYZO010000153.1:0-4479 GCA_964476185.1 uncultured Myxococcales bacterium
AGGAGAACCGCGATGCCGAGTCCCCAGCACGAAGCCATCGTCGCGATGCTGCAGAGCCAGCCGCTCGCGCAGTCCGCCGAGATCCCGTCGCCCGAGGTGTTGCGCTCGTTCTTCGAGGCGATGGCCTCGATGTTCCCGATGCCCGCCGGCGCGCGGGCGACGCCCGCCGAGGCCGGCGGCGTGCGCGGCGAATGGGTCGAGGTGCCCGAGTCGCGCAACGACCGCGTGGTGCTGTACCTGCACGGCGGCGGCTACGTGATCGGGTCGCTGAACACGCACCGCAGCCTCGTCGCGCGCATCGCCCGCGACTCGCAGGCGCGCTGCTTCTCGCTGGACTACCGGCTCGCGCCGGAGAACCCGTATCCCGCGGCCGTCGAGGACGCGGTGGCCGCGTATCGCGGGCTCGTCGCGTCCGGCATCGCGCCCACGCGCATCGTCGTGGCCGGCGATTCCGCCGGCGGCGGCCTCACGTTCGCGACGCTGCTCTCGCTGCGCGACGCCGGCGACGCGCTTCCCGCCGCCGCCGTCTGCCTGTCGCCGTGGGCCGACCTCGAGGGCACCGGCGGCTCGCACTCGGACCCCGAAATCGACGATCCGATGGTGAACCTGCCGGGCCTGCAGGCGATGGGTCGCCTCTACGCCGGCGAGCGCGTGCGCGACCCGCTCGCGTCGCCGGTCCACGCGGACTTCGCCGGGCTGCCGCCGCTCTACCTGCTGGTCGGCACGCGCGAGATGCTGCTCGACGACACGCTGCGCGTGGCCGACAAGGCGCGCGCGGCCGGCGTGCCGGTGATCGTCGAGAAGGGCACGGGGCTGATCCACGTCTGGCCGATGTTCGGCGACGACGTGCCGGAGGCGGCGGACGCGGTGCGCAACATCGGGGGGTTCGTGAGGATGCGGGTGGGTTGAACCGACTTTTCGCCCGAGTCGCGATTCAACGGAGTCGCGACAGGCCGCGGCGCATCGTGCCGCGGCCTGTACCAGATCTCGCCCGGCGGCCAGCCGACTCACTGTCGAATCAGGATCAACCGGTTCGTTCGATACTTGGTCGGGAGGTTTCTCTTGGCCGTGTCGAAGCGCGACTCCCAGCAGACGCCGAGACTGTTGTGAAGTTGCACCACGACGTCCGGGTCCATGTTCACATACTCCGTCATGCTCACCGGAGTCGGTATCGGTCCCATTGCGCCGGCCTTCAAGCCGATCGAAGACCGTCCCGGTTCACCGGTCTTGATCTTGATTTTCTTGAGTCCGTCGAAGTTCCCGGCCTTGTCGGTGTACGTCCAGTCGCAGTTCTTCTGTGTCCAGAGCGTACTGGCCGGCAGGGAGAATTGCGACGCGAGGTCATAGGCGCCGCCACCGGAACCGTCATACACGCAGAGGTCGAACTCGGTGTCGACGTTCGGGGCGCCGACATCCGTACAGTAGGTGTTCTCGCCGTTGCCCCATTTCCACTGCAGCTTGCCATTGTCGCCCGGTTTCATCCCGAGTGCGGATTTTCCCGCGAGGCGGCAACCGGATGCCGGCGCGACGAAGACCCCACATTGGGCATCGGTCGGGTTGCAGTCCTGCGTGCAGGGATTGCCGTCGTCCGGACACTCGGCGGTACAATCCGCGGCGCAACAGTCCCCGTCGAGCCGGTTGCCGTCGTCGCATTCTTCTCCGGGTTCGCGAATCCCGTTGCCGCAACACGTTTCTCCCTCGAGGCAGATAATGATCTCGCAGGACGAATCGCAACCGCTTCCGGGCTGGCCGTTCTCGATTCCGAGATCGCAAGTCTCGCCGGGGTCCGGATTCCCGTCCCCGCACGTTCCGCAGCGGGCGAGTTGCCTTGCCTCGATCTCCTGCGAGGATGCGTTCTCTGTCGCGCCGGTTGCCCAAGTCACGAGGATCTTTCCGTCAGACGCCGCCGCGACGTGGGCGTCCATCTGTCGATCGACCGAACTCTCGTTGACACGGATCTCGCTCGACGCCGGATCTCCGTCGGCCGTCAGGAATTGCGCGAAGATTCCCGTCTGGTCGGAATCGGGTGCGTAATAAACGACGACGTAGCCGCCCCCGGGAAGGGCGGCGGCATCGACGTTCCCGATTTCGTCCTGAACGGAGCTTTCCCGGGTGCCGACCTGGAACTCCGAGAACAGCGGAGTGCCGTCGGCTGAGAAGAACCTCCCGGCGATGCCGTACATGCCGTCGGAAAGCTTGCCCTGCCACAGCACGAAGAACCCGCCCTCCGGCCGGGAGAGGACGATGCCCGGCACCTGCTGGCCGTCTACGGTCACGTTCGCCTGGATCTCCGTTCCAGCGGGCGCGCCCGAGGAAATGCGACGACCGATCGCGGCATAGTCGCTCCCGTCCCCGGCCGCATCGCGCCAGAACGCAACGAACTCATCGGGGCCGGTCGAGGCGACGCGAGCGGCGTGCTGCTCCACCCCTGCAGCCGGTGCACTGAGTTGAAAAGGTGCAGCGGGCGTCGATCCGTCGGCGGCAATTCCCCTCGCGAAGATGTCGGTCTGCACCGGATCAGCCGCGCAGAGGTAAGCGCTCCAGGATGCCATCATGCCTCCCGAAGGACTGCGGGCGAGGGATGCCCCGGACTCGTGGCAACCGTTCTGCGTACTGAGGCGCACTGGCAGACCCAATGGAGCACCGGTGATGTCCAACTCCCTGTGGAACACCTGCGAGTATCCCGTGTCATCGCTTGAGAAGACGCTCCAGTAGCCATCGGCTGTGGCTGTGAAGCGGGGCAGCATCTGTGTCCCGGTTGTCAGGCCGGAATTGACCAGCAGAGGTGGCCCCAGGGTTTCGGATTCGTAGCGACGCGCGTAGGCGTCGCTACCACTGCCCCAGCCAAGCAGAAAAGCATCATCTGGACCGGCTGTGACTTGGGGGCTCGGAGAGTTCGTTGCTGCCGTGACGTCGTTGACGCGGAACTCGCCACCGGCGAATGGTGAATTGCCGCAGGCTTGAGCACAGGTCCCGTTGTCGGCTGCTGTCACGGTGACGCTGCCGTACTGAACGTTGGCCTGTGAATAGGCGAAGAACGCGATTGGACCGGTCGGGAAACAGGACAGTCCCGCGCGGTAGGGCGTGAGATCGAACTGCACTACCCCATCCACCCGTACGGTGAGTGAGTTCGCCGTATAGGAATCGACATTGAACGTGTGCGGGGTACTGTGCCCCCAGTTGGTCGTAGCGAGAGTGGCGGCTCGTGCGATCTCCTTGACCCTGCAGGTTCCATTGCTCGCGCGTGTGACGATTTCCAGGCTTCCGCAGCCATTCCCCTCGACGTGCAGCAGGGCAAGCCCCGTCGATGCCCAGAGGAGAAGGAGGTAATCGGCGTTCGGATTCGTCGTCTCTCCGGTACTGAACCCGAGCACGAGTCCGAAGTAGTCGTTGTCGAAGTCGCCTCCGACGTGGCCGATGATCATCGATCCCTCCGACATGGCCACGTCGCCGCCGAAATAGTCGAGGCAGTTGTTGTTCGCGATCGTCTTGACGTCGGTGTTGCCGGGCTGGAGCTGCCACGGCGTCGGGAAAAATCCTGCGTCGCAGACTTGCTCCTGACTCCAGGTCGACAGGTTCTCGAATGCGGCGGCAGGATTCGCATCCGGTGCGACGAAGAACGCGGCCATGAGGATCGACGCGAGAGCGCGGTTACGACTCATGTGAACCTTCCTTCCGCGGATGACGTCGTCATGCGCGGCAGCGCGAAACGAAGTGGATGCGGCGCCCCCCGAAGACTTTCTGGTCGGAAATCGGAAGGCACCGCGGCGATGCGGATGGTTCGGCCCGGACCGACGTGAGTCAAGGTACCGGAGGGGGCGGAGCTGGGGTGTTCTCGGGCGGACGGTTCGCGCATGGCTCGACCGCCGGCGCCTCACTGGACATGCCGCCAGTATATGCGACCGCGGTCACATTTTTTGAGGCGCTGCCGGGTTCGGCTTGGGTCGAGGGGGTCGCGCGACGGTCCGCGTGCAGACTCCGCTTCGGGCAGGCGATCGGTCCGTTCCCGAGCCGGAAGTCGCGGTCGTTGCTGGCGGGCCGTACGATTACTCGAAGGCCCATCCCGCCTCGGCCCTGCTCGTCGTCGAGGTCGCCGACAGCTCGCTCCCGCAGGACCGCCTGACGAAGTCACGCATCTACGCGGCCGCCGGTATTCCGGAGTACTGGATCGTGAACCTTCGCGAGCGGTGCGTGGAGGTGCTGACGAAGCCCGATCACGCCCGGCGCATTTACGCGGAGTCGCGGCGGGTGGGGCGCGGGGAGGTCCTGGCGCTGGCGGCGATGCCGGAGGTTTCGGTCGGCGTGGCGGGGATGCTGCCGGCGTACTGAGCTGCCGAACCGCCGGTTTTCCCCTCGGTGTGGGGTTAGCCTTCTTGTACGTGTGGATTCTTACCGCTGTTTTCCACGCGTGTTCGAACGGCTTTTTCTGCTCGGCCTGCACAGCGGGGTCCGCGGCGTGCTCGTGCTCGGGCCACGGCA
>CAYYZO010000154.1:0-4461 GCA_964476185.1 uncultured Myxococcales bacterium
CGGGTTCCCGGTCGAAGAAAAGGAAGCCGGTCGCCAGTCCCGCCGGAGAAACGCGTCTAGCCGCGCGTTCCCGGCGGCCGCTCCAACGCTGAGGGACGCGGGCCCCGCCAGCAGCGGGCGGGCAGGCCCGCGAGTCCGTCCAGCAGGGCGCGCGCGAGGATGCGGTGACCCTCGGCGTTCGGATGATGGTCGAGATAGTCGACCCACAGGCTCTCGGCGCGACGGTTCTCGAAGTAGGGGAAGGACTCGAACACGGGCATGCCGAGCCGCTCGGCCTCCGTACGAGCGGCTTCGTAGTAGGGGCGGAACGGGTGGAACCCGTACAGGTACTCGAGCTGGGTGTGGAGGAGCATGCCGACGCAGAGGCTTCGCGCGTCCGCCGTCCGGGCGAGGTCCGCGAGGTCGTCCTTCCAGGCTCCCCACGCTTGCGGGTTGCGGAAGTAGTTCTCGTCCAGTTCCCACAGGTAGCTTCCCGGCGGGTGCCACACGAGATTGCGAAGACCGATCCACTGCTGGACCAGGAGGTTGATCAGGCGCAGCGGCGTGCCGCGGCGTTGCTGCACCTCGACGCGGGGCTTCCGGTAAAACGGTCCTTCGATATCGTTGACGGTGAACCCGTAAACGACGAGATCGGGGTCGAACCTGAGGCCGACGCGCTTCAGGCGGGCGACGTTCGCATACAACGTGAAACCACTGATCCCGAGATTGAGCACCTCGTAGTGCCTCGGGTCGTCGGAGCGATTGAGCGCCTCGGAAAGGAGTGCGGCGTACGTCTCTTCGTAGCGCACGCCCGAGCCCATCGTGAAGGAGTCGCCGACGATCACGATGCGGAAGGTTCCAGGCGGCTTGGCCACGGCGATCTCGGGACCGCGGAAGCCGGCGCTGTTGGTGGTGTACAGCACGCCCTGGTCCCGGCCGCGGGCGTTCGGCTCGAGCAGGCCCGCCATGCCCTGGATCTCGGGAAGGTCGCGGGCTTCGGGATCGACCTCGCCAACACGGCGCGATCCCGAGTAGCGGAACGTCCTGAGCACCGCCTCCGAGACCGCCGCCGCAAGGACGAGGCCCAGCAGCAGCAGGCCGAGACGAGCCGCGAGCGGGCGGATCACGCCGCCAAGCCGGTGCGGGGGCGTGGCCATGCAGGGTCGTTTGGCAGGGATCGCCGTCGCTTGCGAAAACGCGGCTCGTCGCGATTCGCGTTCGGCCCCGACGACGACCTGTCGCCGTCCCGGATCCCCCGTCCCGCGCGCGTGGCGGGCGCGTGGCGCATCGGGTGTCGGACGCAGGCACGCCGGGGAACGCGATGACCGCGGACGAAGCCATGATCGAGTTCGAAACGAAGCACTTCGTGCAGGCGGGGCACGGCCGGGTCTGTTACCGGCGGGCCGGCTGCGGAGCGGCACCGGGCCCTCGCTGGTCGGAGGTTCGCGGTGCGAGGGTCGCCGGCATCGTGGAGTCGATGAAATCGACAAGAAGCGCGAGGAAACGCTCGGGCGCTTCGCAATGCGGGTAGTGGCCGACGCCTTCGAGGATCTCGAGGCGGCTGCCCGGAATGGCTTCGTGAGCGGCGTGCCCATGGCTGACGGGAATGAACGGATCCTCGGCGCCCCAGACGATCATCGTCGGAAGGTGGGTCGCCTCGTGCAGGCGGCCGATCGCGCTCACCGCCTGCCCGTTGAAGTCGATCACCTCGTGCAGGCTCCGGAAGAACGCGCGTCGATTCTCCGGATCCGCCAGCGACGCGTAACTGCGCCAGATCTCACGGGCGGAGGGAGTCGAAACCCTCCCGGCACGCTCGAGCCAGCCGGCGAGACGGTTGCCTGCATCCCGCAACCACGGCGCGCAGAACAACGGAAAGATCGAATCGAAGCCCGGCAGGCTCAGCAATCGCAGGTAGAACGTGAGCTCGTGCCCGAGGCCGCCGCTGTTCACGAGCACGAGGCGCTCGCAGCGTTCCGGGAAATCGTGGGCGAACTGCATCGACACACCGCCGCCGAGCGACTGCCCGACGATCGTCGCGCGCGCGAACCCGAGAGCATCCAGGAGACCGCGAAGAGTGCGGGCATGCACGGCCAGCGAGTACTCTCCCGCCGGCTTGTCGGACAGGCCCTGCCCGAGCAGATCGGGCGCCACCACGCAGAAGCGCTCGGCGAGCGCCGGCAGGACGTACTTCCACGTCTCGGAGCTTCCGGCCAGGCCGTGCACGAGCAGCACCACCGGTCCTCGCCCGGCGACCCGGCAGGAGATCCGGTTGCCGTCGACGACGACCCAGCGCGGCTCGATCGACGACCATGTCGACTTGGCAGAGGTCATCCGATCCGTATCCCGTCCCGGAGCACGGTGCCGGATCAAGCTCTGTGCGCGCGCCCCGGGCAGTCCCCCGTTCCGGGCCGACCCTCCCTCATTGCAGCGAAACGTCTTTCGCTGCCGGGAAACGGGCAACCCGCAACGCGGTTGCCCTTCCGCCCGTGACGCGACCTCCACGCTGCGCCGTTGCTGCCGCACCGTGCGCAGCGACCGTTCCCACTCCGGGCGTGCCGCCCGTTACGCGATCCCGCCCAGCCGCTCGCACAGCTCCCAGAGCGCGCGTCGGTCGCTTTCGGTTTCCCGCGTGAACGGCAGGTAGTGCGTCGCGCGCGCCTTCCGGTCCAGGAAGAACTCCCCGGTTCGCTGGCCGGCGGCCGCGCTCGCGGCCAGCCACACGATCGTGTCGGCGCCCTCGGCCGGCGTGCGCAGGATCGACTGCGTCACCTGGTGGAAGCGCGGGATCGACGTGCGCACGCCGCCGGTGTCGGCCCATCCCGGGTGCATGCAGTTCACGCGCACGCGGCGGCCGAGGCGCGCGGCCCAGAGCTCGCTGAGCACGACCTGCATGCGCTTGGTCTGCGCGTACGCGTCCACGCCGTCGTACGCGCGTTGCTCCCAGTTCCAGTCCTCGAGCGAGAGCCTCTTCGTGTACATGCCGCCGGAGGACACCCACACGACGCGGGCGCCTCTCGAGAGCGCCGGCCGAAGAAGCGTCGTCAGCAGGTGCGGGCCGACGACGTGCGTCGCCATCGTCTGCTCGATGCCGTCGGCGGTCAGCACGCGCTCCGCGGGAAGCACTCCCGCGTTGTGGACCAGCACGTCGACCGGCTGCTCGGCGAGCCTCTTCGCGACCGCACGCACGTCGCCGAGGTCGGAGACGTCGAGACGCTCCACGCGAGCCCGCTGGTTGCCGGTCTGCTCGCGGATGCGTGCCGCGGCTTCCTCGCCGCGCGCGGCATCGCGGCAGAGCAGGAGCGTCTCGGCGCCGAGGTCGGCCAGGCCCAGCGCGGTTTCGAAGCCGAGGCCCTGGTTCGCGCCGGTGACGAGGCAGCGCTTGCCGGACAGGTCCACGTCGAGGTCGCGCTCGTCGAACGCGAGCGAGTGGACGGCGAAGCCCGGGCGGCTGAACGGCAGGACGATCGTCGGGTCGAGGACGAAGCTGGCCGCTTCGGCGAGCGCCGCCTGCAGCGCCCACGGCGGTTCCTCCTCGACGACGCGCGCTCCATTCGTGCGTAACGCGGCGAGCACGTCGCGCGCCGGCGCATGATCGCCGGCCTCGCGGCTGCGGTACTGGTACGCGAGCTCACCGCCGGTGCGGAACACGAACACGCCGCCGAGCTGCCAGGCGTCGCCCTGCACGCCCTGCTGGCGATGCCCGTTCCAGAGCGCGCGCGCGGCGTTCAGCGGCACGCGCGGCGACAGGATCTCGACGCGCCCGCGACGAAGACCGGCGGCGCGGTACGCCCGCAGCTCGGGATCGACGAGCAGCGGGCAGTCGATCGCGAGCTCGTCGCGGAATCCCTCGGCGAAGAACCGCGTGCCGTTGCCGACGATGACGAGCTGGCCGCCGTGCCTGTGGATCTCCGGAAGGACGTCGCGCAACTGCGCGACCTGCTCGCGGCAGAAGATTCAACCGAAGTGGCGGATGAACGCGAGCACGACCGGGCGCTCGTGCCAGAGTGAGCCGAGGCGGACGTCGTGCCCGCCGGCTTCCTGCAGGACGATCGGGGCGAGCTTGGTGGCGAGGCGCATGCCGCCCTCTTTCCCGGAACCGATCGCAAGGAAAAGCGTTGGCGCCGGTGGCGGCCCCGGGACGGGCCGCGCCTGTTCGCTGAGCGTGCGAATCTCGCCCGTCGACCGCCGCACGCGCATCGACAGCGGGCGGGCGAAGTTCCCGGGAAGCTTCCCCTCGAGGCCCCGGTGGGTGCTGGTACGGTGCTCGAAGTCCGCGATCGCGAGATGCCGGCAGTTGAAGGGCGTGTCGGCGCGCACGACGGCGGAGCGCGGGCGGCGCTCGAGGATCGCCATCACGCCGAACGTCATCCCGGCGTGCAGGCCGTCGGGTCGGACTACAAGCCTCTCAAGCGGCCATCCACTTGTATCCTTGGACGTTTGATGAGGCCCTTTCTGACAACATGCCCTCTGGTCGCCGCCGTT
>CAYYZO010000155.1:0-4427 GCA_964476185.1 uncultured Myxococcales bacterium
CTCGGCCACGAGCGCATGGGCTGGGGGCTGTCCACGTACAACCCGGCTGCCCCGTAAGGTCCGGTTTGCGGGGCACTGGCCGCCCCGCAGGGAAAAACCCCGCCCGGCTTCGTGCCGGGCGGGGTTTTTCTTTGGCGCTGCATGGCGTGCGAATGCCGCCTGCGCCGGATTCGTCGATGGGACCGTGTGGATTCTTGCGGCAAGGCGGAGCGCCCACTAGATTGCGCCGATCATGAACCGGAATGGCGCAGACGAACGGCACGAGCGCGACCCGGACGGGGTTCGCGTCGTCGCGCGCCCGGGAGGAGCCTCGCGCGCGCGCCTGTACCAGGGCCTCGCGCTGCTGCTCACCTCGGTCTGCGTCGGCTACGCGCTGACCCCGCGCCCGGCGGCGGCGCCGCTCCCCGACGCCCGCCCGCACAAGCCCGTCGAGCTTTCCGACGAAGTCCTCGCCGCGGCGAAGGCGGCGGAGGACGGCACGGCTCCCGTCGAGGCCGCCGCGCCGGCGCCCGCGGCTTCCGGTCCGACGGCACGGCCGATCACGCCGCGCCGGACCGAGAACAAGCCGGCGGAAGCAGAGGAAGAGCCGCCCGAGCTGCCGATCCCGCCGGACCGGATCAAGGACGTGACGATGGGCGAGTACATCCAGGCCCTGCACGACGCCGGCATCTACGAAGGCCTCGGCGCCTTCAATCCTCCGGGGACCAAGCCTCCTCTCGAGGGCGTCGCGGTTCCCGAGGACTTCGAGCTTCCCGAGGGCTACGTGCGTCACTACCAGGCGACGGACGACGGCCAGGCGATCGAGCCGATCCTGATGTACTCGCCGGACTACGAGTTCTTCGACGAGAGCGGCAACCGGATCGAGCTTCCCGAGGACCGGGTCGTTCCGCCCGAGCACGTGCCGCCCGGCCTCGAGCCGCGCATCATCGACATCCCGAAACCTCGTGAGCCGGGGGACCTGCGTCGCTGAACGCCCCCTCCCGCTTCGCAACCGCCCGTCCGACGGTCGCGGCGATCGCCGCTTCCGCGCTGGTCCTCGGCCTGTGCTCGCAGATCGAGGGCTGGTGGTACGTGCTCGACACGTTCGGGCTCGTGCCCTGGCTGCTCGCGCTCGACCGCACGCGGACCCCGCGCGGCGCGGCGCTGTCCGGGCTCGGCATGTGCATCGCCTACGTGGCCGCGATCTTCGCGTGGTTCGGGTTCGCGATCGCGGTCTACTCGGCCGGCGCGGCCACTGCGGGCCTCGTGGTCCTGATCGTCAGCGCGCCGCTGCTGCAGCCCCAGTTCGTCGTGTTCGCGGTCGTGCGTCACCTGGCCCGGCGCCGGCACGGACGGGCGCTCGCGGCGCTCACGGGAGCGTTCTCGTGGGTCGCCACCGAGTGGCTGTTCCCGAAGCTGCTCGCCGACAACCTCGCGCACGGGTTCTATCCCTCGGTCGTCCTGAGGCAGTTCGCGGACGTCGCGGGGACGGCCGGCATCACGTTCCTGATCGTCCTGATCAACGAGGGCATCGCCGGCGCCGTCTCCAGGCTCCTCGAGGCGAAGGCCGAAGGCCGTTCGCGGAGTGCGAGGGAGGCCGCGCTGCCGCTCGCGTGCTCGGCCGGCATCCTCGCCGTCATGGCCGCGTACGGGCACTGGCGGCTGGCCGGGCTCGCCGAGCACGCGAAGGACGGCCGCCCGCTCCGCGTCGCGCTCGTGCAGTCGAACATCGCCGCCTACGACCGGCTGCGCCGCGAGATGGGCGCGTACGAAGCGGTCCGCCACGTGCTCGACACGCACTTCGCGATGTCGCGCACGGCGGTCGCGGGCGGCGCCGACGCCGTGATGTGGTCCGAGACGGTCTTCCCGACGACGTTCGGCAAGCCGAAGAACGACACCGGCGCCGAACTGGACCGCGAGATCGTCGACTTCGTCTCCGGCGCCGGCGTGCCGCTCGTGTTCGGATCCTACGACAGCGACGAACGCGGCGAGTACAACTCGGCGGTCTTCCTCGAGCCTGCGCGGGAGGGCGTGGCGCCGCGCTTCGACGTCTACCGCAAGTCGCGGCTGTTCCTGTTCACCGAGTACGTCCCGTCGTGGATGGACACGCCCCTCGTGCGCGCGTGGATGCCCTGGGCCGGGACGTGGCTGCCGGGGCCCGGCGCGCGCGTGTTGCCGCTGCGCACGAAGGATCGCGAGGTCCCCGTGCTGCCGATGATCTGCCTCGACGACGTCGACGCGGGCCTCGCCGTCGAGGGCGCGCGGCAGGGCGCCGAGATGATCCTGACGATGTCGAACGACTCGTGGTTCACGGAGCACGCCGCCGGCGCGCACCTGCACCTGGTGGTCGCGGCGTTCCGCAGCATCGAGACGCGGCTTCCGCAGCTTCGCGTGACGAACAACGGCATCACGGCGGTGGTCGATCCGACCGGCGAGGTCGTGGCCCGGGGCGAGGTCGGCGAGCGGCGCCTCGTGTTCGGCGAGCTCGCGCCGCAGCGGCCGCCGGCGACGCTGATGGTCGCCTGGGGCGACTGGCTCGGCCCGGTCGCCGCGGCGGCCACGGCGCTGCTGCTCGCGGCGGGGGCCGCGAGGCCCCTTCGTCCGGATCCCGACGGATCGGAGCGGCGGGCGACGCTCTCGCAGCCTCGAGGAAGGGATCGCGGCAAGGGGCAGGGCCGTTGAGCCGTCGGGGCGCCGACCGCGCGCTCCGGCCCGGCCGCGGCGGGGCAACACGGGGAAGGATTGGGGGAAATCCGTACAGACAGAACGCCGAGTACCGGATAAAGTCTCGAAAACTGGCGCCCCCGCTGGGAGATCTCCTTTGATGACGGATCGCTGTTCCGCAGGCCGGCGAAGCCTCGTGCTTCTCGTCGCATCTGCTTGTTTTCTCTGGACGAACGCCGACACCGCGGCCGCCGGACGCGCCGTGACCTCGGCCGGCGCGCGCGACCTCGCCGAGACCGCACGATCGGTCGGTCGCGGCGCGGCGATCCGGGTCGAGGGGCTCTCGATCGACGGCTTCGCGGAAGCCGCCGGGCTCGACCTCGAGCGCTTCGAGGTCGCCGCGCCGGGCGCGCGCTTCGTCGCGCAGGGCGCCGACGGCCCGCGCTCCCTGGCACTGGAACTTCCGGTGTACTTCCGGGGGTCCGTCGACGGCATGAAGGCGTCGGTCGCGGTGCTGAGCGTGCGCCGTTCCGGTGAGATCCGCGGCATCGTCTCGGGCGCCGACGGCACCTGGGTGCTCGGTCGGGGCGCCGGGGCAGCCGGCGCGCTGCGCACCCGTCGCGTCGATCGCGCGGCGATGGCGGCCCTGCGCCGCGGGTTCGCGTGCGAGCAACTCGAGCGGCCCGATGTCCCGCGCAAGGCGCGCGCCGGCACGGCCGCCCTGGCTGGAACCGGTGCTGCGACGCCGTCGCCCGCCGTGCAGGGACTGGCGCGCCTTCCGATCTCGTACACCGCGCAGATCGCGGTCGAACTCGATTACGACTTCTTCCAGCGCTTCGGCGGAAGCCCGTCGGCCGCGATGCTCTACGCCCTGGACCTGATGGCCTTCACCGGCGCGCTCGGCGAGTCCGAGCTCGGCATGAACGTGCAGGTGCCGTTCCTGCAGCTCTGGACGATCGAGGCCGACCCGTACTCGTCCGGCGACCTGTCGCGGCTCGGCCAGTTGCGCTCGCGCTGGAACCAGGCCGGGTCGACCCACTGCGGCGGCGCCGACTGCACCGCGATCGACCGCACGACGGTGATCCTGATGAGCGGCGCGGGAAGCGGCGGCGTCGCGTACGTTCCCGGCATCTGCGACTCCTGGCATTCGCCGACGGGCGGTTTCTCCTATGCGTTCGCCGGCGCGATGGACGGCGGATTCGACCTCGACAGCCCCTCGGTGGTCTGGGACGTCGTCGCGACCACGCACGAGCTCGGCCACAACTTCGGCTCGCCGCATACGCACTGCTACCACCCCCCGGTCGACCAGTGCTACGGCAGCGAGATGAACTGTTACGCGGGACCGACGTCGTTGCCGTCGGGCTGTCCGGGCAACGGCCAGGGCTGCGCGACGATCATGGGATACTGCCATCTCCTCTCGGGCGGCCTCGGCAACGTCTCGCTGACGTACGGGGCCGGGCATCCGTACGGCGATTCGCCCGAGCGCGTGCCGGGGGAGATGATCTCGCGGCTGTCGGTCGAGTACCTTTCGGCGCCCGGCTGCCTCGCCCCGACCAACGGGATGTTCGAGCTCGAAGTCACCACCAACGGAACGGGCAGCGGCGTCGTGACGAGCTCCCCGGCCGGCATCGACTGCGGCGGCACCTGCGCGACCTACTTCGATGCCGACACGGTCGTCACGCTGACGCCGACGCCCGGGACGTTCTCGCAGTTCACGGGCTGGTCCGGCGACCCGGACTGCAGCGACGGCGTGGTCACGCTGTCGGCGGCCGCGAGCTGCGTCG
>CAYYZO010000156.1:0-4258 GCA_964476185.1 uncultured Myxococcales bacterium
TCTTCGGTCCGGTCTGGTCAGTCCTCTATGCGTCGATGGGCGTCTCCGCATGGCTCGTCTGGCGGGCGCGAGGCCTCGACGGCGCGCGCAGGGAACTGCTGCTCTTCGTGGTCCAGCTGGCGGTCAACGCGCTGTGGACCTGGCTCTTCTTCGCCTGGCGCCTGGGCGCGGCCGCACTCGCCGAGATCCTGCTCCTCTGGCTGCTCGTCGTCACGAATGTCGTCCTGTTCTCGCGGGTTCGCAGGATCGCCGGACTGCTGCTCGTCCCGTATCTCGCCTGGGTCTCCTTTGCTTGCGGGCTCACGTACGCGATGTGGCGGCTCAACCCCGGACTTCTCGGATAGCGGCAGGCACCGGGCATTCTCCGTCGGTACGCCGGTTTCGGGAGCCAGATCGCCCGGCCGCAAAGTGCACCTCGAGGCCGCGACCGATGGGCCGGGTGCCTGCGCCGCGGTCGCGCCCTTCGAGCAGTCGCCGAGCGTCGCGCGGGTGGCCGGCGTCCGCCTCTTGCCTGACGCAGTCGCGGGCCTCGAGTTGACGAGAACGGCCCAATCGTCGAAGGGGATTCAGGACTCGGAGTGGAAACGACATGAACCAACTCGCCGAAGGACTCTGGATCGCCGACCAGCCGCTCCGCGTCGCGGGGGTCGAACTGGGCGCGCGCATGACGGTCGTTCGCCTGGCCGACGGCCGGCTGCTCCTGCACTCCCCGATCCGGCCGGCGCCACAGGTCGTCGAGCAGGTACGAGCCCTCGGCGACGTCGCGGCGCTCGTCGCGCCGAACCGCTTCCATCACCTGTTCGCCGGCCAGTGGCTCGCGTTCTTCCCGCAGGCGCGCCTGTTCCTGGCGCCCGGACTCGACAGCAAGCGCGCGGACCTGAGGCCGGCCGCGGTGCTCGACGACGATCCCGATCCGCTGTGGCGCGGCGTCCTCGAGCAGGTCGTGCTGCGCGGCATCCCGCTGACCAACGAGGTCGTGTTCTTCCACCCCTCGAGCCGCACGCTGATCGCGACCGACCTCGCGTTCCACATGGGACCCGAGCAGCCGCTGCTGACCCGGATCGTCTTCCGGCTCGGGGGCGCGTACGGCCGACTCGCGCCGACGACGCTCGAGCGCCTGCTCGTGCGCGACCGCGAGGCGTTCCGACGGTCGTTCGAACGGATGCTGGCCTGGCCGTTCGAGCGCGTGATCGTCGCGCACGGCACGGTGGCCGAGTCGGGCGGCCGGGAAGACCTCGAGCGCAGCTATGCGTGGCTGAACCCGCGTCCCTGACCTGATCCCACTCCGCGCGGCCGTCCTCTCTCCAGATGCGGCTCGCGTGGAGTCGCGTTCGCTGACCATCCCCCGCGCAGAGGCCTCCGCGGCGGAGAAGGGACGCTTCCCGCTCCGTCGGCGCGACGACTTCGGCGTCTCCCACATCTGCAACGGCCCGTCGGGGTCTTCCCATTCGTGGGAAGACATCCCCTGCTTCCGGCGTCCAACTGCGCGTCGCGTCAACCGAATATCGTGATTCCTTCTGTTCGGTCCGGCTTGGCCGGCTCTTTGCTTATTCGCTCCGGGCGCCACTGCGCCCGGAGGGATCAACCATGCAAGTCCGCAAGAAATTCTGTCGTGCGATGGCGGTGGTCGCCGCCGTCGGCGCGACGATTCCCGTTGCCGCGTCGGCGATGGAGTTCGACCTGAAGGGCTCCCTCGGCCAGGCCGGGTTCACCCACTACGTCTCGCCGGTCTCGAACCCGCTCTTCAACGAGACCCCCTACATCACCACCGAACTGCGCCCGATGTGGCTGCACCAGGAAATCCCGGCGGGCTTCGCCACCCAGGGGGACGACATCGACGTGTTCGCGGTCCAGATCCGCGTCGCGATCACCGACCGGCTCGGTTTCATCGCCACGAAGGACGGGTACGCGGACGTGGACTTCGACGCCGTGCTGCCGAGCGACGACGGGGCGGCGAACCTCGCTTTCGGCCTCAAGTACGCGGCGCTCGCGCAGCCGGAGACCAACACGCTCGTCACCGTCGGCATCAAGTACGAGGCGCCGAGCGGCGACCTCGACATGGGCGGCGTCAGCATGCAGGGCGGCGGCGACGGCCTCGTCGACCTGTTCGTCAGCGGCGCGCGCACCTTCGAGAAACTGGGCCTCGAGGCGAACCTCGGCACGCAGCTCGCGTGCGACATGGATTACGACACGTCGTTCCTGCACTACTCGGTGCACGTCGACTACAACGTGATGGATCGCGTGTTCCCGCTGCTCGAGATGAACGGTTTCACGCCGATCGAGGACGGCAACCGCACGGGGCTCGGCGTCAACGGCATCGACCTCGTGAACCTCGGGGCGTCCAACGCCAGCACGGTGTTCACGTTCGCGCCGGGTATCCGCGCGAAGCTCCACGAGAACGTCGACTTCGGCTTCGCGTACGAGATCCCGCTCACCGACGACAAGGACATCATGGACTGGAGGATCACCACCGACTTCGTCGTTCATCTGTAGGCGTCCCATGCCCCGCTCGCGGCCGGCCCCAGACGGCCGCGGGCGGCGGCTTCACGACAAGAGCACGATCGGGAGGAAGTCATGACGGAAACAGTCGAACAGCACAGAGGAACGGATCGTTACGGTTTCGCGGTGGCCGTGCTGGCCGCCGTGTTCAGCCTGATCGCGAGCATCGCGTCGGCGGAGGAGATTCCCGCTGCCGCGACCGCGGAAGCCGACACCGTCTGGCAGCAACGTTGCGTCACCTGCCACGGCGCGACCGGGAAGGGCGACGGCGCCGCTGCGGCCGCCCTCAACCCGAAGCCGCGCGACCTCACGCTTGCCTCCTGGCAGGCCTCCGTCACCGACGAGCACATCGAGAAGATCATCGTCGGGGGCGGCCAGGCGGTGGGCCTCAGCATGCTGATGGTCGGCAATCCCGACCTCGCGTCGAAGCCCGACGTGGTCAAGGCGCTGCGCGTGCACGTGCGCAGCCTCGCCGGCAAGTAACCGCGCACCAAGGACAAGAACATGACAAACGTGGCAACCGTCACGGACGACTACGAGTACGGGGTCGTCCGTCAGTTCGCTGTGATGTCCCTGGTCTGGGGAATCGTCGGCATGCTGGTCGGCCTGATCCTGGCCGTGCAGCTGGCCTGGCCCGACATCACGCCGCACGTGTCGTTCCTCTCCTACGGGCGCCTGCGACCCCTGCACACGAACGCCGTGATCTTCGCGTTCGGCGGCTGCGTGCTGTTCGCATCAGCCTATCATTGCGTGCAGCGCACGTGCGGCGCGCGGCTGTTCCTGCCGGGCCTGGCGTCGTTCACGTTCTGGGGCTGGCAGCTCGTGATCCTGCTCGCGGCGATCACCCTCCCGCTCGGTTACACGACCGGCAAGGAATACGCAGAGCTCGAGTGGCCGATCGACATCCTGATCGCGGTCGTCTGGGTCGCGTTCGCGGTGTGCTTCTTCGGGACCATCGCGCGCCGGAAGGTCGCGCACATTTACGTCGCGAACTGGTTCTTCGGGGCGTTCATCCTGACCGTCGCGCTGTTGCACATCGTCAACAGCCTCGAGGTCCCGGCCGGCCCGCTGAAGTCGTACCCGATCTATGCCGGCACCGTCGACGCGATGGTGCAGTGGTGGTACGCGCACAACGCCGTCGGCTTCTTCCTGACCGCCGGATTCCTGGCGATGATGTACTACTACGTGCCGAAGCAGGCCGGGCGGCCGGTCTACTCGTACCGGCTGTCGGTCGTGCACTTCTGGGCGCTGATCGGCATCTACATGTGGGCGGGCCCCCACCACCTGCACTACAGCGCGCTGCCGGACTGGGCGCAGACCCTCGGCATGGTGTTCTCGGTCCTGCTGTGGGCGCCGAGCTGGGGCGGCATGATCAACGGCATCATGACGATGTCCGGCGCGTGGGAGAAGCTGCGCACCGACCCGATCCTGCGCTTCATGATCGTCGCGCTGTCGTTCTACGGCATGTCCACGTTCGAAGGCCCGATGATGTCGGTCAAGAGCGTGAACGCGCTCAGCCACAACACCGACTGGACGATCGGGCACGTGCACTCCGGCGCGCTCGGCTGGGTGGCGATGATCTCGATCGGCTGCCTTTACTCGATGCTGCCCAACCTGTGGGGCAAGCGCGAGATGTTCAGCAAGTCGCTGATCAACCTTCACTTCTGGCTCTCGACGATCGGCATCGTGCTGTACATCGCGGCGATGTGGATCGCGGGCGTGATGCAGGGCCTGATGTGGCGCGCGTTCAACGAGGACG
>CAYYZO010000157.1:0-4157 GCA_964476185.1 uncultured Myxococcales bacterium
TACGTGTTCACGTCGTCGAACGGCCGATACTTCTCGACCGGCTCGTAGCCGTGCTCCGCGAAGTACCGCGCCACCGCCTCGTCCTTGCCCTCGGCCACCACCAGTTCCGGCTGGAAGCGGTCGATGTCGAACCCGTGCAGGGCTTCGAGCTCGTGCCCCTCGATATCCATCGAAAGCAGGTCGATCTTCGCGACGCCCTCGCGGTCGAGCAGGTCGTCGAGGGTCGTCGTCGCGACCTCGATCTCGTCGGTGTGCCGGTTGTCGCCGTGGACCTTGCCCGTGGCCCAGTCGCTGTTCGTCGACGACAGCCCCGGGTCTTCCGACTTGAAGAACGTCTCCTTCGTCCCCGAGTGACTCGTCACGAGGTTGTTGAAGAACTTCGACGCGGGCCTCTCCGTCTTCCACTCCGCGCCGTAGTCGGGCAGCGCGTCGATGCCGATGCCGCGCCAGCCGAGGTGCTTCTCCAGATAGTAGGTGTTGTTGGCCCGGACCGGCCACGCGCACCCGACGTCGACGAAGAAGCCGTCGCGGCGGTCCTGGAAGAAGTCTCGGATGATCAGCTCCTCGTCGAACAGCGAGTAGCGGCTCTCCTCGGCCAGGATCCCGGTGCGCCCGGGAACCTTGCGAAGCTGGTCCTTCTTCTGCGCGATCTGCGCCCAGATGGCGCCCGGCGTGCCGCCGGCGGCCGGCTCCGGCGCGCGATGCGCCCGCCGGTACGCGGCGCCCGCGACCACGACGACGGCGACGATCCCGAACAGCAGGAAGGCTTTCTTCATCGGAACCCCTCGCGCCGCTGCCGGTCAGCCTGCCGCGCGCTCGCGCGTCGCGTAATGCCCGAGGAACAGCGCGACCATGCACGCGACGCCGAACAATCGATACCCGGCCCGCGGCACGCCCGCCCACGCCTCGTGGACCATGATCGCGATGACGACGACCGACGACAGGACGTAGAGCAGCGGCAGCAGCGGGTAGCCGGTCGCGCGGTACGGCCGCTCCATCTCCGGCCTGGTGCGTCGCAACACGAAGACCGACGCGACGGTCAGCGCGCCGGTCGCGACCATCGCCAGGCTCACCATCTGCAGGATGTCCTCGAAGCGGCCGCTCAGGATCAGCGCGCACGACACCAGCGCCTGGAACCACAGCGCGCGCGTCGGGACGTGGGAATCCTCGGCCACCTGGCCGAGCGAATGGAACATCGCCCCGCGCCGCCCCATCGCGTACGCGACGCGCGCGCCGCCGAGGATCGTCGCGTTGATGCTGGCGACGAGCGCGCTCGCGAGCAGCACCGTGAACACCAGCTTGCCGCCTTCCCCGGCAACCGAGGTCGCGCTGGCCGTGCCGGCCTCGCCGGCCTGCTGCAGGCCGGCGATCCCGAGCGCCTGCAGGAATCCGCCACAGAGCAGCAGGTACAGCAGCGTGACCGCCACCGTGCCGACCAGCAACGCCCTCGGGATGTTCTTGCCGGGCTCGGCGACCTCGCCCGCCACGTAGATGATGTTGATCCACCCCGAGTACGCGAAGTAGACGGCCATGTAGGAGGCCGCCAGGCCGCCCAGCGTCACGCCGCCGCCGGGCGCCTCGGCCGGCGCGACTGCCGCCGGGGGCGCACCGCGCAGCATCAGCCACAGCGCCATCACGGCGAACAGCAGCACCGGCACCAGCGTCATCGCGGTTTGCGCGCGCGCCGACGGCCGCACGCCTCTCGCGTTGAGCAGCGTCAGCAACGGGACGAGGACGAGCGCGGCCACGCCGGCGCGCGTCAGCGGCACTCCCCACGGCAGCTCGACGATCGAGGCCGACAGGTCGAAGCCGAGCACGACCGGCAGCTGGTAGTTGCAAAGCGCGACCGACATCGCGGCGATCGATCCGCAGAAGATCGCGGCGAACAGCGTCCAGCCGCTCGCGAACGCGACGGACGGTCCGAACGCCTCGTACTGGAACTCATAGTCGCCGCCGGCGCGCGGCATCATCGCGCCGAGCTCGCCGCACGCGACGGCCCCGGCCAGCGAGACGAGGCCGCCGGCCGCCCACATCGCCAGGAACATCAGCGGATTCGGAAGGTTCGTGGCGACGATCGACGGCACCAGGAAGATGCCGATCCCGAGCATCGATCCGGCCACGATCGAGAAGCTCTCGACGGCCCCGATCAGGCGAAGCGGCCCGCCCGGGCCGGCGCCCGGGGCTGTTGCGGGGGGAGCCCCGTCGTCTCGGCCATGCGGCATCCGCGCTTCTGCATCGGTGCCCGACGCAAAAGCAAGTCCCGATGCCCGCGATTTTGACTGGCCCCGGTCGCCGTGCGAAGAGCGACGCGTCGCGAGCCGTCGCCCGGGTTCGTCGATCCTCCCGCGCCGTCCTCGTTCCGTGACGCCCGGCGCCGCCGCGCCCGCAGCCTTCGGCATGAGCATGACTGACCGCGCCGCTCGCGTCCTCGACCGACTCTCCCAGCCGCGACGCTTCGCGGCACTGCTCGTGCTCGCGTCGGCGTCGCTCGGTTGCTGGTCGCTCTCGTACGAGCTGCCGAGCCCGGATGCCGGCGCGGTCCTGACGCAGGCGATGAAGATCGCCCGCGGAGCCGTCTACTACCGCGACGTCGACTCCTATCCGCTGCCGGCCGCGCCGTACCTGCTGGCGGCGGCGATGCGGCTGTTCGGCGAGCACCTCGTCGTCGCGCGGGTGTTCGCCGTGCTGACCTGGACCGGCGTCGTCGTGGCGGGCTACCTCGCGATGCTGCTCCTGGCGGGCCGCCGCGCCGCGGCCCTCGGCGGCCTGTGGCTGCTGGCCTGGAAGATCTTCGCGCACCCCGCCTTCCACGACGCGCTGTATCCCGACGTCGCGCTGGGCTTCGGCCTGTGGTCGATCGTCGGGTTCCTCCGCTTCCGCGACACGGGCCGGCGCGGGGCGATCGTCGCCGCGGGCGTCCTCGCGGCGATGGCGCTGCTCTCCAAGCAGAACCTCGGCGTGTATCTCGGCGCGGCGATCGGAGGGCTGCTGCTCGTGACGGACCGGGCCCGGCGCGATGGGCTCCCAACCCATCTTTCGGCCCGCCTCGCCGACGTCGCGGCGTTCGGCCTCGGCGCCGCGCTGCCGCTCGGCGTCGCGGCCGCGTACTTCCAGGCGCACGGCGTGCTCGGCGACGCGCTCTTCAGCGGCTTCGTGCGGCCGTTCACCGGCTACCTGCCGACCAGCGGGCTTTCGTTCCTCGTGCCGCTCGAGTGGTGGCGCTTCGGCCGCCTGCAGGGAGCGGACAGCTTCGGCTACGCGATCGTCCCGCTGTTCTTCCTGCTGACGATGGACAGGATCCCGTTCCCTTCGCTGGCGCCGCTGCTGTGGCTCGCCGCCGAGCTCGGCGTGCGGCTGGTCTACACGTCGATTCCCGTGGTCTTCGCCGCGAGCGCGTGGGTCGCCGTCCGCGAACGACGCGGACGCCCCGACGCGGGCGACCTGCCCGGCCTCGCCGTCCTCGCGCTGGCCGTGATCGGCTCCGCGTTTCCGCGCGCCGACTACTACCACGTCGCCAGCGTCTACCCCGTCGTGATCGTGCTCGCGTTCGTGGCCGGAGAGCGGCTGCTCGCCGCAGCGGGAGCGTGGGCCGCCGTCGCGCATCGCGCGGTCGCGACGGCGACGGGATTGATGCTCGCCGCGTCGCTGGCGCTGACCGCCGGGTATTTCCACGGCCTCACGCAGGTCGTCGGCAACGAGCGCGGCACGGTGCTGGTGCCGCCGGCGTACGCGTGGACCGACGACGTGATCGACTACCTCGACGCGAGGCTCGGCGAAGGCGACCGCCTGTTCGTCTACGGGCACGAGGCGTACTGGTACTTCTTCAGCGGCCGCGTCGCCGCGTGGCCGTTCGTGCAGATGTACCCGGGGATGACCGGCGACGACGGAGGAGCGGCGCTCGCCGAATCGCTGCGGCGCGACCCGCCGGCCGTCGTCGTCCGCGGGGTGCTCGCCGGCTGGCCCGGCCTCGCGCCCGTCACCGACTATGCCGCCGAAGTGCAGGCCTTCCTCGACGAGTGCTACGAGGCGACGACGCAGCCGTTCTCCGACGGACTCGGCCCCGACGCGCCGGCGCCGCCGGGATGGCTCTGCACGGTGATGGAGCGGCGCTCGCCGGCGGGCGAGCGATGCGGGAGGTGATTCCTCGGCGCTCGCCG
>CAYYZO010000158.1:0-4050 GCA_964476185.1 uncultured Myxococcales bacterium
GAGCCCGAGCTCGCCGCGAAGCCGCGCGTCGGTGCTGAGCTTCCACATCCTGCCGTCCCACCAGTAGTGCATGTAGCTGTAGCTCGTGAACACGGCGAAGAGCGCGGTGGTCACGGCGGAAGACGGCAGGATCGAGCCGGCGAACTGGAAGTCGTTGCGCAGGAACGCCTGCACGAGCGCGCCGGCGAGGATCGCGGCGACGAACACGCCCATCGACCCGAACATCCGGCGCACGGCGGGCAGCACGGGTTCGCCGGTCGCGGCGGCGCGGCGGCGGCCGACGAGCCAGACGACGGCGTGGTACTGCAGGTCGTGGTAGCTGGTGATGAACAGCACCGCGAGAATCAGGTTGTCGCGCCCGAACCACAGCAGCCCGAGCCAGAAATTGCTGACGACGAGCACGAGGTGCAGCAGCCGCCGCGACACGAACGGCTGGTTCTGCCGCGCGCGGCGCGCGGCGTCGGCGAGCACGACCGCGAACGACGCGACGAACACGGCGAGCACCACCCACGGCGACCACGCCGGCACGGGCACGCGGTAGAGCATCGCGCCGATGCCGTCCTGGGACGCCCAGCCCTCGGACAGGTTCAGGAAGTACGGGAACGACGCGCCGCTGTAGAGCGCCCACGCCTCGGCCTGCCCGACGCGCGCGTCGGCGGGCTTGTCGCGCGCCTGGTAGAGCCGCAGGAAGCCGTAGTGCTGGCGGATGATGTGCCAGGCCCCCCAGTAGACGACGAGGCTCGCCCACAGCTGCGAGACGAACGTGTCGGGGTAGAACGAGATCGCGGCGGCGGCGCTGCCGATCGCGATCGCGCCGCCGACGTACGGCAGCGCGGCGCGCTGCATCGTCGCGGGATCGAAGATCGTCAGCGGCAGCGTCGCGACCTGGTGCGAGTTGTCGAGCAGCACGAACACGACGAGCGCGACGAGCAGCCCGTACGGCAGCGAATACGCGACGGTGACGAGCGCGAGCGGGACGAGCCAGGCGCCCCACAGGAAGAGCCGGTCGTAGGACGAGTCGACGATCCATCCGCTCGCGGGACCGGGGGTGGCGGCTGGGGCGCGACGGCTCGAACGGGAGCGGGAAGAGGCGGGTGCGGGGCGCGCCATGGCGGCGGCAGCAGATAGGCGGGCGGCGCGGCTGCGTCAATGCCGGCGGACGGGACGGCCGGTGGCGCACTGGCGCGTCGCGCGCGCGGCCGCCGGGAGACGGCGGCCGCGCGCGCGGTGGTCGCGGGGTCAGGCCGCGGGATCGAGCGCGCCCGGCCGGCGCAGCATCTTCTCGATCTCGGCGATGTGGTCTTCCTCGGTGCGGATCATCTCGCGGGCGTACTCCTCGAGGCGGATGTCCTTGCCCTCGCTCTGGGCGAGCAACTCGCGGTAGAGCGCGACGCCGCTCTTCTCGTGCTCGATCGCCTCGCGCAGGATGTCGTCGATGTCGTGCTTGTGCGTCTCCAGCAGCTTCCCGATCTTGAGGGAGGGGTGCCCGCCGAACGCGGTGATCAGTTCCCCGGCGGCGTGGGCGTGCGTGACGGCCTCGGCGGCTTCCTTGCGCATCCAGGCGATGATCGGGATGCGGGCGTGGCCGAAGACCATGAACGAGTAGTGCGTGTAGCGCACCGTTCCGGCCAGCTCGAGTTCGAGGATGCCGTTCAGGGTCTCGAGGATCTTCTTCTTGTCCATTTCCGTTCTTCCTCCGTAAGCGCGTGAGCGAATCGCATGAGCGGCTGCGGCGCGGGCTGCGGCAGCGCGCGCGACGCTACCACGGCAGGCGCCGGGCGGCGAGCGCGGCGCGGGCTCAGCCCGGCGCCTGCAGCCAGTGCGGGCCCGGGATCCCGCGGTACGCTTCGCGCAGCGCGGCCGACCAGCGCTCGCGGATCATCCGGAAGTACTCGTCGTCGTCGCAGATGCGCCGCCTCAGCCCCACGCGCAGGTCGTCGGTGCGGATCACGGCGAGGTCGGCCGGGAGCCCGACGGTCACGTTGCTTCGCAGCGTGGAGTCCATCGAGATCAGCGCGAGCTTGATCCCGTCCTCGATCGGCATGTCGTGGCTGACGGCCCGGTCGAGGATCGGCTTGCCGTACTTGTGCTCGCCGATCTGCAGGAACGGCGACTCGGGGGTGGCCTCGATGAAGTTGCCGGCGGCGTAGACCTGGAACAGCCGCAGCGGCCGGCCGCGCACCTGGCCGCCGACCAGGATCGAGCACTCGAAGCCGATGTTCTGCTGCTGCAGGGTCGGGCCGTCCACCCGCCAGGCCTGCCGGACCGCGGCGCCGACGAGCTGGGCCCCGCGGAACGTCGTCGGCACTTCCTGGAGCGTCTCGGTGCCGCCCTCGACCTCGACGCCCTCGGTCAGCAGGTTCACGACCGACTGCGTGATGGCGAGGTTGCCGGCGGTGAGCAGCGTGAACACGCGCTCGCCGGGGGTCTCGATCACGTGCATCTTGCAGAACGTCGAGACGTTGTCGACGCCCGCGTTCGTGCGGCTGTCGGACAGCATGACGAGCCCGTCCCGCAGGTGGAGGCCGACGCAGTAGGTCATGGCGGGGTCCCTTAGCGAAGACGCGTGGAGGATGGAACGCGGCTACTGCTGCGCGATCCGCGCCTCGGGTCGTTCGGAGACGAGGTAGAAGTCGGCGATCGTCCGGCCGAGCAGCGCGGTGTCCTCGATGACCTCGGTCAGGAACTCGTGCAGCCCGCCCTGGAAGACCCCGTCGATCCGGCCGTAGCGGAGCCGCGCGTCGATCTCGCCGGCCAGCCGGTGGCACTCCCCCCGGTGCCCGCCGTGCTGGTCGGCGATCAGCCCGAGGTAGCGCGTGATCTGCGCGTAGCACGAGCGCAGGGAGCGCGGCATCTCGGGCCTCAGGATCAGCAGCTCGGCGACGTGCCAGGGCTGCAGCCGGCCGTGGTAGACCCAGTGGTAGCTGCGCAGCGCCGAGACGGCCCGCAGGATCGCCTGCCACTGGTAGTAGTCGAGGGCCCCGCCGATCGCGTCCGAGTCCGGCAGCAGCACGTGGTACTTCACGTCGAGGATGCGCGCGGTGTTGTCGGCGCGCTCGACGAACGTGCCGAGCTGCGTGAAGTAGTACGCGTTCGCGCGCAGCATCGTGTTCGCGTACGCGCCGTGGAACAGCAGCGAGCGGTGCTTGACCCAGTCGAGGAACACGGTGACGCGATCGGGCTCGAAGTCGTTCTCGCCGAACGATCGGGCGCCGAGCCAGGTCTCGTTGAGCGCCTCCCACATGTCGACGGTCAGCCCCGTGCGAACGGAGCGGGCGTTGCGACGCGCGGTCTCGAGGCACGAGAAGATGCTCGAGGGATTGTCGGGGTCGCGCACCAGGTAGTGCACGGCGTCGCGCGCGGACGGCTCGCTCGAGCCGTGCTTCTCCTCGAAGCCCTCCGCGCACCCGGCCGCGACGAGCGTGGACCACCATTCGTTGCCGGGGTTGCCGATCGAGCGCGAAAGGCTCGCCATGCGATGGCCGACCTGCAGCGTGCGCGCGACGTTCTCGGCGCGCTCCATGTAGCGCGCCAGCCAGAACAGGCTGTCGGCGGTGCGCGCGAGCATCAGGCCCTCCCCCCGTCCTCGAGCACCCAGGTGTCCTTGGTTCCGCCGCCCTGGCTCGAGTTCACGACGAGCGACCCCTCGCGCAGCGCGACGCGCGTCAGGCCCCCGGGCACGATGCGCACGCTGCGGCCGCTGAGCACGAACGGCCGCAGGTCGACGTGGCGCGGCGCGATGCCCTGCTCGACGAACGTGGGGCACGTCGAGAGCGCTAGCGTCGGCTGGGCGATGTAGTCGTCCGGGTTCGCGCGAAGCTTGGCCGCGAAGGCCTCGCGCTGCTCCTTCGTGGAGGTCGGTCCGACGAGCATGCCGTAGCTGCCGGAGCCGCGGGTTTCCTTGACGACGAGCTCGGCGAGGTGCTCGAGCACGTAGGCGAGGTCGTCCTTCTCGGCGCAGCGCCAGGTCGGCACGTTCGCGAGGATCGGCTCCTCCCCGAGGTAGAAGCGGATCATCTCGGGAACGAACGGATAGACGCCCTTGTCGTC
>CAYYZO010000159.1:0-2570 GCA_964476185.1 uncultured Myxococcales bacterium
GTCGGTGCTGACGTGGTGGAACAGCGCGCCCGGCCGCGACGCGCCGAGGGCGCGGAAGGACTCGAGCAGGTTGAAGGTGCCGACGACGTTCGCCTGCACGAAGTCGCCGGGCGAGACGATGCTGCGGTCGACGTGGCTCTCGGCCGCGAAGTGCACGACGAGGTCCGGCCGGAAGCGGTCGAACACGGCCGATACCGCCGCGGCGTCCGCGATGTCGACGCGCTCGAGGCGGTAGTTGGGCAGTTCGTCGATGCCCGCGAGGCTGGCCGGGTTGGCGGCGTAGGTCAGCTTGTCGAGGTTCAGGAACCGGTCGGCGGGACGGCGGGGGACCGACAGGCGCAGGAAGTTCGAGCCGATGAAGCCGGCTCCGCCGGTGACGAGGATGTTCATGTCGTTGTCTCGCCGGACCTGCCGGGCTTGTCGGGACCTGTCGGGCTTGCCGGCGCTGGGCGCTCGGCGCGAAGCGGCGGCCTCGGGCCTCGGGCCGCGCTCGGGTCGCGCTCGGGTCGTGGCAGCGCGCAGTCTCCGCGCACTCGGCGCGTGGTCGGAGCCGCTGCCCGCGCTCAGCCCGCGCTCCGTTCGCGCGATCCGCGCGGAGGATAGACGCGCCTTTTCCTCATGCAAGCCGGGCCGGAAGCCGCTTCTTGCGCCCGCGGCTTTCGTTCCCGGGAGGAGACTTGCGTCGCGGGATCGTGCTATAGACGCCCCTTCGGCGCGTCGGGGCTGGACTCCGTCGCCGTCGTCCCAGGCGTTTCCCCGATGTTGTTCGGCAAGAAGATCGTGGTGGTCATGCCCGCCTACAACGCGGAGCCGACGCTGCGGCGCACCTACGCGGAGATCCCGTTCGAGTACATCGACGAGGCGATCCTCGTCGACGACGGCAGTTCCGACCGGACGGTCGAGATCGCCCGCGAACTCGGCTGCCGGACCCTCGTGCACCTCGAGAACAAGGGGTACGGCGGCAACCAGAAGACCTGCTACCGCGAGGCGCTGCGCCACGGCGCCGACGTCGTGGTGATGCTGCACCCCGACTACCAGTACACGCCGAAGCTGCTGCTCTCGATGGCCTCGATGGTCGCGTGCGGGGAGTACGACGTCGTGCTCGGCTCCCGCGTGCTGTGCCAGAGCGCGGTCCGTCGCGGGATGCCGGTCTACAAGTACGTCTCCAACCGGTTGCTCACGCTGTTCGAGAACATCCTGCTCAAGCAGAAGCTCTCGGAGTACCACTCGGGCTACCGGGCGTTCTCGCGGTCGGTGCTCGAGTCGCTGCCGCTCGAGGAGAACTCGGACGACTTCGTGTTCGACAACCAGATGCTCGCGCAGGCGATCCACTTCGGGTTCCGGCTCGGCGAGCTGTCGTGCCCGACGAAGTACTTCGACGAGGCCTCGTCGATCAGTTTCCGCCGCAGCGTGCGCTACGGGCTCGGCGTGCTGCGGACCAGCGTCGAGTTCCGGCTGAACAGCATGGGGCTCGTCCGCAGCCCGCTGTTCGACGACAACGGCCGGCGACTCGGGGAAGATCACCATCCCCACGTCCAGCACGCTTCCCACCATCCGGACTGAGAGCCGCACCGGTGACGACGATCTCCGTGGATTGCCCGCAGTGTCGGTCCGGGCCGGGCGCGGAACTGTTCGAAGTCGCCGAGCCGCTTTCCGGTGACAGGTTCCGAGTGCGCCGGTGCAGCCGGTGCTCGCTCGTCTTCGTCTCGCCGCGTCCCGACGACGAGCGGCTCGCCGCGTACTATCCGGAGGAATACTTCGGGAGCCGGCACTCGATCTTCAACTCGGTCTCGATGGCGCTGCGCGTGCTGGCGCTGCCCGCGCCGCCGCCCGGAGGGAGAGTCCTCGACATCGGATGCGGACGCGGGGACTTCCTGCGCTCGTGCCGGCGCCGGGGCTGGCAGGTCGTCGGCGTGGAGCAGGAGGCGGCGCCGATCCTGCAGTCGCCGGCGCCCGACTTCGAGGTGATCCCGACCGACCGCCTGGGCGAACTGCCGGACGAGTCTTTTGATGTGGTCACGCTCTGGCACGTGCTCGAGCACCTCGCCGAGCCGCGGGCGACGCTCGCGCAGGTGGTGCGCCTGCTGCGTCCCGGCGGGCGGCTGGTGGTCGAGGTGCCGAACTTCGAGAGCTGGCAGGCGCGCATGGGGCCGCGGCAGTGGTTCCATCTCGACGTGCCCCGTCACCTGCTGCATTTCGAGCGGTCGACGCTCGACGCGATGCTCGAGTCCGAGGGGCTGAAGCCCGAGGGCTGGTCGACGTTCTCGGCCGAGTACGATGCGTTCGGGATGTTGCAGAGCTTCCTGAACCGGCTCTGCCGGACGCCGTCGTTCCTGTTCCAGATGCTGATCGGGCGGCCGGTGCGCGGCACCGCGCGTGATGTCGTCGCGACCGTTGTTGCGACGCTGCCGCTCGCCGTCGTCGCGGTGGTGCTGTCCGCGCTCGCGCCGCTGTTCGGTCGCGGCGGGGTGCTGCGCGTGACCGCGACC
The DNA here is from genome assembly GCA_964476185.1 of uncultured Myxococcales bacterium. GTDB lineage: Bacteria > Desulfobacterota > Binatia > UBA1149 > CAITLU01 > DATNBU01. Next base: position 2,490 of record CAYYZO010000159.1, read on the forward strand.
AAGCCGTAGCGGCGGCATCGCGAGCGCGCGGCCGCCTCGAATCCGCGGCGATGGCGCGGTTCCGGGACGGGGCGACGGCTC
>CAYYZO010000159.1:2670-3928 GCA_964476185.1 uncultured Myxococcales bacterium
GGCGCCTTGCCGGGCCGGCAGCCGAGTTCCCAGACCAGGCCGTCCGGCGCGCGGCCGTGCACGCGGATCGTGCCGCGGTGGATGAACTCGCGGTGGTGCTCGTCGCAGACCGCCGTCAGGTTCCACGCGAAGTCCGGGCCGCCGTGGGACCGGAACCAGACGTGATGGGCGTGCAGCGGGCCGCGGCGCGTGCAGCCGGGGACCTGGCAGCGATAGCTGTCGCGCTCGAACACGGGGTTCTCGTGCGGCGGCAGCTGGGTCCAGGCCAGGTACGCGTGGGCGAGGATGCGTTCGAAGCCCCGCCAGCGCGGCTCGACCGCGCGGCGGCAGCCTTCGATCGCGTCTTCGACGAGCGAGGCCACGCTCGCCGGCATCACGACTGCAAGACGCGCACCGACACGACGGCTGAAGCTGTCGAGGTCGGCAGCGGCGTGCGCACGCATCTGGACCTCGGCCGGATCCACCCGGCGGAGCGCGTCGGCCGCGGAGTCGAGGTCGAGCGGCGGCGGCGGGCCGGGAAGCCCCGAGCCGTTGTCGTCGTCGGCGCGATCGAGCGCCCAGGCGATGTCGGCGACGAGGCGGCGCAACGTCACCGCGCCGGCGCGGGCGATCCATTGTTCCTGCTGCTCGCGGTCGCCGATGACGACGGGCACGAGCGCGCTTGCTGCCAGCCAGCCGACGCGGCCATCGCGGTAGGCTTCGAGCAGCAGCGGCGATCGGCCGGCGCCCTGGCGCTCGAGCCGCACGAGCGCCAGCGCTTTGCTGCCGCAGACGCCGAGGCGGGCCTCGGCGTAGAGACGCAGATCGGAGAAGCCGAGCACGCGATGCAGGCTACCGTCGGCGATGGCCCGGAGCGCGGGGCCGAGCCTCGCGTCAATGCGCTGCATCGTCGCCACCGCGCTGCGCAGGCGGGCATCGAGGTCGTGCGCGTCGGCTTCCGCAAGACCGTCGAGCAGGTGCTCGAGTCCGGAGACTGACGCCTTTCCCGGTGGCGCCAGCCAGGCGAAGCCCTCCGAGGCGCCGACCCGTCCGATCCTGGACCGAGTACGCGGGCCGGTGCGCGGAGGAGGAGGAGGGCCGGGCGGATCGCAGAAGGGTGAGCTCATCGCCTCGGCCGCGACGGCTTCGGCGACCTGGGACGGGGGAACGTCGGCGCCGCTCAGGCGGGAGACGAGATCGACGAGCGAGTGCCACAGCTTTCGGCCCGTGCGTGTCGTGACGATGCTCCAGTGGACGAACGGATCGTCCTCGCCCGCGC
>CAYYZO010000160.1:0-3802 GCA_964476185.1 uncultured Myxococcales bacterium
CGAACCGCGAGGATTCGAGATTCTGCCTCCAGTGCGGCGCGGCGTTCGCCGTCGTCTGCCCGCAGTGCGCGGCCGGGTTGCCGGCCGGGTCGCGCTTCTGCGATCGCTGCGGCGCGGCCTGCGCGGGCGCACCCGCCGCCGCCCCTGCCCCCGCGCCCCCGCGACCGTCGTCGCGCGACGCCGTCCCGGCACGCCTCGCCGAGCGGCTCCGCCGGTCTCGGTCGTCGCTCGAGGGGGAACGAAAACAGGTCACGGTGCTGTTCGCCGACGTGAAGGGTTCGATGGAGATCGCCGAGCAGCTCGATCCGGAGGCGTGGGGCGCGATCATGGAGCGCTTCTTCGGGATCCTCGCCGACGGGGTCGAGCGCTTCGAGGGCTTCGTCGACAAGTTCACCGGCGACGGGATCATGGCGCTGTTCGGCGCGCCGATCGCCCACGAGAACCACGCGCAGCGCGCCTGCTACGCGGCCCTGCACCTGCGCGATGCCAGCAAACGCTACGCCGACGAGCTCCGGCGGACCGAAGGCCTGAGCCTCTCGGTGCGCATCGGCCTCAACTCCGGCGAAGTGGTCGTCGGCTCGGTCGGCGACGACCTGCGGATGGACTACACCGCGCAGGGTCACACGGTCGGGCTCGCCCAGCGCATGGAACAGAGGGCCGCGGCCGACAGCGTGTACCTGACCGAGCACACGGCCGGTCTCGTGCGCGGATACTTCGAGCTGCGCGACCTCGGGACGTTCGACCTGAAAGGCGCGAGCGCGCCCGTCCTCGCCTACGAGCTCCTCGGCCTCGGCGCGCTGCGAAGCCGTCTCGACCGCTCCCGCGAGCGCGGCTTCTCGCGCTTCGTCGGCCGTACCGGCGAAATGGCCGTGCTCGACCACGCGCTTCGTCTCGCGGTCGACGGGCGCGGAGGGGCCGTGGGCGTGGTGGCCGACGCCGGCGTCGGCAAGAGCCGACTCTGCCTCGAGTTCCTCGAGGGCTGCCGCGCGCGAGGGGTCGCCGTCTACGAAGCGCATTGCGTCGCGCACGGCCAGACCGCGCCGCTGCTGCCGATCCTCGAGCTGCTGCGCGGATACTTCGGCATCACCACGCGCGACAGCGACCAGCAGGCCCGCGAGAAAATCGCCGGACGCGTGGTGCTGCTCGACCGCGAGCTGGAGACGTTCCTGCCGCTCGCGTTCGACTTCCTCGGCGTGCCCGATCCTGCGCGGCCCGCGCCGGCGATGGAGCCGGCCCAGCGCCAGCGCCAGCTCTTCGCGTTCACGCGCCTGCTCGTGCAGTCGCGCAGCGAGCGCGAACCCGCCGTGATCTTCGTCGACGACGCCCACTGGATCGATCCGGCGAGCGACGGCTTCGTGGCCGAGGTGGCCGAGATCCTGGCGGGGACGCGGACCCTGCTGCTGATGAACTTCCGCCCCGGCTACGGCGCCGACTGGATGGCGCGCCCGTTCTACCAGCAGGTCGCGCTGCAGCCGCTCGGCGGCGAGGCGCTCGACGAGCTGCTGGCGGAGCTGCTCGGACCCGACGCTTCGCTGCGCGATCTCGGCGCGCTGATCCGCGAGCGCAGCGCGGGCAATCCCTTCTTCATCGAGGAGATCGTCTACGCGCTGGTGGAGTCCGGCCAGCTCGACGGTCCTCCCGGCGCCAGGCGGCTCGTCACGCCGCTCGAGCGCCTCGAGCTGCCGCTCACCGTGCACGGGATCCTCGCGGCTCGCATCGACCGGCTCCCCGATCGCGAGAAATCGTTGCTTCAAACGGCGGCCGTGATCGGGCGCAGGTTCTCCGCCTCGCTGTTGCTGCGGGTCAGCGGCCTGCCGGAGAACGAATTCGAGGCCGCGGTCTCGGTGCTGCGCAGCACGGACTTTCTCCAGGAGGAAGCGATCTACCCCGACGTGGAGTACGCGTTTCGTCACCCGCTCAGCCACGAAGTCGCCGAGCGGTCGCAGCTTGCCGCGCACCGGCGCCGCGTGCACCGCGAGGTGGCCCGCATCCTCGAGGAACTCCACGCGGGCACGTCGGGCGAGCACGCGGCGCTGCTCGCCCACCACTGGGACCTCGGCGAGGAGCCGGAGCCGGCGATGCGGTGGCACCAGAAGGCCGCCGAATGGATCTCCGGAAGCAACGCGCCGGCCGCGCGCAGGCACTGGGAGCGCGTACGGGAACTGGCCGGGCAGGCGCAGGATCCTGCGCTCGCGCTCTCGCTCGGCCTCCGGTCGCGCCTGATGATCCTCGAGTACGGCTGGCGCACCGGTCTCGCCCCCGACGAAGCGCGCGAGATGGTTCGCGAAGGCGAAGCGTGGGCGCGGCGCCACGGCGACCCGCGTTCGATGGCCGCTCTCTACAATGCGTTCTCGATGCCGTGCCTGTTCTCCCTCGGCGACACCCGCTGGACCCGCGAGCTCCTGGAGGAAGGCCTGCAACTCGCGCGGCAGGCCGGCGACGGTGCGCTGGCGTGCGCGACCCAGCTCAGGATGTTCTTCCTCGAGCAGGCGATCGGCAGCGTTCCAGGCATGCAGCGGGCGATGGATGCGGTCCTGCGCCATCCGGACGAGCACCTGCGCGAAGCTTCGGCGCTCGTCGGCTACGACGTGCCGGCCGCCGCGGCGGTGTACCGGGGCAGCCCTTGTCTCGACCTCGGACAACTCGACCAGGCGGCCGAGCTGTTCCGTCGCGGCGCCGCGGCCGCCGAGGCGGCCGAGGCCCGCGAGGTGGAATGCTGGGCGGCGTCGCTGCAAAGCACCGTGCACAGGATTCGCGGAGATGGTGCCCGCGCGTTGCAGTCCGGACGCGAGATGCTGGAGATGGCCGATCGGCTGGAGAATCCCCTGGCGCAGGCGCTCGGGTGCAACGACCTCGCGGCGGCGCTTCTGCTGCAGGGCGACGCCGCGGCGGCAGCGTCGCTGCTGGAAGAGTCGATGCCGCTGCTCGCCCGCGTGCACAGCGGCTTCGAGATCGACGCGCGCAGCCTCCTTGCGTCGGCGCTGTGCGTGCTCGGCCGGCTGGACGAAGCGCGCGCCAGCGTGCGGCTCGCGCTGGATCTGGCGACGGAGCGCGGATTCCTTCGCGGAGCGGTCCTCGCGCGCCGGGCCCTGGCGGCGATTCTCCTGGTTGACGGCGACGCGGCCTCGCTCGCGGAAGCGAAGCGGCAGCTCGACCAGGCCGAAGCGGGAGCCGCCGAGATCGGCAACCGCGCGGTCCTGCCCGAGATCGACGAGATCCGCGGCCGGATCGCGAAGCGCGAAGGCGACGACGCCGCTGCCCGGACCGCGTTCGAGAGGGCGCTGAGGTCGTTGCGCGAGATGGGGGCGACGGCGCGCGTCGACAGGCTCGAGCGCGAGCTGGCCGCCTGACGAGGACGTCCGGGCACGGCGCGGGGGAACGGCGCGAAGCTCAGTCTTGGGAAAGGCTTGAGTCGGGTCGAGCGGCCGGCCTTCAGGTGAGCTTGAGCAGCGCCGTCATCGCCCCGACGCTCGCGACGGTGATCGCGCCGAGACGCAGCGTCACGCGATGCTCGAGGGCGGCCAGCCTGGCGTCCATCTGGAGGTTCAGCCGCTTTTCGAGTTCCGCGATCAGCAGTCCGATCTGCGCGAATCGCGAATCGACCGCGGCAAAGCGCGAGTCGATTCGCGTTTCGAGCTCACGAAGATCCTGTTTCGTTGCCAGCGTTTCCGTCATCGCCGCCGCAAGCGCGGAAGCCTGACCTTCCGCCTGCTGTTCGCTGAACCCAGCATCCCGGAGCCGGCGGGCGTAGGCAAGGGTGTCGATCGCGACGGCCATGCGGGGACCGTCGGCCGGATCCGCC
>CAYYZO010000161.1:0-3571 GCA_964476185.1 uncultured Myxococcales bacterium
CGCGCGTCCGTACCTCGACATCGTGCGACGCGCGCGGGAAGCGTTCGACGTGCCGCTCGTCGCCTACCAGGTCAGCGGCGAGTACGCGATGATCAAGGCCGCGGCTCGCGCGGGCTGGATCGACGAGACGCGCGTCGTCGACGAGACGCTGCTGTCGATCCGGCGGGCCGGCGCCGACCTCGTCATCACCTACTACGCGCTCGACGTCGCGGCGCGGCTTTGAGGACCCCGATGCCCGCGCCGCTTCGCACGGACGCCCCGTCGTCGCCCGCGCGGCCGGCGCCGCGGTCGCCGTCGGCCCGGCGTCGCCGCGGTCGCGTGCGCCGGCTGCTGGTCGCCTCGCTCGCGCTCGCGCTCGCGTTCCCCCCGGCGCTCGTCGCGCCCGCCTTCGCGCAGATCGCCGAGGAGAAGAAGCTCGGCGAGGAGTTCGTGGACCGCGCGGTCGCGGGCCTCCCGATGATCCACGACTACGAGCTCGTGACGTTCGTTCGCGAAATGGGCGGCAAGCTGGTCGCGACGCTCGGCAACCAGCCGTTCGAGTACGAGTTCTTCGTCGTCCGCCAGGACGACATCAACGCGTTCGCGGTGCCGGGCGGCAAGCTGTTCGTGAACGCCGGCCTGATCTCGCGCGTCGACAGCGAGGACGCGCTGGCCGGCGTGCTCGGGCACGAAGTCGCGCACTCGGCGGCGCACCACATCGTGCGCCAGCAGCAGAAGAGCGCGGCCGCGAGCTACGCGTCCTTGGCGGGATTGCTGCTCGGCATCATCAACCCCGCGCTGGCGGTCGGCGCGCTCGCCGCCGGCCAGGCCGCGCGGCTCAGCTACCAGCGCGACTTCGAGCGCGAGGCCGACTACCTCGGCATCGACTACTCGAAGAAGGCCGGCTACGACCCCGCCGCGATGATGACGCTGCTGAAGCAGCTCAACGCCGAGCAGTCGCTCAACCCGACGAAGATCCCGCCCTACTTCCTCTCGCACCCGATGACCGGCGAGCGCCTGACGAACCTCGAGGCCACGCTCGGACGCCGCGAATGGGACAAGCAGCAGGCGCCGATGTCCCCGCGACTGCAGAAGATGCAGGCGATCTCGCGCGCGTACACGCAGACGCGGGACCAGTGCGTGCCCGACTACGAGCGGCGCCTGGCCCAGGCGAGCCCCGCCGGGCGCCCCGAGGCGCTCGAACTGATCGGCGTGCTGATGACGCACGGCGAGGAGTACGGCGCCGCCGAGAAGTACCTGCGCGAGGCGGAGGCGGCCGGGCGCAACGTGGACCGCGAGCTCGGGCGCACGCTGTACCGGCGCGGGAACTTCGACGAGGCCCGCACGCGGCTGAAGCGCGTGCTCGCCCGCACGCCCGGCGATTGGGACGCGATGGCCGACCTCGCGACGATCGACGCGGAGCAGGGCAACTACGCCGCGGCGGCGCAGATGTACGAGAAATCCGTGGCGGCCGAGCCGTACCGCGCCGACGTCCTGCGCGCGCTCGGGCGTTCGCTCGGGCGATCGAAGCGCGAGGGCGAGGGCTTCTACTGGTTCGGCCGTGCGAGCGAGCTCGACGGCGACAACCGGCAGGCGATCGCGTACTTCAAGCGCGCGATGGCGGCCCTGCCGGAGGGCGACCGCCTGAAGGGCGACATCGAGCGGCGCTCGGCCAAGCTCGGCGAGCGCCTCGAGGAACAGGCGGCCGAGGACAGGAAGAACGGACAGCGACGCGGTCCGGGCGGAGTGCCGATCGGCCCGCCCACGCGGCGCTGACGCGGCTCGGCCGCGCGCGACGACTTCGACGAGGAGCAGGGGATGCCACGCGGACAGGAACTCGTGTCCCGCCGGGTGCGGGCGATGAGCGGTTACACGCCGGGAGAGCAGCCGACGGGCGGCGAGCTCGTCAAGCTGAACACGAACGAGAACCCGTACCCGTGCTCGCCGCTGGTCGCGCAGGCGATCGAGCGCGAGGCCGCGCGGTTGCACCTGTATCCGTCGCCGATGGCGGACGCGCTGCGCGAGCGCGCCGCCGGGTTCTACGGGGTGCGACCGTCGCAGGTGATGGCCGGCAACGGCTCCGACGAGCTGCTCGCGATCCTGCTGCGCTCCTGCATCGAGCCGGGCGACGCCGCGGCCTGGGCGGTGCCGACGTACTCGCTCTACTCGACGCTCGCCGGGATCGTCGGCGCTCGCGCGGTCGAGGTCGCAGGGGAGGACGGCCGAATCCCGGCGGCTCTCGCCGAGGAGCGGGCGAGGATCACGTTCCTGTGCACGCCGAACTCGCCGACCGGTCGCAGCCTCGAGCTCGACGATGTCGCGGCGTTCGCGCGCCAGGCGCCCGGGATCGTCGTCGTCGACGAGGCTTACGTCGACTTCGGGGGCAGGAGCGCGCTCGCGATCCTCGCCGATCACCCGAACATGGTCGTCACGCGCACGTTCTCGAAGTCGTTCTCGCTCGCGGGCCTGCGGCTCGGGCTTCTCTTCGGCCACGAGGATCTGCTCGAGCAGCTGGCGAAGGTGAAGGACTCGTACAACGTCTCGCGGCTCGCGATCGCCGCCGGCGTGGCGGCGCTCGAGGACGGCGCGTGGATGAGCAGCAACGTCGCCCGGATCCGCGCGACGCGCTCGCGCGTGACGGCGGCGCTTCGCGCGGCGGGCTACGGCGTCGCGGACTCCGCCGCGAACTTCCTCTGGGTCGACTGCCGGGCGCACGGGGGCGGCAGGGCCGTCTACGAGAAGCTGCGCGCGGGCGACGTGCTCGTGCGCTTCTTCGCGGGGCCCACGCTCGAGCACGGCATCCGCGTCAGCATCGGCACCGACGCGCAGATGGACCGCTTCCTCGCGATCGTCGGCGCCGCCTGACGCGAAGCCGGTCCGCCGTCGCCGGGCGGCCGGTTCCGGCGCGGAACCGGCCGGGGAACGTTCGCGGCCTTCCGTCGGTCGACGGTGGGCGCGCGGCGGCGCCGCGCATCCGGCGCGAAGCCGCCGCGCGATCGTTCAGAACCTCCAGCTGACCCCGGCGCGGATCCGGTAGTCGATGACGATCTGCCGGCCGCTCGTCTCCTGGTCGATCGGCAGGTCGACGACGAAATCGGCCGCGAGCGCGTCGCTCCAGGTCATCCAGAGGCCGGGACCGGCATAGACCGCGTCGAGCTTCGTGTCCTGGACCAGCGCGCCGTCCTGGTGGTCGCGCCCCTTGTGCTCGCCGCTCAGCACCGCGCGCACGGCCGCGGTCCACGGATGCGCGGTCAGGGCGTAGAAGCCCGGAGCGACTTCCCAGCGCACGTCGTCGGCGTACTCGTAGCCGTAGTCGCCGTTGCCGCGCAGCATGTACTGGAACCAGGTGCTCACGAAGAGGCGCTGCCAGTCCGCGTACAGGTTCGCGCCGAACAGGCCGTCGACCGATCCCGAGCCGAGGGCGAGGTCGTGGCCGTGGACGGCGCTCGCGTGCTCGTGCTCCTCGTGGCGGGCGACGCGCTGGACCGGGGCATCCACGAGGCTGTCGCGTCGCGCCGACGTCGCGGCGGAGTGCCCGTCCGCGTGCCCGTCGTCATGCCCGTCGTCGTGCCCGTCGTCGTGCCCGTCGTCG
>CAYYZO010000162.1:0-3474 GCA_964476185.1 uncultured Myxococcales bacterium
GGGCATGCCCGGCTCGCCGAGCGGGAACGCGCGGGCGCCCTCGCTCGCGCGCTCCCCCTTCGCGGGAGCCAGGTGCACGGGCGGCGGCCGGTGCCGGCTCGCGGCCGCGCGCGGCGGCGGCGCCGACGCGGCCACGAGGTAGTCGCCGTAAACGTGGCCGCGAAACGTCGCGCCGCCGAGCGTCGTCTCGACTTCCACCCACCCGGGCTCGGTCGACGGCCCGACCTCGAGCACGAGCTGGCCTTGGGGCAGCACGGCCAGGCGCGTCGAAGGACGGACGACGGGTTTCGAACGAAGGTTGAGGGCCGTGGCGGTGACGGCGTACCACATGCGTGCGCTTCTCCTTTCGGCCGTCGCCTGACGGCGACGTGTCGTCGGTCGCCCGCAGGCGACGTGTCCTCGATCGCCCGCACAGCCGACCGTTCTCCGGTCGCCGCCGGGCGAGGTGCCCCGGGTCGCCCAGCGGCGACCCGGCCCGTTCGTGGTTCCCGAAGCGGAAACGCCGCCGGCCTTGCGCCGATCGGGACCGGGCCGGATCGCGCACCCGGCGCGCGCTCCGGCATCCCGAACGGCCGCGGTCGCGGCCCCCGCCCCCGCCGCCATATAAAGGACAAGCGCGGATCACCGGTAACGGGTCCGCGCCGATCGCGTGACGCTGCTCACCGCAGGACGAAACGAAATGCTCGCCGCCCGCGACGCGCCGGCGCGCGGGTCCCCGCGACACGAACCGATGCCGCCCGGGGACTCCGGTCCCGACGACCCCGGACAATCTCGCCCCCGACCCTTGACGGATCCCGGCCCAGCCGGTTTACTGCACCCCGTTCGGACGTTGCCGCGTCTGCGTCCTGCCGTGCCCCACCGGGAACGGCAGCGGCGCCAGCACGAGGGCCAACGATGTCCGTCCCACATCGCCGCTCCGGCGGCTCCCTGAAAGACCTTTTCTCCCCGAGGCGGTTCGAGCCTTCCGATCTCGCGCGCCGTCTCGAGGGCTTCGCCGTGCAGCCGCCGGCGCAGGCCCTGCCGGTGCAACCCGCCCGGCAGGCCGCGCGCGGTCGCATGGCCGCGTGGACGCTCCCGACGCTCGTCGGGCTCGTCGTCCTCGCGGTGACGATCTGGCTGATGGGCTGCACGGCAGCCCACGCCTTCTCTGTCGATCCCGATGTTTGTCCGCAGGCCGCGGCCTGCCTGTCTTCCCCGGCTCCAGCGCCGCGCGACCAGTCCACCGAGGGGGGTGGGCCCAGCCTTCACGGCGGGGTTTTCGGGGTCGCGCCGGTGTACGCGGGCTCGTGGGAAGCCGCTGCCGCGGGGGGAACTGCGGACGAACCGGAGAGCACCGGAACGGAACGAACAGCTGCTCGCGACCGTAGCGGGCTGGTTGGTGTGCGGCTCCAGGCGCCCACCCCTGCGTGTAGCGCCGCGGTCCGTTCCGGTCTCTCCTTGGTTTGAAGCGGCGCCGCGCCTGCCTCCGGGCGGGCGCGGCGCCGCCGACGTTTTCTCGCCTGGTGGGCGCACCCGCCCACGAACGATGGCCGCGGGGCCGACGGGGGGAGGTCGGCGGCCCGAATGCGATGCGTGCCCGTCGCGTCCGGAGCCGCCGGCCGTCCTCTTCGAACCCGTCGCGCGCGGCGCGCTGAGCAGCCACTGCCACGGGCCACCGGCGCGGCTTCGCTCACGCCTCGACACGCGGCCCCGCCGCGTCGTGAGCCGACGGTCTCGCGCTTCCCCGTCCGGTCGCCGCGCCCGGAGCCGCGCCCGGCGACCGCGCTGCGCCTACGGCGCGCAGCTGCCGTTGGCGACCCCGTCGTCGTACACGTCGCACGAGCGGTCGAAACCGGCGACGCCGCTGAACAGCCGGCAAACGTGGCAATCGCTTTCGCGACGGAAGCAGGCCGCGGCGTCGGCCGCACCGGAGCACGCGCCGGACTGCAGGCCGCCCGCTCCGCACTTGCCCGCGAACGCCTGGGCGAGCTTCGCCTCGGCCGCCGCGATCTTGCCCTTCCCGTCGAGCCTGACGACGTCGAGACACCACGCGAGGTCGTCGGCCGTCGCGAGCAGCGTCGGGTCGCCGGCGAGGCCGGACTTCTGGCACGCCAGGAACGCTGCGGCCTCGGAGAGGAACACCTTCGCGAGGGACTTGACCAGCGCGGCGCGGCACGCGGCGCCGCCCGGATCCGCTTCGAGCGCCGCGCCCATGTCGGAGCCGAGCACGGCGCCGACGAGCCGGCTGCCGGCGCCCTGCGCCGCCAGGTTCGCCGTCGTCGCGTCCACGTAGCCGACCGGAACGCCGCCCGGGCAGCCGCCGGCGGACTTCGCCGTCTTCGCCATGCTTTTTCCGGCCTTGGCCCCGGCCGTCACCGCGAAGCACTCGTCGAGGTCGACGTCGCCCTTCTCGGCGCCCTTGAGGCACTTGGCTCCCATCTTCACGAGCGTCTTCGTGACGCCGACGGCCGACTTCGCGACGCCGTTCGCGCACTTCTGCTGCGTGCCGGTGAGCGCCGGCAGCACGGGGCTCCACAGGCTCGCGTGCGAACTGAGCACGCGGATCTCGACGTCGCCGCCGACGGGCGTGCGGCTCTCGATGCACGGGTCGGGCACGGCCTGGCCGGCCGGGCCCGTGCAGTCGCCGATGTCGACGCCGTCGCGCGTCACGACGATCGCGTCCGCGCCGTAGCCGGTGGGAATCGCCGAGGAGTGCACCGTCAGCGTGATCACGAGCGGGTCGGCGGCCGTCGCGTCCGGCGCGGTGATGTCGAGCACCGTGCCGAGGACGAGGAACGCGCCGGCAGGCAGGCTTCCTTCGGGCGCGCTCGCGATGCTGACCGCGCCTCCGGTCGGCGTCGTCACCTGGGCCTGCACCGGGTACTGCACGGAGGCGGGCGGCGTCGCGACGCCGCCGCCCGCGCCGACCACCGCGGCGACCGCGGTCATCGTGCAGTTGTTCTCGCAGCCGTCGCCGCTCACCGCGTTGCCGTCGTCGCAGGACTCGCCGGCCGATCGGATGCCGTTGCCGCAGCCGCTCGCGGTGCAGTTGCTGTCGCAGCCGTCGCCCTGCACGGCGTTGCCGTCGTCGCAGGCCTCGCCGGCCGTCGCGATGCCGTTGCCGCACGCGGTCGTGCTGCAGTTCGCGTCGCAGCCGTCGCCGCTCACCGCGTTGCCGTCGTCGCACTGCTCGCCGCACGCGCTGCGCGTCCACACCGCCAGGTGCGGGCTGGCCGCGCCGCCGGCCTTCTCGAATTCGCCGACGACGATCAGGCGGTTGCCGTCGACGGCAAGCCCGTCGACCCGTCGCGAGTAGATCCCTTCGGTGCCCGAGCCGAGCGCGGCCCAATGGCTGCCGTCGTAGCGCGCGATGTTGCGCGCGGCGCCGAGCGTGAACTCGCCGGCGATCACGAGGTCGCCGCCGACCACGGCCGCCGCGTTCACGCGACCGGCGCCGGTCATGAAGTCGACCGGGATCGTCGCCGCGTCGGTCCA
>CAYYZO010000163.1:0-3458 GCA_964476185.1 uncultured Myxococcales bacterium
CTGCGGGCTCGATTTCCGCGCGGTCGAGGCCGACACCGGCAACATCGGCGGCAGCCTCAGCCACGAGTTCCAGGTCCTCGCCGACTCCGGCGAGGACCTGATCGTCAGCTGCCGGTCGTGCGAGTACGCGGCCAACGTCGAGAAGGCCGAGATCCGCGAGACCCCGGTCGCGGCCGCGAAAGGCGGCGACGAACCTCTCGCCGAGGTCGCGACGCCGAACGTTCGCACGATCGAGGAAGTCTCCGCGTTCCTCGGCCGCCCGGCCGAGCAGTTCCTGAAGACGCTGATCCTCGTCGCCGACGGCAGCCTCGTCGCCGCGGTCGTGCGCGGCGACGACCAGCTGAGCGAGACGCGGCTGAAGCAGGTGACCGGCGCGACCGAACTGCGCCTGGCCGAGCCCGAGGAGATCCAGCGCGCGACCGGCGCGCCGCAAGGCTTCGCCGGCCCGGTCGGCCTCGCGATCCCGGTCTACGCGGACCACCGCGTGGCCGGCTGCCGCGCGATGGTGACCGGCGCGAACAAGGCCGACGCGCACGTGACCGGCGTCTCGCAGCAGCGCGACTTCCCGCAGGCCACGTTCGCGAGCCTGCGCGCCGCGCGCGGCGGCGACGCGTGCGCTCGCTGCGAGGACGGCGTGTTCCAGGAGAACCGCGGCATCGAGGTCGGCCACGTCTTCTACCTCGGGCGCAAGTACTCGGAGAAGCTCGGTGCGACGTTCCTCGACGCCGAGGGCAACGAGAAGGTCATGGAGATGGGTACCTACGGCATCGGCGTCACGCGCACGATGGCCGCGGCGGTGGAGCAGCACCACGACGACAAGGGCATCGTGTGGCCGATGTCGCTCGCGCCGTTCGAGGTCACGATCGTGATCGTGAAGAACGACGACCGCTCGAGCGCGGACGCCGCCGGACGGCTGCACGACGAGCTCACGGCGTCGGGCATCGACGTGCTGCTCGACGACCGCGACGAGCGCGCCGGCGTCAAGTTCAACGACGCCGACCTGCTCGGCATCCCGCTGCGCGTGACCGTCGGGCCGCGCGGGCTCGCCTCGGGCATGTTCGAGCTGAAGGCCCGCGCGTCGGCCACGGCCGAGGAGCTGCCGATCGAGAGCGCGGCCGTCGAGATCGCGACGCGGGTGCGCGCCGCGCGCGCGGAGCTCGCGTCGTGACGGTGCGCTCGGCGGGACTGCGCGAGCGCGCGCGCGAGCGGCTGATCTTCGCGCTCGACGTCTCCACCGCGCGCGAGGCCGGCGCACTCGTGCGCCAGCTCCACGGCAGCGTCGGCATGTTCAAGGTCGGAAAGCAGCTGTTCCTTCGCGAAGGGCCGCGCATCATCTCGTTCCTGCGCGAGCGCGGCGGCGAGGTGTTCCTCGACCTCAAGTTCCACGACATCCCGCAGACGGTCGCGCGCGCTTCGGTCGAGGCCACGCGCCTCGGCGTCGCGATGTTCAACGTGCACGCCTCCGGCAGCACGGCGATGATGCGCGAGGCGGTCCGCCAGGTGCGCCGCGCGTGCCGCACCGAGCACCTTCGCCGCCCGCGCATGCTCGCCGTCACGGTGCTGACGAGCCTGTCGTCGAGCGACCTGACGACGATCGGCGTCGACGTGCCGGTGGAGGACCAGGTGCTGCGGCTCGCGCTGCTCGCGATGGAATCCGGCATGGACGGCGTGGTCGCGTCCCCGCACGAGATCCGCGCGATTCGCGACGCCTGCGGGCCGCGTTTCCTGATCGTCACGCCCGGCATCCGCCGCACGACCGACGTCCTCGGCGACCAGACGCGCGTGACCGGGCCGGCCGAGGCCGTGGCCGCCGGCGCGGATTACGTCGTCGTCGGCCGCCCGATCCGCGAGGCTCCCGATCCGCGCGCCGAGGCCGAGGCGATCGTCGACGAGATCGCCGAGGCGCTGCTGCACCGCCGGCGCGTCTGACCGCAGCCCGATGCTCGGCCTGCTGCGCAACCGACGCCGGAGCCGCCTGCGCTCGCTGCCCGACGATCCATCCTGGACCCGCGTGCTCGAGCACCGCTTCGTCGCGTTCCGGCGCCTGCCGGCCGAGGACCGCGCGGAGCTGCTCGCGCACACGCGCGTGCTCCTGGCCGAGAAGCGCTTCGAAGGCTGCGCCGGCTTCGAGGTGACCGACGAGGTGCGGGTGCTGGTGCTCGCGCAGGCTTCCCTGCTGCTGCTGCACCGCGAGACGGACTACTACCCGAAGCTGCTGAGCATCCTCGTCTATCCGGACGCGTACATCGTGCCGGTGCAGTACGAGACCGGCGGCGGACTCGTCGTGGAGGAGGAAGTCGACCACATCGGCGAGAGCTGGGACACCGGCAGCCTGATCGTCTCGTGGAAGGACGTGCTGCGCGGCGCGGCGGGACAGGATCGTGGCTGCAACGTCGTGCTGCACGAGTTCGCGCACCAGGTCGACGGTGAGACCGGCGAGACCGACGGCCTTCCGCGCATCGACGACCCGGAGCTGCGTGAGCGCTGGGCCCGCGTGTTCGAGCGCGAGTACGACCGTCTCGGCGAGATGGCCGATCGCCGCCGCCGCACGTTCATCGACGAATACGGCGCCTCGCATCCGTCCGAGTTCTTCGCGGTCGCGACGGAGCACTTCTTCATGGAGCCGACGCAGTTCGCGAAGCGGCACCCGGAGCTCTACCGCGTGCTGGCCGAGTTCTGGCGGCAGGATCCGGCGAAGTGGGGAGCGCGCGGGTAGACGGTCACGCCCTCGGGTCGGGCGACGTCGCGGCAACCCCGGCGGCGGAAAGCAGGGGGTCCGGGTTTTTCGCCGACGCCGGCCCTGCTAGCGTCGCGCCATGCAGAAGCCGCTGGAGCACCGCCCTCACCCCTGGCACGGCCTCGACCCCGGGCCGCAGTTTCCGGAAGTCGTCCACGCGTACATCGAGATGGTGCCGACCGACGGCGTGAAGTACGAGATCGACAAGCACTCCGGCTACCTCAAGGTCGACCGTCCGCAGCGCTTCTCCAGCTTCTGCCCGACGCTCTACGGCTTCGTCCCGCAGACCTACTGCAGCGTGCGCGTCGCGGCGCACGCGATCCCCGGCGGGCCGCCGGTCACCCGCGGCGACGGCGACCCGCTGGACATCTGCGTGCTGACCGACCGGCCGATCGCCCGCGGCGAGATCTTCCTCGAGGCGCGTCCGATCGGCGGGCTGCGCATGGTCGAGCGCGGCGAGGCGGACGACAAGATCCTCGCGGTGCTCCTCGGCGATCCCGTTTACGGCGACCTCGCCGACGTCACGCAGCTCCCGCGCGCGGTCGTCGACCGGCTGCGGCACTACTTCCTGACCTACAAGTTCATTCCCGGCGAGGCCGCCAGCCCGATCACGGTCGATCCGATCTACAACGCGATGGAGGCGAGGGCCGTGCTGCGCGCGGCGCGCGCGGACTACGAAGCGGAGTTCGGGACGGCGTGACTCGCGAAGCGCCGCGGACCG
>CAYYZO010000164.1:0-3353 GCA_964476185.1 uncultured Myxococcales bacterium
CACGTTCTTGCGCATGGCCTTGACGGTCTCGCGCGCGATGATCTTGCTGCCGATGGCGGCCTGCACGATGATCTCGAACATCTGCCGGGGGATCAGTTCCTTCATCTTGCTCGCGAGCTCGCGGCCGCGGAGGTACGCGCGGTCGCGGTGGCAGATCATCGAGAGCGCGTCGACCTTGTCGTTGTTGATCAGCAGGTCCACCTTGACGAGGTGCGACGTGCGGAACCCGACCTGCTCGTAGTCGAGGGAAGCGTAGCCGCGGGACGTCGACTTCAGCCGGTCGTAGAAGTCGTAGACGATCTCCGCGAGCGGCATGTCGTACTCGATCACGGCGCGTCCCGCCGTCGGGAAGCGCAGGTCGGTCTGCGTGCCGCGCTTGTCCTCGCAAAGGGCGAGCACGCCGCCGACGTACTCCGACGGAACGTGGATCGTCACCTTCACGTACGGCTCGGCGATCGAATCCACCCGCGCGAGGTCCGGCAGCTTCGCCGGGCTGTCGATCTCGAGGACGGACCCGTCCGTCAGCAGGACCTGGTAGATCACGGTCGGCGCGGTCGTGATCAGGCTCAGCCCGAACTCCCGCTCGAGGCGCTCCTGGGTGATCTCGATGTGCAGCAGGCCGAGGAAGCCGCAACGGAAGCCGAACCCGAGCGCGGTCGAGGTCTCCGGCTCCGAGGAGAACGAGGAGTCGTTCAGCTTCAGCTTCTCGATCGCGTCGCGCAGCGCCTCGTAGTCCGAGCTGTCGACCGGGTAGACCCCGGCGAAGACCATCGGCTTGACGACCTTGAACCCCGGCAGCGCCTGCGTGCACGGAACGGCCGCGTGCGTCAGCGTGTCGCCGACCTTGGCCTCGTGGATGTCCTTGATCGCCGCCGCGAGGAAGCCGACCTCGCCCGGGCCGAGGGAGGCCACTTCGACCGGTCCCGGGCGGAAGACGCCGAGGCGCGTGACCTCGCACTCCCGCGTCGCCTGCAGCAGGCGGACGCGGTCGCCCTTGCGGACGGTGCCGTCGATCACGCGGATCTGCACGACGACGCCGAGGTACGGGTCGAACCACGAATCGAAGACCAGGGCCTTCAGCGGCGCGCCGTCGGTCGTCTTCGGGGGCGGGACGCGCTCCACGATCGCCTCGAGCACCTTGTCGACGCCGAGCCCGGTCTTCGCGCTGACCTCGACGGCGTCGGAGGCGTCGATCCCGATCATGTCCTCGATCTGCTGCCGGGTGCGGGCCGCATCGGCCGCCGGCAGGTCGATCTTGTTCAGCACCGGGACGATCTCGAGGTCGTGGTCGAGGGCAAGGTAGACGTTCGCCAGGGTCTGGGCCTCGACGCCCTGGCTCGAATCCACGACGAGGAGGGCCCCCTCGCAGGCGGACAGCGAGCGCGACACCTCGTACCCGAAATCCACGTGCCCGGGCGTGTCGATCAGGTTCAGGACGTAGGTCTTCCCGTCGCCGGCCTTGTAGTGCAGGCGAACCGCGCGCGCCTTGATCGTGATGCCGCGCTCGCGCTCGAGGTCCATGTCGTCGAGCATCTGCGCGGACGACTCGCGTTCGGTGACGGTGCCGGTCAGTTCGAGCAGGCGGTCGGCGAGCGTCGACTTCCCGTGGTCGATGTGCGCGATGATCGAGAAATTCCGGATCTGGGAGACGGACATGCGGGTGCCCGACGGGCCGGGCCGGGGGCCGTCGAACCGCGACGGCTACGGCCGTGACCGGAAGAAGTCAACCGTGGCCGCGAGTCCGTCGTCCAGCGAGATCGACGGCGCCCAGCCGAGCACCTGCCGGGCGCGCTCGCACGACAGCACGCTGCGCCGCACCTCGCCGTCCTTGGCCGGCGCGTGCTCGGGCAGGACGTCGCACCCCGCCAACCGGCGCAGTCTCGCGTGCAGGTCCACGACGTTCGTCTCCACGCCCGTCCCGATGTTGACCGCGCCGCACCAGGAGGTTTCCAGCGCGGCGAGGTTCGCCCGAACCACGTCGCCGACGAACACGTAGTCGCGCGTCTGCAGGCCGTCCCCGAAGATGCGCGCGCCCTGCCCCGCCAGCAGCGACCGGGAGAAGATCGCGACGACGCCGGCCTCGCCGTGCGGGTTCTGCCGCGGCCCGTACACGTTCGCGTAACGGAGCGCGACGTAGCGCATGCCGTGGATGCGGTGGTAGTACTCGAGGTAGTGCTCGCCCGAGAGCTTGCTGACGCCGTACGGACAGACCGGCGTGGTCGGATGGTCCTCCGCGGTCGGGAACCGCTCGACTTCGCCGTAGACCGTCCCGCCCGATGACGCGAAGACGGTGACGCACGTGCCGGCCCGCCGGGCCGCCTCGAGCAGCCGCACGAAGCCGAGCACGTTCACGTCGGCGTCGAAGGCCGGGTCCTCGACCGACCTGCGGACGTTCATCTGCGCGGCGTGGTGCACCAGCGCGTCCGGGCCGACTTCCGCGACGACGTCCGCCGCGTGCTGGCTGCGGATGTCGGCCTCCACCAGCCGCGCGCCGGCCGGGACCTGCGAGCGGCTGCCGCTCGACAGGTCGTCGACGACCGTCACCTCGTGGCCCGCGGCGACGAAGGCATCCGCGAGGTGGGAGCCGATGAACCCCGCCCCGCCCGTGAGGACGATCTTCATGCTGCTTCGGCGAGCTTCTTCTTGAAGAACGCGATCGTGCGAGCGAGGCCGGTGTCGAGGTCCACCTTCGGCTCCCAGCCGTCGAGCACGCGACGGGCCTTCGAGATGTCCGGCTGGCGCACCTTCGGGTCGTCGACCGGAAGCTCGCGGAAGACGATCTTCGAGCCGGTCCCGGCCAGGTCGCGGATCTTCACCGCGAAGTCGTGGATCGTCATCTCGGACGGGTTGCCGAGGTTGACCGGGTAGACCTCGTCCGACCAGAGCAGCCGCGTCAGCCCCTCGACGAGGTCCTCGACGAAGCAGAAACTGCGCGTCTGCGACCCGTCGCCGTACACCGTGATGTCCTCGCCCTTCAGCGCCTGGCACATGAAGTTCGGGACGACGCGCCCGTCGCGCATGCGCATGCGAGGACCGTAGGTGTTGAAGATGCGCGCGATGCGGGTCTTCACGCCGTGCGTGCGGTGATAGGCCATCGTCATCGCCTCGAGAAAGCGCTTGGCCTCGTCGTACACGCCGCGCGGGCCGATGGGGTTGACGTTCCCCCAGTAGTCCTCGCGCTGCGGATGCACGAGCGGGTCCCCGTACACTTCCGACGTGGACGCGACCAGGATGCGGGCGTTCTTCTCGCGCGCGAGGCCGAGCGCCTTGTGCGTGCCGAGCGAGCCCACCTTCAGGGTCTGGATCGGCAGCTCGAGGTAGTCGACCGGGCTCGCCGGCGACGCGAAGTGCAG
>CAYYZO010000165.1:0-2669 GCA_964476185.1 uncultured Myxococcales bacterium
GCATCCGCGCCCCTCCCCGGCGGGTTCCGGAACCCCGCCGATCCGGTTGCCTCGGCACCCGCCGGCCCGGGCGCATCCGCGTCCGGGCCGGCGGTACGTCGGCGCTCGGTCCGCCCTCGCCTCAGCGTTTCGTCCTGAGGATCAGCTTTCCGCGCACCATCGCGCCGAAGCTCGGGCTGTGGGGATCCGTCGTCGTCGAGATCACCGTGTACGTGAGCTTCGTCGTGCGGCGACGCGGCGGCGCCACGAACTGGATGCGGTCCTCCCCCGGCATCGGTCGGATGATCCCGCGCGTCTCCGGCAGTTCCTTGTCGAAGACCACGAGGAACGGCCCTTCCATCGCGCCGCCCGCCAGGCCGCCGATCTCGCTCGTGGAGCCGACCTCGGTGAGGACTTTCACGATCTCCGGGTACGTCACCGTGATCGTGACGAATACCGTGCGGGTGACCACGCCGTCGGTGAGCTCGTAGGTCAGATTGTCCTCTCCCGTGAAGCCGGCGTTGGCCTTGTACGTGAGGTACCCGTCCTTGCTCAGCTCGGCCTTGCCGTTCTTGGGCGGGTTCCCCAGCTGGACCGTCAGCGTGTCGTACGGATCCGGGTCGTAGTCGTTGTCGAGGACGTTCATCCAGTTCGTGTAGTGGGGCAGGCCGAGCGCGACATACAGGTGGTCGGATCCGCCGATCGGCCCGTTGTTGTCCGTGAGATAGCCGAGGTGATCCATGATCCTGTCCGCGTACAGCGAGTAGCCGCGAACGTTCGGGTGCGACGTCCCGGTGCTCGACATGTCGGCGAAGAAGCCGCCGTAGCCGTCGGCGGCGCCCTGCGTGGCCGCGGCGTCGTTCGCTGTGTTGATGTAGCGGTTGTCCGCGCACATGCCGTGCCGGTCGAAGCCGGAGCTGATGCCGGTCACGAAGTCGAAATCGATCGCGTCGGCCCCAGCGGCGACGGCGTTGTTCAGCGCGGGCGCCCAGACGTAGCGGGCCTGCTCGATCTCATCCCAGAACCAGCCGCGGATGATCGGCGCGAGCACGTCGCCGAAGAGCCACTCGCACTGCGAGCCGTCGTCGTCCTCGAAGAACGCCGGGTACTCGAGCGCGAGCTTCTTCCTGGCCACGATCCCGTACTGCTGGAGCTGCTGGCCCAGCTTGATCCAGCCCGGGACGATTCGCTCCACATCGCTGGCGAACTGCTCGTTGAGCGTGGGTCCGTCACCCGCGACGGGCTCCCAGCCGACCCGCTCTTCCGGGCAGTCGTTGAAGAGGATGCAGACCGCCGCCAGGTCCGCGAACCTCGCGTCGTTGATGCCGCCCGCCACGATCAGGGCATCGATCTCGCGCGAGGGTTTCGTGCCGTTGCTCGTCAGCGCGTCCTTCAGCGCCACCGTCTGCGCCGGCAGCATCGCTTCGGTGAACTCGCCGTAATAGCCGAGCAGCGGTTCGACCCCGATGAACGGATCGGTGATGCCGCTGCCGCGCCGCGGGGAGTAGTCGATCGTCTCGTACGGATCCTCCGTGCTCGTCCACGCATAGCGATCCGTGATCAGCGACGCGCCCGAGCACGCGAACGAGATGAAGGTGACGCTGGTCTTGTCCGACGAGTCCTCGATGCGCCGCGCCGCCTGAGCGCCACCGGAAAGCATCGAGCGGTGGCAGCGGTCGTCGATCCAGTCCGCGTTCGAGCCGTCGTGCTCACCGGTGAGCGGCGTGTCGGGCGCGCCCTCGCCGGAGGCCGACGAGTCGCCGAGCACGACGATCAGGTAATCCTTGACCTGGACCGTGTGCTCGTACACCTCGACCGAGCCGCCCTCGAAGACCTTGAGCTTGACGGTGTAGTTCCCCTCGGCCGGGAAATCGACGTAGCGGTAGCAGTCGTAGCCCTTCGTCGAGGACTGGCCGTTCCAGGACCACTGGTACTGGCGGTCCGGCTTCTCGATCCCCTCGAGTTCCGGCTTGAGGTCGTAGTGGAAGTCGTTTTCCGACTGGCAGCCCTGGACGATCAGGCGCCATTTCGTCGGGTTCACGTACTCGGGATGATAGGTCTCCTGGGGCCAAAGCTTGTTCGCGCCGCGCTCGTGCCAGGCCAGGGGCCAGTCGTAGTAGCGGTCCTCGGCCTTCCAGTCGAAGCCGTCGGCGGGCTGGACGTACGGCGGCAACGACGGCGGGATCCCGCCCGACGGGTCGTTGTAGTCGGGATCGTCGTCGTCCCTGGCAAGCGCCGGGGCGGCGGGGCCGGCCACCTGCACGAAGGCCAGGAACACCAGCGCGGCGAGTTTGCGGAAGCGGGTCGGGTTGGTCCGGCGACGGCCGGGTTCAGCAGCGAATTTCACAGGGGTTTCTCCTTTTTCGCACGGCGGGATCAGGGTGGGACGTCCGCTCCGCGGCGATGCGGCACCATCGCCCAGGTCGGGTAAGGGAGTCTGGAAGGAAATCGGAAGGACTTTGGAAAGAACGTGGAAACTTCCTGGAAGCCGCCGGCCCGGTTCCAGCCAGGGCGTCGCCGCAGCGCCGTCGTCGCAAACCGCCAGGGGCAGCCGCCGGCGGGATTGCTCCACGGCACGAGGTGCGGTAGCCCGCGGGTGCCGCCAAGCGGCGCTGGAGGGAATCGATGAGCACAGCCGCCGCCGACCTGCCCGAGTTCAACCGCAAGACCGCCGACGCGATGATCGCCGC
>CAYYZO010000166.1:0-2618 GCA_964476185.1 uncultured Myxococcales bacterium
AGCGCAGCGCGGCCGAGTTCATGCAGTAGCGCAGCCCCGTCGGGCGCGGCCCGTCGGGGAACACGTGGCCGAGGTGAGAGTCGGCGTGCTTCGAGCGGACCTCGGTGCGGCGCATGAACAGCTTCCCGTCCTCGTGCTCGGTCACGTTGGCCGGCTCGAGCGGGCGCGTGAAGCTCGGCCAGCCGGTGCCGGAGTCGAACTTGTCCTTCGAGCTGAACAGCGGCTCGCCGGAGACCACGTCGACGTAGATGCCGTCGGCGTGGTTGTCCCAGTACTCGTTCTGGAACGGGCGCTCGGTGCCTTCGTGCTGCGTGACCTGGTACTGCAGCGGCGTCAGCTTCTTCTGGAGATCGGTCTCGGAGGGCTTGCGGTAGTTCGCCATCGGGTCGTTCCTCGGGGCCTGTTCCTGCGCGGCGCCGGTGGCCGGCGGCGTCACGGCGCGCGCGACGGAGAGTTCTGCCATCGACACGTAGACCGCGGCAACCGCCGCGGTCCAGGTCGCGACCACCGCGAGCGTCGCGGGGCGCGCGGCGCCGCGCCGGGACGACCGGCGGGCGGTCTTGCTGTCGGGACGGGTCTTCATTGCTCTCGATGACGCTCGCACGACGCGCGGGTTACATCCCGGTTCGCCGGTTCCGTTCTTCCGTTCCGGCGGCTTCTCCCGTTCCGGCGGCGCACGCCGCGCCCGCGCAACCGTCTGCCCCCGTCTGAGCCCGCCCACCCCGTCCCGCCTGCGGGCGCCGGCCCGGGGTCCGCCGCGGCTCAGCGCACGGGCGGCGGCGGCGGCGGATTCGCGCGGAAGAAGTCGTTGCCCTTGTCGTCGACGAGGATGAAGGCCGGGAAGTCCTCGACCTCGATCCTCCAGACCGCTTCCATCCCGAGCTCGGCGTAGTCGACGACCTCGACCTTGCGGATGTTCTCCTTCGCGAGGATCGCCGCCGGGCCGCCGATCGAGCCGAGGTAGAACCCGCCGTGCTTCCTGCACGCCTCGGTCACGACCGGGCTGCGGTTGCCCTTCGCGAGCATCACCAGCGAGGCGCCGTGCGACTGGAACAGGTCCACGTAGGAATCCATGCGCCCGGCGGTCGTCGGGCCGAAGCTGCCCGACGGCAGCCCCTTCGGCGTCTTCGCGGGACCCGCGTAGTAGATCGGGTGGTCCTTGACGTAGTCGGGCAGCCCCTCGCCGCGATCGAGCCGTTCCTTCAGGCGCGCGTGCGCGATGTCGCGGGCGACGATCAGCGTGCCCGACAGCGACAGCCGCGTCGTCACCGGGTGTTTCGTCAGTTCCGCGAGGATCTCCTTCATCGGACGGTCGAGGTCGATCGCGACCGTGCCTTCCGGCTTCAGCACGCGCTCGCTGGCCGGGATGAAGCGGCCCGGGTTCGTCTCGAGCTTCTCGAGCCAGAGCCCCCGGCGGTCGATGCGCGCCTTGATGTTGCGGTCGGCCGAGCACGACACGCCGACGCCGACCGGCAGCGACGCCCCGTGGCGCGGCAGCCGGATCACGCGCGTGTCGAGCGCGAAGTACTTGCCGCCGAACTGCGCGCCGATGCCGGAGCGCTGCGCGATCTCGAGCACCTGTTTCTCGGCGTCGAGGTCGCGGAACGCGCGCCCGAGCTCGTTGCCCTCGGTCGGCAGGTCGTCGAGCGACTTCGCCGACGCGAGCTTGACGGTCTTCAGGCAGAGCTCGGCCGACAGGCCGCCGATCACGAAGACGAGGTGGTACGGCGGGCACGCGGCCGTGCCGAGCATGCGGATCTTGTCCTCGAAGAACTTCGCGAGCCCCTCGGGCGTCAGCAGCGCGCGCGTCTCCTGGAACAGGAACGTCTTGTTCGCCGAGCCGCCGCCCTTGGCGACGAACAGGAACTCGTAGGCGTCGCCGTCGGTCGCGTAGAGGTCGATCTGCGCCGGCAGGTTGTTGCCGGTGTTGACCTCGCGGTACATGTCGAGCGGCGCGTTCTGCGAGTAGCGCAGGTTTTCCTGCGTGTAGGTCTCGAACACGCCCTTGGCGAGGAACGCGGCGTCGTTCGCGCCGGTCCAGACCGACTGGCCCTTCTTGCCGATGATCGTCGCGGTGCCGGTGTCCTGGCAGAACGGCAGGATGCCCTCGGCCGCGACCTCCGCGTTGCGCAGCATCGCGAGCGCGACGTAGCGGTCGTTGGCGGAAGCCTCGGGGTCGTCGAGGATCGCCGCGACCTGCCCCAGGTGCTTCTCGCGCAGCAGGAACGAAGTGTCGCGCAGCGCCTGGTGCGCGAGGTACGTGAGCGCCTCGGGATCGACCTTCAGGACCTCGTTACCGTCGAAGGTCGCCGTCGAGACGAACTCGTCGGTCAGGAGCCGGTACTCGGTGTGGTCGGCGCCAGCGTGCGGGAACAGTTCCTGGTAGGCGAAGACGGGCGACTTCTGGGCTTTCATCGCCGCCCTTGATTCCACACCCGGCGACAAATGGCGACCGGCTGGCCGCGGCCGGCCGCCTCGCGGAAGTCCCCGGGCGCCTCATGCCCCTCGCCCGCCGCCGGGGCGAAGGAAGCGGGGTCCCTAGACGAAGAAGATCCAGGTGACAAGAAGGAACGTCGGCACGAGCACCGCGGTCGACCACGCCATGTACCCGAAGAAGC
>CAYYZO010000167.1:0-2551 GCA_964476185.1 uncultured Myxococcales bacterium
ATCGATGGCGCCTCACTGCGCCAGACGGGCGATCAGTCGAGATATCCGAGCGCCCTCAATCGCTCACGCAGTTCGGGATCGAGTTCCTCGTCGGGCAGCGACTCGGCGGGAGCGACGTAGAAGATCCGCAGGTGGGGCCTTCCCGACGGATCGGCCGGGCCGGTTTCGCCGCACTCGACGCGGGCCCCCGCGTCGACCAGCACGGCCGGTTGCGTCGTCCGCAGCCGCACGCGCCTCGCCTTCTGGATCGTGCCTGCGGATCCGAGGCGAAACCGCAGTTTGCCCCTCGTCGTCGAGACCTCGAGAGTCGAAGGCAACTGTCCCCGTCCCGGCTCGAGGATCATCTCCGGTCGGCGCGGGATCAGCAGGTCATTGCCCCGCACGAGTAGTTCCTTCTGGATTCGCACCGGCGCCAGGACGGGACGCAATCGCCACCGGTCGGGATTCGCTCCCGAAACCTCGGGCTGGATGGGCACGACCTCCGACGCCTCGAATCCATGGAAGGTCGACCGCTCCGCGCTGGCGTGCACGACGAAATCGAGTCGCTGCTCCTCCAGCGTGCCGCAGACCAGCACGTGCCAGCCCGGCTGGGTCTGGTCGAGGGCGGCATGCAGCGTCGCCTTGAGCCGCCCCAGGACCTCTTGCTCCACGCTCGCGACGTTGCGGCTCTCCTTGGGATCGTCGGCGAGGTTGTAAAGTTCCAGCCGTCCGGTCGGCTCGTCCTGGATCAGCTTCCAGGGAGGATCGACGATGGCGCGCTGGCGCCTGCCGTCGAGCCGAAGGGTCGCCAGGTGCGGCCTCGCCGGCACCTGGCCGTCCGTGGTCATCGAAAGGACGCGGCCGTCGATTCCCGGCGGGACATCCACGCCCAGCGCGTCGAGCACGGTCGGCGCGAGATCCTCGAACGACGCCGGTCGCGTGTACGTCGAGCCGCCATGGGCGTTGCCCGGCAGCTTGAGCAGCGCGGGAACGCGCAGCACCTCCTCGTAGAGCGTGCGGCCATGGTCACGGCCGCCATGGTCGAGGAACTCCTCGCCATGATCGGCCACGACCAGCACGAGGGAGTCTTCGTACAGCCCGTTCTCGCGCAGGAGCCGGACGAACCTGCCGATGTGATCGTCGAGATCGAGGAGCTCGCCGAGATAATCGCGGAACGCCTTCCAGTCCTCCGGTCGGGTGAGCGCCGCCAGGGGACGAGGAAAGAGTTGCACGACATCCGGAAGCTCGTCGACGATGCTCCGCTGGTCCTTCGACGGCAGGTAGGGTCCATGCGGATCCATCAAGTGAACGTAGTAGAACCCGGCCTCCGGTCCGCGCACCGCCAGGGCGGCCTGCAGGCGATCGAGCAGACCCGCGCCGTCGGATTTCGCCGTCGCCCACTGCCGGCTTCCTTCGTCGACGAAGGCATCGAAGCCCTGGCCGAACCCCCAGAGCGGCAGCACGTTCGCGTTGGCCGACCACGCATACGTCGCGTAGCCGGCACGCTGAAGAAGCTCGGGAACGGTAACGGCGTCGACGGCGAGTTTGTCGCCGCGATCGTCGACACGATGACGATCCGGGCGTTGGCCGGTGAACAGCGTCGCCACGGCGGGCCTCGTCCACGAGGTGGTGGACCGAAGCTCCCGAAACACCACGGAATCGTGCGCCAAGTCTTCGAGCTGTTCGCCGAACGGCGAATCCGCGGCAAACGGCCGAAGCAGGTCGAACCGCGTGGCGTCCACGAGAAGCACGAACACCGACGGCCGCGGCGAAAGCAGGTCGCCTCCGATCAGGAGGTCGGCGACCATCAGTTCGGCGTCCTCGCCGCCATCGCGTTCGACGTCGACCTCCACCGAAGCAAGCGGATGCGGAACCTCGATCCGGCAATCGCTCCATGCCGGACCGGCCGGTGTTCCCGGTGCGCCCCAATGGATCGTGCAGCTCGTCTGCCAACCGAGGCCGAGTTCGGCGCGCCATCCGGTCTCGCGGGCCGTCACGCGCGCGCTAACGCGCCCCATCACCTTCTTGGCCGGCGCGACATGCACGGGGATCCCGCCCGCCGCCACGTCCGTGAGGCGAGCCGTCACTCGCTTCTCTCCGGTACGAAGACGGATGCCCGGGCGAGAAACGTCGCCGGCCACGAGGACTTCGAGGGGTGGTGCAGCCGCGGGAGCGGAGGCTGGGACGAAGGACACGCGGCGCAGGTCGTGGCCGGGCGGCGGTTCGGCGCATCCGCCGGCCAGAACCAGCGAGAACGAGAGCGCGAATCGAACGGTCGTGGACCGTCCGCTCCGCCGACGATCGTGCGTCGCGGGATCTTCCCAAGAGCGATAGCGGGCGCGCTTCACGTCAACCGTCCGGTCCCTTCTTTCGCCGGCAGATGTCCCCCCGACGGCACGCGACGGGCTTCTTGCGAGCCCGCGACATGGGCACGACGAGACCCTCGACATTCTGCGCGAGCGGTCCGCCTATCGCGAGCCGGCGTCGTCGGACCGACCGCCGCCCTTGCGCCGAAAGTACGTGTTCACGTCGTCGAACGGCCGATACTTCTCGACCGGCTCGTAGCCGTGCT
>CAYYZO010000168.1:0-2531 GCA_964476185.1 uncultured Myxococcales bacterium
GGAAGAGCGCGCGCTCGCCGAGCGAGATCGACGCGACCGGGCCGGGCTCGAAGTCCTTGTGCTCGCCGACGCGCGCGGTGTCGACGCGGCGGCCGTCCTCGAGGCGGCTGCCGTAGAAGTTGACGAGGCAGGTGTTCAGGTGCCAGCCGCGCGGGAGGTCGGCGCCGCGGTACATCCGCCTCGCGATCGTCTCGGCCTCGGTGGCCAGGCGGGCGAGCACGCGCGGGTACGGCTCGGCCTCGACGCAGCGGTGGTGGAGGCCGCGCGGGGGATGGTAGTAGCCGAGGCACGCGAACTGCCAGTTGCCGAGCCAGTAGACGGGCCTCAGCAGCCAGCGCTGCTTCTGGCCGGGCGGCGGCGGGTGGTTCGGCGCGTAGCGCTGTTCCCAGATCGGATGGATCGTGGCGAGCCAGCGCACGATCGCGGCGCGCTCGGCGGCGCCGACGAAGCGCGGGTCGTAGTACAGGCCTCGCGGCAGGCCGGCGATCGCGCTCACTTGTACTTGTTGAGCTCCAGCCGCGCGACCATCGCGCGGTGCACCTCGTCGGGACCGTCGGCGATGCGCAGGGCGCGCGCCGTGGCGAGGAGCCGCGTGAGCTCGGGATCGGTCATGCCCTCTCCGCCGTGGATCTGGATCGCGGCGTCGACGACCTTCTGCAGCACGTTCGGGGCGACGACCTTGATCGCGGAGATGTCGGTCAGCGCGCCGAACGTCCCCGACTTGTCGAGCGCCCACGCGGCCTTCATCGTCAGCAGCCGCGCCATGTCGATGGCCATGCGGCTGTCGGCGATGACGTCACGGTTGCCGCCGAGGTTCGCGAGGGGCTTGCCGAACGCGATGCGGTCGAGCGAGCGGCGGCACAGCCGCTCCAGGGCGCGTTCGGCGGCGCCGATCGCGCGCATGCAGTGGTGGATGCGCCCGGGGCCGAGCCGTCCCTGCGCGATCTCGAAGCCGCGGCCGGGTCCGGCGATGATCGCGGACTTCGGCAGCCGCACGTTGTCGTAGAGGATCTCGGCGTGGCCGTGCGGCTCGCCGAGGTGCCCGAAGACGGGCAGCATGCGCAGGATCCTGACGCCGGGGGTGTCCCTCGGCACGAGCACCATCGAGTGGCGGCGATGACGATCCGCAGAAGGGTCGGTCACGCCCATGAAGATCAGGAACGCGCAGCGGGGATCGCCGGCGCCGCTCGTCCACCACTTCTGCCCGTTCAGCACGACCTCGTCGCCGACGACCTCGCAGGTGGCCTTCATGTTCGTCGCGTCGCTGGACGCGACGGCGGGCTCGGTCATCGAGAACGCGGAGCGGATCTTCCCGTCGAGAAGCGGCCGCAGCCACTTCTCCTTCTGCTCGTCGCTGCCGTAGCGCACGAGCACCTCGGCGTTGCCGGTGTCGGGCGCCGAGCAGTTGAACACCTCGGGCGCGAGGAAGCTGCGGCCGGTGATCTCGGCGATCGGCGCATAGTCGCGATTGTCGAGCCCGGCTCCCCATTCCTCCTCGGGAAGGAAGAGGTTCCAGAGGCCGAGTGACCTGGCCTCGGCCTTCAGTTCCTCGAGGATCGGCGGGACCTTCCACTCCGTCCAGTCGTGGGAGCCGGTCAGTTGCTCCTCGTAGGTCTGCTCGTTCGGCACGATGCGCTCGCGCACGAAACGCTCGGCAAGGTCGATGTAGGCTTGCGCCCGCTCGGAATGCTCGAAGTCCATATGGCGGTCCCTTCCTCGCGGCGGACCATAGCGGGGGTCGACACCGCACGCGACCTTTGGTTGAACCCCGCCCATGGAAAAGACGCTCGAGGGCAAGGTCGCCGTCGTCACCGGCGGTTCGAGGGGGATCGGCAAGGGCATCGCGGCGGCGCTAGCTCGCGCGGGCGCGCAGGTGATGATCACCTCGCGCAGCCGGGAGAGCTGCGAGGCGGCTGCGGCCGGGATCGGCGCCAACGCGCACGTGGAGCACGGGCACGTCGGCCGCCCGGAGGACGCGGAGCGCGTCGTCGCGGCGACGCTGGCGCGGCTCGGGCGCCTCGACGTCCTCGTGAACAACGCGGCGACGAATCCCTACGCGGGCCCGACGATCGACGTCGACACGGGCCGCTGGAACAAGACGATCGACACGAACCTGACGGCGCCGCTGGTCTGGACCCAGCTCGCCTGGCGCTCCTGGATGAAGGAGCACGGCGGCTCGGTCATCAACATCTCGAGCGTGGGCGGCCTCTCGACGAACCCGATCCTCGGAGTCTACGACGTGACGAAGGCCGCGCTGCTGCACCTGACGCGCCAGCTCGCGGCCGAGCTCGCGCCGAAGGTGCGCGTGAACGCGATCGCGCCGGGCCTGATCAAGACCGACTTCGCGCAGGCGTTGTGGTCGGACGGCAAGGGAGAGGCGGTCGCCCAGGCCTACCCGCTGAAGCGGCTCGGCGAGCCGGAAGACATCGCGGAGGCGGCGCTGTTCCTCGCGGACGACGCTCGCAGCGGCTGGATGACCGGCAACACGATGGTCATCGACGGCGGCGGGCTCGTCGGATTCTCGCGCGTGG
>CAYYZO010000169.1:0-2527 GCA_964476185.1 uncultured Myxococcales bacterium
GCGTGCCCGACGCCCGTCTCTCAGCGACCGCCGGCCGGCCGCGCTCCCCACCAGGCCGTGTACGCCATGTCCCAGCCCTTGCCCTTCCCGCGAACCACCGACGGCTCGACGGTCACGTGATAGTACCCGCTCTCCGGCACGCGCATCGTCCACTGGCCCTTTCCGCTCTCGGTCACGTAGTGCGTCGTGCCGTCGCCGAGCCTGCCGTCCCACGGTTGGAACACGTGGAACCAGAGGCTCCCGGCGCGGATCTCGGCGTCGTAGTCGATCACGACCTCCTGGCCTTCGAAGAACACGAACTCGTCGAGGCCGAGCTCGGTGCCCATCCGCGTCTCCCCGATGATCGTGATGCCGCCTGCGCCGTTCGAGGTTCGCGACAGCGAGGCGAAGCCGATCCACGGCCACGCGCCCGAAAGATACGCCCCCGCCCAGCCGACCAGCACGGCCGCGACGAACAGCAGCGCGCGCAGCTTGCCGCCGCCGTCCACCGCCCGTTCGTCGCGCACCGTCCGTTCGACGTCCACCGTCAATCCGTCGCGCACTGCAGCTTGGCCGGCGCGTCGGCCGACGGCGACGCCTTGCAGTACGGCGCCGGTTTCGTGAACGAGACCGGATCCCACGAGGCGTCCCCGCAGGCGCCGGCCTCGGCCGCATCGCTCGCGGCGGGAGGCGCGCTGCGCGCCTCGAGGCCGACCGCGGCTTCGATCGACGCGACCGGTGGCGTGAGGTTCACCGTCATCCCCGAGCCCTTCACGCGGTAGCGCACCCGCGCGGAATCGGTCTGCGTGAGATCGAGGATGGTGACTTGCGAGACGCCCGCCGAGGGCACCGAACACGCTCCGTCGAGAAAGCCCGAGCGGTTGCGGTACAGGAACTTCCGCTTGGTCGGCGATCCCTTCACGGTCCAGCCGTCGTCGACGCTGCACGGCGTCGACGGACTCGCGCCGACGAGGCCGGCCGGCAGGTCCACGTCGACGAGTTCGCCGTTGCCGTCGGCGATGCGCAGGTGCAGGCCGTCCGCCGCCGGATCGACCGTCGATCCCGCGGCCGGCCGGAACTCTCCTTTCCACGCGAGTTTCTGCTCGCCGGCGCCTTCGCCGAGGCCCTGGAGCGCGAGCTTGGTGCGCGCGAAGCGCTGGGACGCGACGAGCACCGTGCATTCGTCGCCCTCGTTCAGCTTGCCGTCGCCGTCGAGGTCGGCGGGGTCGCCGAACGGCGTGTCGGCGGCCCACTCGGGGCCGGCCGGCGTGCCGCCATAGCTTCGGAAACCGTCGCTCGGCCCGTCCGGATGGCCGGACGAATCGCCGACCAGGTCGCCCGCGCCTTCGTCGAAGTGGTAGAGCGCGAGCGTCGCCGCGTCGCCCGCGAACGCGGAAGTCGCGGGAGCGAACGGCGCCGCGTAGCGGATCTCGCTCGACAGCCGCACTTCGTCGAGAAAACCGGAGTAGGACGGATACGATGCGCCGGCGTCGTGCTTCTCGGCGCCGAGCACGAGGAACGGATCCGAGAAGTTGCAGTTGCCTCCGGCGCAGCAGTTCGGGCACGGCACCGCGTCGTCGGGATACGAGATGTCGCCGGCGGGACCCGCGCTGCTGCCGTCGAGCGCTCCGTCGACCCAGATCGCGAGCCCGCCCGTGTCGGCGTCGCGCGTCACGGCCACGTGGTGCCAGAAGTCGTCGAGGACATCGGTCGAGCCGCAGACGGTCCGCGAGGTCGAATCCGTGCTGACGCCGAAGACGACGTTGCCGCCCGCGATCGACACGCCGAACTTGCGCCCCTGGTTGTAGCGGTCGCGATCGACGACGATGTTGCCCTCGATCCACGAGATGTTGTCCCCGCACGTGACGGGTCCCGCGGCGTTGTCCGCGGCAGAAGCCTTCATCCAGAACTCGATCGTGAAATCGGCTGCGCCGACGTCGGCCGGGGGCCCCGGAAGGCTGTTGGCGACGTCGTCGACCGGGATCTTCACCCGGTCCTGGTCCGGCGCGGCAACGCCGTTGCCGTAGAACCGCAGCGAGAACGCGGACGCGGGCGCGACCAGCGAGAGGACGAACCCCGCCGAAACCAGACAGGCGAAAACGGACCTGGGCATGTGCTCCCCCTGGGGTCCCGTCGCTGTTGCCGGGCGCTCCTGCCCGAATGTTGCCGAGCCGCGACGGCCGCAACAAGACGGAAGTGGAGATGGCGCTCCGGAGCGTTGCCTGCCGGTCCGACCCGCCCCCGCGGCGAGGCCGCCGCAACCTCGCGTCAGCGCAGCACGTCTTTCAGGAATCGCCCCGTGTGCGAGGCCTCGACGGCCGCGATCTTCTCGGGCGTGCCGGCGGCAACCAGTTCGCCGCCGCCGCTGCCGCCCTCGGGACCGAGGTCGAGGACCCAGTCCGCGACCTTCACGACGTCGAGCTGGTGCTCGATCACGACCACGGTGTTGCCGGCGTCGACGAGCATGCCGAGCACGTCGATCAGGCGGCGGACGTCGGCGAAGTGCAGGCCGGTCGTCGGCTCGTCGAGGATGTAGAGCGTGCGGCCG
>CAYYZO010000170.1:0-2472 GCA_964476185.1 uncultured Myxococcales bacterium
CATTCTTTGCAGATTCGGAGACCAGTGTCAGCGCAGCTAGGATTGTCCACGACGATGATCGCGAGTGCGCCGATCGCGTGGCCCTCGACCTTGGCCGTGTGGAACTCGGAGATCTTCTCGCTGAGCGGACAGCCCGCGAGGTTGACCCCGAACGGGGATTTCTTGAACTCGCCCGTCTTCTCGCGCAGGCCCTTCGAGCACGAGTCCTTGCCCTGGTTGTGGCACCAGATGCAGTAGTTCGCCTGGTCGAGCGCTCCGACGAGATCCGTGCCCTCGTCGGTCAGGTTGAAGCCCTCGCGGTGCCGCTCGTGCCCCGGCTCGATGCGAAAGGTCGTGACGCCGTCTTCCTCGCTGCGCACGCCGTGGCGCAGGAGATTCATCGGGTCCGTCTTCTTCGGCACCTGGAACAGCACGCCGTCGCGATGACGCGCCTTGCCCTGCTTCGAGTGCAGCGCCCATGCCCCGTACCTCGTCGCCAGCTCGAGGTTCGGCTGCAGTTCGGTTCCCGCCTTCAGCCAGCGCGAGGTTGCCTTGGCGAAGGCGATCTCGAAGGCCTCGACGTCCGGCTCGGGCTCGACACCGAGCAGTGCGACCATCGACCGCGTGAGCGCATCGCCGTCATAGCCGGCTGCCTCGTCCGCCGGCACCGCGCTGACCGGCTTGCGTTGCACGAACTGGCGCTTGACCTCGAACAGCGGGACGAGATCGCGGTGGCGCTCCTCGAGTTCGGCGAGTTCCTTCTCGATGCCGAACAGCTTGCCGACGAACGCGTCGAGATGGGGGGCCACCTCGAGCAACAGCGCCGATTCGTCCTTGGCCGCGAGTCCCTGCGGGTTCTCGCGCCCTGCGACCAGCCGATCCGCCAGGGCGACGTCCGCCGCACGCAGGCGCTCGAGGAAGATCGAATCGAGGCGAGCGAGCCCCTCGCGTTCGTAAAGGTCCGGGAAGGACAGGCCGAAAGCCGGTCGAAGCGCATGAATCATCGGGCAGTCTCCATCGCAGCCTGTACGGCGAAACGGCGACGGAGGAAAGCGAAGGTTCAGGGGGTGACATAACGGTCCCCGTGCAGCCGCATCAAGGGTTCGTACCCGCGACCGCACCCCAGTTCCCACGTGATCCCGAACGGCGCCTCGCCACGCGCCCGGATCACTCCCGCGTGGATCCCGTGCAGGTGGTGGGCCGCGCACACCGTCACGCGGTTGTCGCGAGCGTTGCCGCCCCCGTGCGACCGGAACAGCACGTGGTGGTCGTGCAGGTTGCGTCGCGAGCTGCAGGCCGGCACCGCGCACCGCCATCCGTCGCGTTCGAACACGGGATCGCGGTGGCGAGGAGTGGCCTTCCAGTCGAGCAGCGCGAACGCCACCATGCGCTCGAACGTCTGCCACCGAGCCTCGCGACCCTGCGCGAGCAGGTCGAGCGTCGTTTCCACCAGCAAGGCCACCGAAAGCGGAACGACGAAGTCGATGCGAACTCGCTGGTCCGGAGCCAGATCGGGATCGCCCGCCGGTCCATGCGCACGAATTTGCACTTCGGTATCGGAGACGTCGCCCGTCAGATCGCCGCGAACGTCAGCCTCCGGTTCGGGAGGCAACGGGAGGCGCGCGAATCCCGGACTCGGGCCGAAGTCGAGCGCCCACGCGATCTCGTCCTGCAAGCGCCGAAGCGTGACGTCCCGCGCCCGCGCGAGCCAGGCTTCCGCATTGGATTCGTCGAGCACGGGGAGCAGCGCCGCCGCCTGCAACGTCGTGATGCGGCCGTCGCGCCACGCCTGCTGCAGCGTCCGCGATTTCCGCCAGGACTCGCGTTCGATCGCAACCAGGTTCCAGACGCTTCGCGCCGAGCGACCGAGACGGGACTCGACGTAGAGCTTGACCGAGGCGAAGCCGATTTCCGCGAACAGCCGGCGGTCGATGCCGAT
This sequence comes from uncultured Myxococcales bacterium, assembly GCA_964476185.1. GTDB lineage: Bacteria > Desulfobacterota > Binatia > UBA1149 > CAITLU01 > DATNBU01. The sequence continues at coordinate 1,919 of CAYYZO010000170.1, forward strand.
GCGAAGCAGCGCCGCCATCTGCGCTTCGAGGCGCTGCGTGAACGGACGAAGCGCGCGCAGGCGCCGCTCGAGTTCGCGGGCGTCGGCGTGATCGATCCCGGCCTCGAGGGCCTCGAGGCGGGCGGCGGGGCCCGGTTCGCTCGAGCGCGGCGCGAGCCAGGCGAAACCCTCGGCGACACCCGTTTCGGCGAGGAATCCTTGCAGGAGGCGCTGCCCCCGACGCTCGCGCAGGCGAAGCTTCTCGCGCAGGCGCCGCTCGTGCATCTCCGGTGAAGCGGAACCGCAAAGAACGCCGCCTTGCTCCAACGAATGCGAGGCTCCGCCGTGAGGTGCAGCCGAGGAGGCCTCCGCCGCCACCAGTTCGAGGACCTGGCCCGGCGACAGCGGCGAGCCCGCGCTGCGGCTGGCGTACTCGGTCGCCGCGCGCCACAGGCGTCGGCCCGTATGCGAAACCTTGACGGACCAGCGAAGGAACGGGTCGTCCGGCTCGGACGCGGAGTCCGCGACATCGGACGCGCCTGCGGGATACGACGCGCCTGCGGGATACGACGCGC
>CAYYZO010000171.1:0-2374 GCA_964476185.1 uncultured Myxococcales bacterium
GCGCAGCCGCCGCGGCCGCTTCACGGCGCGGCCGGCCACGACGGCACCGCGAACCTCCAGCTTCGCGCGGCGCCGCCGTCCCGAGGCGCCAGCGTGAGCTCGACGAGCGTCGTCGTCGCGTCCGCGGCGGGGGCGCCGCGGCGGTCGAGTGCGAGGAGGCCGGCGTCCTGTCGTGCGGCTTCGAGCACCGTCATCGTCTGGCGCCCGAGCCGCAGTCGGACGCGCGCGGTCGTGCCGTCCTGCCGGATCTCGAGCGTCGTCGTCTCCGAGTTCGTCGCGGCGACGACGCCGTCGCCGTCGTGGTCCGCGGCGAAAGCGACGGCATCGCCCGTGACCGACGCGACGGGCGCGGGGCGATTCGGCCCGTTGCCGGCCGCGAGCACGGCGCGGTCGGCGAGGTGCTCGAGCTGCCGCGCCTGGAACAGCTCGTCGGCCAGCCGCGCGCACTCGCGGTGCAGGCGCGCGCTGGCCGTCATCGAACCGGTGACGAGCGAGAGCAGCGCCCCGGCGATCGTGATCGCGGCCGTCGCTTCGAGCAGGCTCGTCACGTCGCCGGCTCCGCCTCCCCTTCATCCGCCGCACGCCGGCGCCGGCGCGAGCGTGCGAAGGTCCTGGCCGGCGGCGCCGTCCTCGCGCTCGACGCGTGCGACGAGACGGTCGGCGACGGCCGTGACCGGAGACCGCGTGACCGTGCATCGGTATCCGGCCGGGCACGGCAGCGGCGCGGCGCACGGCGCGCCGAGCTCGTGCTCGAGCAGGCTGCGCGCGACGTCCACCGTCTCGGCGACGGCGCGCGCGTGACGAACGAGCGTCGCCGCTGCCTCGGCCGCGCGCGCGCCGGACGCGAGGACGATGCCGCCGAGCGCGAGCGACGCCGCGCATTCGAGCAGGCTCGAGCCGCGCGCGGGGCGAGAGACCGGGCGCGACGGGGCAGGCGTTTCTTCCCGGTGACCGAGGCGGAGGCGGCCCGTCGGCCTCTCGGAGCACCCGCGCCGGCTCATCGCACCACCCCGCGCTGGTTCACGACGATCGTCGCCGTCGACGCGTCGCACGCGAGTCCGAGCGTCGCGTTGTCGGCGAGCCCGCTGGCGCGAAACAGGACGTTGCCGTCGGCCGGCGCCGCCGTCAGCACGATGCCGCTCCCGAGCGCGCGTGGCGTGCCGGGCGGCGTGAGCGTCACGAAGCCGTCGCCGAGGCGCGCCTGGACGGCGACGGGCGTTTCGAGGGCATATGCTTCGCGCCGCGCCTCCAGCAGCGCCGAGACGAGCACGCCGCGTGCGGCCGACACGCGCAGCGCGCAGGCGAGCGGCCGCGCGCCGGCGATGACGCCGGCGGCGCCGACCGAGGCGAGAGCGAGCACGGTGCAGGTCTCGAACAGCGTCATGCCGACTTCCTGCAGCGGACGGGCGGGTTTCATGCGGCCGGTATCGCAGCGGCGCCCCTGCCGTCTCAATGCCATGGATGTGATGGAGTCGGGGTCGCTCGACGGCTAGCTTGCGCGCCCATGCGCGATCCCCGCCTCCTCGACCTGCTGAGCGACCGTTCGATCAGCCTGACCACCGGCGTCTTCGACGCCTTGTCCGCCCGCCTCGCCGAGAGGGCGGGCTTCGCGGCCGCGATGCTGTCCGGCTACTCGGTGGCCGGCGCGGCGCTGGCCGAGCCCGACTTCGGGATCCTGACGCAGACGGAGATGCTCGAGGTCGCGCGCCGGGTCGTGCCGGCCGCGGGCCGCCTGCCGATCCTCGTCGACGGTGACACCGGCGGCGGCGGCGTCGTCAACGTGCAGCGCCTCGTGAAGGAACTGGTCGCGATCGGCGCCAGCGGCGTGTTCCTCGAGGACCAGGTCTGGCCGAAGCGCTGCGGGCACATGCGGGGCAAGGCCATCGTCCCGATCGAGGAACATGTCGAGAAGATCGCGGCCGCCAGGGACGCGAAGGGCGACGCCGATTTCGTCATCGTCGGCCGCACGGACGCGCGCGCGGTCGTGGACCTCGACGAAGCGATCCGGCGCGGCCTCGCGATGAAAGAGGCCGGCGCCGACCTCGTGTTCATCGAGGCCCCGCAGGGCGTCGACGAGATGCGCCGCATCACGGCCGAGATCCCGCCGCCGCTTCTCGTCAACATGGTCGAGGGCGGCCGCACGCCGCTGCTTCCGCTGAGCGAGCTCGAAGAGATCGGCTTCGAGGTCGCCGTCTATCCCGTGACGGGAATCCTCACCGCCGCGCGGGCGCTCGAGCGCGCGTACACGCACTTGGCCACGCACGGCGACACGAACGCGATCGCCAGGGACATGATGGGCTTCGACGAGTTCGGCACCCTCGTCGGCCTCGACGAGAAGTACGCGCTGGCCGAGAAGTACCGGCGGTGACACGGG
>CAYYZO010000172.1:0-2343 GCA_964476185.1 uncultured Myxococcales bacterium
TCACCCGCGACATCCCGAACGTCGGCGAGGAAGCGCTGCGCGACCTCGACGAGGCCGGCATCATCCGCATCGGCGCCGAGGTGGGGCCGGGCGACATCCTCGTCGGGAAGATCACGCCGAAGGGCGAGACCCAGCTCTCTCCGGAAGAAAAGCTGCTGCGCGCGATCTTCGGCGAGAAGGCCGGGGAAGTTCGCGACACGTCGCTGCGGATGCCGCCGGGCACCGAGGGCACGGTCATCGACGCCCGCGTGTTCTCGCGCAAGGGCGTCAGCAAGGACGAGCGCGCGACCCGCATCGAGGACGAGCAGCGTCGCAAGCTCGACAAGGACCGGGCGGACGAGCTTCGCATCATCCGCACGAGCGCCAAGAGCCAGATCCTCGGCCTGCTGGGCGACCGCCCGACGCAGACCCGGATCACGGACGACTCGCGGCACGTGCTGCTCGCGAAGGACTCGATCGTCACGTCCGACGTCCTCGAGGAACTGCCCGCCCAGTACTGGGGCGAGCTCAACGTCGGCGACCCGAAGGTCGAGGAAGAGCTCGCGCGCATCGTCGACGCGATGAAGTCGAAGAGCTACGCGATCAATTCGCAGTTCGACGCGAAGATCGAGCGGCTCTCGGCGGGTGACGAACTCGCGCCCGGCGTGATCAAGATGGTGAAGGTCTTCGTGGCCATCAAGCGCCGGCTCCAGGTCGGCGACAAGATGGCCGGACGCCACGGCAACAAGGGCGTCGTCTCGAAGATCGTTCCCGAGGAGGACATGCCGTTCCTCGAGGACGGGACGCCGGTCGAGATCTGCCTGAACCCGCTCGGCGTGCCGTCGCGAATGAACGTCGGCCAGATCCTCGAGACGCATCTCGGGTGGGCAGGCAAGATCCTCGGACGCAACATGTGGGAGCTGGCGGAGAAGGGCGACCTCGAGGGCGTCCGCGCGCTGGTCCGCCGGGGTTACAAGGGCGACGGCATCGACGCGTTCGCGGACGGTCTCGACGAGCGGGACCTGCGCGTCCTCGCCGACAAGGCCCGTCGCGGCATCCACCTGGCGACGCCGGTCTTCGACGGAGCTTCGGAGGACGAGATCTTCGACCTCGTCGGCCTGAGCGGCCTGTCGATCTCGGGGCAGGAGCAGCTGCGCGACGGCAAGTCCGGCGACCGCTTCGACATGCCGGTCACCGTGGGCGTGATGTACATGCTGAAGCTCCACCACCTGGTGGACGACAAGATCCACGCCCGCTCGACCGGCCCGTACTCCCTCGTCACCCAGCAGCCGCTGGGCGGCAAGGCGCAGTTCGGCGGCCAGCGACTGGGCGAGATGGAAGTCTGGGCGCTCGAGGCCTACGGCGCGGCGTACACGCTGCAGGAGATGCTGACCGTGAAGTCGGACGACGTCGCGGGCCGCACGCGCATGTACGAGTCGATCGTCAAGAGCGAGAACACCCTCGAACCGGGCCTGCCCGAATCGTTCAACGTGATGGTCAAGGAACTGCAGTCGCTGTGCCTGGACGTCACCCTCGTCGAGAAGGAAGAGGAGGCCGCCTGAATGGAGAACCTGCTTACGCAGCTGTTCGACAAGCCGAAGGATCCGCGCTGCTACTCCGCGATCCGCATCGGCATCGCCTCGCCGGATACGATCCGGTCGTGGTCCCACGGCGAGGTCAAGAAGCCGGAGACGATCAACTACAGGACGTTCAAGCCGGAGCGCGACGGCCTGTTCTGCGCCAAGATCTTCGGCCCGACCAAGGACTACGAGTGCAACTGCGGCAAGTACAAGCGCATGCGGCACCGTGGCGTGGTCTGTGAGAAGTGCGGCGTCGAGGTCATCCAGAGCAAGGTGCGCCGCGAGCGCATGGGGCACATCGAGCTGGCGACGCCGATCGCCCACATCTGGTTCGTGAAATCGCTGCCGAGCCGCATCGGCACGCTCGTCGACCTGACGCTGAAGCAGCTCGAGAAGATCCTCTACTACGAGAGCTACATCGTCATCGACTCGGGCGACACGACCCTCGAGCCGAACACGCTCCTGACGGAGATGGAGTACCGCGCCAAGGTCGCGGAGTTCGGCCCGGGCAGCTTCGAGGCCGGCATGGGCGCCGAGGCCATCCGCAAGGTCCTCGCCAACATCGACGTCGAGGACGTGACCGATGAGCTGCGGACGCAGCTCGCCGAGACCTCGAGCGAGGCGAAGCGCAAGAAGATCATCAAGCGCCTGAAGGTCGCCGAGGCGTTCCGCTCCTCGGGATCCGATCCCGCGTGGATGGTGCTGCAGGTGATCCCGGTGATCCCGCCGGACCTGCGTCCGCTCGTCCCGCTGGACGGCGGCCGCTTCGCGACCTCCGACCTGA
>CAYYZO010000173.1:0-2251 GCA_964476185.1 uncultured Myxococcales bacterium
TTCGACCTCGTCGATCGCGAGCTGCTGCGTCCTCCCGACGTTCCGATCCGCGGCGGGTCGCGCACCGACGCCGGCATCGTGCTCGATCGCGAGCTGACGAAGCTGGCCGCGGTCGAGTCGCGTTGTCGCCTGGTTCGGGCCCGCGTCGCGGCACGGTTCATCGGCCTGCGCGGTTGGCGCGCTCTGGGGTTCGCGCGTCTCGGGGACTTCGCGCGCGAGAGGCTCGGGATCTCACCGCGGTGTCTGGAGACGGATGCGCAGGTCGTCGCTGCGGTCGACGGATTGCCGCTGATCGGAGCGCTGCTCGAAAGCGGCGCGCTCACCTGGACGCGCGCGAGGGTGCTCGTGCGGGTGGCGACGCCCCGGAATGAACGCGAACTCGTCGACGCTGCGGCCGCGGTGCCGTGCCGGGACCTCGACGCGTTCGTGCGCGGCTTCCGAGCGTCGAGGCCGGAGGCACCGGGCGCAGCGCAAGACGCTCCGTCGGATACGGTGGACGCACGGGAGTCGTCGTCCGGCGCGGACGATCCGTCCCTGCGATGGTCGATCCACGTTTCCCATGCGGGACGGCGTCTTTGGCGTGCGGCGTGCGAGTATGCGAGCCGCGGCGCGGGCTCGGCGCTCTCGCCTGGCCAGGTGCTCGAGCTCGTGGCCGCCGAGGCGTCTTCGGCTGCGCCGGCCGGTGCGGTCGGGCACTCGCCGGACGCCCGCTCGGCGTTCGGCCATCCCTCTTCACCGGACGCGCACGAGCGACGCCTGCGCGGCAAGCTGCGCGAGCGCGAACGGCGCGGGCAGCGCCTGCTTCACGGCTACCTCGCGGAGACGGGCGTGGCCGAGGGGTTCCCCTGGCTCGCGACGCGCCCGACCGATCCCGGTCCGGCGGGCCAGCTCGAGCTTCTCGAGGCGGGTCTCGAGCACGCGGACGCCCGCGAACTCGAACGGCGCCTGCGCGCGCTTCGCCTGTTCACGCAGCGCCTGGACGCGCAGATGGCGGCGCTGCTGCGCACGGGCATCGACCGCCGGCTGTTCGCCGAGATCGGGTTCGCTTCGGTCAAGCTCTACGCCGAGTCGCGCCTCGGCCGGTCGGCCCGCAGCGTCTGGAGCCTCGTCGCGATCGAGCGGGCGTCGTGGAGAAAATCCCGGGCTCTGCACGACGCCTGGCGTGACGGTCGCGTCACGATGCTGCAGGCGACGACGCTCGTTCCGGTGCTCGACGAGCTCAACGCCGAGGCGTGGATCGTCCGCGCGCAGGAGGTCACGCTGCGCCGGCTCCAGGACGAGGTCGCGTGGGCGCTCGACTTCGGCCCGAAGCCGGGGTTCGCCCGCCTCCCGCTGCCGCCGCCCGCGGACGCGGACGTGCGCGGCGACCTGACCGGCGACGTCCCGGACGCCGAAGTGCAAATGCGTGCGCACGGGCCGGCCCCGGAGCCGCAGCTTGCGCCGAACCAGCAGGTCCGCATCGACGTCGTCGTGCCGCTTTCGGTGGCCGTGCTGGTGGAAACGACCCTCGACCGGCTCGCGCAAGGCCGCGAGGCCAGGTGGCAGACGTTCGAGCGCATGATCGCGCTCGCGCTGCTCGACTGGAAGGCCACTGCGCGCCATCGCGATCCGGTGTTCGAGCGGGACGGGTGGCGGTGCGCTGTTCCGGCCTGCAGCTCGCGGCGCAACCTGCACGACCACCACGTGCTGTTCCGGTCGCACGGGGGCGGCAACGCCCGCGACAACCGCGTCACGGTCTGTGCGGCGCACCATCTGCACGGGATCCACGCCGGCGTGATCCGGGCCCGCGGCGCGGCGCCGCGCGGGATCACGTGGGAACTGGGCTGCGGGCGTGGGCGCGAGCCGTGGATGCGCCTGCACGGGGACCGGTTCGCGTGAGTTCGTCGCGGAAGAACGCGGAGTGGAGGGCAAGCTGCTCCATGTAGCCGCGCACGTCGGCGGCGTGCGAGGCGGGCAGCGCGGAGAACGGCACGATGTGCTCGTCGGGAACGTAGCGGAACGTGAAGTTCACGCGGCGCGTGACGAAGCGGTCGGTCTGGAGGTCGAAGACGGTGCCCTTGCGGTCGACGCGCTGCACGCGATGGAACAGGTGCTTCTTCCATCGGTCGCCGCCGAAGACCTGCAGCGAGCCGTCGTCGAGCCACTGCTGGAACACGACTTCTCCGCGGTGTCCGATGCGGCTGCTCGGCACGAACTGGAAGAGCGCGCGCTCGCCGAGCGAGATCGACGCGACCGGGCCGGGCTCGAAGTC
>CAYYZO010000174.1:0-2185 GCA_964476185.1 uncultured Myxococcales bacterium
GAAGCCGAACTCGCGGTCGGCACCGGCGTTTACGACCTTGCGCTGCTCGACCTTGGCCTGCCCAGGCGCGACGGTGTCGAAATCCTCAAGAGCGTTCGCCGCAGCGGCGGCAAGCTGCCGATCCTCATCATTACCGCGCGCGACTCGGTGGCCGACCGGATTTCCGGCCTCGACGCCGGCGCCGACGATTACCTCGTCAAGCCCTTCGATCTCGACGAGTTGCTCGCGCGGGCGCGCGCGGTGATTCGCCGCCAGCGCGGACGCAGTTCACCCGAGATCACCTACGGCCTGCTTTCGCTCGACCCGGTCACTCGCGTGGTGATGTTCCGGGGAACGGCAGTCGATCTCTCGGCGCGCGAATTCGCCGTGCTCGAGACACTCATGAAGGAGCCCGGCGCGGTCGTATCGCGCGAAAAGCTCGAGGATGCCGTTTATGGCTGGGGCGAGGAAGTCGGCAGCAACAGCATCGAGGTCCATCTCCACCACCTGCGGCGCAAGCTCAGCGCAGAGCTCATCCGCAACGTGCGCGGCGTAGGCTACCGCATCGCGCTATTATCCTGAGCGGGTCCCCGCCCCGGGGGCGGTTGAGAGTCCGGCGCCATGAAGTCCATTCGCGGAATGCTCGTCATGTGGGTGGTCGGCGCGCTCGCGGTCGGCGTCACCGTCGTGCTCGCGACCACCTATGTCCTCATCCGCAAGCAGGTCGGCAGCCTCTTCGACGAGGAACTCCGTCTGGTCGCCGTCGCGGTGCACCTGCGCGAAGACTGGCAGGACAGGCGCCTGCGCATCGCGCGCCCGGGCTTCTTCCTGTCGGTGCGCGCCTACGACCAGGACGGCGGCGTCTTTTTCGAAACACTGCTGCCTTCGTTGCCGCTCGACCTGCCCAAGACTTTCGTCGAAGGCTTCGAGCGCTTGGAGTCGGCGGAAGGAAGCTGGCGGGTCTTCACGCACGTGACCGAGGACGGCGTGGTCCAGGTGGGCCAGTCGATCGCGAGCCGCGATGCGCTTGCGCGCGATCTTTCGCTGCGCGCGATGCTGCCGCTGCTCCTGCTGATCCCCTTTCTCGCCCTCTTCGTCGCATGGGCCCTCAAGCGCGGCCTTGAGCCGATCAGCCATGCCTCCGACAGCGTCAGCGATCGCGACGCATCGCGGCTCGATCCACTGCCGATCGCCGACGTACCGCAGGAACTCGTGCCGCTGGTCGAGCAGATCAATGCGTTGCTACAGCGTCTCGAGGTCTCGATGGGCGCCGAGCGCCGGTTCCTCGCCGATGCGGCGCACGAACTGCGCTCGCCCGTGGGTGCGCTCGCGCTGCAGGTGCAACTCGCCGCACGCGCCACGTCCGACACCGCGAGGGCCGCCGCCTTCGTCGAGCTCGGGCGCGGGATCGAGCGGGCGCGGCGGCTCGTGCAACAGTTGCTCGACTACGCCAAGCTGGAATCGGACGTGCGAGTGGAGCCGTTTACGCCGCACGACATCGCTGGCCTCGCGCGTGAGGTCGTCGGGACCTCTTCGGTCCACGCCGAAGCGCTCGGGGTCGATCTCGGCGCCGACGCGCCCGAAGCGGTCAAGGTCGACTGTGCGCCCGCCGAGATTCGCGCCCTGGTCGAGAACCTGGTCGACAATTCGCTGCGCTACGCGCCGGCGAACAGCCAGGTGACGGTGTCGGTGCGGCAGGACGGTGCGATGGCCGAGATCGTCGTGGTCGATGCCGGCCCCGGCATTCCGGAGGGCGAACGGCAGCGCGTCTTCGAGCGCTTCCGCCGCGTGGCGGGCGACAACACGGCCGGCAGCGGGCTGGGCCTTGCCATCGCGAAGACGATCGTCGAGCGCCACCACGGCACGATCGAACTGGCCGATGCCGTTCCCGGGGCCCAACCGCCCGGGTTGCTCGTACGGATCCGGCTGCCGGTGCGACCGGCGCCGCCGGCGGCCTGAGGCCCGCTGCTTTTCAGTAAGACCCGCGGAATTCGTCCTGTCCGCGGACGTAAGCGGTGTTGCTCTGCGCCGGGTTGCGGTTGACGAGCGGCCGGCCGAAGAGCGGATGCTTCAGGCTGCGCACCTCGTGCTCGATCCGAAACAGCGGCGCATTCGTCTCAGGGTCGACGATGTCGATGAAGCGCCACTCGTGCGCATCGGTTTCCCGGCTGATCAGCCCGCGCTCGAGCAAGTGCTCGTACGGGCC
>CAYYZO010000175.1:0-1992 GCA_964476185.1 uncultured Myxococcales bacterium
GAAGGCCTGACGGTGTTCCGCGACCAGGAGTTCTCCGGGGACCGTGGCTCCCGGGCCGTGCGCCGGATCGGGGACGTCCAGTTGCTGCGCATCTACCAGTTCGCCGAGGATTCGGGTCCGATGGCGCATCCGGTGCGACCCGACTCGTACATCGAGATCAACAACTTCTACACGACCACCGTCTACAACAAGGGCGCCGAGGTCGTGCGCATGATGCACACGCTGCTCGGCCCGGAGAACTTCCGCCGCGGCACCGACCTGTACTTCGACCGGCACGACGGCCAGGCCGTGACCTGCGACGATTTCGTGAAGGCGATGGAAGACGCGTCCGGGATCGACCTCGGGCAGTTCCGCCTCTGGTACTCGCAGGCCGGCACGCCCGTCCTGCGGGTGCATCGCGAGTACGACGCGGCGTCGCGCACGCTCACGCTCGAGATCGAGCAGGAGACGCCGCCGACGCCGGGCCAGGACGACAAGCTGCCGACGCACATCCCGGTTCGCACGGCCTTGCTCGGTTCCGGCGGCCGCGAGCTGCCGATGCGCCTCGCCGAGGAGCCGGCTTCGGCCGCCTCTCCGGTACGCGTGCTCGAGCTTCGTCGCACGAAGGAGACGTTCCGGTTCGTCGACGTGCCGGAGGAGCCCGTCCCGTCGCTGCTGCGCGGGTTCTCGGCCCCGGTCCGGCTGGAGGGGGCCTGGAGCGACGCCGACCTCGCGTTCCTTGCGGCGAACGACGGCGACGCCTTCAACCGCTGGGAAGCGGGCCAGCAGCTCGCGCTGCGACGCATGCTCGAGCTCGTCGACGCCCGCCGGCGCGGTGAGCCGCTCGAGCTGCCGCCGGAACTGTTGCTGGCGTTCCGCAATACGCTCGTCTCGCGCGAGCTCGACGAGGCCTTCCTCGCCCGGGCGCTCGTGCTGCCGACGGAGTCCTGGGTCGCCGATCACATGACCGAGGTCGATGTCGAGGGCATCCACGAAGTCCGGCGCTTCCTGCGCGCGAGCCTCGCGGGCGAGTGCCGGGCGGAACTCGAGGAGCGGTTCCTCGAGTGTCGCGGCGAGGGCAAGACGCTGCTCGACTCGGTCGCGGTCGGTCGGCGCGCGCTGGCCGGCGTCTGCCTCGCGTACCTGTCGCGCCTCGGCGATCGCGCGAGCGAGATCCGCGTGTTCGAGCAGTTCGCGATCGCCGACAACATGACCGAATCGATCACGGCGCTGGGGATCCTCACGCATCTCGATTGCCAGGAGCGTCGATGGGCGCTCGACGAGTTCTATGCCCGCTGGAAGCACGACCCGCTGGTGGTCGACAAGTGGCTGGGCGTGCAGGCGACGTCCGAGCTGCCGGGCACGCTCGCCGAGGTCGAGCGCTTGATGGCCCACGAGGCCTTCGACATTCGCAATCCGAACAAGGTCCGCTCGCTCGTTGGCGCGTTCTGCAGCGCGAACGCGGTGCGCTTCCACGACGCCTCGGGCGCCGGCTACCGTTTCCTCGCCGACAACGTGCTGCGACTCGACAAGCTCAACCCCCAGGTCGCGGCCCGCATGGCCGGCATCTTCAGTCGATGGAGGCGCTACGACGATTCCCGCCGGGAGATGCAGCGCGCCGAACTGTCCCGCATCGTCTCCGAGCCGTCGCTGTCGCGAGACGTGTTCGAAGTCGCCACGAAGAGCCTTTCCTGACGCAGGAACGCCGAGGTATGCCCATGAACCTGACCGGAACCCAGAGGAAGTACCTGCGCGGGCTCGCGCACTCGTTGTCGCCGGTCGTGCACGTCGGGCGCTCGGGCGTGAACGACGCGGTCGTGGCCGCCACCGCGCGCGCTCTCGAGGATCACGAGCTGATCAAGGTCAAGATCGCGGCCGAGCGCGAGGATCGGGAGCGGATGGCGGTGGAACTCGAGCGCGACTGCGACGCGGCGCTCGCCGGCACGATCGGCACGATCGCGATCCTCTACCGCGAGCACCCGGACCCGGAGCGGCGCCGGATCGTGCTGCCGA
>CAYYZO010000176.1:0-1977 GCA_964476185.1 uncultured Myxococcales bacterium
GCTTCCATGTGCATGGCCGGATCGAGGCCGGCACGGTCGGCACGGAAGCGGACGGCGTTGCTCTGGCGCCTGTTGCTCTCGTCGCCGAGCACGAGCAGGAGGAAATCCTGGTGCGGCATCTTGCTGGCGCGTGCCTGGGCCAGGCGCTCGGGCAGCGTGTCGAGCATGCGCGAGAGCCTGAGGCCCTTGAGCACGGCTTTCAGGTCTTTGGAGATCGCGTCACTCACGGCTGAGGTTTCTCCTTGGCGGCTGGGCGCGACTTCAGCGGCAGCGCGTACTGGGCCGGGTCGCGCAGGTAGCGCGCGATCGGAATGACGGTGGCGAGCTTTGTCGGCGCGGCTGCAGGCGGCGGCGCCGGCTGCTCGAGCATGCGCCGGATTCGCCGGACGTCGATCATGTCGTAGGTGATCGCGATCTGGCAGACTTCGCTCACGGCATCGACTCCGTACTTGGTGACGAGCGAGAGCAGCTCGCGCACGCGCCGCATCGACGTCCACGGCAGCGGACAATCGAGCAGCAGACCGGCGTACTGGCTGATGACGGGGCCGTGCCCGGCCGCCTGCGAGCGCAGGAAATCGATGTCGCGCATCGCGTAAGCGGTCTTTTCCGGGGGAAAGTCGGACGCGTCGATCGACTTCTGGCCCGGGCCGACCCGCTTGTGGACCTTGACGAGCTGGCCGCGGTCGTAAAAGCGCACCGTCTGCGAGTCGGCGCGCGCACGCAGCTTCATGCCGATGTACCTCGTCGGCAGGCTGTAAAGCCCTCGTGCGACAGAGGCGAGGTGGTCGGCCGGGACCTTCGGGTCGCACCAGTACGGGATGTCGTAGGGCGCCTCGGGCAGCGCGAGCAGGCACGGCTGCTCGACCGTGAGGAAATGCTCCTTCGGCATGCGCCCGGTCGAGGTGTGACGGCGCATGCCGTACTCGTACTCGGACCAGACCAGTGCGCGGTCGCGGGCTTCGTCGACGTTACAGATCACCTCGCCGGCGTAACAGTCGTCGCGCACGTCGCGGACGCTGCGCTCGACGCGGCCCTTGTCCGTGGCCCTTCGCACGCGTGCCGGGTCGATCACGAATCCGCGCGACTGGCTGTACTCGAGGAACGCCATGTTGATCGTCGCGCCGAGCGGATCGGCCAGGTTGACGATCGCCTTGGTGTTGTCGGGGATGATGACGGCGAAGACGCCGCCGTAGAACCGCCAGGCGGCTTCGCACGCTTCGATGGCGCTCTCGGTCGTCTCGCGTTCGACCGGGTAGACGAAGCGGTAGCGCGAGAGGACCGGCGTAAAGATCCACGCCTTCCTGCGGCGGCGCCGTCCGTGCTCGTCGGGCGTGAGCGTGACGACCCAGCCCGTGTCGAGCTGGACTTCCCGTCCGGGATCGCCGTCGGCCACCGGCACCGTGGCGCGTCCGCGACGACCGCGATGTCCGAGCTCGGCCATCGCGAATCGGCGCAGCGTCGCGTAGGGCACGTCGACGCCGCTTCGCTTGAGCAGACGCCGGATCTTGCTGAGCCGCACCTCCTCGGCGAGCTTGGCGGCGATGAGCTCGCGGCTGCGCTCGCATTCGGCCCAGCCCTGACCGTGGATCACGGCACGCTCGGGGCAGGCCGCGGCCGTGACGGCGGCGACCCGCTCGTCGGTCAGGGGCTGTTCGCCCTGGCCGGGCACGAGCCCGAGCCGGCCGGCGGCGCGGACGTAGCGCCGCACGGTCTTCGGATCGCAGCCGAGACGGGCGGCGATGCGCTTTCGCGTTGCGCCGGACAGCCATTGTCTCAGGATTTCGCGCACTTCGAGCATCGTGACCTCGCGGTAAGCCACCTCGGTCTCCTCCCGGCGCCGCTCGTTGCGGCGCTGGACAGGTAGCCGAGGCCGGTCACGACCTCAGGGGGGAATGATGCTGATTAAATCTCAGGCCGAGGGGGGAATGCTCGTGAACAAATCAGGCCGGGAGGGGGGAATGGGCGTGATCATCAACA
>CAYYZO010000177.1:0-1957 GCA_964476185.1 uncultured Myxococcales bacterium
GCCGGACGAACCCGAGCGCGGTCCAGCCGCGGCGGGCGAGCAGTGGCGCCGCGACGCGGCCCTCGACGAAACGACAGCGCGCTGCACGACCCGAGAGCGCGAGCAGGCGACGGTCGAGATCGATGGCGGCCGCGCTGCCGACGACGTGCAGCAACGGTCGCCGGCGGCGTGGCTCGCCAGCACCGAAAGACCGGGGTTCCGCTCTCGAACGGTCGTCGGGAAAGGCGTCGTCGAACGCGAGAGCCATGGCCCGGACGATAGGCGAAAAAAGAACGAATGGCCAGACGGAAAACCCGTATTTTATGCTGGACTTGTGATTTTCGCGGGGAGCCGCGCCACGGGTGCGCACCGGGTCTGCGAAGGCCCGGGATCGTCAATGATCCGCTCTGCGCGACGACGTTCCTGGATGGGCGGGAGGCCGAGAAGCGCGGGCGACTCACGGTCGAGGAACAGCCGCGAGGCCAGCACGACGGCTCGGTGCAGATTTGATGACCGCGCTGTCATCGACCGAACGCGGCCGCGCGTGCGACCGGTATGGATGCCGGGCGTTCCCGCCAGCGTCTGTCCTCGCGCCGAGCGGTACGAGCCGCGCTCGGCCGCGACAGAAATCGCGCGGGTCGTCGTCGCCGAGGAACTCGACGGCTTCGTCACGGATGCCGAAGAACGCGGCCATCCGCTCCCTGCGTTCGTCGGACAGACGCTGCGGGATTTTGTCTCGTGCGGCAATCCCGAACACGGTTTCGTGCGCGTGCGCTGCGCCGAGTGCGGACACGAACGCGCCGTTCCGTTCGCGTGCAAGAAGCGGGGCGTCTGCTCGTCGTGCGCAGGGCGCCGCATGGCGGAAACGGCCGCGAATCTCGTCGATCGGGTGATCCCGGAAGTCCCCGTCCGGCAGTGGGTGCTGTCGATGCCGTTCGACCTGCGCTACCGGCTGGCGTGGGACCGCAACCTGCTCGGACCGCTCGTCGCAGCGTTCGTGCGCGCCCTGTTCGCGTGGCAGCGGCGCCGCGCGAGAGAGCGCCTCGCGATCGGTCGTGCGCACTGTGGTGGAGTGACGTTCGTCCAGCGTTTCGGCGGAGCGCTGAACCTCAACGTGCACTTTCACACGCTGGTCCTGGACGGAGTCTACGAGGTGCTGCCTCGCAGCGCGGGTCTCGTGTTCCACACGCTCCCGGCCCCGACGGCCGACGAGCTGGCGTCGGTACTCTCCGACGTCGCCTGCCGGTTCGCGCGGTGCCTGCGTGCGCGCGGCTATCTTCTGCGCGGAAGCGAGACGATGGGCGACGACCTCGCGCGAACCGACCCGGCCATGGCGGCGATCTACGCCGCAGCCGTGCAGGGCCGCACCGCAACGGGCGCCGCGCCCGGAGGCCGCGTCGTCCGTCTCGGCGGGAGCGCGCGCGGATCGGGGCAGGGCCCCGTCGCCGCCGCCAGCGCCGCGGTGCTCGGCGGCTTCAGCCTGCATGCGGGCGTGTCGGTGCACGAGCGCGACCGCACCGGCCTCGAACGGCTCAGCCGCTACATCTCGCGGCCCGCTGTGGCGTCCTCGCGGCTGCACCGCCTCGAGGACGGCCGCGTCGTCCTCAGACTTCGCCACCGGTGGAACGACGGCACGTCGGCGATCGTGTTCGAGCCGCGGGAGTTCGTCGCGCGGTTGGCCGCCCAGGTGCCGCCGCCACGCATCCATCAGGTGCGTTACCACGGAGTGCTCGCGCCGTGCGCGCACTGGCGGCGGTATGTGGTGCCGGCTGGAGAAGCGGCGGCGTCCGGCGAAGGGCCGAAGCGGCATTCCCGAGATGTCAGGCCACCGCGGATCCCGTGGAGCGACCTTCTTCGTCGGGTGTTCGCCGTCGACGTGCTCGAATGCGAGCGGTGCGGCGGACGGATGCGCGTGCTGGCTTCGTCGGCGGCGAGGATCGTCACGCGCGCCGGTCGGGCGCCGCCGGCGACGTCCCAG
>CAYYZO010000178.1:0-1935 GCA_964476185.1 uncultured Myxococcales bacterium
TCACGACGATCTGGAACTCGTCGACGAGGCCCGCCTGCGCCAGCAGTGAGACGATCCTGCCGCTGCCGTCGGGAGCGAAGACGTGGACGCCGTCGTAGCCGTCGCCGGCCCAGCCCGCGCCCGCCCAGACGTTTCCGTCCGTGTCGCATCGGATCCCGTCGGCGCCGCCTTTCTTGCCCCGGAACTCCATGTCGGTGAAGCTGCGGCCGTTCGCGAGCTTCTGACCGTCGACGACGTCGAAGACGTGGATGCCGTGCGTGGGGCCGCCGCCGGTGTCGGCCACGTAGAGGCGCTTCTGGTCCGGCGAGAAGCACAGGCCATTAGGCTTCCCGAGCGCGTCCGTGACCAGCTCGAGGGCGCGCGTCTTGGGGTCGACGCGGTAGACCGCCTCCTTGATCTCGAGCGCGCCCTTGTGCCCCTCGTAGTCGCCCATGCTGCCGTAGCCCGGATCGGTGAACCACACGGAGCCGTCGGAGTGCTCGACCACGTCGTTCGGCGCGTTGAGCGGCTTGCCGCTCCAGCGCTCGGCCAGCACCGTCACCGAGCCGTCGTGCTCGTAGCGCACGACGCGACGGTTGGCGTGCTCGCACGAGAGCTGGCGACCCTGGCGGTCGAAGCTGTTGCCGTTGCTGTTGCCCGCCGGCCGGCGCATCACGCTCACGCGGCCGTCGTCGTCGAGCCAGCGCAGCTGCACGTCGTTCGGGATGTCGCTCCAGACGAGGTAGCGGCCGACCGCGTTCCAGGCCGGGCCCTCGGCCCACAGCATGCCGGTGTGCAGGCGCTGGATCGGCGTGTTGCCGATCTTGTAGCGCGCGAAGCGCGGGTCGAGCACCTCGACGTCGGGCTCCGGGTAGCGCGTCGGCGTGCGTCCGGACCAGTCACGGTCCGAGGCAGAGGCGAGGCGCGGCAGGGCGGAGACGGCGAGGGCCGCGCCGAGGAACGAGCGGCGGCCGGTGGGGGGGAGTGGCGTTTTGTCGGTCATGCAGGCGGAAGTATAGAGCCGCCCCGTGCGCCGCGGGCCCCCCATCGGAGCTGATGGAAGGCGTGTTGCGAAGAGCTGCTTTGGCGGGCCGACGCACGCCCACTAGCCGGACCCTCGATCCCGGGATGCTAGTATTTCCATGACATGAAGGCGCCAACGACAGCGGAAGCCCGTGAGCGCCTGGCCACGGGGTATGCCCTCGATCGATTGTGGGGTGAGACGATGGGCTTGCCTGACGGCGATTCGAAGGAAAAATCGTTGCGCCTCGTCGCACAGCTGCTCGAGCGGGAGCGCGTGCCCTATGCCCTGATAGGCGGTGTGGCGGTGCAGCTTCACACGCAGGAGCCCCGCAGTACCCTCGACATCGACCTGGCGGTGCCCACCTATGCGCACGTGCCGCGCGCGGCGCTCCTCGAGGCCGGTTTCGACCACACTGGTCGCCACGACCACAGCGACAACTGGCGCGCACCTGGCCCGGGTCCCTTGAAACAACGGACGGCCGTGCAGTTCTCCGCCGAGGACGAGGGGATAGCCGATGCGGTCGAGCACGCCAGCATCATCGACCTCGCCGGCGGTGTCCCATTGCGCGTGGCGACCGTCGCGGATCTCGTCGTGCTGAAACTGGCCGCGGCCGCCGAGCCAAAGCGTCGCCCCAGCAAGCGAGAACACGACGTGGCGGACGTCCTCGCGCTCCTCGAAGAGCATCCCGACGTCAGGTCAGTCGAGCTGCTGGCACGGGTGCAGGATGTGCGCAGGCGGCTCCTGTCGGCTGGTCTGGACGGTTAGCTTCCGGCACGGGCGCCGAGGAACAGCCATTTCCCCGTCTACCGCACGTCCAGGAAGTCAGCCTCGCTTCACTCGCTGCGCTTGTCGAGCAGCGACCGCCAGTTGACGATCGCGTGGAAGCCGACGCTCGAACGGGCCTCGACCGGCACGTTCAGCAGGAAGCGCTT
>CAYYZO010000179.1:0-1837 GCA_964476185.1 uncultured Myxococcales bacterium
GCCGATCTTGCCGCCCTTCGCGTACGGGCAGAGCAGGTCGACGACCTTGATCCCGGTCTCGAACGCCTCGACCGCCGTGGCCTGCTCGGTGAAATCCGGGGCGGGGCGGTGGATCGGGAGATACTTGTCCGTCTTGACCGGATCACCGCCGTCGACGGCTTCGCCGATCACGTTGATGATGCGACCGAGAACGGCGGTGCCGACCGGCGCGAGGATGCGGTTGCCGGTGTCCTTGGCGGGGATGCCGCGTACCAGGCCTTCGGTCGAGTCCATCGAGATCGTGCGGACGGTGTTCTCGCCGAGGTGGGAGGCCACCTCCAGCACGAGGTTGTCCTGGCGGTCGTCGATGCCGGGGTTCGTGACGGTCAGTGCGTTGAGGATCGGCGGAACCTCGCCGGCGGGGAACTCCACGTCGACGACTGCACCGATGACCTGTGTGATGTGCCCAATACCCATGGTTTCCTGAACTCCTTAGCCCTTGAGCGCTTCCGCGCCGCCGACGATTTCCATCAGCTCCGTGGTGATCGCGGCCTGGCGCGCACGGTTCATCTGCAGGGTGAGACGGCCGATCATCTCCGAGGCGTTGCGCGTCGCGCTGTCCATGGCCGTCATGCGCGCGCCGTGCTCGCTCGCGTTGGCCTCGAGGAACGCCTGGAAGATCTTCGTGTCGACGTAGCGCGCGAGCAGGGTTCCGAGCAGCGCCTCGGCCTTCGGCTCGAACACGTAGTCCGTCGCCCCCTCGTCGACCGCCGTGCGCTCGACCGGCAGCAGTTGCTGCAGGGCGGGCGCCTGCGAGATCGCCGACCGGAACTTCGACGACACGATCCAGACCGAACCGACTTCCCCCTCGACGAAACGGCGCGAGACCTCGGCCGCGACCTGGCGCGCCAGGGTGAGGTCGAACGGGCAGTTGAAGTGCCGGGCCGTGATCCGGTCGGCGTGATGTCGCTTGAAGTAGTCGTGACCGCGGCGTCCGATCGTGACGATCGTCGCGTCGCGCCCCTGCTCGGAACGCAGGAACGCTTCCGCCGCCTTGATCAGGTTCGTGTTGTAGCCGCCGCACAAGCCGCGGTCGGAGGTGATCAGCACCAGTTCCGCCGGCTTGCCCTCGGCGCCGGCCTGCAGGAACGGGTGCGCCCCCTCGTCCACGCCGGCGGCGACGCTCGCCAGCAGTTCCCCGAGGCGAGTGGCGTAGGGTCGAGCGCTCTCGGCAGCCTCCTGCGCACGGCGCAGCTTGGCCGCCGAGACCATCTTCATCGCCTTCGTGATCTGCTGCGTCGAGCGGACCGAAGAGATGCGTTTGCGGGTGTGCTTGAGACTGGGCACGACTGGTTATGCGCCGAAAATGCCTTTGAACTCGCCCAGCACGGCGGTCAACTTCGACTTGACCGCGTCGTTGAGCTCCCTCTTCTCCCGGATCAGCGCGTAAAGGTCCGGGTGCGAGCGCTCGACGAAGGAAGAAAGCTCCTCCTCGAAACGGGCGATGTCCTTCACGTCCACGTCGTCGATGAAACCGTTCGTGGCTGCGAAAAGGATCAGGATCTGCTTCTCGACGGCGAGGGGGACGTACTGGCCCTGCTTGAGGATCTCGACGAGGCGTTGGCCTCGCGAGAGCATGCGCTGGGTCGCCGCGTCCAGGTCGGACCCGAACTGCGCGAACGCCGCCATCTCGCGATACTGCGCGAGATCGAGTCGCAGCGTTCCGGCCACCTGCTTCATCGCCTTGATCTGGGCCGAGCCGCCGACGCGCGACACCGAAAGGCCGACGTTCACCGCGGGACGCACGCCCGAGTAGAACAGGTCGGTCTCCAGGTAGATCTGCCCGTCGGTGATCGAG
>CAYYZO010000180.1:0-1786 GCA_964476185.1 uncultured Myxococcales bacterium
GACTTCACCGACCTCCACGCGTGGTGCGAGGTGTACCTGCCGGGCGCCGGTTGGATCGGCCTCGATCCGACCTCGGGGCTGTTCGCCGGCGAAGGACACCTGCCGCTCGCCTGCACGCCGGAGCCGACGAGCGCCGCGCCGCTGTCGGGAACGCTCGAGGATTGCACCGTCGAGTTCGAGCACGAGATGTCGGTGCAGCGCATCCTCGAGTCGCCGCGCGTGACCAAGCCCTACGACGACGCGCAGTGGGAGCGGATCGTCGCGCTCGGTCGGGCCGTCGACGAGGAACTGCGCGCCGGGGACGTGCGCCTGACGATGGGCGGGGAGCCGACGTTCGTGTCGGTCGACGACCGCGACGGCGCCGAGTGGACCACCGAGGCGCTCGGCCCGACCAAGCGGCTCCTGGCCGGCCGGCTGCTGCGGCGCCTCAAGGACCACTACGCCCCCGGCGGCTTCGTGCACCACGGCCAGGGCAAGTGGTACCCCGGCGAGCAACTGCCGCGCTGGGCGCTCGGCTGCTACTGGAGGCGCGACGGCGAGCCGGTCTGGACGGATCCGTCGCTGTTCGCCGACGAGAGCGCGCCGGTCGGCTGCGACGTCGACGACGCCAGCCGCTTCCTCACCGCGCTCGCCGAACGGCTCGGCATCGCGACCGTCTGGATGCAGGCCGGCTACGAGGACGCCTTCTACTACATGTGGCGCGAGCGACGCCTGCCGATGAACGTCGACGTGCTCGACTCGCGCATCGACGACGAGCTCGAGCGCGCGAGGCTGCGCCGCGTGTTCGAGCGCGGCCTGTCGAACCCCGTCGGCTTCGCGCTGCCGCTGGCCGGCGACCTGATCGCCGGCCAGGTGTCGTGGTCGACGGGCCCGATGTTCCTGCGCTCCGGCCAGATGTTCCTCCTCCCCGGCGACTCGCCGATGGGATGGCGGCTTCCGCTCGACTCGCTGCCGTGGGTCGGCAGCACCGACTACCCGTTCGTGCACCCCGTCGATGCCGCCGTGCCGCGTCCGTCGCTGCCGCCCCGCGACCTGCTCGCCTCGCAGCGCGCGGCCGCCTCCCCGGTGCTGCGCCTGCCGGGCGCGAAGCCGCAGCAGAAGCCTCCACACCGGCGCGCATCGAACGCGAAGCCCGCGCGCTTCGAGTCCGCGCCGTGGATCGTGCGCACCGCCGTCTGCACGGAGGTGCGCGACGGCACGCTCCACGTGTTCCTGCCGCCGATGCCGACGCTCGAGAACTCCCTCGCGCTCGTGGCCGCGATCGAGGAGACCGCGGCCGAACTCGGGCTTCCCGTCGTGCTCGAGGGGTATCCGCCGCCGCCCGACCCGCGCCTCGACCACTTCCTGATCACGCCGGATCCGGGCGTCATCGAGGTCAACATCCACCCGGCCTCCAGCTGGGACCAGCTCGTCGAACAGACGACGACCCTCTACGAGTACGCGCACCTTTCGCGGCTCGGCAGCGAGAAGTTCCTGCTCGACGGCCGCCACACGGGCACCGGCGGCGGCAATCATTTCGTGCTCGGCGGCGCCACGCCGGCCGACTCCCCGTTCCTGCGCCGGCCCGACCTGCTGCGCAGCCTGATCTCGTACTGGCACAACCACCCGTCGCTCTCGTACCTGTTCTCGGGCCTGTTCATCGGTCCGACGAGCCAGGCCCCGCGCGTCGACGAAGCCCGGCACGACAGCGTCTACGAGCTCGAGCTCGCGTTCGCGCAGCTCCCGAGGCGCGGCGAGGAGGCGCAGCCGTGGCTCGTGGACCGCGTGCTCCGTCACCTGCTCGTCG
>CAYYZO010000181.1:0-1529 GCA_964476185.1 uncultured Myxococcales bacterium
ACTGCTCGACGAGTGCCATGCGCGGGGTCGGCAGCTCGCAGGTCGACCCGTACTGCGCGACGGCGGCGGCGGCGGCGGCGCTGTACGGCCCACTGCACGGCGGCGCGAACGAGGAAGTCGTGCACATGCTCGAGGAGATCGGGTCGGTCGACAGGATCCCGGCCTTCATCAAGAGCGTCAAGGCCGGCGAGCGGCGCCTGATGGGCTTCGGCCACCGCGTCTACAAGAACTACGACCCGCGCGCGAAGGTCATCAAGAAGATCGCGTACGAGGTCTTCGAGGTCACCGGCCGCAACCCGCTGATCGAGATGGCCGTCGAGCTCGAACGCATCGCGCTCGAGGACGACTACTTCATCTCGCGCAAGCTCTACCCGAACGTCGATTTCTACTCGGGCATCATCTACCAGGCGATGGGCTTCCCGACCTCGATGTTCCCGGTGCTGTTCGCGATCGGCCGCATGCCCGGCTGGATCGCGCAGTGGGCGGAGAACGTACGGGACCCCGAGCAGAAGATCGTGCGCCCGCGGCAGATCTACATCGGCGAAGGCGAGCGCGACTACGTCCCGATCGGCGACCGGCCGGTACCGCAGACCGTCGAGCGCAAGCTCATGAGGGGCAGGCTCTGACCCGCCCGTCGCGCGCATCGTGACGACGAAGGCGCCTGCGCACGACGCGGTCCTGCTGCTTTCGTTCGGGGGCCCCGAGGGACCCGACGACGTGCTGCCGTTCCTCGAGAACGTCACGCGCGGGCGCGGCGTGCCGCGCGAGCGGCTCGAAGTGGTCGCGCGGCAGTACCTGCGCTTCGGCGGACGCAGCCCGATCAACGACGAATGCCGCAAGCTCGTGGCGGCCCTCGCCGCCGCGCTCGACGCGCGAGGACCGCGCCTGCCGGTCTACTGGGGCAACCGGAACTGGTCGCCGTACCTCGTCGACACGGTCGCGCAGATGAAGCGCGACGGCGTGCGGCGCGCGGTCGCGGTCGCGACCTCCGCGTACAGCTCGTACTCCGCCTGCCGGCAGTATCTCGAGGACGTCGACCGCGCCCGCGCCGCGGCCGGCGACGGCGCGCCGATCATCGAGAAGCTCCCGCCCTACTGGAACGAGGCCGGCTTCCTCGAGACGATGATCGAGCACACGCGCGCGGCGCTCGAGGCGAACACCGGCGACGGCCCGGTCCGGCTCGTGTTCACCGCCCACTCGATCCCGCTGTCGATGAGCGAAGGCTGCGATTACGTCGCGGAGTTGCAGGAAGCCGCGGCGATCGTCGCGGCCGGCGCCGCGCCGGATCTCCCGTGGGACTTCGCGTACCAGAGCCGCAGCGGTCCGCCGCAGCAGCCGTGGCTCGAGCCGGACGTCGGCGACCATCTTCGCGCGCTCGCCGCCGAAGGCGTCCGCCGCGTGGTCGTCGTGCCGATCGGATTCGTCGCCGACCACATGGAAGTCCTGTACGACCTCGACACGCTCGCGCGCGAGGCCGCCGAATCGGTCGGCCTCCGCATGACCCGCGCGACCTGCGTCGGCTCCGCGCC